>JBDHEI010000005.1:0-119989 GCA_039591075.1 Gemmatimonadota bacterium
CGTGGCCCCCCGCGGCCCGATGGGCTCGAGCTGCTTGAGGCCGCCATACCGACTTCCTCGGCCCGCCGCGAGGATCACCAACGTAATGGACATCGATATCCTGCCACCGTGAGGTTGCCGCGCCGATCGCCGGCTCGAATCCTTGCGTGCGTCAGGAATACCTAGCCACGCCGCCTCGTGCAACAGCGACGTCTGCGAGTGCGCTCACTGACCGACACCTACCGAGGCATTTCGTCGTCAGGAAATTGGGTGGGGACCGTCGTCGCGCAGGCGATGAGCGTCTTGGCCGCCCTCGCGTGCAGCAGCACCTTGGCCAATGAGCCGTGCAGGTGCAGGCGACGCCTCACGATGGCCGTAATCGGATCGAGCTCGCCGCGCATGATGCGCTTCCACGAGCGGTACTCTCCGGTGATCACGAACGGCGCATCGACCCGATCGGTTGTCTCGGCGTCGGCGCGGATGCAGCCGCGGCCGTCGAATTCGAGCACGAGCGCCCGCGGTGTTGGGAAGCCGTGGTGTGGGGATGGCTCGAGTACGAGGGCGAGCGGCCCGTGCCAGCGCTTGGCGGCCTGCCGGTACTCGGGGCTCTCATTCACCCGAGCGCGGAACGCGTCGGCCCACGCTTGGGTGAATGGTGGTACCGGCGCGTCGTGAATCACGATGGCGGGAGTGGGGGTCGACCGGGTCCGCGATCGGCGAGTTGGGCGAGCACCCGCTCGGTGAACTCGAGGCGTTCGCCGACGTCGCCCAGTTCCATCCGCATGCCCTCCACGCTCTCACGCAGCCGCTCGACCGACTCGGTGAGGCGGGTGACGTCCGCGCCACCGATCCGGCCGCGGCGGCCGATCCAGGCGCGCGTCACGATCCAGAGGGCAGAGATGCTCGAGACGGAGATGATGAGCATCTCGACGACATTCTGTATCTGATATGACTCCATGGGAGACCCTGCGGTGACGATCCGCTAATATAGCCCGCGCGTCTGGTAGGTGAATGGTCGCGGCATATATTGAGCAAGCAGGTCCGAACTCACGGAGCGAGTGATGGGTCGACAGGGAATGGCTGGAGTGTCCGCCGCTGCAGTCGTCGGCAACGTGGCTACGACCGCAGCGATTCGCAGTCATTTCCCGGCGCTCGAGCGCCGCCATGGGGGCTTTCCCGTGGCGTATTTCGACGGGCCGGGCGGCACGCAAGTCCCCCGCGCCGTCGGCGACGCCATGAAGGAGTACCTGTATCACCACAACGCCAACACGCACTGGGAATATCCTTCGAGCGCCGAAACCGATGAGGCACTCGGCTCGGCCCGGACGGCGTTCGCCGATTTCGTCAACGGTACGCCGCACGAGATCGTGTTCGGCGCGAACATGACGACGCTGACGTTTCATCTCTCGCGCGGGCTCGGACGTCGACTTGGACCGGGGGACGAAATCGTGGTGACCGAGTTGGACCATCACGCGAACATCGCGCCGTGGACGGCTCTCGAGACGGAGCGAGGCGTGACGGTTCGGTGGGGACGGTTTGTACCTGCGACCGGACAACTCGAGCTGGACCACGTGCTGAGCCTCATCGGGAACAGCACGCGCGTTGTGGCCATCGGGGCCGCGGCGAATTCCCTTGGCACCATCAACGATGTCCGGCTGATCGCGGACGCCGCTCACGCCAGAGGCGCACTGGTGTTCGTGGATGGCGTCCATTACGCGCCGCACGCGCTACCGGACGTCACGGGCCTCGGCTGTGACCTCTTCGTCTGTTCACCGTACAAGTTCTACGGCCCTCACATCGGAGTTCTCTGGGCCCGACGCGACCTGCTCGACGCGATCGACTTCCCCCGCCTGGCGCCGGCGCCCCATGACGCTCCCGAGCGTGCGGAAACGGGGACGCTGAACCACGAGGGGATCGTCGGTGCAGCGGCAGGCATTCATTGGCTAGCGTCACTCGGGGGTCAGGGGGAGCTGCGGACGCGACTCGTGACGGTCTACGAGGCGTTTCACTCCCGTGGCGCGGCGTTGTTTCAAGCGCTGTGGGAGGGCCTGGCCGCGATCCCCGGCGTCCGGCTGTTTGGACCGCCGCCCGATGCGCCGCGCACGCCGACCGTGGGGTTTCTGGTCGACGGGGTACCATCATCGGACGTGACACGGGCCTTGGCCGAGTTCGGCCTGTTCACCTCGAATGGGGATTTCTATGCTAAGACGGTGATCGAGCGGCTGGGCTGCGCGCCCGAAGGTATCGTCCGCGCGGGGTGCGCGTGCTACACGAGCGACGACGAGATCGCCCGGCTCGCGGAGGGTGTGCGGGCGATCGCGACGAGATAGAATCGGTCTGCCGGCTGCCCATGCGCTCTGACGACCGCAGCTCCCCGACGGGGCTTCCGGCCCCGCACCGCCAGATCGGCGCAACGCTGGCGCTCGTGGTGGCGACCGCATGTGCCGGTGCGCCGCCTGCTTCGGCGCCGCCACCGGCAGCGTCGGTGACGAGCTGTGACATCGTCTCGCCGATGGGCGATGCTCCCGACACGATCCGCATCGCGCTCACCGACCCGGTGATGGTGGGCCGTGCCGAGGGGCCCGTGAATTTCTCGGAGGCGCTCCTCGGCGCACACCTTTACGAATCGCTCGTCCAGCTCGATTGCACGGGGGCTCTTCAACCGGGCCTGGCGGTAGCGTGGCACCGCGAGAACGAGCGGTGGGCATTCCGTGTGCGATCCGATGCGCTGCTCTGGGATGGGGCGCCGCTGACGGCGGCGATGGTCGTGTCGGCATGGCCGCTGCCGCGCGACGAGTGGCTGCCGACCGTGTCGGCGGATGGGCGTGTGACCGCTAGGGTGCCCAACGGGTCGTCGCTCGATGCGCTGGCCCAGCCGCGAGCAGCCATTCGCATTGGCGGTCCGGGTGGCGGTATCCCGATGGGGTCGGGTCCATACAGCATAGCGGGCCTCAGTCCCGGTGGGATCCTCGCGGCACCGGCGGGAGGATCTCGTTCATCTGTGCTCGCGTTCCGGCGAGTCGCCGGCGCGGATCTGCGGGACGTGCTCGATCGCGGGACGGACCTGTTGGTGACGGACGATCCCGCCGTGGCGGACTACGCGACGGGTCTTCCGATGCTCGAGGTCCGACCGCTTCCCTGGGACCGTACCTACGTATTTGCGTCGAGCGCCTGGGTTTCCGGTACGGCGCTCGCGGATGAGCGTGCGTCGTTGGCACGCGATGTGGTTCCAGCGGCGGCCCGGCCAGCAGACCCGGCCGAGTGGCCGAGCACGGTTGCGGAGTGCGAGGCGGTGGCATCGGACTCGCCCCGGGGCGAAGCGGACTCCAGCCCACACATCCTGTACGATCATGACGATCCGATTGGACGGTCCCTTGCCGAGCGAATTGTCGCGCTCGCGGCCGACCGGCGCGTGACCGGTCTCGGCGTGCCACGGGAGGATCTGCTGGCTCGTCTCGACGATGGTCGGGATCACGGGTACCTCGTTGCGGTGCCGCGTCGGCTCGCCGATCCGTGCACGGTGCAGGCACTCGTGCGGGTGGGGGCGGTACCGCTCATCGATGTTCGGCGCACGCTCATCGTCCGCCGCGGAATCGCCCCCATCGCCGTTGACGGTTTCGGCATCCCCACGGTGAGGCCGAGGTGAAATTTCGCGGTCGACTGGTGGCGGCGACGCTCGTCCTCGCGCTGGTGCCAGTCGCGACCCTCGCCATCGGCGTTCGCCACGAGATGCGCGAGCGACTACGCGACGAATACCGTGACCGTTCCGCTGCAATGGCGGCGCTCGTCGAGACAGAAATCCTCCGCCTCGGCGCGGACATCGGTGGGCGACTCGCCCAACTCGGTACCGACCTCGCGGCGGATAACCGATTCCGTCTCGCCCTCGCCGGATCAGCGGACCGCCGCTACGTGCTGGACTATGCGATGTCGGCGATGCGAACCACCGGCCTGGCCATGCTGCAAGTCCAGGACGCCGATGGACGGATCGTCTCGTCCGGGCACTTTCGGAACGCGTACGACCAACTCGATCCGGGTCTCCCGTTGGCCCTCGCCCGGTCGGGCGGTCCGTCGCTCACGGAAACGCGCACGCCGGACACGACGTTTCTCGGGATCGTGCTGAGCGACTCCGTCCGCATTGGCAGGCGCGGCCTCACGTTGATCGGCGGGATGAAGGCCGAGGAATCCTACTGGGGACGACTGATAGGGGAAGGACCGCTTGGCATCACCATTGTGCACGGGACTGACACCTTGGTGCGCGCCGGATCGGCTTTCGCGATTGGCTCACCGATTCCAGGGTCGAGTTTTCCCATTCCGCTCCTGCGGCGTGTAGGGGACGCGGTCACCGTGGACGAAGCAGTACTCGCGGTGGGATTCGATCCCACGCCACTCAGACGGCTCCTCGGCAGCGTGGACCGCTGGTTCCTCTCCGTCGCTGGTGCCATGGCAGGGATCGCCATGCTGGCCGCGCTGTGGCTCGCGGCGCGGATCAGCCGTCCCATCGCGCAGCTTGCGGACAGGACGAGGGGGCTCGATTTGGATCGGCTCGACGTGGTCTTCGACGTGGATCGACGCGACGAGATTGGCGATCTCGCTCGGCTGTTGGACGCGATGACGGAACGGCTTCGCACCAGCATCGTGCGACTGCGAGAGGCCGAACGTCGGGCGGCCGTGGGAGATCTCGCACGACAGATCAACCACGATATCAAGAACGGACTCATGCCGATTCGGAATGTGCTGCGGCATTTCGAGGAAGTGGCCCGGGAGCGACCCGAAGAACTGGTCGGGGTGTTTCGCGAGCGGTCGCAGACCCTGGAGCAGGGTATAGCCTATCTGGAGGGCTTGTCGGCGAACTACGCGCGGCTCACTCCGGTGCTCCGCCAGGGAACCTGTGACGTGAACGGCATCGCGGCAGATGTCGCGCGGGGCGCCACCGGGGGAACCAGGCAGGTGACCGCTCGTCTCGCGCCCAACCTTCCGCCGGTAGTGGGCGATCCGGTCGCCGTGCGCCGCATCGTCGAGAACGTTGTGGGTAACGCGGTCGAGAGCCTGTCGGACGGCGGGGGGGAAGTCCTCGTTGCCACCGAGTCGGTCGGCGAAGGGGCACCGGCTGGATCGGTGCGGGTCACGGTCACCGACACGGGGAAAGGCATGACGCGCGAGGAGCTGGAGCGGGCGTTTCAGGATTTCTACACCACGAAATCCGGGGGGACCGGTCTCGGCCTTTCAATCGTGCGTCGGCTCGTGCTCGATTTGGGCGGTACCTTGCGGGTGATGACCGAACGGGGAGCAGGATCTCGAGTGGTCATCGAGCTGCCCGCCGCGCCGCCCGCGAAGGAGAACGTGACGTGATCACCGTCCTGGTCGTCGATGACGTGGCGCCGATGCGAGAGCAGTACGCCTACGACCTGCGACGTCTGGGCGGGTTCGAGACCCTCACGGCCGATGGCGGGCAGGCGGCCCTCGACCTGCTGCTCGAGGAGGCTGTCGATTGTGTCATTCTCGATCTCGAGATGCCGGGGATGGACGGCTTCGACCTCCTACGGGCGATGAGTGAACGAGAGCTGCGCGTTCCCGTGATCGTGTACACGGGCACCGGGAACTACGAGCGCTGCGTCCAGGCGGTGCGCCTTGGCGCGTACGCGTTCATCGACAAGGCCGAGTCGATGGAAAAGGTCGTGCACGAGATCCAGAATGCCGTGGAACACGGCCGACTGGAGGGCGAGGTCGCCGCGCTGCGGGCGCGGTTGCTCGACGACACCTCGTCGCTCATCGGCACCAGCGGGCCGATGCGGGATCTCAAATCAGCGATGGCCCGTCTCGCGCCGATACCGAGCCCGATCCTCGTCGTGGGCGAGAGCGGGACCGGTAAGGAGTTGGTCGCGCGGGAGCTGCACCGACTGGGCCCTGGCGAGCGGAGCCCGTTCATCGCGGTCAACTGTGCGGCGCTTCCGGAGAACCTCATCGAGAGCGAACTGTTCGGGCACGAGCGCGGCGCGTTCACCGGTGCGCATCAGACCAGGCGCGGCGCGTTCGAATTGGCGCGTGAAGGCACGTTGTTCCTCGACGAGATCGGCGAGATGCCGGCGGCGGCCCAAGCCAAGCTCCTACGGGTGCTCGAGGAACGCGAGATCGTGCGGCTCGGGGGGAGTCGAACGATCGCCGTCGATACGCGCGTGGTGGCGGCCACGAATCGCGACCTGGAGCAGGAAGTCGAGGCAAAGCGATTCCGTCAGGACCTCCTGTTCCGGCTCAACGTCCACACGCTGTCGGTGCCACCGCTGCGCGATCGGCGCTCCGACGTGCCGGATCTCGTCGCCCGCCTGACGGACCGCCTCTGTGCACGACTCGGTATCCGCCCCAAAACGGTCGAGGCGGAGGCCGTGGCCCTCCTCATGGCTCACGACTGGCGCCGCAACAACGTGCGCGAGCTTCGAAATGTGGTCGAGCGGATGATCATCGCCACCGACGGCGAGCGGATCGGACCCGCAGCGCTCCCGCCCGACCTGCAGGCCTCCGAGGGCGCTCCGCTCCCCGCCAACGCTCCGCGCACTTTCCAAGAACGAAAGGCGGAGGCCGAGCGTCAGATCGTCGTCGGAGCTCTGGAGCGCAATGCCTGGCACATCACGAGGACAGCCAAAGAACTGGGCCTCGCTGACCACGCCAGCTTGCTCAAAATCATGCGCCGACACGGCATCACCAGAAGGTAACCATCATGTGTCCGTTCGGACACAATAAGCCGCTCATTCATGTGTCCGTTCGGACACGCAGGGCGCCATTCAGGCGTCTGCTGATGTGGCGGCTAATCAGCTAACTCATTTTATGACAACCCATAACAAGCCCCGCTCGACCGGACAGTCGGGTTGGCCCCCCTGCTGCTTTTGAAGTGGGTGACCGCCAACAGTCACCAGGCGCCTGCGGGCGCCGGAGCAATGGGGAGGCACTCATGACACGCACCAGCATTCTCTCGCAGCGGGTGAAGGACCGTCTCGGAGATCTCTCGGTCACCACGGTTCTCGTGCTCGCCTATCTCCTGACGGGGTGTGGCGGGGACAGCCCGGAGGCTCGCAGCGGATCGACGGAGGTGGCGTCGGAATTCGCGGTGCAGCCGGTTGCCAATGTGATGGTACCGGAGGCGCCGGTTCAGCCGAGCGCGCCGGCCGAGCCCGAGTTCACGGTGCCGGAGAACGTCACCTTCGAGGAGGCGGAAACTGCCTACCATGCGGGGAAGTACCGCGAAGCGACCCTGATGTTCGAGTCGTACGTGGGCCGAAAGCCGGAGAACGCATGGGGGCACTACATGCTCGGCCTGGCGGCGTCGAAGCACGGGGATCTTGAGACGGCCGAGCGGGCGCTGAGCGCGGCGCTCGAGCGCGATCCCGATCACGTCAAGAGCCTGCTCAATCTGAGTCGCGTGCTGACGCGCGCGGGTCGAGCCGGCGAGGCGGTGCCCTACGTCGAGCGCGCAATCGACATCGATCCGACGGCGGCAGACGGCCATCGAGTGATGGGACTTGTCCGCGACGAGATGGGGGAGATCGACGCCGCGATCGAGGCCTTCCAGGTGGCCCTGCGTCTGGACGAAGGTGACGCCTGGTCGTCCAACAACCTCGGCTTGGTCTATCTCCGAGCCAGCCGGTTCGGCGAGGCGCTGCCGCCACTCGCACGTGCGGTGCAGCTCCGCGACGACATCCCGGTGTTCCAGAACAACCTGGGGATCGCGTTGGAGCGGTCCGGCTACTCCGCGGCTGCGGCTGAGGCATTCGGTCGGGCGCTGACGCTGGACGAGCGGTACGAGAAGGCGCGCGTGAATCTCGAGCGGGTACGGGGCCGAGACGACACGGCCATCGTTCCCCTCGATCTGGAGGCGCTCGCGCAGGAGTTCCTGGATGTCCTGTGGGAGCCGACGGAGCCGGGTGAATCCAGTCCGATCGACTCTGATACGACGGTGATTCCGACTTCACCGATCGAAATAGTGCCGGACACGATCGGCCGTTGACACGCCTGCGCGGCGTCGCGATTCGAGCGGGGGCCTGGGTGACTGGGCCCCCGCCTGGCGTCGGCTGGGCGCATCGCGGCCCTCCGGATTCCGGTCTGCTTGCCGGGGCCAGGCACGACCGGCAGATTCGGAAGGGTTCAAGCCGTGGGGAAGGGGGGACGACATGCTGGGGATTTACATCTTCGCGGCGATCATTGGCGGCGGGTTGTTGGTGTTCTCCGTCCTCGCCGGTGCGGACCACGACGCCGGTGACGGATCCGATTTCGA
The DNA here is from genome assembly GCA_039591075.1 of Gemmatimonadota bacterium. GTDB lineage: Bacteria > Gemmatimonadota > Gemmatimonadetes > Gemmatimonadales > GWC2-71-9 > JAOTVV01. Next base: position 8,243 of record JBDHEI010000005.1, read on the forward strand.
TAGCGGGCACGACTTCGATCACGACGTCGATCACGATGTGAACCACGATGCCCACGATGTGCATGCGGCAGGTGGTGGTTGGGCGGGAGATCTCTTGCTGGGGCTCTTTCGTCCGCGGAACTTCATCTTCTTCCTAGCCGGATTCGGCGTCACTGGGACGCTGCTGACGCTCATCAAGTCTCCTTCCACATTCGGCGCCTTGATTCCGTCGCTCGCTATGGGGACTGCCGCCATGCTTGCCACGCACGGGACGTTCGTGTGGTTGCGGCGGAGCGAGAGCGCGATGGATGCGGTCAGCGACACGGACATGGAAGGCTGCCTGGGTCGGGTGGTCATCCCCCTCTCGCAGGGGGAACGGGGGCGGATCGCGTGTCGCGTGGGCGAGCGCGAGGTATACGTCGTCGCCGCGCTGGCTGAGGGCTACACGCAGGAACTTCCGCCGGGAGCCGAGGTGGTCGTGCTCCGGGTGACAGATTCGGTTGCCCAGGTCATGCCGTTCGGCGGGCGGGAACTTCCACCTTCAAAGGGCTAGGGGGCAGCATGGACCCAGCGACAGGACTCATTCTCGGGGCGGTGGGCCTCGGCATCATCGGCGCCTTGATCTACGCCGTACGGTCACTGATTGTCATCTGTCTTCCGAACGAGTTGGTGGTGGTGACGGGGCGGAGCCGCGTGACCACGGACGGGCAGCGGATCGGATATCGCCTGCTGCATGGCGGACGCACGCTTCGGATCCCCATCGTCGAGCGCGTGTCGCGCATCGACCTCCGGACGATCCCCATCGAGGTGGTCGTGCGCAACGCGTACTCCAGGGGCGGGATCCCGCTCATCGTCCAGGGCATCGCGAACGTCAAGGTGAGCGCCCGCGACCCGGTCTCACACAATGCCGTGGAGCGGTTGCTCGACAAGCCGTTCGACGAGCTGATGCACATTGCCAAGGACACGCTCGAAGGAAACCTTCGCGGCGTGCTGGCCACGTTGACCCCCGAAGAGGTGAACGAAGACCGTCTCAAGTTCGCCCATCGGCTCATCGAGGAGGCGGACGAGGATCTGAAGAAGCTGGGTCTCGAGCTGGATACGCTGAAGATCCAGAACGTGACCGATGAGGTGAACTACCTCGACTCGATCGGTCGACAGCAGACGGCGGAGATCCTGAAGAAGGCGCGCGTCGCCGAGGCGCAGCGCGCGTCGGAGGCTGAGCAGACCGAAGCGGCCGCCCGTCAAGCCGCGCAGGTGGCACAGATCCAAGCGGACCTCAAGATCACCGAGGAGAGCAATCTCCTCCGGGTACGGCGGGCCGAGCTCGATGCCGAGGCGCTTGCCCGCGAGGCGGAGGCGACGGTGTCGGGAGAGAAGGCGCGAGTCGTTGCAGAGCAAGCGCTCCAGCAGGAGCGGATCGCCAAGGAGCAACGGCGGCTCGAAGCAGACGTGCTTCTCCCAGCCAACGCCGATCGGGAGGCGTCGGAACAGCGGGCCAAGGGTACGGCCGCCTCGATCGTGGAGGACGGGAAGGCTCGCTTGTACGTGCTGGATCAGACGATCGCGCTGTACCAGAATGCCGGGACCGAGGCCGAACGCATCTTCATCTTGAATATGCTGCCGGAGATCATCCGGGAGATCACGGGATCGGTGGCGAGGATGGACATCGACAAGGTGACGGTCATCGACTCGGGTGGCAGAGGAACGGGCGTCGCCACGGCTGCGGGGCAGCTCCCCGAGGCGATCATCAAACTGACCGAGCAGATCGAGACCGCCACGGGCGTCAATATCCTGAGTCGGTTGGGAGGGAAGGGGAAGGAAGACTGAAGACCGCCCCCTGAGTACGCCGAGATTCGGAGCGGGCCGGCGGTCCCCTGAGACCCGCCGGCCCGTCGCGTTGCCGCCGTCGTCGGCCGCTCGGCGTGGAACCTTGGTCGTTTCTGTGCGTAGGGAACGAGTGAGGCCGCGCGTGTAGCGCGCGGCTCAATTACTGACCATACGGATTGGGGTGCGGATCTGTCGGGCGATCTCCTCGAGTTGGTGAGAACTGCGCTGGCCAACCGCTATGTGCTGCAGCGAGAGCTGGGACGAGGCGGGGCGTCCGTCGTGTATCTCGCCGACGACCGGAAGCATCCGCGTCAGGTGGCGGTCAAGGTGCTCCGGCCCGAGCTGGGGGTCGCGCTGGGCTCCGATCGGTTCCTGCGGGAGATCGAGATCGCGGCGCAGCTCACCCACCCGCACATCCTCGATCTGTACGATTCCGGAGAAGCCTCGGGGCTCCTGTATTACGTGATGCCCTACGTGGCCGGCGAGTCCCTGCGCCAGCGGTTGCAGCGTGAGCACAGGCTTCCCCTCGACGAGGCGCTGCACATCGTCGACGAGGTAGCTGACGCGCTGGGGTACGCGCACCAGAGGGGCGTGTTCCACCGAGACATCAAGCCCGAGAACATCCTGCTTGCCTCGGGACATGCGCTGGTGGCCGACTTCGGCATTGCGAGTGCCATCACGGTCGCGGGGGAGGACCGAGTGACCGTACCGGGCATGGCGGTTGGGACGCCGGCGTACATGAGCCCGGAGCAGGCCGGAGGTGAGCCGGTCGATGCCCGGGCTGACATCTATGCCCTGGGATGCGTGCTGTTCGAGATGCTCGCGGGAGAACCACCGCACAGGGGCTCGACGGCCCGCGAGATCCTAGCCCGCAAAGTGACGCATCCGATGCCGGATCTTCGTCTCCTGCGGAACTCGATCCCCGGGGAGCTCGAAGTGGCGATCGCAACGGCCTTGTCCGTGGATCCGGATAACCGGTTCGCGACGACGACCGAGTTCTCCACCGCGCTGCAGACAGAGAAGGATTCACGGGCGACCGCGGACGCCGGAACCCTGAGCACTCCCTCTCCTCGGTCGATTGCGGTGCTACCGTTCACCAACATGAGCGCCGATCGGGAGTACGAGTACTTCGGCGACGGCATTGCGGAGGAGATCACCAACGCGCTGACCAAGGTCCAGGCAATCCGTGTGGCGTCGCGCACGTCGGCCTTCGCGTTCAAGGGCAAGGAGCAGGACATCCGTCGCATCGGCCGGCAGCTCGGCGTGGCGACCGTTCTCGAAGGGAGCGTCCGGAAAGCCGGGTCTCGTCTGCGCGTCACGGCGCAGCTGATCGACGTGGACGACGGCTACCATATTTGGTCCGAGCGCTACGATCGCGAAGTGGAGGACGTGTTCGCCATCCAAGACGAGATTGCGGACCGGATCGTGGAAGCGCTGGAGGTCGTGTTGACGGAGGATCAGCGACAGGCCCTCGCGCGCCCGGCCGCGACCGACGTCACCGCGTATGAGCGGTACCTGCACGGACGCTACTTCCTGCAGCTCTTCCAGAAAAACACGGTGCACCATGCCCGAGTGATGTTCCAGCAGGCGATCGCGATCGACCCAAGCTACGCGCCGGCGCACGCGGGGCTAGCCGACGCGTGTTCGTTTCTGTTCATGTATTTCGAGGGGTTGCCGGGCATTCTGGATGAAGCCGAGCGGGCGAGCCGGCGGGCGCTGGAGCTCGCACCCGATTTGGCGGAAGCCCACGCGTCATCCGGGCTGGCCATGGCGCTCAGCAAACGGTACACCGAGGCGGAAGCGGAATTCGAAACCGCGATTCGACTGAACCCTGCCCGATTTGAGCCATATTACTTCTACGCCCGCACGTGCTTTCAGCAGGGGAAACTCGAGCGTGCGGTTCGGCTCTTCGAGTTCGCGTGCGAGGTGAGCGACGACTATCAGGCTCGACTCCTCGCCGCCCTGTCCTACGCCGGCCTTGGACTGACTGAGGAGGCCACGAACGCGTACGAGCGCGCCTTGGCCGCTGTGGAGAAGCACTTGACCCTCAGACCCGGTGATGCCAGGGCGCTCACCCTCGGCGCCGGCTGCCTCGCCCGGCTTGGCCGGCAAGAGGAGAGCATCGCGTGGACGGACCGGGCGCTGGCCATCGATTCCACGGATCCGGTGGTCGTATACGCGGCCGCCTGCGTGTATGCCGTATTGGGCCGCGACGACGAGGCCCTCGACGGACTCGAGCGCGCCCTCGACGCGGGCTTCGGCAATAAGGGCTGGATCCGCAACGACCCGGACTTCATGTCACTGCGCGAACACCCGCGGTTCCTGGACCTGCTCGCTGAGGAGCCGGCGGGCACGCGATCGGCGGGCTAGACCCCGCCGCTCACCCCGCGTATAATCCGGACACGCCCGCTCGGAACCAGTTCGGGGTCGGCGCGTCGAATCATGGAGGTTGGAGATGCCCGGTAGATGGAAAGTGGTTCTCGGGGTGGGAACGGCGGTTGCGCTCGCCGGTACTGCCGTAGCAGCGATCAACACGACGCCCCCCGCGCAGGATACGGCGATCACGGTCTACAAGACCCCTACCTGAGGCTGCTGCGAAAAGTGGGTCGTGCACCTACAAGATCATGGCTTTGCAGTGAACCCAGTCCACGTCGACGATCTCACGCCGATCAAGCAGCAGCACGGGATCGATCCCAAGCTCGAGGGCTGTCACACCGCCATTGTGGATGGGTATCTGATCGAGGGTCACGTGCCGGCAGACGTGATTCGTGACTTGCTGAAGCAACGGCCAAAGGACGTCGCTGGTCTCGCGGTGCCGGGCATGCCGATCGGCTCGCCGGGCATGGAGACACCCAGCCGGGATCCGGAACGCTACAACGTGCTGGCGTTTGCGCGGGACGGGAAGACCACCGTTTTCGCTCGCCGCTGACGAGCCTGTGCGGCGGCCACGCCGCGCGCAAAGGCATGACGCGGGCCCCCACGCCGCGAGGAAGGTGGCGTGGGGGCTCGACACGTTCGACGGCCTGCTGAATCCCTCATGACACCCGGAACGTCGTTACTGCCCCGCGAGCACGGCGCCTACGCCGAGCTGGCGTTTCCCCTCCTCACGGCGCTCACGATAGCGCAGCCGACAGTGGCCGGCGCCGCCTTTGCCCTTTCGGCCGTCGCCTGGTTCCTCGCACACGAGCCATTGGCGGTGACAATGCGGATGCGGGGCGCTCGAGTGCTGGCCGAATCGGGTGATCGAGCCCGCCGCCGCGTCCTGGCCCTAGCAGCGCTCGGGGCGAGTGCAGGAACGCTGGCGCTGGCCGCCGCCCCGGCGGCGGCGAGGTGGGCCGCGGTGATCCCACTGGGGGCCGTCGTCCTGCTCGTGCCGGCGTACGTCTTGCGCCGGCACAAGACCCTATCGGCAGAAGCGTTGGTCGTCCTTGCGTTTGCGGGGATGGTGCTGCCCGTGAGCATCGCTGCCGGTGTTGAGTGGCGTACGGGATTGATCGTGGCGGGCGTGTGGTTCGTGAGTCTCATGCTGGGCACGTTGGCCGTGCACGCCCTCAAGGACCGCCACAAGCACGGCCGTGACGCAGGTAGCCTGCCGCGCCTGTCACCGGCGCTGGGAGGAGTCTCCGCGGCGGTAGCGCTCGGCGTCGCCGCGAAGGGACTCATGCCGTGGCCCATCGCGCTTGCGTTGGTGCCGCCGGCGCTTCTCACCACGACCCTCGGCAGCGTCCACATACACCCGCGGCACCTCAAGCGCGTGGGATGGTCCTTGGTGGCCGCCAACACCGTGACTTGGATCTGTTTGCTGTTCCTTTGACGGCCTTCCACTTTTCGGGCTCAACACCTTCCTTTCCCGCATGGATCTAACGATCCCAGACGCAGCGCGCTCGGAACTCGCCGCGGCTTTCTTCCAGGCTGCGGTGACGTTTGGCCTGGCCCTCCTTTGCGCTTGGCTGTATCGGCGCTACGGAAAGCCCTACTTCGGCTGGTGGGCCATTGCCTGGAGCCTCTACGTGCTCAGGCTCGGGGCCATCATCAGCTTCGTCCTGAGCGGTGAGCGCCACTGGCTCTATTGGCATCAGGTCACGACCGGGTGGACGGCGCTCGCGCTGCTTTGGGCCGCATTGGTGTTCTCGCAGCAGCTTCGATGGCGCCCAGGCTACTCCGCGGTCGTGCTCTTTCCACCGCTCTGGTCCTACGCCGCCATCTACCGCTTAGACAATTTCCTGCTCGCCGCGGGACCGGCGGTCCTGTTTCTCAGTGTCGCGACGCTGTGGACCGCCTGGGCCTTCTTCCGCTACCACCGCCAGGTGCGATCGACCGCCGCCCTACTGCTGGCCACGACCTTCGGCCTGTGGGCCCTCCACCATCTCGACTATCCGCTTCTCAGGGCCCGTGGTGTCTGGAACCCGTGGGGCTACTACCTCGACATCGCGTTCACGCTCGCCATGGGGGCGGGAATCCTGCTGCTCGTCATCGAGGACTTGCAGGGCGGGGTCCGCGTGCTGTCCGCACTCTCCAGCGAGATGCAGCGGCGAGAACGCGATCAAGATGTGCTGGACGCGTTGCTCGAGAGGCTCCTTGCCTTGCCCGCGGTACGCGGAACGGCGATGTACTTGGCCGATCGTGACGATGGGCACTTCATCCGCGGGACCGGTGCGTGTGGCTCGTGGACTGGGAGCGCGCCGCATGGTGCGGCCGGCACGGCTGTTCGTCGTGCTATCCAGGAGGGCGCGCCGGACGTCGTCCAGAACTGGAGCCCCGCGCAGGGGGACGGTCTCGGAGGTCACGCGTACGTGGCGGCCCTGCCAGTGCTGCGGGAGAATGCCGTCTTGGGTGCACTCGTCATCGTCGGTGATGCGCGCGATCCGTTCGCCGCGCTGGACCGGCCGTTCCTCCTTGCTTTGGGCCGGCAGGTCGGTGCGGCGCTCGAGAATGCCGATCTCTATCGCCGGCTGGAGGGACGAACCGCCGAATTGGAGCGACTGGCCAAGCGAATGGTTTTGCAACACGAGGAAGAGCGACGGCGGCTCTCGCGCGAACTGCATGATGAGACGGCCCAGCTGTTCTCGGCGGTCAAACTGCAGCTCGGGATGGCCCGGGAGTCCGCATCCGCCGAGCTGGTGCCGACCCTGGATCGGGCGGTCGGGCTGATCAATGAAGGCATCCGCAGCATCCGCAATGTCACCAACTCCCTGCGACCCTCACTTCTGGAGGATCTCGGGTTGGTACCGGCGCTTCGGGCACTGGTGCAGGACTTCGGCGAGCGCAGTGGCCTCGAAACGACCTTCACCGCCGCGAGCCGTCTGCCCGCTTTGTCCGGCGATGCGGAGCTGGCGGTGTTTCGCTCCGTCCAGGAAAGCCTCGCTAATGTGGCGCGACACGCCGACGCCGGTGCGGTGAGCGTGGCGATCGGTGTCGAGGCTGGCGATATAGCGCTCCGTGTGCGGGACAACGGGCGTGGGTTCCCGTCCGGCAAGGACATCGAGGCATTCGAGACGCAAGGCCACATGGGCCTGGCCGGTATGCGGGAGCGTATCGCGGCACTGGGGGGTACGGTGACGCTCGGGTCGCTGCCCGGCGGCGGAACGGAGATCGTGGTCTGCGTGCCACCGGAGCCGCGATGAGAGGTCCCCCGCGGAAGGGGATCCGCGTCCTCGTGGTCGATGACCATGCCGTCGTGCGGGAGGGTATTCGGGCCGTCCTCGCATCGACGCAGGGTGTCGAGGTCGTGGGCGAGGCGGGGACCGGCCAGGAAGCGCTGGCAAAGGTGCGCGACCTCACCCCCGACATCGTGGTGCTCGATCTCACGATGCCAGGCATGACTGGGCTCGAAGTCACTGCCACGCTCCGGGCGCAGAAGAGCGACGTGCGCGTCCTCATTCTCAGCATGCACGACCATCCCGAATACGTCCTGCAAGCGGTGCGGACCGGGGCCGACGGCTACATCCTCAAAGATGCCGAGCCCGAGGAGTTGCGCGCGGCCGTGCGCAAGCTCCATGACGGCGAGGAGTACTTCCACCCAGCGGCGGCCAAGCAGCTCGGGGTTGCCCTCCGCGGTGAGTCGGAGCATCAGCGGCAGGAGGCCCTGGCCGAGCGGCTTACCCCCCGCGAGCGTGAGGTCCTCATTGAGGTCGCCCGGGGCCGGACCAACAAGGAGATCGCCGCCGCACTGGGGATCAGTCCCCGCACGGTGGAGACCCACCGCGACGGCCTCGCTCGGAAGCTCGGCATGCGGTCGGTTGCCGACCTCACGCGGTTCGTATTGGAGAACAAACTGGCGCAGGACTGAGGCCGGGGGCCCCAATCCGTAACTTTACGGAGGGCCCCCTCTGTAGAAATCCGAATACCGCAGTCCCCTTCCCATCTCTAACTATGGAGTGCTGCCGTCGGCACAGGTGGGCGACCGTGGCTGGCGGCTCGCTACTCTCCCCGTCGCCCGAAGGGCCTTGAGCAGGTCGAGTCTCGGAAGGGATACAGTCATGTCGACACATACCTGGTTTGGAAGAACGCTAGCTCTTGCAGTTGTCGGCCTCGTCGCAGCATCCCCGGTGATAGCGCAGCAGACCGAGCGGAAACCCGAGTCGCCGGATTCCGTGGCGCAACCGGACGTCCCGTATCGGATCAGCCCGGTGGTCGTCACCGCGACCCGGACGGAGAAGGACGCTTTCACGGTGCCCAAGCCCGTGGCGGTGGTGGATAACGTGCGGATCCGCGAACGAGCGCCCAACAACGCCGCGGATCTGTTCCGCGACCTTCCCGGCTTGGAGGTGACAGGCGTAGGGGTGAACCAGGTGCGGCCAAGCATCCGGGGGCAGCGCGGCCAGCGAATTCTGCTGCTTCAAGACGGGATGCGATTGAACAACTCCCGGCGACAGCAGTCGTTCGGTGAGATCCCGGGTATCGTCGACGTCTCGTCGCTCGATCGCGTCGAGATCGTCAAAGGTCCGGCATCTGTGCTGTACGGGACCGATGCCATCGGTGGGGTCGTGAACCTCATCAGCATGCGGCCCATGCTCGAGGGTCTCCACGGCTCACTCGGCTATCGCTACAGCACGCAAGACGAGCAGCAGCGGGTGCAGGGGTCGCTGACCGCACTGTTCGGCGCGTGGTCGTTCCGCGCCAAGGGGTCGTTCCGTGATGCGCAGGACTACACGTCTCCGTCCGGGACGTTCGGGAACATCACACTGGATTCCAACACGACGGTGTTCGACACGGGCACCCGGGACAACAGCGTCGAGACATATGTGGGTTATCGCGTGTCCAGTTCCGCGGACGTCTACGCGAAGTTCGAGCGGTACCACGCCGATACAGCCGGATTCGGATATGTCGACCCGGTGGTCTATGCACCGGGCGCACCGTTCATCCAGATCCTGTACCCGTTCCAGACATTCACGAAATACACGGCCGGTTATCGGGCGAGCCGACTGAATCTCCCAATGGCCGACAAGATTGACGTGGCCGGGTACTACCAGGACAACGAGCGCCGGCTGTCGAACAACGTGGTCGTGGCGTTCGGTCCTCCGGGAGCCGGGGTTGCCGTTGAGAGCTTCAACCATACCGACCTCGCGACCTTCGGATTCCGGGTGGAGGCCACCAAACTCGCGGGGAAACGGGTGATGCTGACGTACGGGGTCGACCTGTTCCGAGACGACTCCGAGAACAGCGACAGCTCGGTCACGACCATGGTCGGGTTTGGGCCACCGAGCTCGACAGTCGCGAACGTCCCGTTGGTCCCATACTCCTCCTATCTCAATACCGGCGCATTCCTCCAGGGCGACGTGCAGATCACCGATCGGTTGTCGGCCATTCTGGGTGGGCGCTACCAGTACATTCGTGCCGCCACCGAGAACACACCGGGTCTGACCGATCCACTGAGCACGGAGACACACCACGCCGTGGTCGGAGCGGCCAACCTGCTGTATCGGCTCACCGATCAGGTGGCCTTGGTTGGCACGGTGGGTCGCGCGTTCAGGGCCCCCAACCTGGTGGAACAGTTCTTCAATGGGCTCACGCCCGAGGGCGCAGCCTACCAGGTGCCGAACTCCAACCTCGAGTCTGAGACGAGCTACAACTTCGACCTCGGCGCGCGCTACCGGAACCGTATCCTCTATCTCGAGGCATTCGGGTTCCTGAACGACATCCGAGACGGGATCAGGATCGCGGCGACCGGAGACAGCCTGAACGGACTTCCGACGTTCTCCAACATCAATGTCGACCGCCTCCGATACTACGGCTTTGAGTTGGCAGCCGATATCGCGTTGCCGGTCGGGGTCACCGTCGGTGGGAGCTACTCGTATCTCCGATCCAAGGACGTTCTCAACGAGAACAACCCAATCGGCGACTCGTACGGCAACAAGTTCCAGGTGGATCTGGGGTATCGCGATCCGGGTGATCGGTTCTGGGTGGAGTACGACTTGCGGCACAACGGCGATCGGAAGGACTCCGAGTTGTCCGGTCCGCTTGGCGTCAGTCCAGTTGGCGAGATCTTGCCGGCGTTCACCGTTCACTCGGTTCGCGGTGGGGTCACGGTGTTCCGCCGCGCTACCCACGCGCATCGGGTCGGGTTTGCCGTGACCAACCTGACGAATGCGCTCTACGCCGAGTTCGCCAACGCCGGGTTTTTCCGCCCCGAGGCGCGGCGCGGTGTGACGCTGACATGGGACATGACGTTCTGATGACGGCCACGGCGCGAACCCGAGGAGCGAGGAACGCGTGAGAGGGCTGACTCACTACATCCCGATCGTCACGACGGTCATCGCGCTCGGGTTCGCGTCTGTGATTCTGCGTCGGTACTGGGAGCGTCGCAGCGGTCCGCATCTCCTGTGGTGGGGTATCGGTATCCTGCTCTACGGGGTGGGCACGGCCACGGAGGCGGCGGTCACTCTATTTGGCTGGAGCGCGCCAGTCTTCCGGGCCTGGTACATCTCCGGGGCGCTCCTCGGGGGCGCTCCGCTCGCTCAGGGCACCGTGTACCTGCTCATGCGGCGACCGGTGGCTAACCGGTTGGCCGTGGCACTGGTGCTCTGGGTGTCGGTCGCTGCCGTGTTCGTCATGCTGTCCCCCATCGACTTCGCGCTGGTGGAGCCGCACCGGCTGTCGGGACGGGTGATGGGATGGACCTGGGTTCGCGCGTTCAGCCCCCTAGTGAACACCTACGCAGCGATCTTCCTGATCGGTGGTGCCGTGTATTCGGCGATGCGCTTTCGGCGAAACACAGTCACGCACCACCGCTATGTTGGGAACGTGCTCATCGCCGTCGGTGCCCTGCTTCCCGGCATTGGCGGGACCGCGACACGCTTCGGACACGTCGAGGTTCTCTATGTCACGGAGCTCATCGGCCTCATCCTGATTTGGCTGGGTTACCGATGGAATGTTCGAACTCCCGTGGCGCTCGAGATACCCGGTGCCGTGGCCGCATGACGGGCCGGTCAGCACCGTTCGCGGCCACAGGGTGTGGCACGTAGCCATACCCAGACCGCTCCGGCGGTCATCTCCCCCAACGGCACGGGTCGCTTCGGCGGCCCGTGTTCGTTGCTGCCCTGGCACGGGAGCTCTGATCACGGCGCGCTGCTCGGTGGCCTTCTCCACGGCGGATCGGTATTGTTAGGACACAGCGCTCACAGGCGGATCAACGCACGGTGTCCCAACAGCAAGATCAGGAATCGCTCGAACACGTGATGCTCCTCGTGGGTGACTCGATCCGCGAGGGCCTCGAACATCGGCTCGGGCGCGAGGGGTTCGCCGTCGACGCGGTCGCCGACGAGCCCGAGGCACTGGATCGAATAGCGCAGAAAAGCTCGCAGCTCGCCGTCGTCGACCTGTCGCGCCCCGACGGCGACGGGGTGACCTTCGTTCAGCAGGCGCTCGGGAAAGATCCGGACTTGGCCATCGTCGTCTTGGCGGATCTGGAGGACGCGACGAGCGCCGCCATTTGCATCCAGCACGGCGCCTTCGAGTACGTCACCAAGCCTCTGGAGTTTGGGCAACTTCGGTTGGCTATCGACCGCGCGCTGCGGCGCCGAGGGACCGAGATCCAGAGTCAAGAGATCTCTGTCTGGCTCAAGCAGGAGTTGGTGGCGCGCACCGAGGAGCTGGAGCGGGAGCGACAGCGGCTGCAGCAAATCAACATTGCGACGCTCAGTGCATTGATCAACGCGCTCGAGGCAAAGGATCCAGACTTCGTGGGGCACTCGGTCCGCGTGGGAGAGCTGTGCGCCTCGATCGCTGCCGAGATGCAGCTCGGAGACGATGACATCGAGGCAGTGCGGGCTGCCGGGCGACTGCACGATCTCGGGAAGGTTGGGATGCGTGACGAGGTGTTGCGCAAGCAGGGACCGCTGACGCTCGAGGAGCAGAACCACGTCAGGGATCAGGTGCTCGTGGGATTTCGGATTCTTGCACCACTGTCGCATCTCGGCGCGGTTCGGCAGTATGTCCGCAGCCATCACGAGCAGTGGGACGGCAGCGGCTACCCGGACGGACTGAAGAGTGTCGAGATCCCGATTGGTGCACGCATCGTGTTTGCGGCGGAGATTTTCGATGCCATCACGAGCCCGAGACCGTACCAAGAGCGGCTGTCGAACGAGGCGGCGCTCGAACAGATGCGAAAGCTGGCCGGATCGAAGCTCGATCCGGCGGTCGTGGAGGCGTTGGCCGACGTGGTATTGCGCCGCAAGAGCCTCGCCTTCGTACGCGAATTCGATCGCGATGCCCAGTGAGGGCGTGGGGATCGACGCCGCAGCAGACGACTCACCTCACCACCACAGGCCGTGGAGGATACGCATGGGCGAAGCGATCACGCTCGATCATCTGGTGAAGAAGTTGGAGGGACTGCACGACGCGATGCGGAACGGAGAGCTGGAGCACGGCGAGTACGACCAGCGGCTTGCCCGCATGATTACCGAGCTCCGCGAGCGGAAGCTCGTAGCGGAGAGGCCGGAAATTCTCTCCACTCTCCAAGACCTGGAACAACGCGGCGTCGTCACGGCGTCGGTTCGGAGCCATATCGCGAGCCGGCTGGGCCTCGCCTGAGATGGTCCCGTCTGGGCTCCCGGCCGGCTCGCGGGCCGGGAGCCGTTTCTCCTCAAGCCATCCAACCGTCACCCATACCCGCCACCGCACGCGGGTGACCGCCGTCGTACAACGGGCCGTTGCGTGGAACCGGGCCGCGGGTTTCGCGCTGCTCGCGGCGTGCGTGTTCCCGGGATCGGCTATGGCGCAGACGGGCTTGCTCGTCGCTGCGCCGCAGGGGGTGGAGCAGTGGAACGCCGCGCTGCGCGAAGCCGTGGCCGAAGTCCGCTGGGCCCAGGGACCGGTGGGACTGGTGTTCCTGAGGAGTGGAGACGCCGCAGCCCGTGACTGGGGGAGCGCTCTCGACGCCTTGGTGCGCCGCGGGGCGGGCACTGTGGTGGTGGTCCCGATGCCGCAGGTCGACGTCGAAGAGTTCTTCGCCCTGCTCGAGGGCCTGCCCGGCCGCGACACCCTCCGTGTGGCTGGGCCGCCGCCGGAGCTGCCCCCGTTCGGTGTGGCCCGCTGGATCGAGTACGGTGCAGGAGCGGCCCTCTCGGGCCGGGCGGAGGTGATGGGCGGTCGTCCCCTCTATCGGCTGCCCCCGCTGAACGTCACGGCGACCCGAACGGTGCGCACCACGTTCGGCACGCCGTTCTCCGTGTCCGTCCTGGGGCGGGACGCCGTCACGACGCAGATGTCGAGCGGGGTCGCCGATGTGTTCCGCGACGTTCCGGGGCTGGACGTCGAGGGCGTGGGGGCCAACCAGCGCCGACCGGCCATCCGCGGCTTGCTCGGTCAGCGAATCCTGCTCCTTGCCGACGGGCTCCGGCTCAACAACACCCGACGCCGTCAGGACTCCGGTGAGACCCCCGCGCTGTTCGACCCCACCGACATCGAGCGGATCGAGGTGGTACGGGGTGCCGCCTCGGTACTGTACGGGTCGGACGCCGTGGGCGGGGTGGTGAACCTCATCGAGCTCGCACCCCGCGCGGCCACGGTCGAGGCGCCGGTCCGCACCCGCGTCGGCATCCGGTACCGAACGGTCGATCGGCAGGTAAACCCATCGGGCAGCGTGACCGCCCGCATCGGCCCCCTGGCGGTCCGCGTTGCGGGGAGCTACCGACACGCCGATCCCTACTCGGCCCCCGGGGGGGCCTTCGGGACGGTGACGCTCGACGGCACGACCCGAGTCGAGGATACGGGCGTGCAGGATCATTCCGGCGCGGTCACGGTGGCCTACCAGGTCGCACCCCAACACGAGCTGTACGCGAAACACGAGCGCTACTGGGCCAACGATGCGGGCTTCGGGTTCGTCGACCCGGCGGTGCTGGGCGACGGCCTACCGAGTGTGCAACTACTCTTTCCGGAGCAACGATTCACCCGCTCGACGGTGCGGTATCAAGGGGCGAACCTCGATCTCGTCGTCATCGATCGGCTCACTGTCGCTACATACTGGCAACAGAACGACCGGCAGTTCGACACCAACGTCTTCTCACCGCTTGGCCCGACGGCCCCGCCCGGAGCCGGGGTGCTGGTCGAGAGTCGGAGCTTCACGGATCTCGATACCTACGGCTTCCGGGTCGAGGCGCAGCGAGTGCTTGGCGGCGGACACGTGCTCACGTACGGGGTCGATCTCTTTCGGGATCGTGCCGAGGGTACGGACTCCACCCGGACGACGGTGACGATCGTTGGTCCACCGACGGTGACGGATCGGACCGCGCCCCGCGTCCCGACTGCGACGTTTCGGAGTCTGGGCGCGTTCGTGCAGGCAGAGGTGAATCTTGTCCACCAGGCCACGCTCATCTTGGGAATGCGTTATCAGAACGTGCGCACAGCAACGCGTCCCACCCCGGGGGTGACGGAGCCGTTGGTCGACGCCACGGATCGCACGTTGGTCGGCGCGGCCAATCTCCTGGTACGGCTCCGATCCGACCTGAATGTCGTGGCGTCGGCGGGCCGGGCGTTCCGGTCGCCGAACCTGGTCGAGCGCTTTTTCAGTGGGTCATCCCCGGACGGGCGCGGTGTTTGGATCAGGAATCCCGCTCTCGAGCCCGAGAAGAGCCTCAATCTGGAGCTGGGTCTGCGGTACCGCGGCCCCGTGGTCGAGGCCGACGCGTTCGCATTCCGAAACACAATCTTCGATGGTATCCAGATCACGCCGACCGGACAGACCGTTAACGGCGTCCCCGAGTTCCAAAACCGAAATGTCGAAGAGCTCCGCTACTCGGGGATCGAACTGGCAGCGACCATCGACCTGTGGCGGGGGTTGTCCCTGCGTGGGGACTATACACGCTTGGTGACCCGGAACGTCACGGAACCCGACCGACCGCTGGGGGAGGGCTATCCCTACCGCCTCCGGGGCGTGCTACGCTACGAGGGGCCGCGGAACTGGCTGTGGGGAGAGTATGTCGTTCGGCACCATGGGCGGCGGGACAGCGCGGATCTCGGGACGAGTCCCATCCTTCCCTACATTCCGCCGTTCACGGTGCACACCGTCCGCGGCGGCGTGATCGTCCGCCGCGGCCTGCGTCTCGGGCTTGCCGTAGAAAACCTGACCAACGCGCTGTACGCCGAAGCCACCAACGTCGGCTTCTTCCGCCCCGAGCCGAAACGGAACGTCGTGCTCACGTCGTCGGTGGAATTCTAGGGGCCCACCCGCCCGGTTCGTGCGGGGCCCCGACGAGCCCCGCACGCCAGCCGACAGCGGTTAGTAGACGTCCTCGGCCGTGTTGTGGACGTTGAACTTGCCGGTCGGTGTCACGAGCCATTCAGCGCGGATCCGGTGCTTTTCGGTTAGCGTCTTGTCGTCGTAGATGACGAGCTCGCCCTTAGGATCCCAGACGGACACCCAGACCTCGGTGCCGGCGCGGTTGTACTCGAAGTGCACTGCCCGCCCGCGGTCACCCACGGTCCAGCACCGATGGACTTTCGCTTCCTGCTTGGAGTAAACACAGGTCTGCCGGGCGCCGTCAGGGTCGTTGTTCAACGCCATGTCGAACCAGACCCATGCCGAGTTGGGGTGGGTCTTGAGGAAGAGACTCCCGGTACCAGTGAATGGCACCTGCCTCACCACCTTCCACGCGTGCTGGGGGTTGTTCGTCGGATCGGCGCCGTAGACCGACAGCAATCCTTGCCCGATGTGCGTGGTCGCGTTCACCCAGCCGAACTCCGGATCCTGCCAGTTGGCGCCGCGTCCTGGATGGGGACGAATGCCGGTTTCGAAGGCCGCGACCAGCTCCTGCTTCTCGGCGTCGATCACCACCATCTTGTTCCGCATGTTTGCCGCCACCAAGAAGTAGCGCCCCGATTGATCCCACCCGCCGTCGTGGAGGAACCGTTCTGCCGCAATACGCGAGACGATGGGGAAACCCGTCTTGGAGTAATCTACGATCGCCACGAAACCCGACTCCTTGAGCGCGACCATCCACACCGGACCGTTGTGCGACGCGACGATCGCCGCGACGCGGACTTCGGTGAGCGGCTCGTTGGTGTCGTAGGTGCTTCCTCCCACATCGGTCACCGACAGTGGCTCGAGGGTCAGTCCGTCGTAGACCACGTACTGCGGCGGCCAGTAACATCCCTCGATCAGGTAGCGGTCCTCGTATCCAGGGTACTTGCTCCCCTCCACGCTCCGAGCATCCGTGCAGCCCTGGACCTGCGCGACCAAGGTCGGCGTCTCGGTCCACAGGTCGATGAGCGTGACACGACCGTCACGGCCGATGGCGTAGAAGTAGCGCCCCGTGGATGACGACCGCAGGATGTGCACGGCGAAGCCGGTCTCGACCGTGGTAATGTGCTCGTAGGTGTCACCGTCGATGATCGCGACCTGGCCCGCGTCACGGAGAATCACGCCGAAATAGTTCTCCCAGTTGCGCTTGGTTTGTGGAGCCTTGGGTCGGCTGGCCACCGGGACCTTGAGACTCCAGCTTGCCCGGATCTCGCTGAGCGGCCGCTGCGGCGGATCGGGTGGTGGCAGTTGGATGAACTTGGCCATCAGGGTGAGCTGATCGGCCGAGAGAATGCCCTGGCGACCCCACGGCGGCATCCCGCCGGGGGTGCCGTTGGCCAGGATCGCGCGGATCGGCGCGGTCCCGATTTGGGTGGTGCGTTCGGGCTGGATGTTGGGGCCGGTGGCGCCTGCTCTGAGCGTGCCATGACAGCCCGCGCACCGATCGAAGTAGATGCGGCTGCCCTCCTCGAATGCTGTCGGGGTGAGCTCCACCGGACCGAGATCCTCGCTGGCGGCGACGGTGCGGCCTTCGCTCACTCGGGTGATGTAGTCGAGGACCTGGTCGATCTCCTCGTCGTTCAGGTTGGGCGACACCATCGGCACGTTGTTCCACTCGGCCAGGATCGCGCGGCCGATCGAGTCCGTCTTGGTCATCCCGACGGGATCCCTGAGCCAGCGCACGAGCCAGTCGTGGTCGCGCACCTGGTGGATGTCCTTCAGGTCGGGTCCGATCCGCGGACCCTCTCCAATCGAGTGGCACGCGAAGCAGACGCGGTCGTAGATCTCCTTTCCCTGGTCGGCCGCGACGGTCATTGCCTCTCCTCCCTCCCTCTCCCCGGAGCGGCATGCTCCCACGAACACGAGGAGCGCCACCGATCCGAGGATCACCGGGAAGGCCTGGCGGTATCCTGCAACACGACGTTGGAACGCACTCATGACTTCCTCCGACCTCCGTGGTGCACACGAGGTTTTACGGGTTGCAGCAACAGTAGTCTTGACAAGCGACACGAATAATATCACGATTTGATCATGACGAAGTCAAGAATAAACCACATTCTGCTTTCCTGCAGGGGAAGGCGAGCCCATGCTGTCCGGGACCGCTGAATACGCGCTGCGCGCCGTCGTGTACTTGGCGCGGGAACGCGATCCCGGGAAACACCTCCGGGCCAACGATCTCGCTGAGGCGATCGACGTCCCCAAGAACTACCTGTCCAAGATCCTCCACGAGCTTTCGCGGGCCGGCGTACTGTGGTCGACCCGAGGCAAGGGTGGTGGGTTCCGGCTCGCTGTTCCCCCCGAGGAGTTGTCGCTTCTCAGCATTGTATCGCTCTTTGACCAGATCGGCGAGCGACGTCGGTGCCTGCTGGGACGACCCGAGTGCAGCGATAGTGATCCCTGTCCGGTTCACGGTCAGTGGAAATCCACCGCGGAGCAGATCGCCGCGTTCTTCCGCGACACAACGGTGTCCGACGTGATTGGCGCCGGGAGCCTCAGGTGACTGCCGAGTCGAGCGGCGGTCCGATGCGGCTGGAGGAGCTCGTCGCCTACCAACCGGGGGCCATTGTCAGCCGGATCGTGCTCAAGCGCGACGGCGGCTCGGTTACCGTGTTTGCCTTCGATGCGGGCCAGAGCCTCGGCGAGCACACGGTGCCGCACGCGGCACTGGTACACGTCCTGGATGGCGACGCGGAGATCACCGTGGGTGGGACGGTGCATCGACTGCGCTCGGGACACATGGTTGAGCTCCCAGCCAACATCCCGCACGCGGTGATGGCCCCCGACCGTTTCAAGATGGTTCTCACGATGCTGAAGTAGGGTACCCCGTGCCCCCGTGCTCACCACTCGTGGAATAGCCGATTCGCGAGGGAACGGGGTTCCCCTTCCATCCCGCTCCCCATCTCCAGCCGCAGCTCTTTGTCACCGCTTCCCTGGAAGAAACCGACCGTGATGGGGTGATAGCCCGCGGCCAGCGCGATCGACCCGCGCTTGGCGCTCGGTCCGTGGGGCCCGTCGTTGTTCACGACCAGCCGATCGCCGACGTGCAGCGTGCTGCCGTCGTCGGACGTGAGGTGGAACGTGTAGATCCCGTCCCGGTCGATCTTCACGTACCCGGAGAAGACGAGTCCCACGTGCTCGTCGCGAGCGTCGGTCGGGATCGCGACGTCGTCCGAGACGCCGACCGCGACCGCGCCGTGATTCACCAGTGCATCAACACGTGCCACTTCCGCTTCGAAGTACAGGTACCGCAGGCCGGCCTGGAGGGAGGTGGGATCGACCGCAGCAGGTGCCTGGAGCGTCGCTCGGCGGAAGGTAGCCGATCGCGCAGGGCTAGCGCGGCCACCCGCGACGAACGCCCGGGCCGTGACGGTCACGCCGTCGGCAGTGACGGCAAGCGACAGGGGATCGATGTACCGGACCGATGTAGCGGATGGATCAGAGCCATTGAGGGTGTATCTGATCTCGGCATCCCCCGTGAGCGTCCCCAGGCTCACCATGACGGTGTCGCCCAAGGTGATGCGGTCCTCTTCCAAACCGAGGACGGGTGGCAACCGGTAATTGACGCCGAATCTATCGAGGAGGTGGAACTGCCGGGGCAGCCGCGCTACGAAGTGGTCCCAATTGCGGACGCTCTTCGGTGACCACACCACCTCAGACAGCGCGAGCAGTCGCGGGAAGACCATGTACTCCACGTAGTCGGTGGTCTTCATGTACTCGGTCCACACGTTCCCCTGGGCGCCGAGCACGTGTCGTGCCTCAGTTGGGGTCAACTCGTCGGGAACCGGCTCGAAGCCGTACACCTGTTCGAGCGGGAGGAAGCCGCCTATGGCGAGAGGCTCGAACGCCGGGTCTCCCTGATAGTAGTCGAAATAGACGTCGCTCCAGGGCGTCATGATCACGTCGTGTCCCTGTCTCGCGGCCTCGATCCCGCCCACCGTGCCGCGCCACGACATCACCGTGGCTTCGGGGGCGAGCCCGCCTTCGAGAATCTCGTCCCACCCAATGAGACGCCGGTCGTGCTGGAGCAGAAACTGCTCGATCCGACTCACGAAATAGCTCTGCAGCTCGTGCGCGTCGGCGAGTCCTTCACGCCGGAGGATTTCCTGGGCGATCTCGCTCTCTTCCCACCGCGCCTTCGGTGCTTCGTCACCCCCGATGTGGATGTAGCGGCCCGGGAAGAGGTCCATCACTTCCGAGAGGACGTCTCTCAGAAACCCGAAGGTCTCCTCCGTCGGGCAGTAGATGTCTGCGTGCACGCCCCACGTGGTGGCCACTTCGAAGGGTCCCGGTGTGCAGGCGTACTCGGGGTATGCGGCCAGGGCCGCAAGCGAGTGGCCCGGCATCTCGATCTCGGGGATCACGGTCACGTACCGCGAGCGGGCGTGAGCCACGACCTCCCTGATCTCGTCCTGCGTGTAGAAGCCACAGTAGGGCGTCCCGTCCCCGATGTAGGGATCGAAGTTCTTCTCGAGAATCGTCTCCTTGCGGCACGACCCGACATCGGTGAGGCGCGGGTACTTCTCGATCGCGATCCGCCAGCCCTGATCTTCGGTGAGGTGCCAGTGGAAGGTGTTCATCTTGTACATCGCCATGAGGTCGATGTACCGCTTTACGAATGCCACCGGGAAGAAGTGCCGGCCCACGTCAAGGTGCATGCCACGGTACGCAAACCGAGGAACATCGTCGATTCTCACTGCCGGGAGCGCGCGGGGCGATTCGCCGCCTATCGGGAGCAGCTGCCGCAGCGTTTGGAGACCGTAGAACAGACCAGCGTGTGTCGGGGCGGACACCAGGACCGACTGCGGCGTCACCTCCAGCACGTACTGCTCGGGATGCGCCCGGGGCTCGTCCTTCCGCAGGAGCAGGGTCACGCTGCCCGCGGGCGGAGTGGTCACCGGTGACGGGCTCACAGTGAGCCCCACCCCGGTCTGCGCGCGGAACAGGTCGGCGGTATACCGCGCGAGAGCCTTTGCCTCGACGTCATTTGGATCGGATAGCGCGACGGCCTTGAGTGCCGCGAGTGGCAGCGTACCCCGTTCGAGTCGCACGGCACCCGGCCACGGCATTAGGTGCAGATCTCGGACACTCGTCATGGGTCCCGTGGGTGTCGGGGTCAGTATGGGTGCGGGGGCCTGCTCGGCTGGCGGGGCCGGCCCGCCACAGGCAGCGAGCAGGACGAACGTAGCCGCACCGATCACGCGATCCAATTTGCGCATCGTCTCATCTCCTCACCGGACGTTCGTCTTTGCCTAGACCACTTCGTCCGGACGGTGAATGGCCGGCGGTCGCGGTAGGTGCTCCGTTCAATCTTGGTCGTGATCACCATGTCCGCGATACGATGGTATGGGACGATACTATCGTGAGCGCTGCCGCCGCTAGCGCCGCGATCGGCGCGACAGCGAGGGCGACTACAGCGCCCGCCATGACCCCCGGCGTCCTGCTATCTTCATCCTGTCTGAGGCGGCGGCCGGCCAGCGGCTGCGCCCACCGATCCGGTGACCCTTCATCGCCAGCGCATGAGCCTACTGCACCGCTATCGCCACCCCGGTTTCACTGACGCCAGAAGACACGCCCTGCTGCAGACGCTCCACGATAGGGTGGGCGGCCAGATCCGCGATCTCGATACGGAGTTTTGCTTCAACGTCGAGGTGACGCCGCCGCTGACCGCCGGAGAAGAGCGGACGCTTGCCTGGCTGCTCAGCGAGACGTTCGAGCCAGAGGGATACGGCGCCCGGTCGCTTCTCGACGGTGAGGGTCTCGTGCTGGAGGTGGGCCCGCGCATGAGCTTCACGACCGCGTGGTCGACGAATGCCGTGGCCATCTGCCACGCCTGTGGTCTCACCGGCGTTCGCCGCATCGAGCGGTCCCGACGATTTCTCCTCAAGACCGATACGCGACTCGACGAGGGTGAGAAGGCGGCGTTCCTCGCCCTGATGCACGATCGCATGACCGAATGCCGCTATCTGGAGCCGCTCGACTCGTTTGAGACCGGCGTCGTGCCGGAGTCCGTGTTCACGATCCCACTGCTGGCCGAGCAGCGGACGGCATTAGAGCGTATCAACCGCGAGATGGGACTCGCGTTCGATGATTGGGACCTCGACTACTACACGGACTTGTTCGTCAGCCGCATCGGGCGTGACCCGACCAATGTGGAGTGCTTCGACATCGCCCAGTCGAATAGCGAGCACTCCCGCCACTGGTTTTTCAAGGGCCGACTCATCGTAGACGGCCAGGAGATCCCGCACCATCTGATCGCATTGGTGAAGGGCACGCTGGACGCGAATCCGAACAACAACAGCCTCATCGCCTTCAAGGACAACTCGAGCGCCATTCGTGGATATCCGATCCGCACGATTCTCCCGGCGGCGCCCGGCGCGCCATCGCCGTTCACCGCGGCGGACGTCACCTATCACGTGATCTTCACCGCCGAGACGCACAACTTCCCCTCGGGCGTCGCACCGTTCCCCGGAGCGGAAACTGGCACGGGCGGCCGTATCCGTGACGTGCACGCGGCCGGATGTGGCTCGCTCGTGGTGGCGGGCACGGCGGCTTATTGCGTGGGCAATCTGCGCATCCCCGGATACACGCTCCCGTGGGAGCGGGAGGACTTCCACTACCCCGCGAATCTGGCCTCGCCGCTAGAGATCGAGATCGAGGCGTCGAACGGCGCCTCCGACTACGGCAACAAGTTCGGCGAGCCCGTACTCCAAGGGTACACGCGGTCCTTTGGGCTTCGCCTGCCGAGCGGCGAGCGCCGCGAGTGGCTCAAGCCGATCATGTTCAGCGGTGGGATCGGCCAGATCGACGCCCGCGACGTCGACAAGGGCAACCCCGAGCTGGGCATGCTGGTGATCAAGCTCGGCGGACCGGCGTATCGCATTGGGATGGGAGGCGGTGCCGCGTCCAGCATGGTGCAAGGGGAAAATGTCTCCGAGCTCGATTTCAACGCCGTGCAGCGCGGCGACGCCGAGATGGAGCAGAAGGTGAACCGCGTCATACGGGCGTGCGTCGAGCTGGGCGACGACAACCCGATCGTCACCATTCACGATCAGGGCGCGGGAGGCAACTGCAACGTACTGAAGGAAATCGTGAGTCCCGAGGGTGCGCGCATCGACGTGCGCGCCATCCCGGTGGGCGACGACACTCTGTCGGTCGTGGAGATCTGGGGCGCGGAGTACCAGGAGAACGACGCTTTGCTCATCCGACCGGAGCAGGTGGACGTGTTCCGCAGGTTGTGCGAGCGTGAGCATGCGCCCTTTGGCATTGTCGGCCGGGTGACCGGGGACGGGAGGATCGTCCTGCACGATGAGACCGATGACTCGACGCCCGTCGATCTCGAGCTCGACACGGTGCTGGGCGCCATGCCCCAGAAGACCTTCGAGCTCGATAGGATGGCGCCGAAGCTCGAGCCTTTGCGGTTGCCGGCTGGCGTCACGGTACGCGACGCATTGGACCGGGTGTTCCGGCTCGTCTCGGTGGGATCCAAGCGGTTTCTCACCACCAAGGTCGACCGTAGCGTCACCGGCCTCGTTGCCCGGCAGCAGTGCTGCGGGCCGCTCCAACTCACGGTAGCTGACGTGGCGGTCATCGCCCAGAGTCACCTCGGAACCACGGGGGCGGCAACGGCGATCGGCGAGCAGCCCATCAAGGGACTCATTGACCCGGCCGCGATGGCCAGAATGAGCGTGGGTGAGGCGCTCACCAACCTGGTGTGGGCCAAGGTGAGCGCGCTCGAGGACGTGAAGTGCTCCGCCAACTGGATGTGGGCGGCCAAGCTCCCGGGAGAGGGGGCAGCCCTGTACGACGCCGCCAAGGCGATGCGCGACATGATGATCGGCCTGGGGATCGCGGTGGACGGCGGCAAGGACAGCCTATCGATGGCTGCACTCGCGCCGAACGGCGTGGGGGACAACGAGACTGTGAAGGCGCCCGGGAGCTTGGTGATCTCGGCCTACGTGACGTGTCCGGACATCACCAAAACCGTGACGCCCGATCTCGAGCTCCCGGGAACGGGCCGCCTCCTCTACGTCGATCTCGGTGGCGGCCGGCACCGGCTCGGTGGGTCGGCGCTGGCGCAGGTGTACGAGCAGATCGGCCACCGGTCCCCCGATGTGGACGACGCAGCGCTCCTCGAGCGCGCGTTCCACGTCGTGCAACGGCTCCTCGACGACGGGGTCGTGAGTGCCGGCCACGACCGCAGTGATGGTGGGCTGCTCACGACCCTTCTCGAGATGGCGTTCGCCGGTGACTGCGGCATTGAGGTGGATCTGGGCGCGTCAGCTGCCGGGGCGATCGCCGTGCTCTTCTCCGAAGAGCTGGGGCTTGTGCTCGAGGTCGATGCGGCAAACGAGCCGAGCGTGCGCGACGCATTCCGCCGGAACGGAGTGCCGTGCGAGTCCATCGGATCGGTGGTCGCGACCCGTCGGGTTCGCGTGTGTGTGGGTGGAGAGACGGTGCTCGACGAAGATCTGGGCGCCTTGCGCGATCTGTGGGAGGCGACCAGCTTCGAGCTGGACGGCCTCCAGGCGAATCCCGACTGTGTTGCCGAGGAGCGAGCGGGTCTCAGCAACCGCCGGGCGCCACCCTACGGGATCTCCTACGTCCCGCAACGCACCGCCACCGCCGTGCTGGTATCGAAGACCAAGACCCCAGTGGCGATCGTCCGCGAG
The DNA here is from genome assembly GCA_039591075.1 of Gemmatimonadota bacterium. GTDB lineage: Bacteria > Gemmatimonadota > Gemmatimonadetes > Gemmatimonadales > GWC2-71-9 > JAOTVV01. The sequence continues at coordinate 32,456 of JBDHEI010000005.1, forward strand.
GAGGGGTCCAACGGCGACCGGGAGATGACGTCGGCCTTCTATGCGGCGGGCTTCGAGCCGTGGGACGTCGTGATGTCGGATCTGCGCTCCGGCCGCGTGACGCTCGATCGATTTCGCGGTGTCGTTTTCGTTGGTGGGTTCAGTTTCGCCGACGTGCTGGATTCTGCCAAAGGCTGGGCCGGCGTGATCCGGTTCAACGATGGGCTGTGGACGCAGTTCCGGGACTTCGCCGGGCGCCCCGACACGTTCAGCCTCGGCGTATGCAACGGCTGCCAGCTGATGGCGCTGCTCGGCTGGGTGCCGTGGCCCGGGATCGCCGATGCGCTGCAGCCCCGCTTCGTGCACAATGCGTCGGGACGGTTCGAGTCGCGGTTCGCCACCGTGCAGATCCAGCCGAGTCCGGCAATCATGCTCCGCGGGATGGAAGGGTCGACGCTCGGCGTCTGGGTGGCGCACGGGGAGGGAAGGGCGTACTTCCCCGATCCGTCGGTCCTCGGTCGCATCGAGGCGGAAGCCCTCGCCCCGGTCCGGTTCGTCGACGACCAGGCGGAGACCACCGAGGCGTACCCCTTCAACCCCAACGGTTCTCCCCGAGGCATCACGGCGCTCTGTTCCCCCGACGGGCGGCATCTGGCGATGATGCCTCACCCGGAACGGACCTTCCTCCCCTGGCAATGGGGATGGATGCCAGCCGCCTGGAGGCGAGAGTTCGAGGCATCGCCCTGGCTCCGGATGTTCCAGAACGCCCGGGAGTGGTGCGAGCGGAGCGGCTGAGCCGGGCCATCACATTGCCCCAATCGTTGCTCTGGGTACACGTTTCGCTCTCCCATACCCATTGCGGGCGCCCCAAAACCGACTCACTTTGTCTGGAATGAACTTCCCTCCTCTGGCGGGTGGGTTTCAATCGCTTTCCATGGTGGGCCTATGACCGATCCCACACCTCCTGTGGGCGAGACGGGTTTGGGGGACCGCGCCGCGCGCCGTCAAGCCGCGCTGCTGCGGCTCAGTACCGACATCGCTGCCGCACCGGACGAAGACCGAATCTGCCACGCCATGGTCCACGGTCTCCGCGACGAGCACATCGGCTACAGCTTCGTGGGCTTGTTCCTGGTCGACGAGACGACGGGCGACCGGGTCATGCGAGCTGCCGTGGGGTGGTCCGGCATTCCGGATGGCTGGAGGGTGCCGGCGGGCGAGGGCCTCTCCGACCGTGCCCTGCGGGACGGGAAGCTGCACTACACGCCCGACGTCACCAAGGAACCGCTGTACATCCCGGGTCTCAGCAGCGGTTCCGAGGTCGATATTCCTCTCATCATCGATGGCCGTCCTCTCGGCGTGCTCGTCGTCGAGAGCGAGCGCCCCCAGGCATTTGCCAACGAGGATTTCGGCATCCTCACCGCTGCGGCCAACCAGGCGAGCATTGCCATCGGTCGCGCCCGCCTCCTGGAGCGTCAGGCGGAATTGCTGGCAGCCGAGCGTCGCCGAGCGGACGAGCAGCGCGTGCTGCTCGAGACGCTGACGGACCTCTCGTCCGAGTTGGAGCTGTCCAAGCTCCTCCAGGCGGTGCTGGAGCGTGCTGTCAAGCTCCTCGGCGCGAGTGGCGGTGAGCTGGCCATCTACGATGCGGGCGCGAGCGAGTTGGAGATCGTCGCCAATCACCAAACGGGTCAGATCTCCGTGGGCACCCGGATTCGTCTCGGTGACGGGGCGATGGGTCACGTCGCGCGCACGCTCGAGCCGCTCATCATCGCGGACTATGGCGAGTGGGCGGGGCGATCCGATTTGTACGCTCAGGTGGACGCGCACGCCGCGCTGGTCCTTCCGCTCCTCATCGGCAAGCGGCTGGTGGGCGCGATCAACTTCTGGCATGCGGAGCGGGCGAGGCAGTTCGACGACGACGATTTGCGGCTCGCAAACCTGTTCGCCCCGCAGGCCGCGGTGGCGATCGAGAACGCCCATCTCTTCGCCGCGGCCCGACGTCAGCGCCAGTACTTCGAAGAGCTGGTGCGAAACAATCCCGTGGCCATCGTGACGCTGGATCCGGATCATAACGTCATGTCATGCAATCCGGCGTTCGAGCAGCTGTACGGCTACACGGAATCGGAGATCGTCGGCCGCAACCTGGACGACCTCATTACGACGGAGGCCGCGCGCTCGCAGGCGGTCGCCTACACCGAGCAGGCCGGCGATCGCGCCGTCCATGGCATGGGCCAGCGCCGGCGGAAGGACGGGACACTCGTCGATGTGGAAGTACTCGCCGTGCCCGTCGTTGTGGATGGCAAACGTGTTGGCATGATGGGGCTGTACCACGACGTCACCGAGCTGCTCGAGGCGCGCCATGCGGCCGAGACGGCGAGCGAGGCGAAGAGCCAGTTTCTCGCCAGCATGAGCCACGAGCTGCGCACGCCGCTCAACGCCATTCTCGGTTACAGCGAGATGCTCCAGGAAGACGCGGGCGATGCCGGCCAGGAGGATTTTGTTCGGGACCTCGAGAAGATCCATTCGGCGGGCCGGCACCTGCTCACCTTGATCAACGATGTGCTGGATCTGTCGAAGATCGAGGCGGGCAAGATGGAGCTGCATCTCGAGACGTTCGAGGTGCGCCCCGCGCTGGACAGCGTGGCCACGACCGTCGCACCGTTGGTGGAACAGAACGCCAACGTCTTGCGGCTCGACCTCGCCGAGGACCTGGGTGCGATGCGCGCCGACGGCACCCGTGTGCGCCAGGTGCTGCTCAATCTGTTGTCCAACGCCAGCAAGTTCACCGAGCGAGGGACCGTTACCCTGCGTGCCGAGCGGCAGGCACTGCCAGGGGGCGACCAGCTCGTCTTTGCGGTCACGGATACCGGTATCGGCATGACACCCGAGCAGCTCGGGCGGCTGTTTCAGGCCTTTGCGCAGGCCGAGGCGTCGACCGCGAGCAAGTACGGTGGTACCGGCTTGGGCCTGGCTATCAGCAGGAAGTTCTGCGAGATGATGGGCGGGGAGATCACGGTCGAGTCCATCCCGGAGAAGGGCACCACGTTCACCGTGCGTCTCCCTGCCGACGCTGGGCAGGGGCAAGAACCCGCTGTTCCGGCTGGTACGGTGACGGGCGAGCCGGACGCGGCCACGGTCTTGGTGATCGACGACGATCCTGCCGTGCGGCAGTTGGTGGGACGGATGCTGGGCAAGGAGGGGTTTCGGGTGCTCGAGGCCGCCAATGGTGAGCTGGGGCTCGCGCTGGCCCGGAGCGAAATACCCGATGTGATCACGCTGGACGTGCTGATGCCGGGGATGGACGGGTGGGCCGTGCTCACGGCGCTCAAGGGCGAGCCGGCGCTGGCAGCGATCCCGGTGGTCATGCTGACCATTACTGACGAGCGCAAGCTCGGGTTCTCACTGGGCGCGTCCGAGTACCTCACCAAGCCGATCGACCGAGCGCAGTTGAGCGCGGTGCTTGCCCGCTACCACCGGCCCTCGGGGGCGGGCGTGCTGATCGTGGAGGACGATGCAGCGACCCGGGCCGTGCTCCGGCGCTCGCTGGAGAAGGAGGGCTGGACCGTGACCGAGGCCGACAACGGGAGGGTCGGCCTGGAGCGGCTCACCGGCACGCCGCCGGCGCTCGTCTTGTTGGACCTCATGATGCCCGAGATGGACGGCTTCGAGTTCCTCGACGAGTTGCGATCGCGGAATTCCACCGATTCACCACCCGTGGTGGTGATCACTGCCAAGGACCTGACGGATGCCGACCGCCGGCGTCTCAACGGCGGGGTGCGCGGTGTCGTCCAAAAACGATCGCAGAACATCGAAGGGCTGCTGGCTGACGTGCGCCGGCGGGTGGCGGAGCACGCGCGGAACGGCGCGCATGGGGTCTCGGCGTGAAGACCGGCGGCATCGGCTCCGGACAGAGAGCCGAGCAGGCGCCCGGCCGGCATCGCGAGGCGGCACTACTCCGCCTCAGCACCACGATCGCCGCGGCCGACACGGAGGCCGATATCTGCAAAGCCGTCGCCCACGGTCTCCAGGAACCGGCGCTCGGGTTCGACTTCGTGGCGGTGCTGCTCGTGGACGAATCCACCGGTGACCGGGTCGTGGTGGCGAGCCGCGGATGGGATAGTGCTCCGTCGGGGCTCCGGGTGCGCCCCGGACAGGGCCTCAGCGAATTGCCGCTTCTCGATGGCCGCCTGCATTACACGCCGCAGGTGACCGAAGACACTCGGTACCTCCCGACCCGCAACGAGGGGTCGGAGGTCGACGTCCCGCTCCTCGTGAACAAGGAGCTGGTCGGTGTCCTCGTCGTCGAGAGCAACCGCCCACAGGCATTTGGCGCCGACGACTTCGAGGTGCTCCGTGCGGCCGCTCATCAGACGGGCATTGCGATCGGCCGGGCCCGACTGTTGGCAGCCGAGCGGCAGCGCGCCGACGAGCAGGAAGCGCTCCGCGCCACCATGGCCGCGCTTTCGGCCAAGCTCGAGCTGTCGGACCTACTACAGGCGGTGCTCGAACGCGCCGTTCAGCTCCTCCACGTGAGTCATGGGGAGCTTGCGATCTACGACGCCGATCGCGAAGAACTGGAAATCGTCGCGAGCTACAACGTCGGGAAGAAGGACACGACCGGCACGCGCATGCGGCTCGGTGAGGGAGCGATGGGGCACGTGGCGCTGACCCGCGAGCCACTCATCATCCCGGAGTACCAGGTGTGGGCGGGACGGTCGGGCCAGTACGCGCAGGTCGAGTTCCACGCCGTCATGGTTGCGCCGCTGATGATGGGTCGGCAGTTCGTCGGGGCCATTGCCTTCATGGACAAGGACCGCACGCGCCAGTTCGGACCGGATGACCTCCGTCTGCTCGATCTGTTCGCACCGCAAGCCGCCGTGGCCATCGAGAATGCGCGGCTCTTCGCGATCGAGCGGCGCCGCGCCGAGGAGCAGCAGGCCCTGCTCGATACCATGAAAGACCTTGCCGGCCAACTCGAGTTGTCCAGCGTGCTCCAGCGTGTGCTCGAGCGCGCAGTGGCGCTGCTCGACGTCACGGGGGGGGAACTGGCCACGTATGACGAGGTGTCGGGAGACCTCGTGCTGGTGGCCAGCCACAACATGGGGACGGATGCGGTGGGTGCGCGGATCGCGATGGGCGAGGGCGCCATGGGCCGCGCGGCGCAGACGCTGGAATCCCTCATCATCCCGCGCTACCAGGAGTGGGAAGGACGGTCGTCGCAGTACACGCAGAGCACCGTCCAATCGGTGATGGCCGCCCCGCTCCTCATCGGGTCGCGACTCGTCGGGGTCATTGCCAGCGTCCACTCCGACCCAGACCGGGACCTGGGGCCCGAAGACCTTCGGCTGCTCGAGCTGTTCGCGCCGGAGGCGGCCATCGCGATCGAGAACGCTCGGTTGTTCACCCAAGCGCAGCACCAACAGCAGTATTTCGGTGAGCTGGTGGCGAACAGTCCGGTCGCGATCGTCACACTCGACACGCAGCACAGCGTCGTGTCGTGCAATCCCGCGTTCCTCGCGCTCTTTGGCTATACCGAAGACGAGGTGCTTGGTCACCACCTCGACGATCTCATCACCACGCCGGAAACGCGGGCCCAGGCCGTCCAGTACACGCAACAAGCGCTGGACCACCAGGCGGTCCGGGCCATCGCCCAGCGCCAACGCAAAGACGGCACTCTGGTGGAAGTCGAAGTGCTCGGCGTCCCGGTGGTCGTGGACGGCGCGCTCGTGGGCATGATGGGGTTGTACCACGACATCTCGGAGCTCCTCGCAGCCCGCCGCTCGGCCGAGATGGCCAACGAGGCGAAAAGCCAGTTTCTCGCCGCGATGAGCCACGAGCTGCGCACGCCGCTGAACGCGATCATTGGCTACAGCGAGATGCTCCAAGAGGATGCCGCGGCCGCACTCCAGGACGCGTTCATTCCGGACCTGCAGAAGATCCATTCGGCGGGCCGACACCTGCTGACCCTGATCAACGATGTCCTCGATCTGTCGAAAATCGAGGCCGGACGCATGGAGCTCAACCTCAAGACGTTCGAGCTCGACCGGGCGATTGACGAGGTGGTGACCACCGTCCAACCACTGGTCGCCAAGAACGAGAATCGACTGGTCGTGCGATTGGACGGCGAATTGGGCACGATGCACTCGGATCAGACCAGGGTGCGCCAGGTGCTGCTCAACCTCCTTTCGAATGCCTGCAAGTTCACTGAGCACGGAACCATCACGCTCGCCGCAACGGGGCGAACGGCCGCCAACGGTGACGAGTGGGTGACGATCGGCGTCACCGATACCGGTATCGGAATGACCCCCGAACAAGTCGGCCGCGTGTTCCAAGCCTTCGCCCAGGCGGAGTCGTCCACGGCGAGCAAGTACGGTGGTACGGGGCTCGGTCTGGCGATCTCGCGGCGCTTCTGTCAGATGATGGGTGGGGACGTCACCGTCGAGAGCGAAGTGGGAAAGGGCACGACCTTTACCGTGCGGCTCCCGGTGCGGGCCCCGAGCGGTGATGGCGGAGGCGAGGGAACCACGTCGGCCCGCGGGGCGCACGCCCAGGCCGATGACCCTGTCGACGCCGGCGCCGCTGGCACCGTGCTGGTGATCGACGACGACCCGACGTCCCGTGCGCTCGTGCGGCGCCTGTTGACGCGAGAGGGCTTCCGGGTCGAGGAGGCCGCCGACGGCGAAACCGGTCTGCGCCTGGCCCGGGAGCACCGCCCCGACGTGATCACGCTGGACGTGCTCATGCCCGGGCTGGACGGCTGGTCGGTGCTGGGACTGCTCAAAGAGGATCCCGAGCTGGCCGACATTCCGGTCGTGATGCTCACGATCGCCGACGAGCAGCAACTCGGCTATGCGCTGGGCGCATCGGAGTACCTGACGAAGCCGATCGCTCGTGATCGGTTGGTCGCGGTGCTCCGGAAGCACGGCCAGAAGGGTTCCACTCGGCAGGTGCTGGTCGTGGAAGATGACTCCGCGACTCGTGCCGTGCTGCGGCGGACCCTGGCACAGGAGGGCTGGCTCGTCGAAGAGGCGGAGAACGGCAAGGTTGCGTTGGCGCGGTTGTCCGATCGGCTCCCGGATCTCATCCTGCTCGACTTGATGATGCCAGAAATGGACGGCTTCGCATTCCTCGAAGCGTTGCGCACCGTGCGGACCTGGCAGGCGATCCCGGTCGTGGTGATCACGGCAAAGGACCTGAGCGCGGAGGACCGCCGCCGGCTGAACGGCGGCGTCGAGCATGTGGTGCACAAGGGATCCCCTGGCAACGCCGACCAGCTGCTCGCCGAAGTGCGCGACCTGGTGGCGAGCCGGTTGGCCGGCGCGCGCGCCGTGGAGGGAGGATGAGCGGCCCGCAGGTGGACCGTAGCCGTGCTGCCGTCGCGCTGGCCCAGATGCGTTCGGCGCTGCTCCGCCTCAGCACGCGAATTGCCGAAGCGCGGGACGAAGACGAGGTGTGCCACGGCGTCGTGGTGGCCCTGCGAGACGAGACGTTCCGCTTCGCTGGCGTGGGACTCTTCCTGGCCGGCAGTACGACGTTCGAACCGGCCCTGAAGGCCAGCGCCGGCAGCTTCGGCACGCTGGGGCCGGATGTCGCCGAACTCAGGCTCCCGCTCCGCATTGGAGAGAGCGCCATCGGTGAACTCGTCGCCCAGCGCCCGGTGGGCCAGGCGTTTGACAAGGGTGACGTGGAGATCCTAACGGCGGCTGCCAATCAGGCGAGCATCGCGATCGGCAGGGTCCGTCTACTCACGGCCGAGCGTCAACGGACGACCGAGCAGCGCGCGCTTCTCGACACGCTCTCCGACCTCTCGGGGAAGCTGGAGCTCGACAAACTGCTTCAGGCGGTCCTGGAACGGGCCATCACCCTGCTCGACGTGACCGGCGGCGAGCTGGCGATCTACGAGGAGGAGACCGAAGAGCTCGCGATTGTCGCGAGTCACCGCATGGAAATGAATGCCGTCGGGTCACGGATGCGGATCGGAGAGGGCGCGATGGGTCACGTGGCCATGACACACGAGCCCCTGATCATCCCTCGGTACCAGGACTGGGAAGGGCGGTCCGAAAAGTACGGGCACAGTAGTGTCCAGTCGGTGATGGTCGCCCCGCTGCTCATCGGCTCCCGGTTGGTCGGTGCCATCGCCAGTGTCCATGCCAACCCGGCTCGCAAGTTTGGCGAGACCGATCTGCGATTGTTGAACCTCTTCGCCACGCAGGCGGCGATCGCGATCGAGAATGCGCGACTGTATACCGCCGAGCGGGAGCGGGCCTCGGAACAGCAGGCCCTCTTGGACACGCTCCAGGATGTTTCAGGCGAACTGGAGCTGTCGAAGCTTCTCCACACGGTGCTCGAGCGGGCCGTGAGCCTGCTCCACGTGACCGGCGGCGAGCTGGCCATCTACGAGGAGGACACCGAAGAGCTGGTGATCGTGGCCAGCCACAACATGGAGGTGAACGCCGTCGGCGCCCGCATGAAGATCGGCGAAGGGGCCATGGGACACGTCGCGGATAGGCACGAGCCGCTCATCATTCCGCGCTATCAGGAGTGGGCGGGTCGGTCGGACAAGTACACGCAGAGTACGGTGCAGGCGGTCATGGCGGCGCCCCTCATGATCGGCCACCGATTGGTCGGTGCCATCGCGAGCGTGCACGACGATCCACAACGCCAGTTCGGGGACAGCGATTTGAGGCGCCTCACGATGTTCGCGCCGCAGGCGGCTATCGCCATCGAGAACGCTCGCCTGTTCAGCACCGAGCGTCGCCGCGCGGAAGAGCAACAAGCCCTACTCGATACCATGAAGGACCTCTCGGGCGAGCTCGAGCTTGGGAAAGTGCTTCAGGGGGTGCTGGAGCGGGCCGTCTCGCTCTTGAAGGTGACCGGTGGTGAACTCGCGACGTACGATCCGGTTGCCGGAAACCTACGCATCGTGGCGAGCCACAACATGGCGTTCGATGCCGTCGGGACCACGATGCCGTTAGGTGAAGGCGCGATGGGGCACGTCGCTCAAACGCACGAGCCGTTGATCATCCCGAACTACCAGGAGTGGTCGGGCCGTTCGGAGCAGTACACGCACAACACCGTGCAGTCCGTTGTGGTGACGCCGCTGCTCATCGGCAAGCGGTTGGTGGGTTGCATCGCTGCCGTGCATGCCGATCCGACCCGCGTATTCGGATCGACTGATCTTGAGCTCCTCGAGCTGTTCGCTCCGCAGGGCGCGATCGCTATCGAAAACGCGCGACTCTTCGCCGAGGCTGAGCGGTACTTCGAGGATCTCGTGCTCAACAACCCGGTCGCTATCGTCCGGGTAGATACGAACTACCAGATCACGTCCTGTAATCCGGCGTTCGAGCGGCTGTTCGGCTACACCAAGCAGGAAGTGGTGGGGGCCGATCTGGATCGGCTCGTCACCACCGAGCAAACGCTCGCCGAAGCGCATGCCTTTACGGAGGCGGCCAAGGGTGGGCGGACGACCTCGGGCATTGGCCAGCGGCGTCGTAAGAACGGGACGCTGGTGGACGTCGAGGTCTTCTCCATTCCCATCCTGGTCGAGGGCACCTCGGTCGGCATGATCGCGTTGTATCACGATATCACGGAGGTGCTCCAGGCCCGTCGTGCCGCTGAGGAGGCCAACGAGTCAAAGAGCCGCTTTCTCGCAAACACGAGCCACGAGCTTCGGACGCCGCTCAACGCGATTATCGGCTACAGTGAGATGCTGCAGGAGGAAGCCGAGGACGCGGGGCATGGCCAGTACGGTGCCGACTTGGCCAAGATCCAGGCTGCGGGTACGCATCTGCTCTCCCTGATCAACGACATTCTGGACCTCTCGAAGATCGAAGCGGGCAAGATGGATCTGCATCTCACGGACTGCGACGTGCGGCGGGTGGTCGACGACGTCGCGACCACCGTCGTGCCGTTGGTTGAGCGGAACGGTAACCGGTTGGCGCTTCGTTGCGACGGAGAACTCGGCGTCGTTCGGCTCGACGCCACGCGACTCCGGCAGGTGTTGTTGAACCTCCTGTCCAACGCCGCCAAATTCACCGAATCGGGAACCATCACGTTGTCGGCGACACGGCGCCGCAACGGTTCGCAGCAGGAGGAGTTGGAGTTCCAGGTGTCCGACACCGGCATCGGCATGACGCCGGGCCAATTGCTGCGCGTCTTCGATGCCTTCGCGCAGGCCGACGCGACGACGGCCAGCAAGTACGGAGGAACGGGTTTGGGCTTGGCCATCAGCCGCCGGTTCTGTCAGATGATGGGTGGCGATCTCGAGGCGATCAGCCAACAGGGGGCGGGGACGACCTTCACGGCACGGCTCCCGGTGGTGTCGTCGGCATGACGGAGCACGCGTCGCCGCGTCTCACGTCGGAGCGATTGATCCCCGGTCGCGGCGGCTTGGCCCGACGTCAGGCTGCGCTGCTCCGGCTCAGCACGGCGATCGCCGCCGCCCACGACGAGGCGGCGATCTATCGCTCGGTGGTGAACGGGCTGCATGACGAGGCGCTGGGATATAACTTCATCGGCGTCTTCGTGGTCGATGAAGCGACCGGAGACCGGGTACTCAAGGCCAGCGTCGGCTGGCCGGATGTGCCGGTCGACTGGCGCGTGCCGTTCGGGAAGGGACTGAGTGCCCGGGCCCTCGAAGACGGCAAGCTGCACTACACCGCCGACGTCACCCGCGCGTCGGAGTACCTGCCGTCGCTCAACAGCGGCTCCGAAGTGGACGTTCCCCTCCGGGTGGACGATACGACCATCGGGGTGCTGGTCGTCGAGAGCAGCGAGCCCAACGCCTTTGGTGCTGAGGACTTCGAGATTCTCACGGCGGCCGCGAATCAGGCCAGCATCGCGATCGGCCGGATTCGATTGCTTGCAGCCGAACGCCGCCGAGCCGATGAGCACAAGGCGTTGCTCGACACCATGCAGGACCTCGTCGGGGAGCTGGAGCTGTCGCGCGTCCTGCAGGCCGTGCTCGAGCGGGCCGTCTCGCTCCTCGGCGTGACCGGCGGAGAGGTGGCGATCTACGACGAGGACCGACGAGAGCTCGTCGTCGTTGCGAGTGAGAACATCGGCAAGAACTCCACGGGCACTCGCCTGGCCCTTGGTGAGGGGGCGATGGGAGCGGTGGCTGAGACGCTGGAACCGCTGATTATCCCGTCTTATCACGAGTGGCTCGGCCAGTCCGGGAAGTATGCCGACGTGACGGTACACGCGGTGATGGCTGCCCCACTGCTCATCGGCCGGCGGTTGGTGGGGGCCATCGCGACCGTGCACTCCGATCCGAACCGCGTGTTCGGGCCGGAGGACCTCCGCTTGGTCAATCTCTTTGCACCCCAGGCGGCGATCGCGATCGAGAACGCGCGGCTGTTCACCTCCGAGCGCCAGCGAGCGGAGGAACAGCGCGCACTCCTCGCCACCATGACGGACCTGTCGTCCGAGCTGGAACTGTCGAAGGCGCTCCAGGCCGTGCTGGAGCGGGCCGTGACGCTCCTGGGGGTGACCGGCGGTGAAGTGGCCATCTTCGATGACGTGACGCAGGAGCTGGAGGTGGTCGCGAGCGAGCAGATCGGCAAGGACTCGACGGGCACTCGCCTGAAGATGGGCGAGGGGGCGATGGGGGTCGTGGCCCAGACGCTGGAGCCGCTCATCATCCCTTCCTACCACGAGTGGCTGGGGCAATCCGACAAGTACGCCGACCTGTTGGTTCATTCGGTGATGGCCGCGCCGCTCCTGATCGGCGGCCGACTCGTGGGCGCCATCGCAACGGTGCATTCCGACCCGGACCGGATTTTCGGCTCCGAGGATCTCCGACTCCTCAACCTGTTCGCACCGCAGGCGGCCATTGCCATCGAGAACGCACGGCTCTACACCGTGGCCCGCCAGCAGCGTGAGTATTTCGAGACCCTCGTGGAAAACAGCCCGGTGGCGATTGTGACGCTCGATCGGGAAGAACAGATCGTGTCGTGCAACCCGGCGTTCGAGCGGTTATTCGGGTATACGAAACAGGAAGCCGTCGGCAGTAACCTCGACGCCCTCATTACGACCGAGGCGACGAGATCGGAGGCCAAGGAATACACGCGAGAGGCGTTGGACCATCCGGTTCACGGGATCGGCCGCCGCTCTCGCAAGGACGGCTCGCTCGTGGACGTTGAGGTGCTCGGGGTGCCGGTGATCGTCGATGGCAAGCGTGTCGGGCTCATGGGCCTCTACTACGACATCACCGAATTGCTCCGCGCGCGACAGGCCGCCGAGGATGCCAACAGCGCTAAGAGCCAGTTCCTCGCCAGCATGAGCCACGAGCTCCGCACCCCGCTGAACGCGATCATCGGCTACAGTGAGATGGTGCAGGAAGAGGTCGAAGACCTGGGTCACGACGAGCTGGGCGCCGACATGCAGAGGATCCACACGGCAGGCAAGCACCTGCTCTCGCTGATCAACAACGTGCTCGACCTCTCCAAGATCGAGGCGGGGAAGATGGATGTGTACGCCGAGCGCTTCGAGATCCGGGCCATGCTGGATGAAGTCACGGCGACCGCGCGGCCGCTCATTGACACGAACCACAACGAGTTGATCGTACGCGCGACGACGGACCTCGGGTCGATGCGCACCGACCTGACCAAGGTGCGGCAGATACTTCTGAACCTGCTGTCGAATGCCAGCAAGTTCACCGAGCGCGGGATCATCACCTTGGAGGTCGCGCGAGAAGCACCCCTGACCGAGGATGGTCCGCAACTGGTGTCGTTCGGCGTCTCCGATACGGGGATTGGAATGTCGCCGGAGCAGATGGATCGCCTGTTCGAGGCATTCTCGCAGGCGGAGGCATCGACAACGAGTAAGTACGGCGGGACCGGCCTTGGCCTCGCTATCACCAAGAAATTCTGTCAGATGATGGGCGGCGACATCCAGGTGGAGAGTGCGTCCGGACGGGGTTCGACGTTCACGATCCGGCTGCCGGTGGAGGTGGCGCTCGCGCCCGCCGGCTCGATATCGGACTAGATCACGGAGAGAGTATCGATGGCCAAGATCCTCCTTGTCGAGGACAACGAGATGAATCGCGACATGCTGTCGCGACGCTTGATCCGGAAAGGCTACGAAGTGGCGATGGCCGTTGACGGGCGTGAGGGCGTCGACATGGCGCGCAGTGGTGACTACGACATCGTTCTCATGGACATGAGTCTGCCGGAGATCGACGGGTGGGAAGCGACGCGCCGCTTAAAGCAAGCCGCCGAAACCAAGGGTCTCCCGATCATCGCGCTGACGGCTCACGCGATGGCTGGTGATCGGGATAGAGCGCTCGAGGCCGGGTGCGACGACTACGACACCAAGCCGATCGACCTGCAACGACTCCTCGGTAAGATCGAGGCACTGCTGGGACAGAGCACGTGACCGATCCGTCCACTGCCCACGCTCCCGCACCGGATCCGGTCTCGGGTCTGCGCCACGATCTACGCACCCCGGTGAACCACATTCTCGGCTACGCCGAAATGCTGCTGGAGGATGCCGAGGAACCGACCCACGCGGAACGGCGACGCGCGCTCCAGGAGACGGTACGCGCGGCGCGCGACGTCCTCAGCCTCATCAAAGTGGCGCTGCCGGCGTCACGAGACGACATCGCTCCGGAGGAGATCGGCAGCCTATACGATTCCCTGCGGGGGCCTCAGGGGAAGATCCTGAGCACCATGCGGGACCTGCTGACGAGCGACGGGGGCGACCCAGCGTTCCGAGAAGACATCCGACGGATCATCAAGGCGGCTGAGCGGCTCGCAAAGCCCGACGCAGCCGTCACGAACAAGACCGCCGCGACGGAGGCGACCGATAGCACCACAGCTGGCGACGCCGATCGGTGTGTTGCGCATATCCTCGTCGTGGACGACGACGAGGATAACCGCGAGGTACTGCGACGACGGCTCGAGCGCAACGGGTACCAGGTGGGCTGTGCCGAAGACGGCGGTCGGGCACTCGGGATGCTCTCGGAGCAGGCGTACGATCTCGTGTTGCTCGACGTCATGATGCCGGAACTCGACGGGTACCAGGTGTTGGAACGAATGAAGGGAACGCCGGCAACACGGGACATCCCGGTGATCATGATCTCCGCGCTCGACGACGTGTCCAGCGTCGTACGTTGCATCGAGCGGGGTGCGGAAGACTACCTCCCAAAGCCGTTCGACCCGATCCTGCTCCGAGCCCGGATAAGCGCGAGCCTCGAGAAGAAGCGGTTGCGCGACCAGGAGGTCCAGTATCTCGAGCGCGTGGCGCAGATCATCGAGGCCGCCAAGCGGATGGAGGCGGGGAGCTACCGTCCGGGCACACTGGCCGACTTGGGCGCAAGGGATAACGAGTTGGGCCAACTGGCCCGTGTGTTCGACGGGATGGCCCAACAGGTCCGCGCACGAGAGGATCAGCTGCGCGACCGCATTCGGGACCTCCGGTCGGAGATCGAGGCCGCGCGCACAACCCCGGCCGATGCGGAGACGGCGGTGGACGGGGGGAACCTCTCTGCAGGAGAGGCCTTTGCCGAACGCTACGAGGTCGTGTCCTTGATTGGTCGAGGGGGAATGGGCTCGGTGTATCGTGCCCGTGATCGCGAGCTGCTGGAAGACGTGGCGGTGAAGACGCTGTTGCCCCAGCTCGTAGCCGACGAAACGGTCATCGAGCGGTTCAAGCAGGAGATCCGGCTGGCGCGGCGGATTTCGCACCGCAACGTCGTACGCACGCACGACTTCGGTCAGTGGGGTGGTGTCTACTACCTCACCATGGAGTACGTGGAGGGGATCACGGTACGGGCGCTCATCGATTCGCGGGGGCAGCTGGGCATCCCATCGACGCTCGCCATCGGAATGCAGCTGGCCGAGGCACTGAGTGTGGCGCACGAGCAGGGTGTGATCCACCGCGATATCAAGCCGCAGAACCTGCTGCTGGATCCCGAGGGGGCGCTGAAGGTGATGGACTTCGGTGTGGCGCGGCTCGCCAAGCGGCAGTCGGCCATTACTGAAGTCGGAATGGTGGTTGGCACGCCAGCCTACATGTCGCCGGAGCAGTTGTTGGGCGAAGCCGTCGACGCGCGGTCCGATCTCTATGCGACGGGCGTGGTGCTCTACGAGTGTCTCACGGGTAGGATCCCCTTCGAGGCGAGTTCAGCCGTGACCCTGATCGCGAAGCTGCTGCACGAGGAGCCGACGCCGCCCGCCGAGGTCAATCGAGACATCCCGCCGGCCCTGTCGTCACTCCTCGTGCGTCTGCTTGCCAAAAAGCCCGAAGATCGCGTTCAGAGCGCAGCGGATCTGATGCAGCGCCTGCGCGAGATCGCGTAGTCTGGCTCAACCGTCGACCGGAGTCGCGATCGGCGCCGCCAGGCAGTGCTCGGGGATGCCGAACGCCGCCACCAGCGCCACGGCATCGGTACGCACTTCCCGGCACAGCTGATTGACCAGAGCACGGATTGCCCGTGACTTGTCGGGTGCCAGGTAGCCGCTCTCCAGATACCATCCGCGATCGGACTCGATCCGCCAGAGAGCATAGAGCGTCGCGAGCGACCGCAGCGCTTCGCCGAACGTTTCATGCCCGGCTCGGGCGACGCCCCCGAGAAGCTGCTCCACTACGATGCGCTCGATGTGTGCGCGGGCCAGAGCCACGAGGTGATCCTGACACAAGCTGAACGCCCCGAACGAATCGTATCCCTCTTCGAGCAGCCGCTTTAGCCGTCGGGCCACCGATCCGAGGAGCCGCTCCTCCCGATAGCGAAATGCGCTGTTCAGGAACTCGGGGTCGCGCAAATGGTCGGGGTCGGTTTGCCGCGTGACCAGAGGGTTCAGGTCCGCGATCGTGCGCACCGTGCGCCGGGCCAGGTGCCGCAGGATGCCAAAGAAGCGCATCTCGCCAAACTGGTGGCGGTACTCGGTGAGCAGATCCTTTGCCACGAGCTGCAGCAACACCGTGTTGTCGCCCTCGAAGGTCGCGAACACGTCGGTGTCGGCCTTGAGGTCGGCAAACCGGTTCTCCGCCAGGTACCCCTGGCCCCCGCAGGCTTCGCGACACACCTGGAGCGTCTCGATCGTCTGCCAAGTACTCAACGCCTTGATACCGGCCGCGAGGGCCTCGACTTCGCGCACGTCGTCATCGGAACGTGTGAGAAACCGCTCCACGAGGTATCGGGTCGCGAAATGGAAGGCATACGCCGCGGCGAGCCGCGGCATGAGCCGTCGCTGATGGGTCAGGTAGTCGAGGATCACCATCTCAGCCTGACCGGCAGGGCCAAACTGCTGGCGTCCGTCACCGTACCGGATCGCGATCGTGAGACCCGACTTGGCTGCGGTCACGGCGGCGGCGGCCACACTGATTCTGCCACCCACGAGCGTGCTCAGCATCGTGAAGAATCGTCGGGACGGGCTGGCAATGGGGCTCGTGTACTCACCCTCGGGACTCACCGCTGCGAACCGGTCCAGCAGGCTTTCCCGTGGCACGCGGACATGATCGAACCAGAGCCGCCCGTTGTCCACGCCGTTCAAGCCGAGTTTGTGCCCACAGTCTGCGATCCGGACGCCGTGAGCCGGAGCCCCGTCCGGCCCGCGTATCGGCACGAGAAACGCGTGGACCCCGTGGCGGTCTCCGTCGATATCGAGCTGCGCGAACACGGTGGCGAGCTGCCCGTGTAGTGCCGCGTTGCCGATATAGTCCTTTCGCGCATCTTCGTGCGGTGTGTGGATCTCGAATTCCCGGGCATGCCGGTCGTACCGAGCAACGGTCTGGAGATCCCGCACA
The DNA here is from genome assembly GCA_039591075.1 of Gemmatimonadota bacterium. GTDB lineage: Bacteria > Gemmatimonadota > Gemmatimonadetes > Gemmatimonadales > GWC2-71-9 > JAOTVV01. Next base: position 49,184 of record JBDHEI010000005.1, read on the forward strand.
TTCGACCCGTGCCCGGTCTCGGTCATTGCGAAGCACCCCGGGAGGTCGAGAGTGCCGATGGAGCGGAGAAACCGTTCATGATGTGAAGTGGTCCCGAGGCGCAAGACGCTGCCGCCAAACAGCCCAAACTGTACTCCGAACTTCACGACCAGACTCAGATCGAAACAGGCGAGTGTCTCGAACGCCGCGATGAAGGCCCCCAGATCGTCCTTGCCGCCGTATTGTCTGGGAAAGGCCAACGCACCGAGCCCGGCATCGGCTAACCGGTGACACCAGTCGAGCACACGCTCGCGGTATGCGGATCGGTCGAGGCCCGGCTCGTAGCGAAAACCGGGGTCACGCAGGACCGTCCTGACGCGATCGCGCACCTCGCTGTGGTCGCCGTCGAGCAGGGTCCGCAGCTTCTCGACGTCGAACCGCGGCTCAACCGTTCTGACCGGCGCGGCCGGCGCTTCGACGGCGAAGATCTCCTGCGACACCTCGGTGGCCACCACACCCAACGCGGCCTCCATCTGCCGAAGCGCCCGGCGGGCCTCAGGACGGTCCCACTCGCCCAGTTCACGTGCGGAGTGTTTGGCGAGGTCCAGTCCGAGGTCCGATAGTGACCGCTGCTGTGGTGGGAGCGCATCGGCCAGCCGGCGCATGGTGCGGAGGAGGTGCTGGAGCTGTCCGGCGTTGGGGGGTGCCGATGGGTCGAGCCACTGGCGGACCGCCGCGCGTGTCCCGTCGTCGAGCCACGCCTGTCCCGCCAGGGCCGACGAAATCGCCCCGAGCTCGTCGTCGCTGAGCGTCCCGTCTGCCCACGCCACGTACACCAGCGGGAGGATTGGGAGAAGGTGGGGATCACCGAGATCGGGCTTGTCGGCGAGATCCGGCGTCTCGTGTGGTCCGGGTCGAGCCATGGCGTGCCTTTTCCTCTGCGCGAGCGTCGCACACGCGGAGATCCGGTCTCCGCCGTGTAGCCTGAAGGTATCCTCTTGCGTATTGTAGTAAGCCACCCTACGGGGGAAAACGTTCCACATGCTTCACCTGCTCGCCGACCTCAAGAAAGGGCTGACGCGCACCTATACGGTGGAGCGCGAGCTTGGCCGTGGTGGCATGGCGAGCGTGTTCCTCGCGACCGACCTCCGGCACAGCCGTCAGGTAGCGATCAAGGTGATCCGGCCGGAGATCGCCCTGTCTGTCGGCGTGGGGCGGTTTCTCCGGGAGATCGGGATCGCCGCGCGGCTCAACCACCCGCACATTATCCCGGTGTACGACTCGGGAGAGGCCGCCGGGCTGATGTACTTCGTCATGCCCTACGTCCCGGGGGAGTCGGTACACACGCGACTCGTTCGGGCCGGCCGCCTCGAGATCGAAGAGGCCGTGCAAATTGCCCATGAAGTGGCCGGAGCGCTGGCGCACGCCCACTCGCAGCATGTTGTGCATCGCGACATCAAGCCGCCGAACATCCTGCTCGCGGACGGGCACGCGATCGTAGTGGATTTCGGGATCGCCAGGGCGATCGGGGAGGTGAGTCGGGAATCCATCACCGCCCCCGGTATCGCCGTCGGTACCCCGACGTACATGAGCCCCGAACAGGCGAGCGGCGAGCGGCACCTCGACGGGCGCAGTGACATCTACTCGCTCGGCTGCGTGCTCTACGAGATGCTCGTGGGTGAACCTCCATACAACGGTGCCACGCCGCACGCCATCATCACACAGTGTTTCTCCAAGCCGATTCCGTCGGCGCGCCAGGCAAGGAGCGAGATCGCAGACTACCTCGATCGAGCGCTCACCCGAGCCCTGGGCAGGTTGCCGGAGGATCGGTTTCAGACTGCGGTCGAGTTCGCCGAGGCACTCGTCACCCCGCAGCCGATCCATGTGGTCACCCCGCAACTAAAGTCGATCGCGGTGCTGCCGTTCCTCAATATCGGGTCCGACGTGGAAGACGCCTTCTTCAGTGACGGCATCACGGAGGAGATCATCACCGCGCTGTCGCGGCTACGGGGAATCCGTGTGGCCGCGCGCACCTCCTCGTTCGGCTATCGCGGGACCGAGCTGCCGATCACACAGGTCGGCAGAGAGCTCGACGTGGCGACGGTGCTGGAGGGAAGTGTGCTCCGGATCGGTGACCGCCTCCGGGTCACGGCGCAGCTCACCGGCGTGGAACACGGACGCCTTCTGTGGTCGGAGCAGTTTGACCGCGAGATGCGAGACGTGTTCGCGATCCAAGACGAGATCGCTGAGGCGATCGTGACGACACTCCGCGGTCGGTTCGCGACGCCGCACGAGCAGTTCGTTCGACGCTACACGGAGAACGTCGAGGCATACGAGCTGTATCTCAAGGGGCGGTACGCGGGCAAGACACGACGCCGGTCCGGGCTGCTGAAGGGCATCCGCTACTTCGAGCGCGCGATCGCCGCCGATCCCGACTATGCGATCGCGCACGCCGGTGTGGCGGACTCGTACAGTCTCCTTGCGTGGTACCGCTACGTCGCGCCACGTGAGGCCTTCCCCAAGGCGACCGTCGCAGCGATGCGTGCTCTGGAGCTGGATGATCTGCTTCCGGAGGCGCACACGTCGCGTGGAGCGGTACGGTTCTACTACGACCGGGACTGGAACGGCGCCGATCGTTCTCTGCACCGGGCGCTCGAGTTGGACCCATCACACGCCCCGGCGCTTCACACTTCTGGGGAGTTGTTGGCTTCGCGGGGACGGCTCGACGCCGCGTTGGTGCAGGCCAACCGGGCTCAAAAGGCGGAGCCGCTCGCCCTCAATGTCAACGCGGGTGTCGGCTGGATTCACTACTTCGCCCAGGAATGGGACGCCGCAATCGATCAGTTCCAGCGCACCATCGAGCTGGATCCCGATTACGTCTTCGTGCACTGGTTCCTGGGCCAGGCCTATTTGGCGTCGGGCGATGTCGAGGCGGCGATCGCGACGCTGCGCCGCGGCGTCGCGTCGAGCGACGGGCATCCCGCGATGAAGGCCTACCTGGGTCACGCGTATGCGCGTGCCGGAGCCGAAGAAGAGGCGCGGGCGTTGTTGCAGGATCTGACTCGCCGGGCCGCAGACATCTACGTGGCGGCCGACTACTTCGCGGTGATCCACCTCGGGCTGGGGCAGCACCAAGCGGCCCTCATGTGGCTTGAGCACGCGTGTCGTGAGCGGGCACTGCATCTCGTGTTCCTCGGCGTGGATCCGTTGTTCGATCCGATACGGTCCGAGCCACGATTCCGCGGGGTACTCCAGAGCGTCGGTCTTCAGTGAGGTTGACATGACCATTCGGGCGGCGGTGATGACGGCTCCACGGACACCGATTGTTGTGCGGGAGCTCGACGATCCCGTACTGGAGCAGGGGAGCCTGCTCCTCGAAACGATTGCCAGTGAGGTCTGCGGCACCGACGTGCACCTGCATCACGGTCGCTTGGAGGGTGTGCCCTATCCGATCGTTCCCGGTCACGTGAGCGTGGGCCGCGTCGTCGACGCTCGGGGAATCGATGCCGACGCGCTCGGAGAACCGTTGCACGTGGGTGACGTCGTCACCTTCTACGACGTCCACGAGGTGTGCAATGCCTGCTACCACTGCACGGTGGCGCAGCAACCCAATCGCTGTCCCAGTCGTCGCGTGTACGGCATCACCTACTCCGCCAACGAGGGACCGTTGGGCGGATGGGCGGAGCGGATCCACCTCAAGCCCGGCGTGCGGGTTCTGCGCATTCCGGAGACCCTCGACGCGGACGACGTGATCGGCGGCGGCTGCGGGCTGTTCACCGGATTCGCGGCGGTGGAGCGCTCGGATCTCACGATGGGCGACGTCGCGGTCGTGCAGGGGGCGGGGCCTGTCGGGCTCGCGGCGGCCGCGTTTGCGTCGCTACGCGGTGCGGTGAGTGTGATTGTGATCGGTGCGCCCCAGTCCCGGCTGGATCTGGCGTTACGGCTGGGCGCCAATGAGGTGCTGCCCCTGGAGGTGCCGATCCGCGAGCGGGCGGACGCCGTGCGGGCTGCGACTGGCGGACGCGGGGCAGATGTGATCGTCGAAGCGAGCGGCAACCCCGATGCCATTCGTGAAGGACTCGACCTCTTACGTGACGGGGGCACCTACGTGGTCGGAGGACACTATACCGATACGGGCTCCGTCGAACTGAACCCCCACCTCCACATCAACCGGCGCCACGCCAACATTCTCGGGCAGTGGGGGACCGATTTTCGGCACATCGTGCGGGCGCTCGCGCTCCTTGCCAAGCACCGGGACCGGCTTCCATTCCGGGACGTGATTGGGGCTCGGTACGGACTCGATCACGCGGATCGTGCACTGGCCGACGTCGCTGCCCTCCGCGTGACCAAGGCGGTCATCGACCCCACACTCTGACGGGAGGCCCCGGGTTCGGCTTGCGGGCTGTGCGAGCCCGTTACGGGTAGAGCCGGGTCACCCGCCAGCGGTCGCCATCCCGATCGTACTGCAAGCGGTCGTGCATCCGGTTCAGACGACCCTGCCAGAACTCGATGCGCTCCGGTCGCAGTCGGTAACCGCCCCAGAACGAAGGAAGCGGAACCTCGTCTCCCGGATACCGGCGATCGACGTCTGCGACGCGCTGCTCCAACTCGGCACGGTTTGAGAGCGGTGCAGTCTGCTTCGACGCCCAGGCCGAGATCCTGCTCCCTCGCGGTCGCGTGCGGAAATAGGCTGCCGACTCCGACTCCGACACCCGTTCGATGCGACCCTCCACGCGCACTTGGCGTTCGAGGATCGCCCAGTGGAGGACGAGTGCCCCGCGGGGATTCGCGCCGAGGTCGGCACCCTTGCGACTGTCGTAATTCGTGTAGAAGACGAAGCCGCGCTCGTCGACGCCTTTGAGCAGCATCATCCGCGCCGAGGGGGCGCCGTCGGGAGTCGCCGTCGCGACGGTCATGGCTTCCGGCAGGAAGATGCCGGCCCGCTTGGCATCGTCGAACCAGCGAACGAAAAGCCGAATCGGATCGTCAGATGCCGTGAGCTTGGGGATACCCTTGCTGACGCCACGGCCAAGGGTGAAGAGGGCGCGCAGGGTGGATCGGAACGACACGGCAGTCCCTAGAACAGCTTGCCGGCGAGCGACGGCTGCTTGTCGGTGCGGGTCCCGATTTTCACGTGGGTAGAGAGCCGAACGATACCATCGGCATGCAGGGTCTCGTGCACGGTCTCGATGGCATCGAGGATCGCGCGGAGATCTCCCTCGATATTCGTCCCGTTGGCATGCAGCTCGACGTGGAGACCGGATGCCTCGAGCAACGCATGCGCCCGCTTCACCTGGCTTCGAACCGAGACCCCGACACCGATCGGAATCACCTGGATTTCTGCAAGAGCCTTCATTGCGGCCTCTCGTCTGATCGTTGATGGTCGCTCGACGGCGCGCAGCGTCGGTCCGACGCGACCGTTCGGATCTTACGACCGAGAAACGTCAGCCGCTACGGGCAGCAGGCAGTCAGGGTTGGCGGAGCCGGTTCAGCCGTTCTTTGGCGTTGGCGTTGTCCGGATTCAGTTCCAAGGATTTCTCGTAGCTCTCGATCGCCCGTCCCCGATCGCCGGCGGTGGCGTAGGCCTCGCCCAAGCTGTCGAACGCGTTGGCGGAATTCGGGAAGATCTCCGCGTTCAGGAGGAACGCCTCGGTGGCAGACGCAACGTCTCCGCCGCGCAGCAGCCGGTACCCGATCTGGTTGAGCAGGTTCTCGACAAATACGCGGCGGGGAAATCGCGTGACAAGCTCCGCATGGGTCGTGCGGAGCCCCGCCGCGCCGCCATCCACTATGGCGCGCTCGAGCGCCAGATTCGCATAGCTGAGCTGGGTGAAGAACGAGTTCGGATACTGCTCCAGGTTGAACGCCAGCACGCGAAGCGCGTCCGTGGACTGATCAGCCGACTCCAACTCCCCGGCGACACCCACCAACATCCGGTCACTGAAATCGTAGGCAAACCCGCCGAAGTGGCGATCGTGTAGGGTGCGATACTGCTGCATCATGCCGTCGAAGCCCTCGTCAGCGTAAACCTTGAGCAAGATGTCCTCGACCATGCGTGGGCGGGACACCCCCCGATGGCACGTCAGGCACGTGACCGCCACCGGCGGGTCGCCGCGATCGGGTAGCCCGGCCAGGAATCGGTTGTTCACCTCGTGGACCATCCGGATCATCTCCCGTGCCTTCTGCTTGGTGGCCTTCTCGTCCGACACGAAGTCGAATTGCGACAGGGGCAGGCCCTCTTCCCCGACGTGACAGAACTGGCAGCGGACGCCGAGGCCGCGCGCGAACGTGCGCATGACCCCGATCAGTTCGCTCGGCGTGATCTCTGCTGGGAGCACTTCGAGGTTCTGCAGGGAGTCCGGGGGGAACTGCCCCGAGCCGGCACGGGGGACCAGCAGCCCAAGCACGAGTGCCGGGACGGCGGCGCGGGTGGCGATGCGGAGTCTCGAGGTCATACCGTGGCTCCCGGTGGCAGTGGGGAGGGTGGAGCGTTTGCTCCACAGAAACACCTCCGCTACGTCAGGGTTCCCGAACCGTCCTCGATGCCAATGCGGTGTCGCTCTCTCTACACCCAGTCGCGCACCACGCTCCGATCGCCGATACGGATCTTGTCGGGGGCGCCGGGATCGAGCACCCATTTCATGCGCGCGACGCCCTCGGTGATGTCCTGGAGCGATCCGCAGGTCGAGATCCGCAGGTGACCGTCCATGCCAAACTCCACACCCGGGACCGTCACCACCAGAGCCTTCTCGAGCAACTGCTTGGCGAGTTTGGTCGAATCTCTCTCGTAATGGCGGAAATCGGCGAAGCAGTAGAACGTGCCGTCCGGCCTGGTGGCCGTCACGCCGCTGAACGAGTCGAACTCTGCCATCAGCGCATTTCGATTGCTTTCGAGGGTGCGCCGCAGGTCCTCCACACTGCTCTGCTCGCCATTAATGGCGGCCACAGCGGCGTGCTGACCGATGGCGGACGGGCAGGAGGTTTGATGGCCCTGGATGTTGGTCATGACTTGGATGAGGCGCTTGCTGGCCACGGCCCACCCGATCCGAAATCCGGTCATCGCGTACTGCTTTGAGACGCCGTTGATGACGATCAGCTTTGATGTCTCCAACGGTTCCCTGGCGTACGTGTAGCAACTGATCGGCGTGCGACCGTCGAAGACGAGTCGATGGTAGATGTCGTCCATGATCAGGTAGAGCCCGCGCTTCTCGCAGCGGTCGACGAGTTCCGCGACGAACTCCTCGGCGTACATCGCTCCGGTTGGATTGTTGGGGCTGTTGATCATGACGGCCTTGGTGCGGGACGTCACCTTGCGCTCGACGTCTGCAATGCGTGGATGGAACGACCCATCCTCCGCCATGACCGGCACGGGCACCGCGCCGCAGAGCTTGACCATCTCGGGGTAGCTCACCCAATACGGAACCGGAAAGATGACCTCGTCTTTCGGGTCGAGGATCGCCTGCAGGGCCACCATGATGGACTGCTTCGCCCCGTTGGAGGCGATCACGTTGACCGGGTCCACCGTCGTGCCGTAGAACTCCTCGGTGTACCGGATGATCGCCTGCTTGAGGGCTGGGGTGCCGCCAGCCGGCGTGTAGCGCACTTCGCCCGTCTCGAGCATGGTGGCGGCGGCCGCCAACGCGTCGGCTGGCGCCTTGGACTTCGGCTCGCCGCCGCCCAGGTGGACGACCGGCTCGCCCTTGGCGCGTAGGGCGGCCGCGGTCTGGTTGAGCGCCAGCGTCGCGGACTGGCTGATGGACGATCCGATCCGGCTGATGGTCATGGGAAATCCTTTGAGCTGAGCCGCTCTTGCCACTGGGCCCCCGGTCCGCCGCCCCACGGGGGGGCAGCCCCGGGGGAAGCCGACCAATACGTGCCGCGGGAGAGTCGGAATCTATCCCTCTGGCCCTGGGCCTCTCAAGGCGAATCGCAGCGGCCAACGCTTGACGTCGCCGGTTCAGGCACTACCGTAGACGCGTAGACCATACGGTGGAGCTTCCCTTGGCCGCATCCGACGTCACATTCGCTTCGATTCCCGACGCCCTCAAGGACGTCCCCATGTTCTCCGAGTTGCGGGACAGCGATCTCGTGCGGATCGCTGGTCTGCTGCACCGCAGGCGGTACCGGAAGAACGAGGTGATCATCCTGCAGGGTAAACGGGTCACGACCCTGTCACTCGTCGCCGCCGGACGGGTCAAGCTGGTCGTCACCGGTGAGGACGGCAACGAGGTCATTCTCTCGACCCGGGGCCCCGGGGATTTCTTCGGCGAGCTGTCGCTGTTCGACGACCACCCGCTCGAGGCCAGTGCCATCGCGATGGAAGACTCCGAGTTGCTGGTCCTGTCGCGCGAAGACTTCCACCGGAGTCTGCGGGAGCTGCCGGAGATCGCGGTCGGACTCCTGCGCGCCCTCTGTCATCGGCTGCGGCAGGCCGACAGCCGGATCAGTGCGCTGACACTGCTCGATGTCCCTCAGCGCGTGGCGCACGTGCTCTTGGAGCTGGCTGACGACAACGACGGAACCCTGATTACGCAGCCCGTGACCCACCGATTCCTAGCTCAGCTTGTGGGCACCAGCCGGGAAACGGTCTCGCGCACGATGAGTCAGTTGGCGGAAGACGGCGTGATTGCCGTGACGCGCGAGAGCGTCGCGGTGCCCGAGCGGCGGCACCCCGCACCGGCCGTGGGGGCCGTGGTCCAGGTCAAGCGCCGCGCCATCCGCATCCAGAATCGGGCCCGGCTGGAGGCGGCGGCGGGCAAGACGCTCGGCTAGGCGCGAGCCAACGTCCCGAGTTCCTCCTCGATCACCCCCGTGAACAACGGGATCTTGTAGCCGTTCCGCTTCAGGGGGACGGCGCTCGCCATGGCCGCCACCGCAGCCCGGCGGCAGACGTCCGGCTCGAGCCGGCTCCCCACGACCACCGACTCGGCTTCGCGGGAACGCCACGGAACGGGGGCCGCCCCACTCAACACTACGCGCCCGTCCACCACCCGACCGGCGTCGAACCGGAGCGCCAGCGCCACGCCGGCGAGCGCGAAGTCCCAGGATCCGCGCGCGCGGACCTTGCGATAGCTGCTCCGGATTCCCGTCCCCGGCGGCGGCACGACGGCGTGTGTCACCACCTCGCCCTGCGCGAGCACCGTTTCGCGCTGGACGTCTGCGCTGGGAAGGACATAGAACTCGTCCAGGGACACCGTCCGCCGGCCTTTCGGGCCCGCGACTTCCACCGACGCGCCAAGGGCGAGCAGGGCGGGGGCGGTGTCGGACGGATGGACGATATAGCACCGCGTGCCACCGAGTATGCAGTGATACTGGTTCTCGCCGGCCAGGGCGTAGCAGGTGGTTCCACCCTTCCGCAGGCAGTGGAATTCCCCGCGGAAGTACCAGCACCGGGGTCGCTGGCACAGATTGCCCCCGATCGTGCCCTGATTGCGCAGTTGCGGGCTCGCGACCTCCGAAGCCGCCTGCGCCAGTCCAGGATAGCGCTCGCGCACGGTCCGATCCCGGGCCACCTCGGCCACGGTGGTGAGCGCGCCGATCCGGAGGGCGCCGTCGCGTCCGGTCGCGATGCCCCGCAGCCCCGGCAGCGCCGTGATGCTCACCAGCTTGTCGGCGTGGAACACGCGGTCCCGCAGGCACCCGAGCAGGTCGGTCCCTCCGGCATGGATGCGTGCCCCGTCGGCGGCGAGTTGCCGCACCGCCTCATCGAGCGACTGCGCGCGGATGTAGGCAAAAGTCGGTAGCATGGCTCAACCTCCCTTCCGCGCGTCGGCCAGGAGCTGTACCACTCGCGCCGGTGTCGCCGGCGTGCTCGTGACGCGCACGCCGACCGCGTGGGTGATGGCATTGGCGATGGCGGGGGCGGTGGGAATCGTCGCCGGCTCGCCGATGCCCTTGGCACCCGTCGTGTTGGCCTCGTTGTCGGGCCGGTCGATCGGCACGCACATCATGTCGGCCGGCACGTCCAATGCGGTCGGGATCTTGTAGTCGTGCCAGTTGATGTTCACCATCTTGCCCGTCTGATCGACGTCGAGCACACGTTCCTCCGTCATCGCGAGCCCGATGCCCATGGTGATCCCGCCGAACACCTGGTTCTGGTAGGTGAGACGATTCATCACGCGCCCGCTGTCGTGCGCACCGAGGAACCGGAGTATGCGTACCTCCCCGGTATGTAGGTTCACTTCCACCTCGCAGAACTGGGCCGCAAACGGATTGACAGCCTTCCCCTCGGGATTGGGTCCGCGATAGCCGACCCCGGTTACGGTCCCGCGGGCCCGGAGCCCTCGGAGTTCCGCGATCGGTCGCTCCGCTGGGGGATCGGCCGTCGATACGATCTTACCGTCGCGCATCGCCAGCGTGTCGGCCGGCACTGCTAGCTCCTCGGCGGCGATGTCGAGCACCTGGCGCTTCACCTCCAGCGCCGCGGCGCGGACCGCCGGGGACTCCGTGGGTACCGTCTTGCTGCCGCCGCTCCCGGTGGCGTACGGCGTGCTGCCCGTGTCGGCGTGCTCGATCTGCACGGCGTCGGGATCCACGCCAAGCTCCTCGGCGACCACCATCGCCATCACCGTCTTGGTGCCGGTGCCGATGTCGCTCGCCCCCATGTTCAGATTGACGCTGCCGTCGGCAAACAGCTTCACGATGGCCGTGGACGGCGGCCCACCGCCGCCTGCCACCCAGAGCCCGGCCGCCATGCCCACACCGTGCCGCACCGCCGCGTCGGCCGGCTGGCGCAGCAGCGCGCTCCGGGCCTCACGCCACCCGAACGCCTTGGCCCCTTCCTCGATGCAGGCCGCGAGTCCGGTCGTGGTATACGGGGCATTGCCTCGGCCCTGGCTCACCGTCGGCACGTTCTTGAGCCTGAGCTCGACCGGGTCCATACCGATCGCGTCTGACAGCTCGTCCAGCAGTTGCTCCAAGGCCCACGCGCATTGCGGGTGCCCCGGGGCGCGGAATGGTCTGGCGGGGCCGGCGTTGATGTAGAGATCCTGTGTCTCGATGCGCACGTTGGCGCACGCGTAGAGATCGCGAATCAGCCAGTCGAGCGCCCCGGTGCCGCCGGCCCGGTACGCGCCGCCGGTGCCGGTAGCGTAGAAGTCCAGCGCGGTGAGCGTTCCGTCACGTTTCACGCCCGCCTTGAGCCGCATGTTGTTGGGTGGCCGGTTGCCGACCGTGAGATACGACTCCTCGCGCGTCAGGAAGAGTTTCACCGGGCAGGCGGTCTGCCTGGCGAGCAGGGCCGCAATGAGCGTGTACTTCCCAGGCTGGAGCTTGCTACCGAACCCGCCACCGACGTAATGGCCCACCACGCGCACCTTCGAAAGCGGCATGCCGAGCGATGAAGCCACTTGGGCCTGAACCGAGAACACGCCCTGAGTCGACTCCCAGAGGGTGAGCGCGTCGCCGTCCCACCTGGCCACACAGCCGTGTAACTCCATCGGCGTGTGAATCTCAGCCTCGGTGCGGTACTCCCGCTCCAGCACCACGTCGGCCTCGGCGAAGCCACCCTCCACGTCGCCACGCGAATAGCGGCCCGGTGCCGAAACTCGGTTGCCGGTCTCGTGCACCAGGGGCGCGTCGCTGTCGAGCGCTCGTCGCTCGTCGGCGAGAAACGGAAGCACGTCGTACTCGACCGCGATCGCCCGCACGGCATCGGCCGCCTGGTACGGGGTGTCGGCCGCGACGGCCGCAACCACTTCCCCCTCGAACCGGCAGTGCGGCACGAACAGGTCCTCGCGGAGCAGCCTTTCGTGCCCGCGAATCGAGCGGTCGGTCGGCGTGAAGGCCGAGATCACCGCACGCACTCCGGGAAGCGCTTCCGCCCTGGACACGTCCACGCCTTTCACGACCGCATTGGCATGCGGCGAGCGAAGGATCGCCCCATAGAGCATCTGGGGCAGCACGACATCTGACGGATAAACGGCCGTGCCGCTCACCCGTTCGTACGCGTCCACGCGTGGCCGGGGCGTGCCGACGATTCGTGTCTCTTTCCAGGGTTCGGGATCACTGGACGGCGCCGGCGTCTGCGGGATGTCGAGCCCCTCCTCCCAATATCGTTCGTCGCGCTCGGCGGTCATGACGCACCTCCTTCACCCCGGCGGAGCGCAGCCGCTCGGCGCGCAGCGCGGAAGATGTGAGGGTACGCGCCGCAGCGACACAGGTTGCCACTCATGCCGACCTGGATCGTCTCGAGCGACGGATCCTGTTGGGCCCGCACGAGACCTTCCACGGCCATGATCTGCCCCGGTGTGCAGTAGCCGCACTGGTAGGCGTCTTCCTCGACGAACGCCTGCTGGGTCGGGCCGAGGTCTTCGCCAAGCATCAGGCCCTCGAGGGTCGTAATGGTCACGCCTTCGGCCTCCACGGCAAGTGTCATGCAGGCGTATCGGGGCGTATCGCCGATCAGCACCGTGCAGGCACCGCACTCGCCGCGCTCACAGCCCACCTTGGTGCCGGTGAGTCCGAGCCGCTCGCGGAGCACATATGCCAGGGACCAGCGCGGTTCCACCAGCAGTTGGTGCTTCCGACCGTTGATCTGGAGCACGACCTGGGTCAGCTCGGTGGCCTGGACGATCTCCGTGGGCGGTGGCATCTCGGCGGCGGCGGCCTGTCGCGCCGCCGCGAGGGACAGGGCCCCCGTCCCGACGGAACTCAGGAACCCGCGGCGGCTGACCCCCTGCTTGGAATCCGGGCCGTCGTCGCGCTCTCGAGCGTCGGACATGGTAGGCCTCCTCTTGAGTGATGCGGGTATGGTCGAAAGCCGGGCGCTGCCCGGCGGCCGACCGTTGCGGACCCTCTCTAGTGGGCCCCGGAGGATGAAAAAGGGATGAAGCGCCCGTGAATTCCGTAAATTGCCCTTAAGGGCCCGTCTTCATGAACTCAGGCCCTGCTCGGGCCCGTGGCAGCGCCCTTGAACCACCGGTGTCCGACCAGCTCCGACACGCCGCGCGCGGCGAAATAGAGAAACGCTGCCGCGACGACGCGGTAGGGCTCTCTCACCCAGAGCCCGCTGCTGGGCAGGTTGGCCGCCCCGATGGCCGCTTCGTCGATCCCGAACGGCGGGACCGGCGCGAGGGTCGTGATCATCACGGCCAGGAGGTAGAACAGCGCGCCGATGCCCCAGCCACGGCGGATGAGCTCGCGCTCTGCTCCACTCGGCGCCTGGCCCACCAACGCGCCGAGCAGGCGGTTCAGGGTGAGCGCCCAGAACCCGACCAACGGCCACCAAGTCTTGAACCCAAGGGAGAAGCCCACCACGAAGAGCGTGTAGAACACGCCGAGCCCGAGTACGCGTTTGGTGCGCGTCGTCCGGGGGGCGTCGGCATACGCGGCCGTCCCCATAAAGGCCGCGGAGTGGACGACCATGAACTCGATGAGCATGAGGAGCATCAGCTCGCCGATGCGATGCGTGCCGAGTCGCGTGGGAGCGATCCACACCGCCAGGCACACGCCCGCGATGGTAAGATCGGGGATTGCGGCAACGGTGTCCCGCCACGTGACTCGCGGCCCTTCCATCATGGCCCCCGAATCACGCGAAGGACCTCATCCATCAGCGCCCGTGTCGTGGCGAGCGCTTCCCCGGCGTGGATCGTTTCGTGGCCGTCCCAATCGCCGAAGTAGCCGCCGGCCTCGCGGAGGATCGGTGGGAAGGGGGCGCAGTCCCACGCGCTCATGACCGGGTCCAACCCCACTTCGGCCCGGCCCGTTGCGACCAGGAGATACGCGTACGCGTCGGCCCAGCCGGCACAGAACCCGGCGGCATGCTGAAGCCGCCTCCAGGCATCCCCTCGGCCGTGACGTTCGAAGGCAGCCGCGTTGCCGTGAGTGAGGATCCCCTGCTCGAGGGTTGTCACGTTCGAGACATGGGCAGGGCGGCCGTTCCACCAGCACCCTTCGCCACTCGCGGCGGCGATCAACTCCTCGAGTGCGGGGAAGTACGCGACCCCGACCTCGCAGCGGCCCTCGATCTCGAGCCCGAGAAGCACGGCGTAGAGCGGCACGCCACGCACGAAGGCCCGCGTGCCGTCGATCGGATCGACATACCACCGATGGCTGGCGCCCTGCTGCTCATTCTCGCCGAACTCCTCGCCCACGATGGCGTGCGCCGGAAAAGCCTGCTCGATGCGGACGCGAATGAGCTGCTCGGCCTCCCGGTCGGCGACGGTCACTGGCGAATCGTCAGCCTTGCGCTCGGGCCGGACGCCGGACTGGAAATAGCCGAGCGTGAGGCGACCGGCGTGCCAGGCCGTCTCGGTAGCGAAATCGAGGTAGTGGCGCAGGGACTCGCTCACGCGGTGCTCCCCCTGTGGGTGGTGATCATCGTATGGCCCGGGGGTCTGAAACCAGCCGGCCGGCGCTGGATAGAACGATCCAAGGTACGGTAACGGGAGCGCTTCGGCGATGAACGGCGGCCACGCTTGCGCCCCGGGCCACACGCTGTTTTCCTGGCTTCCCCGGAGTCAAGCCGATATGTTCCTCACATTAAGCCTGATCCTATGCTCCGCTGGCCGCGGGACTCCCGGTCCCGGCCCTCCCGCGGGCGCGGAGGATCACCGACAGCCTCGCACTCGAACCTTCGAAGGCCCGTGAAGCCAATCGTCTCGCGTTTCCGAATCTGCAGGACAATGGTCGCCGCCACGCTCGGCGCGCTCATGCTCGCTACGAGTGGTGCGGCTCGCGCCCAAGAGACCGACTGGGCGAGCGTCGAGATTCGCACCGTTCCCGTCTCGACCGGGGTGTATGTGCTGATGGGGCGAGGCGGCAACATCGGCCTCTCGATCGGGGCGGACGGCGCGTTCCTCATCGACGACCAGTTCGCACCGCTCACCGAGAAGATCCGCGCCGCGGTCGGGGCGGTGACGCCCGAGCCCGTGCGGTTCGTGCTCAACACGCATTGGCACGGCGACCACACGGGCGGCAACGAGAACATGGGCTCGGCCGGCGCGCTGATCGTGGCGCACGACAATGTACGTCGGCGCATGAATCCCGCGGATTTCCGCAACTTAGTCGGCCGCTCGAATCAGGCACCACCGCGCGCGCTGCCCGTGGTCACGTTTTCCGACGAGATCAACTTCCACTGGAACGGCGAGCATCTCCACGTGTTTCACGCCGCGCGCGCTCATACCGACGGCGATGCCGTGATCGTGTTCACGCGCGCCAACGTGGTGCACATGGGTGATTTGTTCTTCAACGGACGCTACCCGTTCATTGACCTCGAGAGCGGGGGTGGGGTGCAGGGGGTTATCGATGCGGCCGACGCCGTGCTGGCGCTGGCGCGGCCCGACACGAAGATCATTCCGGGACACGGTGAGATCGCTGGCCCCGCTGAACTGCGCGCGTACCGGGATATGATCGTGAGCGTTCGCGACCGGGTATCTCGGCTCAAGAGCCAGGGGATGTCCGAAGACCAGGTGGTGGCGGCTTCGCCGACGCAGGCGTTCGATGCTGCCTGGGGCCAGACCGCCGAACGGTTCGTGCGAGCTGTCTATCGCAACCTGGAGACGCCGTGAACTTGGCTCTTGGGACGGTAGGTGGCATGGCGGTGGGCGCTTCACATGCGTGAGGCAGTCGAACGTCTGAAATCCGCGCTCGGCGCGCGCTACGCGATCGAGCGGGAGCTCGGAGCGGGCGGTATGGCCACCGTCTTTCTCGCGCACGATGTGAAGCACGAGCGGAAGGTAGCGCTCAAGGTGCTGAAGCCCGAGTTGGCCGCGGTGATCGGGGCGGAGCGATTTCTGGCGGAGATCAAAGTCACCGCCCATCTGCAGCACCCGAACATCCTGCCACTGTATGACTCGGGCGAGGCGGACACGTTTCTGTACTACGTGATGCCGTACGTCGAGGGCGATACGTTGCGCGACAAGCTGGATCGCGAGAAGCAGCTGGCGATCGACGAGGCGATCGAGATTACGCGGTCGGTGGCGGCGGCGCTCGATTACGCACACCGTCACGGCGTGATCCATCGCGATATCAAGCCCGGTAACATCCTGCTGCACGACGGCCAGGCGCTCGTCGCCGATTTCGGCATCGCGCTCGCGGTCTCCCAGGCGGGTGGCTCGCGGCTCACGGAAACGGGGCTCAGCATCGGGACGCCGCACTACATGAGTCCCGAGCAGGCGATGGGGGATCGTGAGTTGGACGCCCGCAGTGACGTGTACAGCCTGGGGGCCATGCTGTATGAGATGCTTGCGGGTGACCCGCCGTACACCGGCTCCACGGCCCAGGCGATCGTGGCCAAGGTGATCACGGAGAAGGCCCCGCCGGTGACCGCGGCGCGAGACACCGTACCGGGGCACGTGGCCGCGACGATCGCCAAGGCCTTGAACAAGCTGCCAGCCGATCGGTTTGGCAGTGCGGCCCAATTCGGCGAAGCCCTCGTCAGTCCGGGATTCGCGGCCACCGTCCCGCAGGCGGCGGGCGTGACCGCCACGGTGCGCACGCCGTGGATGCGACGCAGTCTCGTCAACTGGCAGGCGGCGCTTGTGCTGATCGCCGCCGTCACTGCGGGCGTCGTGCTGGGATCGCGGCGGCCGGACGGGCCGGTCGAGGCGGCCGGTCCCATCGCGCGCTTCACGCTCGGGGTTCGGCTTGGCGACATCGATTTCGGACGCGGGCTCGTGTTGTCCCAGGACGGCAGTCAGCTCATCTACATCGGGGTGGGAGAAGGCGGCGGGTCGCAGCTGTATCGGCGACCGATGGGGGAGGTCGATGCCGAGCCGATATCGGGAACAGATGGCAGTCTCGTCATGTCGCCGTTCTTGTCACCCGACGGAGAGCGCTTGGGGTTCTACGCGGATCAGCAGCTCCGGACGGTTCCCGTGCGCGGTGGGGCACCCAGGACGATCGCCCGAATGTCGCCGACCAGCGGTGGTGGCAGTTGGGGATCGGATGACCAGATCGTGTTCCAGCCGGATTTCGGTGCCGGCCTCCTAGTGGTCGAGTCCGAGGGTGGTGCACCGCGGCAGCTCACGTCGGTGGATTCCGCGGCCGGCGAACTGGACCATCGCTGGCCACAGATCCTCCCGAACGGGAAGTGGGTGGTCTTCACCGTCTGGAGAGGCTCGGTCGTCACGGCTCGGCTGGGCGCCGTCTCGCTCGAGACCGGTGAAGTTCATGAGCTCATTGCCGGGACCGATGCGAGCTACGTGAGTGCCGGATATCTGGTGTACGCCGGCGCCGAGGGGGCGTTGCGCGCGGTGCCCTTCGATGCCGACAGGGCCCGGGTGCTGGGATCGCCCATCACTGTCCTCGATTCGGTGCTCGTCGGTGGCGACGGCGCAGCGCAATACACGCTCTCCGGCAACGGGACCCTCGCGTTTCTGAGCTCGCTCGGCAGCACGGTACCGATCGTCATGGACCGTCGTGGTTCCGCCGTCTCGCTTCCGCTGGGGGGCGGGGATTACCAGGGGCCACGGTACTCGCCTGACGGCCGATCTTTCGCAGTAGGATACCAGGGCGAGATCTGGATCTACGATTTCGCGCTCGGCACCTTCGGTCCCCTGACGCTCGGCGGGGGGTTTTATCCACTGTGGACCGGGGACGGGCGACGCATCCTCTTCTCCCGGGCCGAGGGGCCCGACGTGGACATCTACGTGATCCCCTCCGATCGGGGCGCGGAACCCGCCCCGCTCCTCAAGGCCACCGGACAGCATCGGACCCAGGACCTGAGTCCGGATGGGAAGCATCTGATGGTGCGGGCGAACAGCGTTGCCGCCGCGCCGGAGGCAGCGACGGCGACAGCGACCGCCGGCACGCAGTCTGGTGCCACGACCCGGTTGGGGTTGGCCGGCGGGCAGTACGATCTCTGGGCCCTTTCCCTCGATAGCGCTGCCCATCTCGAGCCGTGGCTCACAACCGAGTTCCTGGAGCGCTCGCCCACGTTCTCACCGAATGGACGGTGGGTCGCGTTCTCGTCGGACGAGTCGGGGCGAGACGAGGTGTACGTCCGCCCCTTCCCCGGTCCCGGTGGTCGCATTCAGGTGTCCACGGAGGGGGGAACGGAGCCCGCGTGGGCGCCCGACGGGTCGGAGCTGTTCTATCGAGCCGGCGATCGGTTCGAGGTTGTATCGGTCGAGACCGGAGCGTCGTTCCGGGTCGTGAGCCGCCCCCACACCCTCTTCGAAGGGCGCTACTACGCGTATCCGTGGCAGCGGCAGTACGACATCCATCCCAACGGCCAGAAGCTTCTGCTATTCCGGTACGAGGAGGAGGAAACCGAGCTAACCGTGGTCGTGAATTGGATCGCCGGCGAGCTGAACCGGCTCCGGAACGCTGAGTCCAGTGAGCCATGAATCGGACCGGAATTGGAGAGCTGACCACTGAAGGGACCTGAGAAGCCCCGTCACACCGACATCGACGACTGGGGTCTGACGCACCCCGGTTTGGTCCGCAAGGACAACCAGGATCACTACTTTCTGGGGTCGTTGTCCCGTGGGGTGGTGGTCGACCGCACGAGCCTCTCGACGGACGTGCACGCGGTGGTCCAGCCGGAGCGTCTGGCCTCCTTTGCGATGGTGGCTGATGGGGTCGGGGGCGGTGGCGGGGGCGAGGAAGCCGCCCGCCTGGCGGTGCAGGGGGTCGTGCAGCAGGTCGCCCAGGGATTTCACGACGCGTACGCGTCCGAGGCCTCTCATCCGGAGGCGTTCCCTCGGCTGCTCGAGGATGCGGCCCTGGCGTGTCACGAGCGGTTGCAGGCGCGGGCGAAGGAGCAAACGGATCACAAGCGGTTCGCCACCACGATGACGCTGTTCCTCGGACTGTGGCCCCACGCCTATCTGCTCCAAGTGGGCGACAGTCGCTGCTACCTGTTTCGTGACGGCACGCTCACGCAGATCTCGCGCGACCAGACGATGGCGCAGGACCTCATCGACCAGGGGGCGCTGACGCAGACCAAGGCGCATCGAACCAGGTGGGCGCACGTCCTCTCGAGCGCGATCGGCGGTCAGCAAGCCGCGCCCGTAGTCACCAGACTGGTTCGCAGTTGGGGGTCGGTTGTGTTGTTGTGCAGTGACGGGCTCACCAAGCACGTGCCGGACGAGCGCATCGTGGAGCGGTTGGCATCGATGACGAGCGCCAAACAGGCCTGCGAGGATCTGCTGCAGGATGCCTTGGACGGCGGCGGGACCGACAATATCACGATGGTCGTGGGGCGGACGGTGAAGCCGGGTGGTAAGTCGGTATGACGGTGGCAACCTGACGAGCAGGGAGGAATGTGATGGTCAACGCACACCGAAGGCTAAGCTGGTGGCTCGTGCTGCTAGCCCTGGCGGTCGCGGCCCCAGACGCGCGCGCCCAGAGTGCACCGACTGACTACCGCAACGAGTTCGTCGCGCACTTCGGTCGCTCGAGCATGAAGATGACACAGCTCTCGGCAGCGGTGCCCCAGAGCGTCTACACGTGGAGCCCAGGCGAGGGCGTGATGTCCATCGCGCGGGTGTACATGCACATAGCGCGCTACAACTACCTGTACCTCGACGGCTCGCTCGGTATCGAGGCGCCGGACGGCGTGAACTGGCAGGATTTCGAATCCGTCACCGACAAGGAGACAATCGTCGCAGCGCTGCGTGCCTCGATCGAGCATGTGCGTACTGCGGTGGGCGCCATGACCGAGGGCGACCTCACCCGGACGACGACGCTGTACGGTCGGGAGGTTCCCGGCTGGGCGGTGCTGTTCCAGCTGCTGTCGCACATGAACGAGCACGTGGGTCAGTCGATCGCGTACGCGCGGATGAATGACATCGTGCCGCCATGGTCGAGATGAGCACGGCCATAGTTTCTGTCGGGATTGAGAGAACCACTGGCTACTTGGCAAACCCACCGGCACACGATCGATCGAGCACGCCGTTCGGCTCCCCTGCGGCCCGAGTGGAGCCGGTCGTGGGCGAAAGGATGACCCCATGAGACCGCGCCTCCCGCTCATTGCCGTCATGGCCATCGCGCTCAGCTGCCCGCTCAGCGCGCAGGAACCGCGACTCGGCCAAGTCGAGTTCCCAACCTCCGGTGCACCGGCGGCGCAGCCGCACTTCGTGCGGGGTGTCCTGTTCCTCCACAGCTTCGAATTCGCTGCCGCCTCGGCAGCGTTCCGCCAGGCACAAATCGTGGATCCCGACTTCGCGCTCGCGTACTGGGGAGAGGCCATGACGTACAACCATCCGCTCTGGGGGGAGTGGGACGATGCGGCGGCCCGCGCCGTGTTGGCGCGTCTCGGCCCCACGCCCGAAGCACGCCGAGTGAAGGCTGCCACTGAACGTGAGCGAATGTACCTTGACGCCGTGGAGACACTCTGGCGCGCAGGCCCCAAGCCGGATCGTGACACGGCCTACTCGGTCGCGATGGGGGACCTGGTGCGGGCCTTCCCGGACGATGCTGATGCGCGGGCGTTCCACGCACTGTCGCTCATGGGGTTGAGCGGGACGGTCCGGGTCGTGCCGACGTACGTGCGGGCGGGCGCGATCGCGTTGGAGATCCTGCAGGAGCACCCCGCACACCCTGGTGCTGCACACTACGTGATCCACGCCTTCGACGACCCGGTGCACGCCCCCATCGCCCTCCCGGCTGCCCGGGCGTACTCCGGGATCGCCCCCGACGCCGCCCACGCACAGCACATGACCACGCACATCTTCGTGGCCATGGGCATGTGGGACGACGTGGTGTCCCAGAATATCGTCGCCGCTGAGATCACATGGTGGGGACCCGGCCACTACACCTCGTGGCTGACATACGGACTCGTGCAACAGGGACGTTTCGCTGAGGCCGAACGACGTCTCGTGCAGGCCCGTGAGCTGCTGGCAACTCGTGACCGGCGGGGAGCGCGTTCCTACCTGACCACCATGCGCGCCCACCACGTGGTGAACACCGAGCGATGGGACGACGCCATGCTCGCCTGGGATCTGGATCTGGCCGGCACGGGGCCCGTGGCGCGGGGAATGGACGCCTTTGCGCTGGGGTACGCCGCGGTAAAGCGCGGTGACCGCTCTGGAGTCGACCCCCAACTCGCACGTCTCGCGCGGCTCGTTCGCGAGTATCAGAATGAGATGAAGCTGCGGGTGCTCGAGATCGAGCTGCGGGCGGCTATTCTCTACGCTGAGGGTCAGAGGGAGAAGGCCGTGGCGTTGCTGCGAGAGGCAACGGTCGTCGAAGACGGGCTCCCAATGGAATTTGGCCCGCCCGACATAGTCAAGCCGTCACACGAGCTGCTGGGCGAGATGCTGCTTGGCGCAGGGCGGTACGCCGAGGCACAGCGGGCGTTTGCGCGGGCGCTGGAGCTGGCGCCCAAGCGGGCCCGGTCGGTCATCGGTTTGGCGCACGCGGCGGCAGCGGCCGGTGACCCGAAAACGGCAGATCGTACCCGGACGACCCTCGCAGAGATCTGGCACTCGGCCGACCCGGGACTCGATGGGCGGGATGGCGGTAAGGCGGCAAGACGGTAGGTGGTTGCGATGGTTGATCCATTCGAGCGGCTGAAATCCGCGCTCGCGGGTCGCTACACCATCGAGCGCGAAATCGGTGCCGGTGGAATGGCAACGGTGTACCTCGCGCACGATGTCAAGCACAACCGCAACGTGGCGCTCAAGGTCTTGAAGCCTGATCTCGCCGCGGTCGTGGGTGCGGAACGGTTCCTTCGGGAGATCGAGGTCACGGCGAACCTCCAGCACCCGCACATCCTCCCGCTCTTCGAGTCGGGCGAAGCCGACGGTTTTCTGTTCTACGTCATGCCCTACGTGGAAGGGGATTCGCTTCGCGGCCGACTGGAACGAGAGGGCGCGCTCCCCATTGCCGAAGCGACGCGACTGATTCGCGAAGTCGCCGATGCACTGGCTTACGCCCACTCACGCGGCGTGGTGCACCGCGACATCAAGCCGGACAACGTGATGGTCTCGGGTCGGCACGCGACCGTGACCGATTTCGGTGTGGCCCGAGCGGTGAGCGAGGCGGCAGGAGCTGCAGCGCTCACCACGGTCGGGATGGCTGTCGGCACGCCGGCCTACATGTCCCCGGAACAGGCCGCCGCCGATCCCGACATCGACCACCGAGCCGATATCTACGCGTTTGGCGTGCTCGCCTATGAGTTGTTGACCGGTGCGCCGCCGTTTGCGGATCGCAAGCTGCAGAACGTCCTGGCGGCGCATCTCTTTGAACAGCCCAAGCCTCTTCGCGACATCCGGCCAGACGTTGGGCGAGGTCTCTCAGATGTCGTGATGCGGTGCCTGAGTAAGAAGCCGGATGACCGGTGGGCGAGCGCCGACGAGATCGTGCACGAGTTGGAAGCATCGACGACACCCGGGACTGGGACCACGGCAGTGCGTGGCATAGAGCGGAGTCGAACACGCCTCGGTATCGCGGCACTTGTGACGATTGCGCTCGTCGCCGTGATCGGCTTTGCCGTCTTCGGCCGAGGCGGAGGGTCGGACCCCACGCTCTCGTCGACCTCGGTCGCGGTCTTTCCGTTCACCGTCCAGGGTAGCGCGGACGTCCGGTACTTGGGCGAGGGGATGGTGAATCTCCTCGCCACCAGTATGGACGGCGCAGGTGAGCTCCGCAGTGTGGACCCGCGGGCGGTGATGGCACGCGTGCGTCAGGAAGCGCCCGACCGGGTCACACCCCGGGAGGCCGCACGGCTGGCGCGGGGGTTAGGGGCCGGTCTGTACGTGTTGGGCGACATCCTACAGGCTGGGGAGGGCATTCGCATCGACGCCGCCCTCTATGATCAGCGCACGGGCGCCGAGCCGATCAGTGCCGGCGCCGTCGACGGGGATCCCGACGACATTCTCGCGATGGTGGATCAGATTGCTACGCAGCTCCTCGCGTCCGGCGGCGGCCGAGCGTCGCGCGTCACGCAGGTCGCCGCGGTGACGAGTGCGTCGTTGCCGGCCCTCAAGGCGTATCTCGAGGGCGAAACACAGTTTCGTGCCGGGCGCTTCAATGCTGCGGTCGAGGCGTTCCAGGTTGCAGTGGCGGCGGACAGCCAGTTTGCCCTCGCCCTGTACCGTCTGAGCATCGCCGCCGAATGGGCGCTGCGCCCCGACCTGGCCAGCGTCGCGGCCGAGGGGGCGGTTCGGCACGCTGACCGGCTCTCCGACCACGATCGGCGGATCCTCGAAGCGTTGCTCGCGAATCGGCGTGCCGACCATCAGACGGCGGAGCGTATGTTCCGCGCCGTTGTTGAGATTTGGCCCCAGGACGTCGAGGCCTGGATCCAGTTGGCCGAAGTCCAATTCCACTACGGTCCTGTGGACGGGCGTCCGATCAGTGAGTCACGGGAAGGGTTCGAGCGCGTCTTGACCTTCGAGCCCGACAATGCCGTCTCGCTGATGCACTTGCAGCGGATTGCGGCCCGCGCCGGCGATGTGAAGGCTGTCGACTCGCTCGGGCAGCGTGTCCTCCAACTCAATCCCGAGGGCGATAGGGCGCTCGAAGTCGGAGCCTATCATGCCGTCTTTGCGGAGGACTCATCGGCGCTGCTCGACTTTCGGGCGGCGCTCGTCCGTGCCCCGGAGATCTACGTGCCGGAAGCCACCTACGGGATCTCCACATGGACGGACCGGTTCGGCGCTCTGCAGCTCCTGTTTGCGACCGAGACGCTGCCCTCGCGGTCTCCCGAGCTCCGCGCGTTGGGGCACATCCACCTCGCTTACCTGAATGCGATCCAAGGCCGGTGGTCAGCGACTCGGAACCAGCTCGACGCCGCCGAACGACTCAACCAGGCGCTCGGGCTCTCGCATCGCGCGTTGCTCACCCTCCAGCCGTTCACCCCGGCATCCCGCGCCGAGGTCGAGTCGTTGCGGCGGTCGCTGCGCGACTGGGATGCAACGCAGGCTCGGCCGAGTTCGATCCCGATCGTTCACTTCAACGTCCACGACGGGTTGTACCCGGGGCTGCGGCGCTACTTGCTGGGTCTCACCGAAGTGCAGCTCGGGAATCTGCCAGCTGCGAGCGCGTTGGCGGCGCAGCTCGACCGCACAACGGGTGACAGGGCCAGTGATCACCTCCATCGCGCCTATGGTCGGAGCATCCGGGCAGCGGTGGCAGAGGCCGGCGGTGATCGAGCGCTTGCCATCCAGTTGCTGGGTGATGGAGGCCTAACGGTGAACTACGAGTTGGCGTTGTTTTCGCCCTTCACATCGCTGGCGGCGGAGCGGTATCGTCGGGCCGTTCTCCTCGACACCATGGGGCGGGGCGAAGAAGCCGCTGTGGCGTACCGCTCGTTCGAGGAGTTCAGTTTCGTGGACCGCGTGTTTGCTGGCCCCGCGGCCCTTCGCTCGGCCCGCCTTGCCGAACGCGAGGGCCGCCCCGCCGACGCGCGGCGGCATTACGAACGGTCTTTATTCCTGTGGTCGGAAGCGGACGAGGAGTTCCAGCCCATGATCGACGAGGCTCGGGCAGGATTGCAGCGGGTGGGAGGGTGAGGGGTACGAGCTTCGAGACTCGGAATGGCGACGTGGGTTAGTTGCCAGATCTGGCAACTGATGACTTCCTCGCCAGATCTCACGTCCCTCAACCCGATCGGCTCGCGCGCCTCCTCACCGCCATGAGCGCCGTACCGTCTTACCGCCCATCCGGCGTGCCGTCTATCGCAATTCCACCCTCCTACTCACGGTCCCACCCTTGACCGCCGAGTAGCGCACCGTCATCGGCCCCGACCCGCGCACCAAGTATTCGATCGTTCGCGTGGTCCGTCCGGGATGGCCACTGCGGACGAGAATGCGATCCAACTCTTCCTGATCGATGATGTCCGTCGGGCCGGGGCGGAACTTGTCCCGTACCCACCCCGCCGCGATGATCTCGACATTGCCGTCGACCGTCAGCAGATCCGGCCGCACGACCTTGTTCTGGCGACCTCGCTCGGTGATTGTCGGAATCAGACGCTTGTTGGTGATGTCCACGCGGACGCGGAACAGGTTCCCGCCAACGCGCTCCACCGTCGCGTCGCCGATGGTCATGAGGGGCATCTGATCGGCGTGATAGAGCGTAAAGGCCATGTTCCGATGGAACAGCTCCATGCTCATGAAGCGCGGGTTGACCCGTCTGGACAGCTTCTTCCAGCCGCCCATCTCGACCGCTCCGTAGATGGGATGGTCAAACGGCGCCCACTCGACGTACTGATCCCCGAATTCCAGGAAATCGTCGAAGAAGAAACGGGATTTCTGCCCGGAGATCGGTGAGTCGGGGTCGCGCTGCTGCTCCTGCAACAGCGGACTGTTGAAGTACTGACCACCGTTCCACAGCTCGTTCGAGAACGAGACGATCCCCAGCCCGTCGTTGGTCCAGTCGATCGAGCCGCCGTGGACCGTGTAGAGTCCCCGCCAGATGATCAGGTAGTTGTAGTACGGTAGTATCCGTTCGCCGTTCTCCCCCAACTCGTCGTATACGCGGATGTCGGAAGCGGGATACGTGCCCTGCCAGGCGGCGCCGGGACCGCGGAGGATCATGCCGCCCGAGTTGTGGTAGGTCTGCATGCCGGCGATGTTCGGGTGCGCCATCATGAAGTCGTTCAAAGCGCGCGCCTCGGGCAGCTCGAACGGGTAGTCCATCGAACCGCCCTGGATGTAGTCAGGCTGCCAGTCCGAGGCGTAGTTCCGGTTGGGGTCGTAGCCGCCGATCGGGTCCTCGTTGACACGTCCGTCCCCATCGTTGTCCAGTCCCTCGCTCCCCAGCAGTACCCAATCGCCATTCTCTCCTGGAAACACGCGCTCCATGATGCGCGGATCATCGTGACTGATCCGATGGGTGCCTTCTCCCGGCACGTATTTCCGGATCTGCTCGATGATGCCGTTTCCGTTCAGGTCGTCGGGACCGTCTTCATCCGCTACCCCATCCCCATCGCTGTCCACGGGGACGTGTCCGGTTCGCGCACCGGAGCCGGCTTCGTCCAGGAAGTAATCTCGGCCGTCTGGGTTCACGCTCGGCACGAGATAGAAGACGCGCTCATCCACCAGCCGAGTGATCTCGTCGATCCGGCCGTAGTTCTCCATCAGGTACCAGATGGTGTAGAGAACGACCTCGGCACCCTGGATCTCGTTCCCGTGAACGTTGGCCTCGATGTACATGGCGGCCTTGTCCGCCTCGTCCCCCGTCCTCGGGTTGTTGATGGTCATGACCCACATGTCGCGGCCGCCGTAACTCTTCCCCGCGGATTGCAGAGTCAGCAGCTCGGGCCACGTGCGTTCCATGAGTCGCAATCGCTCGCCGATGTCGTCATGATCGAGCCACCTGTCCCAGGTGAGGGGTAGCCGGTGCTCGCGGTCCGAGCCCCGCTTCTGTTGTGCGGTGAGACCGTGCGCTGCTGCCGATGCCACGGCAACCAGCGCCAGTGCCACGAGTGTTCTGGGCATTCCGCTCCGCATCGCGATCGCCGTTGCGATCTTCCCTTTATGTGTCATGTCGTCACCTCAGCGTCACGGTAGCGGTGGCAGTTCCACCCTTCTGTGATCGGACCAGGATCTCGACCGACGAACCCTGCCGGGCCTGAATCACCCAACTGAACTCATGGCGTGAGCCGGACCCGTCGAGCTTTGGCACCATACTGGTCTTGGCGTCGCCGGTGAGCACGGCATTGGGACTCACCTGGATCTGTACCATCGTGGGCTGCACCGATTGCGACACGACACCGTGCTGAAGGGACGTGGGGAAGAACCCTGTGTTCTCGACTTCGACCCGCACGGTGAACACCCCGCCGCTGTGATTCGTCACCTCGGTGTCGGCGATCGTCACGCGCGGAAGCATCGTGGCCAGCCGGACCACGAACTCGCTGTGCTTGCGGCCCAGATCCGGCAATTGCTCCGCCGGTGGATTGGTCACGATGTATGGCCTGAAGCCACCGATCTCGACGTCGCCCAGATCCGGGTGTGCATACGGTACCCAGTCGACGAAGGCATCGATACCGGCGGCATCCATTGCCTCGAGAATGGTGACATCGACACCTTGGGCGTCCTCCCCCCTACCGCTCACCTGGGCGCCTTGAGCCGGTCCTTGGCCCGAGCGCGGCGGGCCACGGGGTCGTTCCGCTTGTGCCTGTGGAGGTGGCTGTTCTTCCCGCTCCGCCTCTTCCTCGGCTTCTTCTGCGAGGGCCTCGGGCAGCCCCCACCCCTGTGTGCTGAATGACGGCACACCGAACTGGTAGTAGCCGTACTGGAAGAAGGCGCCTTCCGCGTCGCGGTTGATGCCGACCTTCTCGATGTCGGTGATCTCGCGATAGGCCTTGGACACGGCTTCGAAGTACTTGAGATCCGCGCGATTCACCGTGGTCGCGGGCCGTCGACCCGAGTCCGGGTCGTTGTCGCGGCCTGGTTGTGCCCCTCGCAGGCGAGGCAGGCCCCCTCCACCACCACCAAAGAAGAACCCCCCAAAACCACCTCCCTGCTGCGCGGTCCGGAACACACCTTTGTCGAAGATGTCGGCATTCGACGCGTCGGCGAACACGGGGAGATCGAGCACGCTGGCATCCGCGAGTTCACCTCGCGAATCGGGCGCCGTCACCAGATTGTCCGAATGCCCGAAGCTGAGAATCGCACCGATGTTACGGTGCGCGACCACGAAGTCCATGAGTGCCCGACTCTCCGGTTCGCTCACCATGTATGGACCGGTGTCCCGTTTCCAGTAGAGATAGGCGTGTTGGAAGTTGCGATTGAGATTGACGCCTCCCGGGCCATCTTCATTGATGTACCCGTCGCCGTCCGAATCGCGGCCTTCCCAGTGGAGGGTGTAGGCTCCAGACTCCCGCTCCGCAGGATCCGCCTTCTTCATGAGACGCGCGTCATCGGGGTGGACCATGTATGAGCCGGACGGGTCGGGGACACGCATCACCGTGATGATGCCGTCACCGTTCAAATCCTCCGGGGGATCCTCGTCGATGCGTCCGTCGTTGTCGTCGTCAAACGCACGACCATTCCGCGTACGAGCATAGCGTACGGCGTTGAACATCGCTTCCGCCCCATCCGGATTGAGACGGGGCACGACGTACACGACTTGCTCCGCCAGCACCGTCTGAACATCCTCATCGCCGGTGGTGAGGAGATAGCGAATGGTCTCGAGAGCCAGTGCGCTCCCCACGAGGTGATCGCCTTCCAGGTTCCCCACCACTAGGAGTCCTGGGCGTGTCTCGATGGGTGCGCCGGACGTGTTGCCGACCTCCACGAGCCAGATGTCCCGTCCCTCATGCGACGTACCCAGCGATCGCATCCGAGCCAGGTTGGAGCTGCCGACCAGAGACCGCAGCTCCCGGGTGAGCCCGTTGAAATCCAGGTATGAGGCCGTCTGCGCCGACGACACACCGACTGATGTCAGTGCCAACGCGACGACGGCCGCCGCGGCTCTCAGGCCGCAGGTTCCTGCACTCCGCACATTTCCCTCCTCTGGCGAGACACTACGATCGGGTTAGTGCACAAGTCGCATGTGGAATATCGAGCCTGGAACGTCGCCCGGCTACCGTCGCTCAGCGTGAGGAGGAAGCCTGTTGAGGCCGACCCGACGGCTAAGAGAGTGATGGTCGCGGGTGAGTCCGTCCGTGGCGGATCGACCGGCGTTCGTTAGTGGGATTGCGAAGCCAAGACGGCGAAGTCGGGATCGACAGGCACACTCAGCCATCGAGCCCTCCCCCGATATCATCGTCCTTCTTCAGCACCTTGAGTCCGGACTTCCTGCCTCTCTGGAGCACGATGCCCTGGAGACGGCCCAGGAGCCCCGACAGTTTGGCGAAACGCTTCCGCATTTGGCGGCGATGGAACCAGCGCAGACCGGCAAAGCTCGATGCGAAGGCGCTCAGGCTCACGGCACCGCCGACGAGAGCGCCCACGACGTCTGACCCGCCTGCGCCCGTAACGATCGCACCGGTAATGCCCAGGAGTACCAGCGACCCGACGCCCAGGGGAAGCAGGACAATCGCCTGTCCCGGACCGGCGTCGTCATCGCTGATTCGGATACGCGTGCTGGCACCTTGGGGATTGACGACCACGTGGGCCTTACGACCGGTGCCGCCGGGCCGCGAGCTCCAGGCAAACGACTCGTCTAGGGTCGCCTCGAGCTGACCCATCTCGCCAAGCGTCGATCGGATTTCATCCAGCAGCGGCGCGTAGTCAGCCCGCGAGATCTCGGCGTCCACAATGCGGAGGAGATCGAGCTTCGACCGCACACCCAGCACGTCACCTCGCACCAACCCTCCTCCCGGCTCCTGCAACCCGAGCGCCGCTTCCTCTACGTGTTCCGGCCGGATGCCTGCTTCAGCTCCGATGCGCTGGACGCCACCGAGAGACAACGCGAAATCCTCCCCCGCCGTTGGCTTCCCCGCCTCGATCGCGGCCGCACGCTCGAGGATCTGTTTTGCCCGCTGTTCGCGGAACCGAGGTCCGCCAGACAGACTTCCCTCCACAGCGTCCGCGAACTCGGTAGGAGTCTTGTAACGCAACTCGCACCGCATGGCCAGCGCCTTCACGAGCGCACGCTCCAGTCCGCTGGGGAGACGGTCGAGTAACGCCCGGTGCTCGGTGCAGGGTTCGGCGAAGCGCCCGAGCCGAACCGACTCAGCCTCGAGCCACATGCCCGGTGTCGCGCCGACCAGCATCTCGTACAGCACGCAGGCCAGCCCATACACGTCTGTCGTCGCGTCCAAGTCGGTGCGTCCGGCCGCCTGCTCGGGACTCATGTAACCCGGCGTACCCAGCGGGAAGCCGGATCGCGTGAGTTGCTCGCCACCGGCTGTGATCACGGCCTTGGCGATGCCGAAATCGGTCACGACGGCGTGGCCTTCCGAGAGTAGGATGTTCTCCGGCTTGACGTCTCGATGGACGAGCCCTTGACGATGGGCGTAGCCCAGCGCGTCGGCCACCTCCTTGACGATGGGCAGCGCTTCGTGCGGCTCGAGCCGTACGCGCCGCAATAGGAGGTCACGCACCGACTCGCCCTCCACGACGGGCATGACAAAGTAGAGGAACTCGACCGCATGACCGCTCGACAGCCCTGCCGCTCTTCCAGAGTCGTGCAGCGGCACAATGTGGGGGTGATTCAACCCAGCCGCGATCTCGATCTCTCTGAGAAACCTCTCACTGCCGATTGCCGCCGCCAGCTCCGGGCGCAGGACCTTGACCGCAACCGAGCGCCCGTGTTTGAGGTCGCGCGCGCGGTACACGGTTGCCATGCCGCCCTTCCCGATCACACTCTCCAACCTATAGTGTTCGGCGAGCGCTTCTGCGAGAGACTCCGGTACCTTTGACATGGTCGTAAGCTAGGCGGCGGTGTGGCTGTGCGGCAGAGCGGCAGGGGCGAAGTAGACGTCTCTGGAAACCCCTACACGCAGCGCATCCCACAACTTGGTGGATCGGAGCGTAGGGGGATCCAGAGATCGGAGGCGGGAATTCCGCGACCCTAGTCAACTCACTGCACCATCCGTAATCTAGATTACCTCCCGCGCTCGTTTGCATCGTCCTACCCCTCACGGGGAGTCGCCGCTTGCCAAGAGGAGAACCGATGCGTCGATTCGCGAACTCCGCCGCTCATGTGCCGAACGTCGTCCTCGCGGCGCTGTGCCTGTTCATTGCCGTGCCGGTGCAGGCCCAAGTATCCGATGCCCAGGCGCTCCAGGCACTGAGTGCACGCAATATCGGGCCGGCCAACATGGGTGGCCGCGTGTCGGACATCGAGGCGGTGGAGAACGACTTCAAGGTCGTGTACGTGGCGGCGGCATCCGGTGGCGTGTGGAAGTCCACCAATGCGGGCAATAGCTGGATGCCGATCTTCGACGATCAGCCCTCGGCGTCGATCGGAGACATCGGACTGTTCCAGCCCAACCCGGACATCGTGTGGGTGGGAACCGGCGAAGCCAACAACCGGAACAGCGTCGCCTGGGGCAACGGCATCTACAAGTCCACCGACGGTGGCCGGACGTTCGTGAACAAAGGACTCGCCGCCACGCACCAGATCGCGCGCGTCGTACCCCACCTGAGCGACCCCAACGTGGTGTATGTGTGCGCCATCGGACACCTCTGGGGCTATACCGGAGATCGCGGCCTCTTCAAGAGCACTGATGGCGGCGACACGTGGCAGAAGCTGGGTGGTGGACTCCCGAACGACGGCAAGACCGGGTGCACCGATCTCGTAATGCATCCGACGAATCCGAACGTCGTGTATGCGGCATTCTATCACCGATTGCGCCAGCCGTGGACGTTCTACAGCGGCGGGCCAAATGGCGGGGTCTTCAAGTCCACTGACAGCGGCACGACATGGCGGAAGCTCACCAACGGGCTTCCGACCGGTGAGACGGGTCGGATCGGACTCGCGCTTTACCGAAAGGACCCCCGGATCGTGATGGCGTTCATCGAAGCGCAGCGATCGGACGACCTGAGTGTGCCTGGGTCCGGCGTGTACCGGTCGGAAGACGGTGGGGCGTCCTGGATCTACGTCAACACGTACAACAACCGGCCGTTCTACTACAGCCAGATCCGTATCAACCCCACCGACGACCAGCGCGTGTATCTCCTCACGACGCGGTTCATGGTGTCGGAAGACGGTGGGAAGACCATTCGCAACGGGAGCGAGGACCAAGAGATCCACGGGGACTTCCACGCCATGTGGATCGATCCCAACGACGGTGACCGATACTACATCGGAGACGATAAAGGACTGCATTTCACGCACGATCACGGCGGGCACTTCTTCTTCCTCGACAACCTGCCGATCGCTCAGTACTACCGGATCGGTGTGGACAGACGCGACCCGTACTACGTGTACGGCGGTCTCCAGGACAACGGCACTTACGGCGGGCCGAGCTTCGCGCGCGACGTGCGCGGGATCCTGAGTGATTACAATTGGAAGCTCCACTGGGGTGACGGCATGGACATCCAGGTGGATCCCACCGACTGGCGCGTGCTCTATACCGAGGCCGAAAACGGAAGCTTCCGGCGCTACAACGTGGTGACCCATCGCTTCTCGGGCGTCAGACCCATGCCGGCTACGCTCACCAACTACGAGACGATGGTTCCCCAGGCGGAACGACAGGGCGGCAGGGAATTCCGCTACAACTGGTCCGCGCCGCTCGTGATGTCACCGCACGACCCCGAGACGCTGTTCCTCGGCGCCCAGTACGTCTTCAGGACCACCGATGGCGGCGAGTCGTGGACCATCGTGAGCCCTGACCTTACGACCAACGACCCGGTGAAGCGCACGCGGGGACAGAGCGGAGGCGTCACACCGGACAACACCGGCGCGGAGTATCACTGTTCGATCACGTCGATCGCACCGTCGTCGATCTCGCCGCGCGTGATCTGGGTCGGCACGGACGACGGCAACGTGCAACTGACACGGGACGGGGGGCGCTCGTGGGTGAACGTCCGCCGCAACATCCGCGGTGTGCCGGAGGGCATCTGGGTCGGCCGAATGGAGGCGTCGCACCACGACCCGGCGGTCGCGTACGTGGTGTTCGACGGGCATCGAAGCGACGTGTTCACACCGTGGGTGTTCAAGACGGCCGACTACGGGCGGACGTGGACCCGCATCACAGGCGGGATCCCCGATGGACAGGTGGCCTACGTGCTCCGCGAGGATCTGAGCAACCCAAACCTACTGTTCCTTGGGACGGAGTTCGGGTTGTTCATGTCGCTGAATGGCGGGACCTCGTGGACTCCGTTCCGCAATGGATTCCCCACGGTGGCGGTGCACGACCTGGTGATCCACCCGCGAGATCACGACCTCGTGATCGGTACCCACGGCCGGAGCCTCTGGATTGTGGATGACATCACGCCCCTGCAGCAACTCACCGATCAGGTGCGCTCGGCGGATGCTCATCTCTTTGCGCAACGCGTCCAGACGCTGTGGGAGAACACGAGCCGCGGCGGCCAGCGCGGCCATTTCTGGTTCGGTGGCGAGAATCCGCCGACCATCGAGTCAACCAGCAGCATCCCCCGCGCCGAGTTTCGGAACCTGGCGCAGGTGACCTACTATTTGGGGAAGACCGCGCGAGAAGCGACTCTGGAGATCGCAACCATGTCCGCCTTGCACCGTGTGAAACTGGACCTGAAAGTCGGGCCGGGGGTCCATCGCGTCATGTGGGATCTGCAGTTCGATCCGCCGCCCTTCACAGAAGAGCAGCGGCAAAACGTGGCCCAAGTGTTCGAGCGTGCGCTCGGGATGGGATTCGGTGGCCAGCAGCTGGAGCGGGCCTACCGGAGGTTTGAGAGCGCACAGACCCCGCTGGAGGAGCGGGAAGCGATGCAGATTCTGCTCAGACCATTCGTCGACAGCGGTCTGGGTGACGAGTACCGGATCCCCACGGCAGGACCGGGAACGTACCGTTTGACGCTCACCGTGGACGGGAACGTGCACCGCGGAACGCTCACCATCCGGCCGGATCCGTTGCTGGCGCAAGGCGGCGAGCGCTAGGAGCAGCATCGGGGTGGGATCGCCGGTTCGGCGCGTCCCTCCCGGCTACGCTTGTCGCAGCCCGCTACGCTTTTCCCTATTTCTGAGACTGATTCTTCGAGGACACGATGGCTCGAACCCTTGCCCGACTGACGCTCGCTCTCCTGCTGGTTGCGCCGCTCCAGGCGCAGACGATCCCCGCGCCGAGGGAGTATTTCGGCTTCGAGATTGGGGCGGACCGGCAGCTCGCCAACTGGGACCAGCTCAGTGCATGGTACCAGCTGCTGGCCACCCACAGCGACCGCGTGACCGTGGATACGCTGGGGCAGACAACGCTCGGTCTGCCGTTCGTCATGCTCACCGTGACGAGCCCGGCAAATCACGCACGCCTCGCGGAGCTCCGTGACGTCCAGCTCAGGCTTGCGGACCCGCGACGCATCTCGGGCCAGCAGGAGCTAACGCGCCTGCTCGACATGGGAAGGAGCGTGGTGCTCGTGACGCACGGCATTCATGCGACCGAGGTCGGTGGGCCGCAGATGGCTGCGAGACTGCTCCACCGTCTGGCGACGTCGAGCGAGCCCAAGGTGCGGGAGATCCTGGACAACGTGATCCTGCTCGACATTCCGTCGCTCAATCCCGATGGGCTGCGCATGGTGGTGGATTGGTACCGGCAGTGGGTGGGCACCGAGTTCGAGGCGGCTCCGCTCCCAATGCTCTACCACTTCTATATCGGCCACGACAACAACCGTGACTGGTATGCGTTCACGCAGATCGAGACCGAGCTCACGGTCACGAAGGCGCACAACGCATGGCATCCACAGATCGTGCACGACATCCACCAGATGGGGAGCACGGGACCCCGTATCTTCGTCCCGCCGTTCATCGATCCCTGGGAACCCAATATCGATCCGCTGCTCACGGCGGCTGTGAGCCAACTGGGCAGTTACATGGCAGCTGAGATGCTCTCCCAGGGAAAGAGGGGCGTGGCGATCAACGCGATCTACGATGCGTATACACCAGCGCGGGCGTACCAGCATTACCACGGGGGTGCACGGATCCTGAGCGAGACGGCGTCGATCCGCATCGCGACGCCGATCACGCTGGCGACCGAGGATCTGAGCACGCGGCGCGGTCTGGACGTGACGCAGCGCAGCTGGAATTTCCCCGAGGTGTGGGAGGGCGGTGAATGGCGACTGGCGGATATCGTGGACTACATGGAGGCCGGGGTGATGGCGCTCCTCTCCAATGCCGCCCGGAACCGCCGCTACTGGCTCGAGAACTTCTATCGGATCAACAAGCGAGCGGTGGATAGGTGGCCGGCCTGGCCGGCGGCGTGGGTGCTTCCGGGCAGCGCCAGCACGACCAGGGGGCTCGACGCAATGTTGCGCATCCTGACCATCGGTGACGTAGAGGTGCATCGCGCTACCGAAGCGTTCGAGGCCGACGGGCGTCGGTTCGCGGCCGGGAGCTACGTGATTCCCATGAATCAGCCGTACGGATCCTTTGTCCAGACACTACTCGAGCGGCAGGTGTATCCGGATCTCCGCGTATACCCGGGTGGCCCGCCTCTCCCGCCCTACGACGTGACCGCGCATACCCTCCCGCTCCTGATGGGTGTGGATGCGGTGCCGGTGAAGGGCCTTCTCACGGTGCAGCTCTCCGCGCCCATCGTTCGGCACGAGGTGCGGTACGAGACGCCCGCCGGGTTCCGCGGTCGCAACGCTCCCCGGATTGCCGTCTACAAGTCGTGGGACGAGCCGATGCCGGAAGGGTGGACGCGGTGGGTGCTGGACCGGCACGCGATCCCGTTCGACACGCTGCACGACGCCGACATCCGTGGCGGCGCGCTCAGGCGCTACGACGTGCTGCTGCTCGAAGACCAGTCAACGCGGGAGATCGTTCAGGGCTGGGCATCGAGCGCGATGCCCGCGCCGTATGCCGGCGGACTGGGCGAGGTCGGAGTTACGGCCGTCAAACAGTTCGTGGCGGGCGGCGGCCGAATCGTGACGATCGGTGAGGCAACCGACTTCGCCATCACCACGTTCGGGCTCGAGGTGCGCAATTTGGTCGATGGTCTGCAGAGCCAGGAGTTCTACATCCCGGGGTCGATCCTGCGGCTCCAACTCGAGCCCGGACCGCTGACCGAGGGCGTGCCGCCCGAGACCGTCACCTGGTACTGGCGTAGCAGCAGGGCATTTGGGATCGCGGATCAGCGGGCCCGCGTGATTGCGCGGTACGGGTCCGGGGATCCGCTGCTCTCCGGATGGGCATTGGGGCAGGACCGCATCGCGGGACAACCGGCGCTGGTGGAGGCCACCGTGGATCGAGGCTCCGTGGTGCTGTTCGGCTTCGCGCCAAACTACCGCGGCCAGACGATTGCCAGCTGGCCCCTGCTGTTCAACGCGCTGCGCCACCGGAAGTGACGACCGTGAGACATCGATCGACTGGGAGCGGGGTGGGTGACGTGAAACGTCTGATAAACGCGCTTCTGACGGTTGCCCTCGCGGCCGGATGTGCGGACCGGGACCGGCAGTCCGAGCTTCCGGCGGACTGGCCGTTCGACGTCACCGCGGAACCGGTCCGGGCGCCGAGCGGCATGGTGGTGTCCACCGATGCCTACGCCAGCGAGGTCGGGATCGAGATTTTGCGGGCCGGTGGCAATGCCGTCGATGCGGCCGTCGCCACCTCGTTTGCCTTGGCGGTCGTGAACCCAGAGGCCGGCAACATCGGTGGCGGCGGGTTCATGGTGATCCGGTTTGCAGAGGGACGCACTGTCGCCTTGGATTACCGAGAGAAGGCGCCGCTCGCTGCCCAGCGCGACATGTACCTCGATGCGGACGGGAATGTCACGGAGGCGTCTACCCTGGGCCACTTGGCGGCAGGGGTTCCAGGCACGGTCGCCGGGTTGTGGACGGCGCATGGGGAGTACGGCACACTGCCGTGGGCGCAGCTCGTGGAGCCCGCGATCCGGCTCGCGGAAGGGTTCGCAGTGCGTGAGCGGCAGGCGCACTCACTGCGCACCTCCGAGAGCGATCTCCGTATCTATCCGACAACCGAAGAGACGTTCTTGCCAGACGGCAGGCCGCCCGAAGTGGGTGAGATGTTTCGACAGCCGGCGCTCGCGGCAACCTTGCGGAGGATCCGCGACGAGGGGCGGGACGGGTTCTACCGTGGCATCACCGCCGACCTCGTCGTGCAGGAGATGGAGCACGGCGGCGGGATCATCACGCACGAGGACCTGGCGGCGTACGATGCCGCCTGGCGGGAACCGGTCACGTTCGACTACCGCGGCCACACGGTCATCTCGATGGCTCCCGTGTCGTCGGGAGGCGCGACGCTCGCCGAGATCGCGAACATCCTGGAGGGTTATGACGTCGGGGCGATGCCGTGGCACTCATCGGATGCTATTCACCTGATGGCCGAGGCGTGGAAGCGCGCGTATGCCGACCGCAACGCGTACCTGGCCGACCCCGACTTCGTTACGATGCCGCTCGCGCGGATGATCTCGGACGGCTACGCCGCTGAGCGCGGGGGTACCATCGTGCGGGATCGCGCCACACCGTCGTTGGAGATCGGTCCCGGGCTCGGTATGCCGGAGCGGGAACGCAACACCACTCATTTCTCTGTGGTCGACGCCGACGGCAACGCGGTCGCGGTCACGACGACAATCAACTCGTTCTACGGCTGCAAGGTCACTGTGACCGGCGCGGGGTTCCTGCTCAACAACGAGATGGACGATTTTGCGGCCAAGCCGGGGGCACCGAATCAGTTCGGCCTGGTGCAAGGCGAGAACAACGCCATTCAGCCCGGCAAGCGAATGCTGTCGGCAATGACCCCCACAATCGTGGCAGGTCCGAACGGCGAGCTACTCCTGGTGCTCGGCTCACCGGGTGGAGCGACGATCATCACCAACGTGTTCCAGAACATCAGCAACGTGATCGATTACGGTATGACCCTGGTCGAGGCCGTCCGGGCGCCGCGGCTGCACCATCAGCACCTGCCAGACAGGATCCAGTACGAGTTGGGCTCGCTCTCTGCCGAGACGATCGCCGCGCTCGAAGCGATGGGGCACACCGTGCAGCAGCGATACAACGAAGACGCCATGTATCCCTATATCGGCGACGTCCAAGCGATCATGCGGATGCCGGATGGCATGCTCGAGGGCGTATCGGATCCGAGGCGAGGTGGGGCGGCGGTGGGGTACTAGCGCGTGGCCGACGAGGTCGGTCGAAAGTCAGCGGCGGTGCTGGAGGAGGAACTCGGCGACGAGCTGGCTCGCGGAGAGCGGGGTCGCGAACCACTGATGTCGACCTCCATCGAAGGCGTGGAGTACCACGCTGGTGCCACTTCCGCACCTGGGGTAGCGCTCACGTCGCAGCACGATGTTGGTGGTGGTATCGATGCCCAGCGTGTCCACGGTCGGGGTGAGTTGGCACCCGGCTCGACGGGCCCAGAACTGCAGCGAGGCGTCGACGGAGAGCAACCCCCGGTCCGGCTCGCCGTCAAAGGGGACGGACGCATCCAGCGTCCCATGGACCATGAGGACCGCCAGCGGTAGCGAAGTCTGGCATTCGGCCAGGATCTCGTCCGTCATTGATCCGGCCACGGGTGCAATCGCGGCGAGCCTACCGGGCAAGGCGCACCCCAGCGCCTGGGTCATGTACCCGCCATTCGAGAAGCCGGTCACATAGACGCGATCCTCGTCCACGAACACGAGATTCCCGAGACGATCGATCAGGTCGTCGAAGAAGGCCACGTCGTCGAACCCTCGCTCTGCCAGCTCACTGCCCGGAAACGCCCACGCGGGCTCGCCGTCCGGATAAACGGCGATGAACCCCATGCGGTCTGAGACCGAGTCCATTCCGGTCTGGAGGCGCATGGCAGAACCACTCGAACCCGACCCATGCAGCACCAGCATGACGGGGACCGCGTGGGTGCCGGTGTATCCCTCAGGCACGTGGACCTGGAAGTCCCTGAACCGTCCCTGAAACGTGATCGTCAGCTCGAAGTCCTCGGTACGCCTGATCAGGAAACCGTCCGTGGCACAGGAGAATCCCGGCGACAGCGCCAGCGCGAGAAGCACGGTGGCACGGGCTCGCGTCCTTTGGCCAGATCGGGCGGTCGTTGCGGGCAGGCCGACTGTCGATCGAGAGCGCCGTTTCGGATGCACACAGGAAAGATACGTCTCGGGCGGTTGTGGAGAGCGCGACCCCCACGGACCGGTCAAATCGTCGGCGGGGTTTGCGTTCCGTAGCCCGTGACTTCGGCATATCCCTCGCCGAGTCGAGCGCCGGTGCGGTCTCGAGACCTCGACGGCACCCTCGCAGTAGAAGAAGCCGGGAACCAAGTGGGCCACGTTTTCCTGTCTGGCGACAAGCGGGACGATCTCGACATCCAGAGCTTCCTCAGAACTCGATGTTCACGCCGAGCGACGGCAGGACACCCAGCGATTCGTTGGCTTCGGGCGCCATGAGCCGAGGGTTCCACTGGTACTGCGAGACGTTGGCCCGCCCGTAGACGTTCTGCACGTCGACGTAGACCGCCAGCTGCCAGCGGCGAAAGCTCCACCGTCGATCCACGCGAACATCCAGGGCATGGAAGGTGGGGAGGCGCAGTCCTTCGTTGTAGCGAGAGAAGTCGAGGCGGCCAGTATCTGGACCCGAAGTGACGAAGGGAGTCGTTGGGAGGCCAGTGGCGAGCCGAAACTTGCCGCTCAGTTCCCAGGAGCGGTTGGGGCGCCACCCAGCCAGCAGGTTGGCGATCACTCGGCCATCGTAGGCACCCGGGCGCGCTACGTCATCGAGCGAAGTGAACTCGGAGCGGCTGAGCGCGAAGCTCGCCAAACCGTACACGGGAATCGCGCTCAGGCGTTTTCGGACGAACAGCTCGATGCCGTAGGATCGACCGGTGGCGACGCTGGTGAGGGGCTCGAGCCCGAACGGGATGTCGTTGGTGACGTCTTCGAAGCCGGCCGGTGCGAGCACGGCCTGTGGCCGAAAGATCCGCGCGGGATAGTCCCGATAACCCTTGACGTACGCCTCGACCTGGAGCTTAAGGTCGTCCCGCAAGCGGCGCTCGAGCCCCAGAACGGCTTGATCGGCGCGGATCGGCTGGAGTGACGCCGCGTTGCCGGGATCGCCAATCAGCCACACATAGGACGGTGCCTGGTAGTGCCTACCAAAGCTCAGGGTGAGCGCCGTTTCGGGATCGACCTCGAATCGCATGCCCACTCGTGGCGCGAGCCGGAATCCGTCGTCGATGAATCCGTAGTAGTCGGTGCGGCCGCCCAGCGAGACGCGGATCGACGGGGTCACGTAGTATCGGGCTTCCGCATACGCGGCGGTTCGAAACGCCGTGAACGTCGTATCGAGGGTGAGTGGACGTGGCATGCCGTCTGCATCCACGCGGAGCTCGCCGCGGAGTGCCACATCGTAGTCGAGGGCGCTCGCATAGTGACTGACACTGCCGACGTTGAATGCCAGCCGTGCACTGGGGGCGAGGACGAGATCGGCGCGAAGGCCGGTCTCGCCTTCGTCAGAGTAGCTCCGGAACACGTCGGTAGGCGGTACCAATGAGTCGCGTTGCACGGCCCGGAAGCGCGTGAACGTCCGGCCGAGCGTGACGGTGAGGAGCCCGTTGGGCAAGAGACGCTTCCAGGTCAGGCCGGTCACGTACTGGTTCTGCTCAGGCGACAGGATGCGGCTATTGTCGAACCGGTCCTCGGCGTCGTCGTTCACAAAGCTGACGGTGTTGATGGCGCCGATGCCGAGGAACGAGATGGTGCTGGTCCGATCGACGTGATGGGTGGTCTTGAGCTGGAAGTCCCAATAGGCCGGGATGAAGCTGAATCCGGCCGCTTTGAACAGGAGATCGAGATAGCTCCGCCGCGCGCTCAGGAGGAACGAGCCACCCGACCCGAGCGGCCCTTCGGCGATGGCGCCGAACCCGGTCGCGGACAGGTTGAACTCGCCCGACAGCTCATCCTCGTTTCCGTCTCGGAGGGCGATGTTCGTGAAGGAAGCCGTTCGGTCACCCCACTTGGGCGCGAAGCCGCCGGAGGAGAAGCTGGTTTCCCGGACGAAGTCGATGTTGATGAGCGACAGGGGGCCGCCGGTAGATCCCTGTGACCCGAAATGGTTGATGTTCGGCACCTGGATGCCGTCCACGACGAACAGGTTCTCGTACGGGGCGCCGCCGCGAACGATGAGATCGTTGCGGCCGGCGGCGGTCACCGCGACCCCTGGCAGCAGGGCGACCGTCCGAATCACGTCCTCTTGCACGCCCGGCGCCCGGCGAGTGTCCTCCGCGCCGAGCAGCTGAGTGCTCGTTACCGCGTCGGCCGGCGCTCGGAAGTACGATGGTTGTACCTCGACCGCCGCGAGACGGATGGGCTGCGGAGCCAGCATGATCATGACCGTGAGCGGCTTGCCGCTCCCCACCACGACGTCGCTCTGGAGGTAGGGCCGAAAGCCGATCGCGCGCACGCTCAGACTGTAGACCCCGGGCGGCACGCTCGGCAGATCGAACCTGCCATCGGCCCCGGTGAGCTCAGTGAGCGCGGTTCCGGTGAGAGCGACGAGCGCCCCATCGATGGGGCGTTGGGTGGTCCCGTTCACGACCCGGCCGGTGACGCGACCCTGCGGAACACCCTGGGCCACTGCGGCCGGCGTGCTCGGTGCGGAGAGGGCCCAGACCGCGCCGATCGTGATGAGCGAGAGGCGAGCGACGTCCATGATGGGGTGCAAGCTAGTCGCCCCGACCGTTTCGGAGGAAGCCAATGAATTTGTGGGTGGCAGGGCGTTGAGCCCCCATGTAACGTGCATTCGGATTCGAGGAGCTCCCAATGCGCCGACCCCGAGTGATCACCGCTATCGACGTCCATGCCGCAGGCGAGCCCGGTCGCGTGATTACGGCGGGCATCGACGACGTGCCGGGTGCGAGCATGTTCGAAAAGCGACTGTACCTCGAACGGCACGTTGACTGGCTCAGGAAGCTCATGCTGCGGGAGCCCCGAGGCTATCCGGCGCTGTGCTGCAATGTCATCCTCCCGCCGACTGATCCCCGCGCCGACGCGGGGTTCGTGATCATGGAGCAGACCGAATACCCCGCGATGTCGGGCAGTAACACGATCTGCGTCGCGACGGTGCTGATCGAATCCGGCATGGTGAGCGTGGCCGAGCCGGTGACCACCCTGCGGCTCGAGGCGCCCGCCGGGATGATCGACGTGCGGGCCACGGTTGATGGCGGCAAGGTCACGAGCGTCACGTTCGAGAACGTGCCGGCCTTTGCGGTGCACCTCGACGCCACCGTCGACGTGCCCGACCTCGGTGTGGTGCATGTGGACGTGGCGTGGGGCGGGATGTTCCACGTGATCGCCGACGCGGAGGCCTTGGGTCTTGCGCTCACGCCGGCGTGCGGCCGGCGGCTCGCTCGCACGGGCGAGATGCTGCGTGCGGCGGCGGCGGAACAACTTCCGGTGTCCCATCCGGAGAATCCCGCTATTGGCGGGGTCTCGATCTCCCAGCTCTCCGGCCCGCCAACCCGGCCAGACGCGCACGCCAAAAACGTGGTGGTCGTCTCGACCGGCGCGGTGAGTTGGAGCAATCCCGACACGTGGACCGGCGCCATCGACCGCTCCCCGTGCGGGACCGGCACGTGCGCGAAGATGGCGGTGCTCCACGCGCAGGGCCGGCTCGACCTGAACGAACCGTTCCGGCACGAAGGGATCCTTGGCACCATCTTCACGGGACAGCTAGTGCGGGAGACCGCGGTTGGTCCCGACGCGGCCGTGGTCCCGACCATTACCGGCACCGCCTGGATCACGGGCCGCAGCCAGTACGAGGTGGATCCCGACGATCCGTTCCCGGAAGGCTTCCGCGTAGGCGACATTTGGTGAGGTCGGGAACCGTCATGTGATCTGCGTCACACGGCGATCTTGATTCGTATCACATTGCGCCACATACACTTAACATCCAGACGTTCCCGTCGTCGAACGGGTGGCAGAACAAGAACACTCACTCGCTCCTGGAGGTACCATGACCACCATTCGACGCCGGATCCTGGCGGTCGTGCCGGCGCTGCTGTTTGCTGTCGCGTGTAGCGACAGCCCAGCCAGCCCGGACACGGACCAGCAACTCAATCTGGACGTGGCCAACTACGTGGCCGATATGACGTCCGACGATCTGTACATGTTCGATCTGTACTCGGGTATGAGCGCGAGCCCGGCGCTGCTGTCTCCGCCGCGGCCACCGCGCTTTGCCGATCTCTCGATCACGCGTGACGTCACGTTCTATGACGAGTTCGGCGCGGAGCAGACCGCCTACAATCCGCTCCTGACGGCGGAGATCAACTTCCTCTTCCATATGGAAGGTTCCCACAGTCGCACCGGTGAGATGGGGAG
Source organism: Gemmatimonadota bacterium (assembly GCA_039591075.1). GTDB lineage: Bacteria > Gemmatimonadota > Gemmatimonadetes > Gemmatimonadales > GWC2-71-9 > JAOTVV01. The sequence continues at coordinate 91,905 of JBDHEI010000005.1, forward strand.
CATCGACGTCGAGGTAAATCGCGATCGCGACATGTGGCTGTCCGGCCTGCTGGGTGAGGAGACCGAGCGGCTGTGGAACGGCACGGGCAGCGCAGCGGTGAGCCGCAGTCGGATCTCCGACGAGAAGGGTGATCGGCAGTACGACATGAGTTCCTCGACCGTGGTCGCGAATGTGCTGATCCAATTGCCCCGATTTGAAAACCCGTGGCCGGTTTCCGGCACGATCACACGCCAGGTGCATGTGGAGATCGTCACGGACGAAGGTACGGTGGTCGAGGACCGGACCGTGGTGATCACGTTTGACGGTGACCAGTTCGTCACGATGACCGTGAACGGCGAGGAGTTCGAGTTGGATCTGGCTCAGCGGCACGCCCGCCGACATCACAAATAGACGACGGCTCAGCATCCGCCCGAGACACCCCGCGTCCGACGAGGGCGCGGGGTGTATGCTTGGTGGTATCTAGCTCACGACTCCACCGCTTGGCGCACGACATCCTCCCGCAGGATCCGGTCGAGCACGGCGACCAGGCGGTCCGCATCCCCCTCGGTGAACACCAGCGGCGGCTTGATCTTGATCACGTTGCGGCCCGGGCCGTCGGTGGAGAGCAAGATTCCGTGATCCTTCACTCGGTCGATGACGTACGACGCTATGGCCGTCGCCGGCTCGCGTGACGCCTGCTCGCGCACCAGTTCGACGCCGAGGAACAAACCGCGGCCACGCACGTCTCCCACCACCGGGTGGGAATTCCGTAGTTCGCTGAGCCGCCGCTGGAGATGGGTGCCAACGATGCGGGCATGTTCCTGGAGCCGCTCGTCACGTATCACGTCGAGCACTGCCAGCCCAGCAGCACACGAGACGGGGTTCCCGCCGAACGTGTTGAAGTACTCCATTCCTGTGTCGAAGGCGCGGGCAATCGCGGGCGTGGTCACGACCGCGCCAAGCGGGTGGCCGTTCCCGATCGGCTTACCAAGCGTGACGATGTCCGGCACGACGCCCTGCGTCTCGAAGCCCCAGAAATGCGTACCGAGGCGCCCGAATCCCACCTGCACCTCGTCGGCGATGCAGATCCCGCCCGCGGCCCGCGTGTAGCGATACGCCTCGCGGAGGTACTGGGGTGGCAGCTCGATCTGCCCCCCGCAGCTCAAGAGCGTCTCGCTCAGGAATGCCCCGACCTGCCGATCCGCGGCCAGGACGTCCTCGATCGCCTCGGCCACGTGGCGGGCATACTTCTCGCCACACGTGGCGTCGTTCCGTCGATACGGACCCCGGTAGTCGTCCGGCATCACGACCGCGTTGACGTGAGGCGGGGCACCGCGGCCGCCTGGTCCGTCATGCTTGTAGGGACTCGCGTCTATGAGCGCCGCCGTGTGGCCATGGTACGCCCCCTTCAGGACGATGATGTCGTCGGCACCGGTGGCGGCGCGCGCCATACGGAGCGCCACGTCGTTGGCCTCGCTTCCCGAATTGACGATGTAGCAGATCGTGAGGGGATCGGGTAGCATCGCCCCCAACCGCTCGGCATAACGCAGGATCGTCTCGTGCAGGTACCGGGTGTTGGTGTTGAGGACCCTGCTCTGTCGTGCGATAGCCTCCACGACGCGGGGGTGGGCATGCCCCACGTGCGCCACGTTGTTGACGCAGTCGAGGTATCGGTGTCCGAGCGAGTCGTACAGGTACTGGGCTCGCCCGCGCACGATATGAAGCGGTGTGCGGTACGACAGACTGAGATTTCGACCCAGCCGTTCCTGTCGAGCCTCCAATAACATCTCGATGCCGGGATCGGGAGCCCGGGTGTCGCCCTCGAGACCGAGGATCAGGTTGGGATCGGGTGACATGCTGAGCCACACGGCCCGCTCGCTCGGGGCGGCGACGCCGGGGAACTTACTGTCGCGGTCGAGCAGATCGGTGATGATCTGGAAGTGGAGGTGGGGAGGCCAGTTGCCATTGTCCTCGAAGCACCCGATCCGGGCGAATGTGTCACCGCCGCCAATGGGCGCTCCCGGCTCGAGCTGCAGGCAATTGGGATTGAGGTGACCGTACAGCGTGTAGAAGGTTGGGCCGTTTGCCGGTTCATGCCGGAGAATGACGGTCGGGCCGTAATCCAGCGGTGATGCGTCGTCGTGCACCGCGTGTACGATGGCGTCGAGTGGGGCGGACACGGGTGCGCCCGCCTCGAGAAACAGATCCATGCCGAGGTGGATGGTACGAGACTCGGGTAACTCGGTGTCGGGGCCCTCGAACGCGTCACTCGCATAGACGAGACGCGGCTCGTCGTACCGACCCATCCCAATGGTCGCGCCGCGCCGTGCAATGGTGTGGAAGATCGCCGACGCAAAGGACTCCGTCCCGGTATCGCGATCTGCGTCCGGGAACTCGGTGCTACCGACACTCAGGTCGAGGACCGTGGTTGGAACGCGCCGAGGATCGGGATCGACCACGGGAGCGAACTGCCCCGCACGCCGTCTGAGCCAGGCGTGGACTGCGGGGCTGCCAGGACATGGCGGCAAGCTGCAGGCGTTGCGCAACACGTTGCGGGCGAACCGCGGGTGGACGGCTGCAAGGCGCTCCAGCGCTTCCCATGCGGGACGCTCGCTCACAACGAGATACGCGTTGTCGGGCTCCGAGCGACGACGGCGGGCTGCCACACACACGCTCACGGCGAGTCGCGCACAAGCGAGCGGGAACAGGACGTTGAGCTCCGCCTCCTCGAGCGGAAACACGCCGTGATAGCCGGTTACCACGGCGGCGGCGGCCGCGAGTGGATTCGGCTTGTCGAGCATCGCATACGCCACCGCGATGGCCGGATCGGCCACAGTCCAGCTATCCACCATGTCGCCAAAATCGACGAACCCGGCCACGGCTCGCGGTTCGCGCGCCGACTCGTCAACCAGGACATTGTGGTCGTTGGCGTCGTTGTAGGTGACGCTGCGTCGCAGCTCGGGCAGTCTTGGGGCGACGAGCGTATCCCACAGTTCCAGGATATGAGCCACGATCAACCTCTGATGCGCGAGGTCCACCGCATGCAGGTTGGCGTGGATCACATCAGGCACAAGCGCCGGATTCCACACAAAATCGCGACTGCTGGAGGGGTGCTGGAACCCCTGGAGACCCAGGGTGACCTCGCCGAGGGCCGCGCCGACGCTCCTGAGGAGGTTCGATGAATGCGGTCGCGCCGTTGCCAGCGGCACCCCCGGCACATGGGTGAGGAGTCGGACGGCATGCTGCGTTCCGCGGTCGGACTCGATGCTGGCCATTGCCTGTCCGTCCGCAGTGGGGACGAGCCGCGGCACGGAGATCACCGGTGCGTGCGTCGCAAGCCAGGCGAGGGCGGCATTCTGCAACTCGAGATGTGGGGTCGGCTCGTCGGACCCAGCGATCTTCAGCACGTGCAGCCGACCCGAGTCGACCAGGAAGTTCTGATCCCGCTCGCTGGGAAGGCCACGCAGCTCGGCGGACATCCCCCAGAAGCGCTCGAGAATCCCGCCCACCTCGGCCGGGGTAAATGTGGGCCGCTGTGCCTCGAGATGAGACGTGACTGGGATACTGCCGGACCTGCGCGACGACATGGGATGGATCCCCCGAAGCGAGCCGATGGTTACAATATTGTTCGACGCCCGCCGAGCGGAAACTCCCCGCGCGTGGCGGACGGGACGAAACCCGATCTTCACCTGCAGAGAAGGACCTTGCCCCAATGCCAACTGCCCCGCATTTCTCGCCAGCCCTGTTCGACTTCCTGCGCAAACTCAGCCGCAACAACAAACGCGAGTGGTTTCAGGCCAACAAGCAGACGTACGAGCGCGACGTCCGCGATCCCCTTCTACGGTTTATCGCCGACTTCGCGCCGCACCTCAAGCGGATCAGCCCGCGCTTCGTTGCAGATCCGCGACCTGTAGGCGGCTCCATGTTCCGGATCTATCGCGATACCCGCTTCTCGCGCGACAAGCGTCCGTACAAGACAGTGGCATCCGCGCAGTTCCGGCACGAGAACGGGAAAGACGTGCACGCCCCCGGGTTCTATCTACACCTGGAGCCGGGCAACGTATTTGCAGGTGTCGGCCTGTGGCATCCGGACGGGCCGACTCTGCGCGCGGTACGCGATGCGATCGTCGACGCGCCGGACAAGTGGAAGCGAGCGAAGACCGCCAAGGCCTTTCGAGCGCGATTCGACCTGGCAGGTGAATCCCTGAAGCGCCCGCCGAGGGGCTACGACCCCGACCATCCCCTGGTGGAAGATCTCAGACGGAGAGATTTCGTCGCATTTGCCTCATTCAACGACAACGAGGTGTTTCGCGCCGATTTCCTGCGCCGGTATGCGGATACGGCGCGGAAGGCCAAGCTATTCATGGCGTTCCTGACCAAGAGCGTCGGGCTGGCGTGGTGAGCCGCGCTCACGCCGTGGCGCGGATGCGCGCCCAGGCCGTCGTACCAGGCCCAGCCGTGAGCCAGAACAGGGCCGTCGTCACTGCGGCGGAGGCGAGACACCAGAGGCACGTCGCCCCGATCACGAACGGCTCGAGGTAGGTGAGGTAGATCGAGAGCAGCATGCCGCCGAAGGTCATGACCAGTAAGGCGAGGGTCGCCCAGGTGCCGACGGGAGCCGCTGCGGCCCGACTCACGACCCACACGGCCACCATGGCAGAGTAGCCGACGAGACCGACGATACCCATCGGGACGACACCGAACAGCATCGAGTACGGGCTCTGTTGCACGGCGTTGCAGTCGCCCACCGGACCGCACACGGCTTGCGCTCCCGTGGTCTCGACGTAGGCGAGGTACGCCGCCACGCCCGCGCCGAGCAGGGCGAGCACCGGCACTGCGAGACTCACGAGCTCGCGGGGCTTCCAGGTCGGTGCGGCCCACGAAACCACCACGAAGCTCCCGATCATCACCACGAGGAGCACGACTGCCAGGGTGTTTCCCACGGGATCGCGCCAAAAAGCCGCGCCGATCGTGGACGGCTCCCGGGGGATCGCGTCGAGGGTCGTCTCAACGGCGACGGAGTCTTCCTCCGCTCCGGCGGTTCCAGCCGTGTCGCTGGGGATCGAGTCGGGGCCGGCTGCTTGTACCGCGACCGTTTCGGTCGGGAGAGAACGCTCCGTCACGGTATCCTGAAACGCAGGAGGGTCGCCGATCGGCGGTACAGCTTCTTCAAGACCCGGGATGGTTGGCCAATCGATCCCTCCCCGCCCCAGCGCCTTCCGAATGAGGTCCGGCAGCATCGTAGGGATCTCGTAGGAACCGACGAGCACCGAATCGCCGATGATGAGCCGTGGTACCCCGGCACGCTGATTGGGGATGGAGAACCGCGCCGTCGCCGAGTCGTACATAGCGCTGCCGGAGGGCTGAGACGCATCGACGAGCAGGATCTCCAGTTGGGCGTTGGACAGCAGGTAGGACACCACCTGGGTTTGTGGCACTCCGCGCTCGACCCACACGCGCGGGAGCCCCCCGAAGGTCTCGAAGATCACCGGAAGATCTTCGTTGATCACTTTGTGGCAGTGCGGACAGGTGGGCGCAAAGAATAGTACGGCACGAGCGGGCGTGCGTTGCGTCTGACCGGCTTGAAGCGGGGGAGCAAGGAGCGATCCCACGGCCATCCCGATCCACGCGTGGAGCGTCAGCCCTCGCAGCACGGCATATCCCTCGATGTCGTCGTGTTTCAAGCTATCATGGCGAGTTCGGGACGGACAGAGACATCGTGGGTCGCGAGGTGTGGGACAGACTGACATCTTTCTTCGATCCACGAACCTTCGAGAACTGCAAGGAGTCATGATGCGTCGGTTGCTGCTCCTGACCTTCGCCCCTGTGGTGCTGGCTACCTCGGCCGGCGCACAGATGAGCGACAAACGTCCCCTCGACCATTCGGTGTACGATAGCTGGAATGACATCGCCGACGAGCAGTTGTCCAACGACGGCGCATGGCTGACGTATGCGTTGGTGCCTTCGGAGGGAGACGCCGTCCTCCACGTCCGGGCCGCCGAGTCCGCCACGGCATTTGAGATTCAACGCGGGCGCTCCGCGCGCTTCAGTGGTGACAGGAAGTACATCGTCTTTCTCATCAAGCCCGAATTGGCAGCGGAGCGGGCGGCCAAGAAGGCGAAGGCAAAGGCCGACGATCAGCCCAAAGACTCCCTTGGCATCCTGAATCTCGCGACGGGTGACATCGTGCGGGTGGCGCGGGTGAAGTCCTTCGAGGTCCCCGAAGAGGGGGGTACTGGGGTCGCGTACCTCCTGGAAAGAGAGCGGGAAGCCTCTGAGCCCGACTCGGCAAAGGGTGCCGAGCAGGAACAGCCTGCTGCGCCGGAGCCGGCGAAGGTCGAAGGAGAAGAAGGGGAGAAGCCAGGCGATAAGAAGAAGAAGGACAAGAAGGACGGTACGACGCTCGTACTGCGCAATCTGGTCACCGGTGCAGAGCAGCGATTCGCCTCCGTCACGGCGTACGCGTTCGGCAAAGACGGTGCCTACCTCGCGTATGTGACCTCGACCAAGGACGGCAGCGGCGACGGTGCCTTCGTGGTCGAGACCCGGACGGCCGCGATGACCCCGCTCATCGAGGGCGAAGGGAATTACAAATCACCCACGTTCGACGAGGCCGGTCGTCAGCTGGCGCTGCTCTCAAATCGGGACGACTACCAGGACTCGCAGCCGAGTTACACGATCTACCACTGGAAACCAGGTGACGCGGCCGCGCGTGCCGTGGTAGCCGAAACGATGCCGGGCATTCCCGAGACGTGGTGGGTCAGCGAGCACGGTGCGCTGTCGTTCTCGAAGAACAGTCGTCGTCTGTTCTTTGGCACCGCCCCGCGTCCGGCTCCCGACCCGGATGAGGAGACGCCGGAGTGGGAAGAGGTGAAGGTTGACGTGTGGCATTGGAAAGACCCTCTGCTCCAGCCGATGCAACTCGTCCAGCGGGAGCGCGAGCTCAATCGCACGTACCGGGCCGTGTTGCACCTTCGCGCGGGCCGCATCGTGCAGCTGGCCGATGTGGACCTCCCCGAGGTGGACGTGATCGCAGAGGGTGACGGCCCGGTCGGGTTTGGCACGTCCAACGTTCCGTACCGTCAGCGCATCTCGTGGGACTCCCCCGGGTATAGCGACGCCTATGTCGTGAATGTCGAAACCGGACAGCGGCAGCGTGTCCTCGAGGAGCACCAGGGCTCGGCAGATCTCTCCCCCGGCGGCAAGTACGTGTACTGGTGGGACGGGCATCGGCAGGCGTGGTTCGCCCGACCCGTACGCGGCGGGGAGCCGGTGAATCTGTCGGCGGCCATCCCCCATCGTGTCGACAACGAGTTGCACGACTGGCCGATGATTCCGTCGTCGTACGGGAATGCCGGTTGGACGGAGAACGACGAGGCGTTTCTCGTCTACGACGCGTACGACATTTGGGCGCTCGACCCGACAGGTGCGCGCGCGCCGCGCAGCGTTACCGAGGGAATGGGCCGTGCGCGAAATCTCGAGTTCCGCTATGTGCGGCTGGATCGCGATCAGCAGGCGATCCCTGTGGGGCAGCCCATCTTGCTCCGAGCCTTGAACGAGGTGACGAAAGCGTCCGGTTTCTATGGAGACCGCGTTCGCGGCACCGAGGCACCGCGCGAGCTGGTCATGCTGGATCGGTTCTTCGGCTTTCCGCGGAAAGCCGACGATGCCGATGTCGTGATGTTCACCCGGTCCAGCTTCCAGGAATTCCCCGATCTGTGGGTGAGCGATCTGTCGTTCGCCGACATGCGCAGGATGAGCGATGCCAACCCGCAGCAGGCCGAATATCTGTGGGGCTCGGCGGAGCTCGTGAGCTGGCGTTCGACCGACGGCAGGGAGATCGACGGTATGCTGTTCAAGCCGGAGAACTTCGATCCGTCCCGGAAGTACCCGATGATGGTCTACTTCTACGAGAAGATGTCGGACGGCCTGCACCGGTTCCGGAACCCCGGGCCGGGCGGCTCGAGTATTTCCGCGAGCTTCTACGCGAGCCGAGGTTACGTGGTGTTCATCCCCGACATCCACTATCGAGTGGGCTACCCGGGCGAGAGTGCCCTCGACTGCGTGGTCCCGGGGGTATTGAGCGTGTTGGCGCAGGGGTTCGTGGATCCACAGCGGGTCGGCGTCCAAGGCCACAGCTGGGGCGGGTACCAGATCGCCTACATGGTAACCCAGACCGATATCTTCGCTGCGGCGGAGGCAGGAGCCCCGGTGGCGAATATGACCAGCGCGTACGGCGGGATCCGCTGGGGCACCGGTATGAGCCGCATGTTCCAGTACGAGCGTACGCAGAGCAGGATCGGGGGCACGCTGTGGGACGCCTATCCGCGCTACATCGAGAATTCCCCGCTCTTCCGGGCGGACAAGATCAACACACCGATCCTCATGATGCACAACGACGAAGACACCGCGGTCCCGTGGTACCAGGGAATCGAGTTCTTTGTCGCGCTACGCCGACTCGGCAAGCCGACGTGGCTGTTGAATTACAACGGAGAGCCGCACGGCCTCAGGAAATACCAGAACCGCAAAGACTGGGCGATCCGAATGCAGCAGTTCTTCGATCACTTTTTGAAGGACGCGCCGGCGCCGGTCTGGCTGGCCGAAGGTGTTCCGGCCGTCGACAAGGGGAAAGCGTCTGGCCTCGAGCTGATGGAGGTCGAGGCGCCAGCGACCGTTGGAAGCGTGGGGCGATAATCACGCCGGAGGGTCGCCTAGGGTAGACACGGAGCCCGGCCAGCCAGGCTGGGCTTCGTGTCTCACGACCGCGCAGTGCGCGGTGCTCACTGCTCGGATTCGACGATCGGTTCCGATGGTCGCGTGCCGGGACGGTGCCGCGCCACGAACTCCTCGACCTCCGGCGGCACGAACATGTTGTCGGCGATGTGCGCGATCTCTTCGGCCTCGCGCCACGCCAGCTCCAGGTCGAGTAGCTCACCCATCAACGCGCGCATCTCGCGTTCCTCGTGGAGCGCCATCTCGAGCGCCAGCCGCGTAGGTGTGGGGAGCTTGTGCAGCCTGCCGGGCTTGCCCGGGAACAACGGCCGGCCGTAGCCCCGTTCGAGTGGCTTCGGCGCGATCTCGTCGGCGAGGCGCGCGAGATAGCGCTCTGGGTGGCCTGCGGTCTCGATCCGGTCCACCGCCTCCTGTACCACTCGAGGAGAACCGGACATGTAATTCACTGCCGGCATGATCTGGGCGACGATGCGTTGGGCTTCGACGCCACGGAACGTGTCTTTCCCCTTCTTGTACGCGACCTCGACCACCCATTCCCGAGCGCCGGGCTCCATGAGGAAACGGGTCTTCTGCAGATCGCGAAGCTTGAGCTTGAGAATCCTCCCGTCACGAGTGCGCACCTTGGCCCGGACCGGCAGGTTCATTATCAGGTTGGGAAGCTGTGGCGCGAATCCCGCTCCTACTCCGGCGGCGATCCCGCCGGCGATGAGCGCCCCGACTGCAGCGACACCGGCCGTGGTCCACACAATCGCCCGCCGGCGCCTCCGGCCGAACTGATCGCCGTACCGCCACGCCGCGAACTCCGGTCTGAGTGGCTCGCCGATGCGGACTAGCTCCAGTCCCTCTTTGAGCTTGGCGATGCCGATGTTGTCGGTCGACGCGCGGATCCGGGTGGCGCGGAACAGGCGCTCGCATTCCTCGAACGCCTCCCATCGCTCCTCGAGGGGCGTGAGATTCCACCGCTCGCACTTGCGGCAGACGACCCACAACCGACCTTTGGCCGGATCGAACGCGAGGCGTCGCCCCACGGGAAACGACTCGACCACCTCGTTGGAGCCGAGTGGGCGCTTGCAGAAGAGGCAGGTCGAGTACATCGCGCGGCGCCCGGGAAGGGCGCTACGATTGCGGTCTAGAATCCCACAGCACGTTCAGGATCTTCCAGCCGTCGTTCCAGCGCACCACGTGCAGGTAATCGATGAAGTCCCCGGTCACGACCTTCACGCTGGCGACGTTTGTATGAGCGTCGAGGATCGTAACCACCGGGGGCACGTCCTGGTGTGGTGATGCCGTGCCGCCACCGGCGCGCGTGAACTCCACCATCATGGACGCCGTGGCGTGGTTCAGAATGCTCCGTCCCGATTGCGGGTGGGTCATGGCTCGACGCTTGGCGAGATCGGGATGCAGGGCCCGATCCATCCTGTCGGCGTCGCCGGCGTACCACCCTTCGGCGTAGTCCAGTGCCGCCTGTCTGATGGCGGCGCTGTCGGTCGCCGACTGCGCCCGGCCGACCACGGGCAGGCCCATGAGGATCAGGACCGCGAAGATCGCTGTCCGCTGCATCGTGCCCTCCGTCCTCCGCTCTGCGAGCAATAGGTTGACTACGTCACTCGGCGCTGGGTGCGTCGGGCCTGACGATCCGGAGCCGCACGACGTGCTGAACGTCCAGGTCGTCCCGCCACACGCCATAGATCTTGTCGTCCCGGAACAATCGGGGGGCGAACCGTGGCGGCATCGCCACGACGCCGAGATACCGACCGTCGGCGTCGAACACGTCCCACTCGGGGGCACCCGAATCCTCGATGAGGTTGAAGTCCTCGAGTTCCTCGTCGCTCAGCGCGGCCGCCGACTGGACGTGTTGGATCCACGTGGTTCCGTCCAAGCCGCTCTGAATGGCGGAGAACGCCGGAAAAAACTCCCCGAAGTGCACGATACCCTTGAGCTGCTGGAGCGCGGCGGGTGGAACGCCGGCATCGAGCCACGCCTTCTCCATGTAGCTCATGATGGCATCCTTGTCGCGTTCGCTCACTGGCTCGCGCTGGAACGGCTTGCTGACGATCCGCTCCAACATGCCCTCGGCTCCGTAGAGCGAGATGCGGTACTGGTCGTTGACACCGAACAGGATCTTCCCGTCGTCGCGCAGCTGCCATGCGGGCTCGGCGGAATAGAGATTGATCTCCGGGGTCGCCCCGCCGAGGCTCAGTGTTCGTCCCGAGGGGAACCGCATCAGCGTGTCACCGCGCGAGCCATCGGACTCGAGACGAATGATCGCGTCCATCGAGTCGGGCGCCGGCCGATTGGGCAGTGACAGCGGACGGATCTGCACCGCGATCACACCCGCGTCCGTGGCCTGGAACACGGCCGGCAGGCCGTCTTCGATCGACATCCGCACGCTGGTGAGCGCCGTCCCGTCGGTCGTGAAACGATTCAGGCGCTGCGTCTGCATGTCGGGGACGAAGAGCGTGTCCCCCGCTCCCATCACGACGTAGATGGCTCCCTTGATCTCGCCGGGGCCCTCGCCCGGGCGCCCGATGCGGTGCAGGAACTTCCCGGCAGGTGAGAATACCCGGATCTCCTGAGCCTGGGCGTCGAGCACGTACAGGCGATCCTGCGAGTCGACGGCGATGAACCCGATCTGCCCGAACTGGTAGTCGAGGTCCCCTTCGACGGCCCCGATCTTCATCTCTTCTTCCACCGCCCACTCCGCTCCGGCCGACCACATCCCGCGCTCCGGGTTGGCCACGATCTGAATTCCGGCACTGTCGGTGACCGTGCCGGTCCACGTTGTGTCGCTACCGGTGCACGCCGCCACGCCCATCGCCACGATGGCGACGATACCTGTCATTTTTCTCATCGTTGACCTCACTCCGCTCCCTTTGGGTCGGCTAATGATGCCCAAGCGCCCCCGCACTCGAATCAGAAATCAGTGATGGGGGCCAATGCATCCACGCCAGAAATCGAGCATGCTGTCGTCGGGGCGGCAAGTGGAGCCGGGCTGGCGTGGTCCCGCTCGTCCCCTCGGCGAGATCCTGCCGAGCGGCAGAATGCTCCACGAGCCGCCTGATCCACAGAAAGACTCGGCACGTCGGGAGGCTGTGTTCGTTCTAATGATAAGTATACAGTATAGTATATAGCTTGTAAATACGTATGTAATATGTCGTACCATCAGGTGTAGGTCCGGGGATGGAGGTATTCCTCTTGCTAGCGATGGATAAGCCGGATATGCATAGAGTGAAGTTGGAGGCTGGCTTCTGAAGCGCGAGGTGCGCGTGACGGACAATCACGTGGAATCCCATCTGCCACTGACGCCCTTGTCGACACACATTCTGCTTTCGCTGGTCGACGAGGAGCGGCACGGCTACGGCATCATGAAAGAAATCGAGCGGTTGACTGAGGGACTGGCCACGTCGGCCACGGGACCGGTGTATCTCGCTGCGCAGCGGCTGCTCGAGACAGGGCTCATCGAGGAATCCGAGAACCGGCCGGCGCCGGAATTCGATGACCAGCGTCGCAAGTACTACCGCCTGACCGATCTAGGGAGGCGCGTGGCAAGGGCGGAGGTGGACCGGATGGCGCGACTGGTTCAGGTGGCGTTCGATCGGGGATTGGCGAGGGGGAGCCTCACGATCGGTTCGGACTGATCGCTCCAACGGACGAGGGCGCGCGCGGCCTCCTTTAGAGCCAGCCTCGTAGTGCTGCCGATCGGTGCGAACCGGAGGGCAGGGAAGGCGCACCATGCGGATGTTCATTGGTGGGGAGTGGCGGGACAGGGACCGCGTCGTCCCGGTGCGTGACCCGTACGACGGTGCCACAATCGACTCGGTCCCCAATGCCACCGCCGATGACGCCCGCCTCACGCTCGATTCGGCGCACCGTGGGTCGGCATCCATTGGCGCCCTGCCCGCCTACGAACGCGCCAGGATCCTCACTCGCGCGGCCGAGAACGTCGCTGGCGCGGCCGAAGACTTCGCCACCCTGATCGCCGCCGAGGGCTCAAAAACGATCCGGGAAGCTCGCAAGGAGGTCTCCCGGTGCGTGAATACCCTCACGGCGTCGGCGGAGGAGGCAAAGCGTCTCTCGGGTGAGACGATCCCGTTCGACTCGTTTCCGGGTGGGGAGTCTCGGGTGGGGTACTACTATCGGATCCCGGTCGGGATCGTCCTCGCGATCACCCCGTTCAACGATCCCCTGAACCTCGTGGCCCACAAGGTGGGCCCAGCCCTGGCCGGCGGGAACGCCGTGATCGTGAAGCCGGCTACCGCTACGCCGCTCTCGGCGTTGAAACTCACTGAGGCGTTGCTCGAGGCGGGGCTACCACCCGAGGCGCTGCAGGTGATCACGGGGAGCGGCACAGCCCTCGGCCGGGTGCTCGTCCCGGACGAGCGCGTGCGGATGGTGTCGTTCACCGGAGGGTACGAGGCCGGCCTGGACGTAGCGCGGCTCGCCGGCATCAAGAAGATCGGCATGGAGCTCGGGTCCAATTCACCGGTCATCGTGTGGGAGGACGCGGACTTGGAATGGGCCGTCGAGTCCTGCGTGTCCGGAGCGTTCTGGGCGGCGGGGCAAAACTGTATCGGCGTGCAGCGCCTCTACGTGCACCAGGCCGTGTACAGAGCGTTTCGCGATCGGTTCGTGGAGCGAGCCATACGGTATCGCATTGGCGACAAGCTCCGTGAAGACACCGACATGGGTCCTATGATCACCGAGAGCGAGGCACAGCGCGTCGCACAGTGGATCAGGGAGGCGAAGGCCGCCGGTGCGACCGTGCTCTGTGGTGGCGGTCGCCGTGGCACGCTCGTGGAACCGACGGTGCTGGAGGCAGTCCCGCCCACCGTCCGGCTCCACGCCGAGGAGGTCTTCGGCCCGACGGTGAATCTCTATCCCGTCACGAACGTGGACGAGGCCGTGGCCCGGGCCAACGCGCTCCCCTTCGGGCTGCAGGCAGCGGCGTTCACCCGCGATGTCGATCTGGCGTTCCGCCTCGCCGCGGACCTCGAGTGCGGCGGCGTCATGATCAACGATTCCACGGATTATCGTCTGGACACGATGCCGTTCGGAGGCGTCAAGCGCTCCGGCCTCGGGCGCGAAGGCGTGCGGTTCGCCGTGGAGGAGATGACCGAACTGAAGACCGTGTGCTTCACTCGTCACTGACCCGACGCCCCTCCAAACACCCACTCTCACAACGGGTGTAGGAAGAACCCTACACGCTCGTCGCCCCGAGTCGGACGCTAGGAATCCCATCGCACCGATGGAGCAAAGCTGCCGTGTTTTCTAACGTTACGAAGCAGTGGGGACCGTCGGGGCACATGACGCACACCGGCCGCGACCACCGCGTCGGGAACCGCTGCGGTTCCCGACGCCGGTTGGGAGAGACGATGGACGAGACTGCCGCCACCAGCCACCCCCGGGACCTCCGGGCATTCGCGGAAGTCACGCGCAAGATCGCGCATGACTTCGCAGGCGTCTTCACGATCATTCTCACCAATCTCGAGTTCGTTGAGAGCGATCTTCCTGAGGTCCCGCCGACCCTGCGCGAAGATCTGAACGAGGTGAAGCGCGCCGCGCAGCGCGGCAAGGATCTGGTGACGCGACTGTCTACGATGAGCCGGCAGGCCAGCTCATGATGTCCGCCGCGCAGCGAGTCCTCATCGCTGACGACGATCCACCGGTTCGCAGTGCGGTAGCGCGGCTCCTCAGATCCGAGGGGCTCGACGTGCTCGAGACCGGGGACGGTGAGGACGCGTTGCGGCTGTTCCGGGAGGAACGCCCGGACTTGGTGCTGCTGGACGTCGTAATGCCGGGCCGCGACGGCTTCGAGATTTGTGCTCAGCTCAAAGCGCATCCGTCTACCGCGCTGACGCCGGTGGTGATGCTTACCGGGCTCACCGAGGTCGAGGATCGTGTCAGGGGGATCGAAGCCGGTGCCGACGATTTCCTGTCGAAGCCGTTTGACCGCATGGAGCTCCTCGCCCGGGTGCGGTCGGCGCTCAAGACAAAGCGATACACGGACGAGCTGGAGGACGCGGAGGCTGTGCTCTTCACGCTCGCTCGGAGCATCGAGGGAAAGGACCCGTACACCGAAGGCCACTGCGAGCGCCTCGCTACCGCTGCGGCGGAGCTGGGAGCACGTATGGGGCTCTCCCCTGACGATCTCACGGCACTCCGGCGCGCGGGAGTGGTACACGACATTGGGAAGGTGGCGGTACCCGACGCGCTCCTCATGAAGGCTGGTGCACTGTCTGCCGAGGAGTGGGAGGTCATGCGACGTCACCCGGCCACGGGTGAGGCGATCTGTCGGCCGCTCCGGTCGTTCAGCCGAGTCCTTCCCATCATTCGGCACCACCACGAAAGGCTGGATGGCTCGGGTTATCCCGATGGGCTGGTGGGTGACGAGGTACCCATCACGGCGCGAGTGCTCCAAATCGTGGACATCTTCGATGCGCTGACGACCCGGCGACCCTACAAGCCGGCCTTCCCGATCGACAGGGCGCTCGAGGTGCTCGACGCCGAGGTCCGGCGAGGGTGGTGGGACCCCGAAATCTACGAAGCCTTTCTCGCCTGGCTGGCGGAGCGACGACGACCGAGCGCGGTGGCCGCAGACGGCTCCAGCTTCCGCGACGCAGAATGATATGACGTTGACCGTTTTCCCTTCGGAGAGCCTGTGGCCCGAATCCTCATTGTAGACGACGACGAAGCGATCCGCACGAGTCTGCGCAAGACTCTCGAACGGGCGAGCCACGCAGTGTTCGGCGCGATGGACGGTGCTGCGGCGCTGCGGTTCTTGGCCGCCAACAGCGTCGACGTGGTGATCACGGATCTCTATATGCCCGACGTCGACGGGCTCGAGCTTATCGGCCGGCTGCGACGCGAGGGCACGGTCGAGCGCATCATCGCAGTGACGGGAGGTGGCCAGGTGGCCGGCCAGAATCTCCTGACCGTTGCAGAGGTGCTGGGGGCAGATGTCACGCTGGCCAAGCCGTTTACCCGGGAACAACTCCTGGAGGCGGTCGATCAGCTCATGAACAGGCCGTCGGGCCCGGACCCGAAGGGAGCGTGAATGTCGCCAGTCTCGTGGTACACCGAGTGTTGTCGCCTCATCCCAGGATGCCTGGCGACGGATCAGAGCGGCCGCATGTGGCGTGTGGTGACGGGCCCGTTTCTTCAGGCTGGGCAGGTGCGGGTGCGAGCCGTCATGGTCGGGAATCCGGCGGTGTGGTCGGAGCTGCCAGCTGAGTGCCTCAGGGTGTCTCACGCCACGCTGCGAGATGCGGTGTCGTTCCCGCCACCCGTTGCGCTGGGGATGGTGGATGGGGAGCGCCTCGAGCTCTACCGTCGGTGACGGCGCAGTCCGCACGAGGGGAACATGGCCGACACTGCTGATCGATCAACCGTCTTGATCGTCGACGACGACCCGGCGATTCGCCGAGTGGTGGATCGCGAGCTGGCCGGCGACCACCTCGTCGTCGGGGTCGGCACCGGTCGCGAGGCGCTCGAGACGCTCAAGACGCACCGAGTGGATTTGCTCCTGCTCGATATCGGGCTTCCCGACGGAAACGGTGTGGAGCTTCTGCCCGAGTGCTTGGAGATCGATCCGGAGTTGGCCATCGTCATGCTGAGTGGGGTGGACAAGGCCGACGTCGCCGCCGACTGCATGCAGCGCGGCGCGCTGAACTACGTGACCAAGCCCTTCGAGCTCGACGAGTTGCGGCGGACCGTCAGCCGGGCGCTTCGGAAACGGGCTGCGCGCTCGGAGGAAAAGCAGCTCACGGCGTGGCTGAAGGAAGAGGTGACCGAGCTCCGGTACGACGTGCAGCGGAGCCTCAGGGCACAGCAGGAAATGGTGATGGCGACGCTGGAGGCGCTGATCACCGCACTCGACGCGAAAGACCCCTACTCCCGCGGGCACGCCGACCGGGTAGCCGACATTGCCGCGACCGTTGCCGGCGAATTGGGACTGGCCGACGAAGAGGTCGAGCGCATTCGAATGGCCGGTCGCCTGCACGACATCGGGAACGTCGGCATCCGTGATGACATCCTGTACCGACCGGGGCCGATCTCGAACGAGGAACGCGTCCACGTCCGCGAGCACGTTCGCATCGGGGTGAAGATCCTCCAGCCCATCGGCCCGCTGCGCAGCGTCACGCGGCTCGTCGCGAGCCATCATGAACGGTGGGACGGCCAAGGCTATCCCGAGGGGCTCAAGGGCGAGGAGATCCCGATGGGAGCCAGGATCCTAGCGGCCGCCGAGCTCTACGATGCGCTCACGACGTCCCGCCCCTACAAGGAGCCGCTGCCACAGGAGAAGGCGATCGCGATCATCGAGAAGGCGTCGGGCACTATGCTGGACCCGGCGGTAGCCGAGATGCTGACCCATCTGGTCCGTGACCAGCGGACGTTGAGCTATCTCCACGTTCCTACCAAGAGCGCCAAACGGCGGGAAGGCGCAGCGAACTGACTAAGGGCCGCTAGGGCGGCCAAACGATGGGACGGGGGGGAAACCGGCGCGAGAGCCACCGCATGGGCTCCTCGAGCACACTCTCGTGTCGGTTTCTCCCCCGTCTCACCTTCCAATGAAGCCCAGACCACCCCGCACGCGCTCCACGAGCACGAGGGTCCGTAGTCCAAGAAACCACGGCCGCCGCTGTCGCGTACGGTCGGTGCCGGCCGATCCTCCGGTCGCCATGCAACCCTTTTGACCCGTGGGGACACGAACTGGTGTGAGCGAGCGTAGCGCAGCGTCGGTGGACGCCGATCGCGTGTTGGCCGAACGCGTGTGGAGGGATCGGGACGAAGAGGCGTTCCGCGCCCTGTATCGCCGACATACGCCAGCCCTCTATCAGTTTGCGCTCCGACTGTTGGGCGGGAACACGTTCGACGCGGAGGACGTCGTGCAGCAAGCCTGGGTCAACGCCACCGAAGGGCTCGGCGCTTTCAGGTGGGAGTCAGGTTTCTCGACGTGGCTGCATGGCATCGTGCTCAACCTCTGCCGGGCCCTGTTTCGGAGGGCGGATCGCCGGTGGATCGAGCTGAGAGACGACCTTGCGGCTCTCGCCCCGCGGCAGACCCACGATCAGCTCGACCTCGAGGCGGCACTTGCGACGCTGCCGCCCGGCTACCGCACCGTCGTGATCCTCCACGACGTCGAGGGGTTCACCCACGAGCAGATCGCCGCCCGCCTCGAGATCTCCGCCAATACGTCCAAGAGCCAGCTCTCGCGGGGGCGCCAGGTGTTGCGCTCACTCCTGAGACCCGAATCAGTGATCCGGTGAGGATCTGCCATGCACAACGACGATCGCAGTGAATCGAGTGAACAGCAGCGGGCGGCCTTCGCCGCGTTGCCGAGAGAGCGGGACCCGGGCCCGGCCCTTGAAGAGCGCACCGTGCAAGCACTCAGTGAGCGTGGGCTGCTCGCACACGGCGACGGACCCCGATGGGCCAGGAGGCCGCTGCTGGCCATCGGCCTCGCCGCGTCGGTGGCGTTGTTCGCACTGGGCGTGGCGGTCGGGCAATGGCTCGGCACGCGCACGGTGACCGAGTCGATGGCCGTCGCCCAGGAGCGGACCGCCATGCAGGCCGCCGCCGCGGTGCAGCGCGCGGGATCGGCCTACGTCACCGCCCTCGCGGCCCTCGCCGCCTTCACCCAACTCGCCGACTCCGCCGATGCGTCGTCCCTCGCCCAAGGGCGAGAGGCGGCACTTGCCGCGCTCACCGCCGCCGTGGGGGAGCTGGTCGTGCTCGCACCGGACGATCCGCTCGCCCTATCGATTCAGGAGCTCATCGAGCGGCGGTGGCCGAGTCGGCTCGAGACGGACGGTATCGAGGTTCGCAACGTCGTGTGGTTTTAGCAGACCCCACGAGAGGAGGTCTCCATGTTCCGTGAGTTCGTCACCCTGTCGTTTGGCGTCGCGGCGCTGCTGTTCGTGGGATCCATCGCGCCCCTTCATGCCCAAGAGGGCGCCGCACCGTGCGCGGCGGACGAGATGCTGGTCGGCGTGGTGTACACCAGTCTTCGGTGCAACAACTGCAGTCTCGAGATCGTCAGGGCGACCCGGGAGCGGCGCTGGTCGTTCGGGGCCGAGCCCACAATCACGGGGGTTCGAGACGAGGGAGCGGCCGCAGCCAAGCTCAGAGCCGGAGACGTAGTCGTGGCGATTGACGGGTACCTGATCACGACACAGGAAGGGGGAAAGCGGTTCGCCGAGGTGCGTCCTAACGAACCGATCACGCTCCGTGTTCGCCGCGACGGACGGGAGCGAGAGGTACGCGTCGTGCCGGACGCCCGGTGTGAGTCCCTGGGGGCGCCGGTCGCGCCTGCAGCGCCCGCGGCACCAGCGGCCATCGCCGGTGCCCCTGCTCCGCCCGCTCCCGCGGCCCAACCGGCGATGATAGCTCGGCCCCGACCGGCCGCCGCCGCCGCTGTCCCAACTCCACCGGAGCCGACGTTGGCGCTCCCCCGCGGTTCGCTGGGGTTCAGCATCCGGTGCGACGACTGCTCGGTGCAGATACTCAAGACGCGGGCCGAGCCGATCTGGAGCTTCTCGAGTGATCCGATCGTCGAACGGGTCGAGCGGGGCAGTCAGGCGGCGCAAGCCGGTCTCCGTACCGGCGACGTCTTGACCCATATCGATGGCACGGCGCTCACCAGCGCCGAGGGCGGGAGAGCGTTCGGCGCCGTGCAGCCCGGCGATACGGTGGCGCTCGGGTTCGTGCGGAACAGCCGGCCGCAACGAGCCGTGATGGTGGCCGAAGCCCGACAGTGGACGCGGGCTGCCGCCGCGCCAGCACCGGCGGCCGCTCCCAAGGTCGCGGGTGCGGAAACGACCCGGTTCTCGGGAACGGTGGGTGACGCCCACGTGGTGGTCACGGGCGGGCCCATCACCGTGACCCGCACTGAGGACGAAGTGGTGATTCAGAGCCGCGACATCACCGTGCGCATCAAGAGAACCGCCGGGACGGAGCGTCCCAACTAACCTCGGCACGTGGGTTGGCGGTCCACCGGACCGCCAACCGCAACACTCTGGGGTACGCGTTCACTATATTTCGTCGTCGCTCCACTCGCGTCCGCAATCCGGGAGATCGCCGGCGCATCCCCAAGGAGGAGGTGTGGCGCCAGGATGAGATCGCGTGGCAGGATGCCCTTGGTCATGATGCGGTGCCTGCTTGCGGCCGTCGGCCTGGGAGCGTTTGCGGCATGCGCCGCCTCGGCTCAGCGCTCCGGTGAGCCCCACGACTGGCGTATCGTTCCGGGCGTCCGGGTCGGGCCGGTCACCGCCGATATCTCGGAGGCTGACCTCGTCCGCTTGCTGGGAAGGGATCAGGTCGAATCTCGCGAAATCCATGTGGGCGAGGACTTCTTCGAGCCCGGTGCGGTGCTCTATCCCAGTGATCCACGGCGCAAACTCGAGGTGGTGTGGGGTGATACCACGCGGCGCGCGCTGCCGACGCGCGTAACCATCCGCGGTGACTCGTCGTCGTGGTACGTTGACGGCGGCATCACGCTCGGCACCAACCTCCGTGAGTTGGAACGTATCAACGGCGCGGAGTTCGTGCTGATGGGGTTCGAATGGGACTACAGTGGCACGGTGGCGTCGTGGGAGGGAGGGGCGCTGGAGCGTCTCGCACACCCCGCGGGCCAACTCGTGCTGGCGCTCAACCCGCCAGCGACTGGATTCCCGTCCGACGTGTACTACGCCGTTTCTGGAGACCGGGAGTTCGCGTCGAGCCATCCCGCCATGCGACAACTGAACCCGACGGTTCACCGCATCGTGTTCCTCTTTCCCCGGTCCGGTCGCTAGGCCCCTCAACGCGGCCCACGACTCTCCGCCACCCTCCCGCCCCCTTGGGCCGTGGCGACTTGCATCTCGCAATACCTGTGGGAAACATTCGAACAAGGGTTCTCGGCCTCGCGATCGAGACATCTCGAGTCTGTGGTACGGCCGGCGAGAATCACTGCAGTGAGGAGGCGGTATGGTCGGACGAACCCGGGACGACGCGTCCCCGGCGGGGCGCGCACTGGCGTTGCTCCGTGGGGCGAGTCGCGCCGTCGCACGGTGCACAACGGAACGCGCGCTCCTCGACGAGATATGTAGCCTGGCTGTCCAGACCGCCGGCTACCGGATGGCGTGGATCGGATATGCGCGGGATGATGAGCGCCAGTCCGTGGAGCCCGTCGCCCATGCCGGCGTCAACCGCGGGTACCTCGAGGCGATCGAGGTGACCTGGGGCAGCGAGCCCTCCGGGCAGGGTCCGACCGGGACGGCCATCCGGTCCAGGAAGCCCGTGACGGCAGCCGGCTTGGTTGAGGACGAGCACTTCGCGCCCTGGCGCGATGCGGCGCTTGAACGCGGCTACGCGGCGTCGATCGCGGTGCCGATCGAGACCGGCGAGGGGGTGATTGGGGCCCTCAACATCCATGCCGGTGAGGTGAGCGCCTTCTTGCCCGAGGAGGTGCAGCTGCTCGGCGATCTGGGCAGGGAGCTGGCGTTCGGGATCGAAGCGGTACGGACGCGGGAAGCGCGCGACCGGGCCGCGGAGCGCGTGGTCGAGAGCGAGGCTCGGACGAGGGCTATCGTCGAAGCGATCCCCGACATGATGTTCCGCCTCGACGGCACGGGCACATTCCGGGAGTTCGTGCCGTCAAAGGAATTCCCCCCGTTGATGCCGCCGGAGGAATTCCTGGGTCGCGAGCTTGGCGCAGTTTTCCCGCCTCAGCTGGCGGTCGCGGCGAAGCGCGACGTGGCCAGCGTCTTGACCACCGGGACGACGCGGACCCGCGATTATGAATTGACCATCGGGGGTGAGGTCCGCTGGTTCGAATACCGGATAGCGCGCTCTGGTGACGATGAGGTGTTGGCCATCGTGCGCGACATCACCGAACGGCGCCGAGCCGAGGCGGAGCGTGACAGGACAGGGTTGTTCTACCAGACCCTTGCCGAGAGCGCCCCGGTCGGCGTGTGGCACGCCGATCCCGCAGGAGCGGGCGGGTTCATCAATTCCAAGCTGGCAGCCATTGCTGGGATACCGCCGGAGGAGGCTCATGGGGACGGGTGGGCCAAGGCCCTGCATCCGGACGATCGCGACCGCGTCGCCAAAACGTGGACCGCGTATGTCGAAGGGCGTGGGGATTTCCACACCTCCTATCGCTTCCGTCAACCCGACGGGAGCGTGCGTTGGGTGATCGGTCAGGCGTCGCCGGCAGTTGCAGCAGACGGCACCGTGTTGGGCCATATCGGCACGCTCACGGACATCACCGAAACGCGGGAGAGAGAAGCGGAGCTGCGAGCCACGACGGGGTGGTTGAACGCCATGATTCGCTCCTCGCCGGTCGCGATGGTCCTCGTGGATACGCAGGAGAACGTCCGCATGTGGACACCAGCAGCGGAACGGATGTTCGGGTGGACGGCCGACGAAGTGATCGGTAAGCCGATTCCGATTGTGCATCCAGACCGAGCAGGCGCCGCTGGGGCGTGGCTCAAGGGGGCGTGGAAGGGAGCGGACACGGCAAGCTTCGAAGTCGTGCCGCAGCGGAAGGACGGCTCGCGGTTCACGGCGAGCGTGTCGATCGGAACGGTCAGCGGTGCCGATGGTGGGGCGATCGGGCTCCTGGGGATCTTCGAAGACGTCACGGCGCGCCGAGCGGCGGAGCGGGCGCTGCGGGAGAGCGAAGAGCGGCTGCGCAACATCGTGGAGCACAGCACCAACATGTACTACTCACACGGCCCGGATCACGTACTCACGTACTTGAGTCCGCAGGTCGAGAACCTGCTCGGCTTTCCGCCCGCCGAGGCGATGCGGCGTTGGACCGAGTTCCTCACCGATGACCCGATCAATCAGCGCGGACTCGAGCTCACCGAACGAGCGATCGACACCGGCGAGCGGCAACCACCCTACGAGCTCGAGCTCCTCCATGGGAGCGGGCGTCGCGTGTGGGTCGAGGTGCGGGAGGCACCGGTGGTCCGGGACGGTCGGACGGTGGCCATGGTGGGATCACTGACGGATATCACCGAGCGGCGACGCTATGAAGAGGAATTGCGGGAATCGCGGGAAGCCCTTCGTCGACTCGCGGCGAGTCAAGAGGAGGCTCGCGAAGCCGAGCGACGGCGGGTGGCCCGCGAGCTGCACGACGAGTTGGGACAGGCATTGACCGGGCTCAAGATGGACGTAGCGTGGCTCAGCGACCGTCTCGACGAGACCGATGTAGGTGGGCGCAAGCGCATCGGCGAGTCGCTGAATCTCATCAACACGACGGTAGATGCGGTCCGGCGTATCTCCGCCGAGCTGCGGCCCGGCGTTCTCGACGATCTCGGCCTCGCGGCGGCGATTCGTTGGCAGACCCGCGAGTTCATGCGCCGAACGGACATCGGTGTGCTTCTCGACAGCGACGATCCGATCCCCGAGCTGGACAGCGGACGTGCCACGGCGGTGTTCCGGATCTTCCAGGAGGCCCTCACCAATGTGGCCCGGCACGCGTCGGCCTCGGAGATCACGGTTCGTATCGTCGTCGAGCATGGGCAGTTGCTCCTCCGAATCGAGGACAACGGCCGGGGCGCGGCGCCCGCCGAAATCGAGAGCCGCCGGTCCGTGGGAATTCTCGGCATGCGTGAGCGAGCGTCGACGTGGGGAGGGACGCTGGCGATCCGGGGACGGCCGGAGGGGGGAACCAGCGTGGAGCTACGCATGCCGCTGCCGCTCCCGGATAACGGCGGTGGTGGCGCGTCATGATCAACGTATTCATCGCCGACGACCACGCGATGATCCGGGACGGCCTCCGGAGGATGCTCGCGGCGACGGGTGACATCCGTGTGACCGGCGAGGCGGCCAGCGGCGACGAGGTGCTGGAGGCTGTTGCGGCCACCCCGGTAGACATCGTCGTGCTGGACGTGGCGATGCCGGGCAAGGGTTTTCTAGAGGTGCTGCGCGAACTCCGCGAGCAGTTTCCCAAGATCCACACGGTCGTATTGAGCGCACACGCCGAGGAAGAGTACGCCGAACGGGCGCTCCGTGCCGGTGCGATTGGTTATGTGACCAAGGAACGCACGCCGGAAGACTTGCAGGAAGCGATCAGGCGGGCGTATCGAGGCGGGCGATATGTGAGCGATACGCTGGCGCAGCAGCTTGCGGCGCACCTCGCCGGCGAGAGGGCGCGACCGGACCACAGCGCGCTTTCCGACCGCGAGTATCAGGTGCTCCAGATGCTAGGCCGCGGCAAGAGCGTGAAGGAGATCGCCGCTGCCATCGCCCTGAGCCCGAAGACCGTGAGCACCTACCGGGAGCGTGTACTCGAGAAGCTACAGCTCAGCACCACGGCCGATCTCATTCGCTACGCCGTCCAGCAGGGGATTGTGGAATGACGTGGAAGGTTATCCCGTGGCCGCGGCTGGCAAGCCACCGACTCAGAAAGGCTGTGTATCGGTCATGACGGGCCGAGTGGTGCTGGTCGACGATTCCGATATCGTGCGCTCTCGGGTTCGGGAGAGCCTGTCGTCCGTTGCAGGGGTCGAGATTGTGGGAGAGGCAATAGACGTCGATTCCGCCCTTCGGGCGGTGCGCGAGCAGCGGCCGGACATCGTGGTGCTCGACCTCCTGATGCCGGGAGGCGGCGGGACCCTGGTCCTCGAGGGCATGCAGCGGGAAGACGGCCGGCCCGTCGTCATCGTCTTCAGCAATTCTCCCTATCCGGAATACCGGGCATGATACTCCTCGACCGGCACGTATCCGATGGTCGCGACGACCCGATCCGGGCCGTACCACCAGATGCCACGCCACACCAGGTAGTTGTCCCAGGGCGTCGTGTAGGCCAGCGCAATCGGTGGCACGGCGAAGATCGCCCAGGCGGCTCGGGTCCCCAGGTGGCGACGCGCTGTCCAAGCGAACCACCCGGCGAGCGCGAGCGGCGGCACCAGGAAGAGTAGATGGAACTGCAGGTACGTCATATGCCGTGACGTCGGACGCGGCTTAGCGCAGCGCCTTCCGAAGGAAGGCCATCAGCCGGTCCCAGGCGTGTTGTGCCGGAGCCGTACGCGTCTCCGGGTCTTCGTCCACCCTCAACCAGAAGCCGTGGCCCACGTGGTCGTAAACGTGGATGTCGTTCTCGATGCCGATCGCTTCGAGTGCTGCGGCGAAGCGCTCCACCTGCTCTGGTGGTATCCCACGGTCGTTCGCGGCGAACGTCCCGTACACCGGATGCGTGAGTGCGCGCAACACTTCGGGATCCTCGATCAGGGAGCCGTAGAAGATCGCCGTTGCATCGTGCTGCGCACCGCCCAACCCGTAGCTCAGCGCGATGCCGCCTCCGAAGCACCACCCCATGACGCCGATCTTGCCCGTGACGTCGGGTCGGGCGCGGAGGAACTGCTGGGCGGCATCCAGATTCGCGATGGCTGCGGGCACGTTGCCCCTGGCCTCTCGGGCCAGGGACGCGTTCTCTTCCCGAGTGCTCCCTGTCCGGCCAGCGTAGAGATCGGCTGCCAGGGTCACGTACCCCTGATCGGCAAACGCGTCGGCTACTTGGCGCACGCGGTCCACGAGCCCGTTCCACTCGTGAATGATGATCAGAGCGGGGAAGGGACCCGGTCCCTCGGGAACGGCCAGGTAGCCACTGGTCCGACTGTCTCCGGCAACGTACTGCACGTTCGCGCCTCGCGGTGGTGGGGACTTCCCCACGATGGCGTCGGGGATCGCGGATGTTCGCGGCTCTTGCGCGTGGGCGGTGGCGCCTGTCACGGCCCAGCAGGCAAGAAGCGTCAGGGTGGCCGTCAATAGATGTCCTCGTCTCATGCATCCTCCCTCAATCTGAGTCCGGGTGGTGGGTGCTGCCTGGCGAGTGCTTCGTTGCTCGCTCAGGCGCCTCGCCCGCCCGTGATGATCTTCATCTGTTCCACGGCGGCCGGCCGAATATCGTCAACGAACAGCTGCAAGTGCGGATACGGGATCTCGATACCCGCCCGGTCCAGTGCCTTCTTAGCGGCCTCGAGCACGCTCACGAAGGCCGGTCGCTCGTGGCTGGCATCGTCGATCCAGACACGGACCTCGAGGTTCACGCTGGAGCCACCCAACTCCGTGACCACCACGATCGGCTCGGGATTTCGCGACACGTTCGGGTCCTGCTTCGCGGCCGCAAGCAGTGCCTCACGCGCCTGGTCGATGGATTCCTTGTAGGCGATGCCGATGGGGACGTCGACACGCATGTGCCCGTACATCGAGTGGTTGATCATCACATCCTCGATGATCTTCCGATTGGGGATCACCAGGTAGGTGTTCTTGGGCGTGCGGACGCGTGTGGTGCGCATCGTGATGCTGGTGATCTCGCCGTACTCCCCCTGGGTTGTGACAAACTGGCCCACCTGAAACGGCTTGTCCCAGAAAATGAGGAATCCGGCAATCGTGTTCGCGACGGAGTCTTGTGCGGCGAAGCCGATGGCAATGCCGGCGACGCCGAGTCCGGCCAACGCGGCGCCAATATTGATCCCAAGCTGGCTCGCGGCCATGACCAGGCCCAGACCGAGAAGGGCAAACTTGTAGAGATTGTCGACGAGCAGACCGATCAGCGCTTCGGCAAACTCTGCGCGCTTGAGCATCCGCCGAAACGCTGGCTGACTGACCTTGAAGATGACCCAGAAGGCCAACAACACCACGAACGCGGCCACGACGCGCGGCGCAAAATCGATCCCCATGTCCACGAAGCGCTGCGGATCCAGGAGTCCGAGTGAGTCTTCCACATTGCCTCCTTGCTACTGGTTCGAGGGAAGTGTCTGGCCCTCACCGCGCGGAATGACCGTACGCACCCAGACGATCCGGTCCGGACGTCCCTCCCATTCACCTGTCATGTATGCACGTGGTGTGCGGCGGCTGCTTGCCGACTTAGCCCTCAACGACCGTGACGATTGTCCCCTACGGGCTCCTCCTTGGCGGGGAGCAGGTCACCCATGTCCGCGGCTGGCCCGTTCGTGGGTCGGTGGGCAGCAACGCCCGGTCGCGTGGGACGCGCTCAGGATCCTCGGAGGCCAGGTACGCGAGCATGGCCGCCAGGGTCGCGTTGTTCTTCAGATCGTCGAAGACGATCTTGTCGTACGTGTCGCGGTTCGTGTGCCACGTGTACTGGCGATACTCATCGTAGCCTGATTGCAGGCGAAATGCCGGTGCGCCCGCACACAGCAGCGACACGTGATCGCTGCCGCGATTGTCCTGCGCACCCGGAAATTCCAATGCGACATGATCGGCGATCTCCGCAGGCACCTGCGACATCCAGCGCCCAATGTGCTCGCCAGCCCGCAGAAAGCCCTGGCCCTCGATCCGTTCCACCCGCCACGTCCCGTTGTCCTGATTGAAGAGCGCCTGCAAACCGTCCACGATCTCCGGGTGGTCCTCGCGGAACGAGCCGGAGCCGATCAAGCCCATCTCCTCGGCGCCCCAGTGCCCGACCACAATGGTGCGGCGCGGTCGTGGGTAGGTTGCCCGTAGGATGCGCATGGCCTCGAGCATCATGATGGTGCCTGTGCCATTGTCGGTCGCCCCCTGTGCGCTGTGCCACGAGTCGAGGTGCGCCGACAACACCACGTACTCGTTGGGCAACTCGACACCCTTGAGCTCGGCAATGACATTGAACTGGGGCACCTCGCCGCTCGACTCGGCCTCGGCGTGCACGCGCAGCCTCGGTCCCTGCTCGTTGGCAGCGAGCCGGAACAGCATGCCGTAGTGCTCGCAGCTCACGTCCAGCGCTACCAACTGGCTAGTCGGAGTGCTGAAGACCTTGTTCACACCCCATCCGCCCGACCAGTTGGAGCTGATCACGCCAGCCACCCCGGCCTCCTGCAGCCTCCGCGCAGCAGCTCGGCCGCCGAGCCGAGCTACGCGTAGGCGGTAGGATCGCTGGGTGGCCAAGCGCAGCGAGTCGATGCGCGCCACCGTTGCGGGTGTCGCGTACCGCTCGAGCTCCTGATCTGCTCGGCACATAAGCTCCGGAGGAGACACCAACACGAACTTGCCATTGAGCGAGGAAAGCCACTGGGCGATGTCGGCCTCGGTCGCGAGGTCCGGCACGACCACTGCGTTTCCTTCGAGGGGCGCACCGGTTCCCGGGCTCCACGCGAGGAGATGCGCCTCGAGAGTCTGCATCCGCGGTGCAACGAGATCGACGTGCGTGATCCCGTGCTGCCATCCACGCCACGTACCGTACCGCTCCCGACGGGCAGGCACGTCCCAGCTCGCGTAGGTAGTGAGCAACCAGTCGCCGGCCGCGGCGAGCCCCGGCGAGCCGGCCAGTCTCGGTCCGATGGAGTCGAGGAGCACCTGGGCCAGCGACTCGGTCTGCGAACGCTCCATGCCCGCTTCCCACATGGCCCGGATGACGGGATCGTTGGAGCGGAACGTCTGTGCG
>JBDHEI010000006.1:0-106780 GCA_039591075.1 Gemmatimonadota bacterium
CGCGCTGTGGGTTCAAGAAAGGCTCTGTCTTCTCGACTGGACGACGCCCAGGTTCGGACGACATCTTCTCGCATGGTGAGTGATCACGCGCGCAGCGTCGGCGCGGACCGTTAGGCGGACTACACGAGTGCCGAGAAAGTGATGCGACATCCCAGATATGTAATCGCCGTGCACGACCTCGAGCGGTCGGCACGATATTACCGGGACGTGTTGGGTTTCGAAGTGAGAGAGATCGGCGATCCAGGCTAGCGCTTCTTCCGGAGGGACCAGTGCTTCATCATGGCCGGCGAGTGCCCGGATGCACTGTCTCCCCAAGACCTAGGTGATCACTCTTACTTCGCGTACTTGGAGGTCGACGACCTCGATCAGCTGTACGAGGCGGTGATCGCGAAAGGCGTGACGGTGGTCAAGAAACTGCGGAACGAGCCCTGGGCCATGGGGGAGTTTGGGATTCGAACGGTAGACGGGCATCGAATCATGTTTGCGTGTCCCGCCGAGGGCGCCGTTGAACAAACCGCTATTGCCGACCGGCTTGAAGCGGGGGCTGAGCGGCAGGGCGCCAGGAAGCGCGACCGGAACTGGAAAGGCAGCCCACGGCGTGATGGAAAGCCGCCATCTGATATGCTCTAGCGACTCATGAGCAATGTAGACTTCGGAAGACACAGCGAGGACTACGCGGCCTATCGTCCGGGGTTTCCCGCGTCTTTCTATCAGCGAATCGATGCTATTACTCGTATCCGAGACTCTCGGTCGCTCGACCTGGCCACTGGCCCAGGGACGATCGCATTAGAACTTGGTGCGCTTGGCAGCTCTGTCGTGGGCATCGATACATCCGGAGAACAAATAGCTACGGCAAAACGCGTTTCGATGGAACGGCACCTGGAGGACAACGTGCACTTCAGGATTGCCAGCGCGGAAGATACCGGCCTGGATGCGAGCTCGTTTGACCTGGTGACTGCCGGCCAGTGTTGGCATTGGTTCGATAGTGGCGCGGCGATGCTGGAAATACTGCGTGTTCTTCGCCCGAAAGGTGTAATGGCTATCGCCTACTATTCTTACCTGGCAGAGCATACCCCTGTGGCACGCGAAACTGAGGATCTGATTCTGGAGTTCAATCCGTCATGGACCATGGCTGGATCGACAGGGATGTTTCCCGAGCGAATTGACGAAGTGATCCACGGCGGATTTAGACTAGTCGAGGAGTTTTGTTACCACCATGATGAAGAGTTCTCGCATGCTCGTTGGCGCGGGAGAATGCGGACCTGCAACGGGGTGGGCTCTGGCGGCCTTTCTCCATCTGACGTGCTGCGCTTCGATGATGCGTTGAGTCGCCTCCTGAGTAGAAAATACCCCGATCCCATGGTGGTAGAGCATCGAGTGTGGTGTGTAGTCGCACGGAAGCCACCGTGAAGTCATGTGCGAGCCCCAGCCGAGCGCGTACGTTCGAAAGGAACTTGAGGGTTGCTGCCCTGGCGTTGATACGAGTACGAACATCCCTCTCCGATCCGCGATGCGGGACCCCGTATGAGAGGAAGTAGCAATGAAAACAGCAACGACAGCAATGCTAGTATTCACACTCCGGGACATGGCGGGAACCTGATTGTCTTGCTGCATGAGTTCGACATGATTGTCGTCACTGCAGCGGATCCGTTGTATGAGCTACCGGGGGACGCAGGATGGAGGCACGAAGGGGCGATCATCGACCTGGTAGGCAAGTTCGTCGAATCCTTACCGAAGGAGTGACCAGCAGGAGAGTCGATGGCAAATAGGGTATTGCTGCTCGGGCGTACGCCGTTCGTGCTCGACGATGTGAAGGGCCAGCTTAAGGGTTGCGGATGTGGAACTCATGGCCGGGACGAGTCTTGTGGACGTCGAGGAGGCCTTCGCTCGCCATGCTGTTGACCACGTGATCATGGGTGCAGGTATCGACCTAGAGGCACGGCTTCAGATCATCAAGCACATCTTCAGCGTCAGCACTCACACCACCGTTCATATGAAGGACCGGGATTCCGGCCCCCAAGGCATGTTGCCTTTTGTGAATGGGGTGCTCACCGGACTTGCGTAGCAGCTAGAGAATGACGTGCTGACTAACACGCGCCTGACGCTGCCGCGTGCTGCCGATTCTATAGAACTCGTATTGATGCGGCTGGACGGAACCGACGGTCGAGCTACATCTTCTGCCACAGTGACTGGTCACGCGCGCAGCGTAGGCGGGAGCCGTTAGGAAGCATGGACTCGATCACCGGCCTACCCCTATTCGGAGATGTCCCTTGAGACCAATGACCTTTCGCTTGCTCAACCTGTTTGTGGCCGCGGCTGCCGTCCTCGTGACTTCCCCGCTTGCGGGCCAGACCGACGATTGGGCGTCCCTTGGTCGATACCGCGAGGACAATGCGAGACTCGGTCCCCCACTGCCCGGCGAGCAGCGCGTCGTGTTCTACGGCAACTCCATCACGGACGTATGGGCCGCGCACTTCGAGACAATGTTCCCCGGCAAACAGTACGTGGGGAGAGGCATCAGCGGACAGACCACTCCGCAGATGCTGGTACGCTTCCGCCAAGATGTCATTGCCCTGGAGCCGGCCGCAGTCATCATCTTGGCTGGCACCAACGACATCGCGGGAAACACCGGGCCCTCGAGCCAAGCGATGATCGAGGACAACATCAGGTCGATGGTAGAGCTCGCTCGTGCAAACCGCATCCGGGTGGTGCTCTGCTCCGTTCTACCGGCGTACGTCTACGAGTGGCGCCCCGACGTGGAGCCGGCCCCAACGATCGTGGCCCTCAACGCGTGGATGAAGGAGTATGCCTCCGCGCAGGGCGTCGTGTACCTGGACTACCACTCCGCCATGGCCGACGATCGTCAGGGGCTACCCCCCGAGCTGTCCGACGATGGGGTGCATCCGAATGAGGCCGGCTATCGCGTGATGGTACCGCTCGTGGAGTGGGCGATCGCCGAGGCCCTGAGCCGCCAGTGACCGACCGCTGCTGTGGAAGCCATTCCTTTGCGCGACCGCCTGCGACACTGCACGTTTGAACAGCGCGCTTCCCCTCCAACCACGGTGTCGTAATGAATGTCGCACTCCTTCACCTTCTTTTCCTGTCCAGCTTGATTCTCCCGACCAGTGGGTTCGGCCAATCTCAGGGTACCATCCGCAGTTCACTCCAAACGGTGGAGATTCAGTCCGGACATATCGACACGGTCTATAGCGAAGAACGGCACTTCGAGGCCCCCAACTGGTCACCTGACGGGCAGTTCTTTGTCGTGAACAGCGCCGGGCGGCTCTACCGCCTGGCCGCTGCTGGTAACGGGCAACTCGTCGAGATTCCAACCGGATTCGCAATCCGAGCCAACAACGATCACGGTATCTCACCCGACGGTAGGACCTTGGTCCTGAGCCATCACGCCGACGAGCACGTCACAGACCCAGGGCAAGACGGGCTGGCGTCGAGCATTTACATCCTTCCCGTCGAGGGTAGTCCGACTCCAGTGAAGATCACGACGAAGGCTCCCAGCTTTTGGCATGGATGGTCTCCGGACGGAACGACGCTGGTGTTCACGGCGCTCCGCAATGCCGAGTGGGACATCTATGCGATCCCGGTAGGCGGTGGGGAGGAGCGACGCCTGACCACCTGTTCCGGTCTCGATGACGGCCCTGACTACGCACCTGACGGGGAGTTCATCTATTACAACTCATTCTGTAGCGGAACGATGGAAATCTGGCGCATGCGCTCGGACGGCAGTCGGGCCGAACAACTCACCCGCGACATTCACTCCAACTGGTTTCCACACCCGTCGCCCGATGGGCGCTGGGTGGTGTTCCTCGCCTACCTCGAAGACCAAGGCGAGGCACATCCATTCGGCAGGCAGGTAAAGCTGCGTCTGATGGACGTGCGCGATGGTTCGATGCGCGATCTGACATCCCCCTTTTTCGGAGGTCAGGGCACCATCAATGTTCCTTCATGGTCCCCAGATAGTCGTCGGGTAGCCTTCGTCGCGTACCAGAGGCGGTAGGGAAATGCCATCGAATGGCACACTCTGTAGATCGTAAACTTGTCGACCGCATATCGTTTCCCGATCTTCATGCTGGTCTCGCTGGTGGTGCTCGCCGGGATCTTGGCGTTCGTGCTCCGCGCGCGCCCGCCCGGGCGACTTCGCCTTTGGCTTGTGGCACTCACAGTCGGCCCCGGGGGCATGCTCGTCGCGAAGTACGGGACCACCGTCGGGGCACCGTGGTGGCTCTACTACACGATTCCGATGCTGTTGACCGTAGCGCTGCCTATGTTTGCATTTCGAATGACGCGGCGGGAGGCTGCGGTCT
The DNA here is from genome assembly GCA_039591075.1 of Gemmatimonadota bacterium. Classification (GTDB taxonomy): domain Bacteria; phylum Gemmatimonadota; class Gemmatimonadetes; order Gemmatimonadales; family GWC2-71-9; genus JAOTVV01. The sequence goes on from JBDHEI010000006.1 coordinate 4,323, forward strand.
ACTTGGTGCTGGCTTTCTTGAGTGCTCCTGCCATCCACGTCATGTTTTCAGTGACGCTGGGATGGCGCGAGTACATGCCTTTCTTGCCGCTGCCGTGAGAAGGTGCTGCGTAACACACGCCACAGTTGACGGCGCTATCGGCGGTACAGACGCCGGTGGATTGTGCGCTCGGGCAGGATTGTTCACGTTCACGTATTGAGAGTCACCCGCCGCTGAAACGTAGGGACGTCACCGGCAACAGGAGTGCCGATGGGTATGACTGATCTCCGCTATCCGATAGGCACGTTCCTCCTGCCAGCAAAGCTGTCACCGGGGGACCGCCCACTTGCGATCAGAGACATCGAGGAAACGCCCGCACGCTTGCGGACCGCCGTTGCGGGCCTATCGGAGGATCAGTTGGATACACCCTATCGTCCTGATGGCTGGACCGTCCGTCAGGTCGTTCATCATTTGCCCGATAGTCACATGAATGCCTACGTCCGCCTGAAGCTCACGTTGACGGAAGCCGTGCCCACCATCCGGACGTACGATGAGGCGGCGTGGGCCGGGCTCCCGGACACCGCCGCCCCCATCGACGGATCACTGGCACTGCTGGAGCATCTTCACGTGCGGTGGGTCTATCTTTGGCGGCGTCTGGCGGAGCCGGATTGGCGCCGGCACCTTCGCCACCCTGAGCTTGGCGAGATGGGGGTTGATGAGTTGCTCGCCTTGTACGCGTGGCATGGCAAGCACCACGTCGCGCACATCACGGTGTTGCGGGAACGGGAAGGCTGGTAGGAGTGCGTTGCCTGACGTGTTGCAGCCTACCACGCGCCCGGACGGGACGAGCGCGGCGAGGGGCTGAGATAGAAGCGCACTCGGGATCGAGAACATTCGGGACTCCGGCCTGGCCGGTGAGCTGTCGCTCGCCCGTCACGCGCGGAGTCGTTAGGCGGCATCCTATCTGATTCTCCAGTCCACCGTCACCTGTCCCGTATGTGGATTCGCGAAGGAAGAGCAGATGCCGACCGATGCCTGCATGCATTCCTACGAATGCACGAGCTGCGGCACCCTGCTCCGCCCGACAGCCGGTCACTGCTGCGTTTTTTGCTCGTACGGCTCCGTCCAATGCCCCTCGAAACAGCGAGGGTGACCCGAGATCTGGCCGAACAAAGCAACCGCTAGGCTTGGGGAGCTGCCTAACACGCGCCTACGGTGCCGCGCGCGGCCGACGCTATAGAGGTTGTATGAATACGGCTGGATGGAACCGACGTTCGAGCTACATCTTGTCCGATGATGACTCGTCACGCGCGCAGCTGGGGCTTGAAACGGTTCGATGACTCCGAGATTTCAGATGCGACGTTTGAGACTCTCAATGTGGTTTTCCGTTGCGATGGTATTGCTCCTGTGTGTAGCCGCGCGCGCGGCAGCCCAGGATCAGTGGGACCGTGCCAATGCCGCGACTCGCCGACTTCCCCCGTCCGAATTCACCGAACTCCCGGCCATCGTGCTGGAGGGCCTCGAAGCTCGGGGTTGCCGGATTCCCCAGACATACTGGGACAACAAGCGGCATAACGTGATCAAAGGCCAATTCATCGAGCCCGGCCAATTTGACTGGGCCGTCCTGTGCTCCCGTAACGATACATCCCGCATCCTCATTTTCCGGTCAGGCTTGGCTGACACGCCGGACGCGTTGCGAGAAGTCCTGGATCGGAATTACTTGCAGAGTATTGGCAATGGGCAGATCGGCTTTTCGCGTTTCCTCGCCGTCGTGGATTCTACCTACATCCAGAAGCACGCTGAGCGTTACCCCGGTTCGTCGCTGCCACCCCTGGATCACGAAGGCATCAACGACGTCTTTCTGGAGAAGGGATCCCTCGTTTGGTATTGGTACGGTGGGCGCTGGTTACAGCTGCCCGGAGCAGATTAGCTCATAAGCGAGCCACCTAACACGCAGATGCACCCGGCGGAGCGTGTACGCTTAGTAATGAAGTCAATTGGCTTCAGCGCCAACGAGCGATTGTACACGTTCAGATCGCCCATCGCAGCCTCCGGCTGCCCGCCCGGCGGTGAGTCGCCGGCAGGTGATCCGCACAGTCGCTAGGTGAACCAAGGGGCTGTCGGATGAGACTGGAGGAACACATGGTCACGCCAGTCCGTTGGCTGAAGGCGAGCTTCGTCGCGGGCGCCATTGCCGACGCAATCGTCGCAGTTCTGATGCTCATCCCATCTCGGATGGGAGAGGCTGATTTCAGGTACCCGATGGGGCTGGCAGCCTCGCTCATGTTTGGCTGGACCCTGCTCTTGGTCTGGGGCTACCAGAAGCCAGTCGACCGCAAGGGCGTGCTTCTCCTCACCATCGTCGTGATTCTGGGTTTGATGGCAAGCGGAGCGTATCAAGTTGCCACTGGCGCGTTCACGTTCGCCAGGGTTCTACCGACGATGACGATCTGTGCCGGTTTGATGGGTCTGATGGGGTTCAGCTACTTCAACGCTAGGGCACTCAATGAGAAATGAGAAGGCGCTGAGTCGCGAATCTCTCCGGTCTAGACGATGAACACATACCTCTTGGCAGCTGCCGGGCTCAGCGCGGCAGGCGGTGTACTCCACTCAGTGCTCGGCGAGCGCCTCATCCTCTCGAAGTTGACGGCCGCGGGTCTGCCGAAAGTACTCGGATCGGCTGCATTCACTCTCAGGGTGTTGCGCCTATTCTGGCACCTCGTGAGCGTGGCGTGGTGGGGCTTTGCAGGGCTGTTGGCGCTCCTGGCGCTGGTGCCGGTGAGTGACCAACGTCGGCGACTGATCTGGGCGATCGCTCTGACATTTCTTGCCTCGGCAGTGGTGTCCTTTGGCGTATCACGAGGCAAGCACTTTTCGTGGGGTGTCCTGTTGATGGTGGCAGTGCTGGCTTGGCTTGGCGGACGCTGAGGCCCTCCCGGGAAGACCGATCTCCCTTTGAGCCAGTGACTGGCAAGCTGCTCGGGCTTCAAATGAAGGCGTTCTTTTGTACGCCTTCCGATGAGACGGGTACCTTCAGAGATTCGCGCGCCCTGCCGAACCGAGCGCTCGCAGGGCCTGCGCCGACCGGTAGACAAAGAGAATTGACTCTAGAGGAGACCGGGAAGATGGATGTGTCCGAGAATTGGAGCGAGATAAAGAGAATATTCAGGGCGTCATTCAAGTCGTCCTTTCATTTTGCCGTTGCCACCGTAAACAGAAATGGTGAGCCGCATGTAACGCCTATTGGCTCATTGATGCTAGGCGAGCCTGGGCGCGGATTCTACTTTGAGGAGTTCCCGATTAATCTGAAGAGCAATTTGCAGGTCAATAAGCATGTTTGTGTGTTGGCGGTGAACAGCAGTAGGTGGTTTTGGCTGAAGTCACTTCTTCTTGGGCGGTTCACCGCTCCGCCCGCCGTTCGGTTGCGAGGGACAGTGGGTGAAACCCGGGATGCTACTGAGACAGAGCTTAGTCGTTGGCAGAGAAGGGTCAATTCTGTTCGCTTGAGTAAGGGGCATGCGCTGATGTGGGGACGTATGAGCAAAGTTCGTGACATTGAATTTACGGCAATTGAGCCTGTATACATCGGCGAGATGACTCGTGATCACTGGGGGAGTCAGTCGAGAACGGAGCATGTCTAACCAGTAATTCAACGGGGCAAACAGCTGGGCAGCGCGTGACTCCCTGCCTTGAGCGGAGACGAACTCATGAGCCAAGCGGAACAGGACCGTCGGGTAGACTACATAGAGTTTTTGACCACAGACATTGAGGAGACCAAGCGGTTTTACTCAGAGGTCTTCGGTTGGGAGTTCACCGACTTTGGTCCCGATTACACGAGCTTCACCGACGGTCGACTAGCCGGCGGTTTCAGTGCTGCGACGGAAGTGCTGGCAGGCGGTCCCTTAGTCGTGCTCTATTCCACGAACTTGAGGGAGATCGAAGCCCGAGTCCGTGAAAATGGAGGGAAGATTGTCCGGGAGACATTCGAGTTTCCGGGTGGACGACGCTTTCACTTCACCGATCCGAGCGGAAATGAGTTGGCCGTCTGGTCAGATCGATGATTCCCTAGCCTGACCACACCGGGGACGTGCGTGGCCAACAAGCCGAGCGCTCCCAGGCTTGGCGCCCACCATTCGATGTCTCAGGAGAGGAACATGAGTGTCCATCGACCAGGCTTGCCGTTCTCTCCATCGTGTTGGCCGTCGCCCTGAGCGGATGTGCTAGAGAAGCCAAGACCGTCGAAGAACATGACGCTGCCGCTCTCGCGCCGAACCGCGGCGAACACGCGCGCGACGTCTCCGCATCCGGCGGAGAGGGTTCCGGCGAACATGTTGGTGAGAGGGCCGGCGAACACAGCGGTGAGCGTGCCGGTGAGCATGGCGAGGAACGTGAGGAATCGGGTACCACGTACGCGTTGAATCAGATCTACGACCATGTTCGCGTGGCGTCCGATTGATTCTCTCATACGACACCCAAGCCAACTCGTTTGTCGGCACGGTTGAGAATACCACGGAGAGATTGCTGGAACGGGTTCGCGTAGAGGTTCACCTTTCAAACGGAATCGAACTCGGCCCGACGACGCCCATTGACCTGAAACCAGGTGAAAAGAGAGCCGTCAAGCTAACGGCAGGCGGTAGGGACTTTAACACGTGGTCCGCTCACCCAGAGGTCGGTGGCGGCGAACATAGAGGATAGCGACCCTGCTGACCATGCCCGGATGATCGAAGCGCGCGTCGACCACGCCGACGAACCTGACCCGCTGCGCTAACACATCTTCGCCGGCTAGTTGTCCTTGAGAGACGAGTCGATTCTATGAGATCCGGCCCGTTTTATTGCGTCACCCTCGCGTCGATGCTGTCCATCGCTCCGGCGGCCGTGGCGCAGGACTCTGCCCCGACCCCAGACCGCAGCTTCATCTACCGGGAGGTCGGGGCGAATCAAGAGAGCGACTTCGATCCAGACCCTGACACCCGCACCGACGGGATTGAGCAGCATCGGCGTTTCCTCGTGCGATTGGGCTTCATTGCCGAACGATGACGTGATCCGGCTTGGCGTGGAAAGCATAGATCTGATCGGTGCACTCGTTGCAGTTCTGATCTATGTTGGCTGCATTCTGATCTTCCTGGCACGATTGGCCGGCAAGCCTGCCATTGAGCACTGGATAGGCCTCTGTCTCACCTTGGCCGTGATCCCCCTAACGTACCTTCTCCTGGTGGGTGGAGAGTATGCGAAGCCACCGCTGTATTCTGTCCAGTTGGTGTTGATGATCGTATTCCTGCTAGTTGCCTTCGTGCTTGACTACGTAATGAGATATGAGTTTCGCCGAGTCCGCTGGGTATTGATTCCATACGTAGTGCTCTTCTTCGCTGCCACCGGTGGGATGATTGGTGTGGCCGGCGCAGCGGGGCCAGGCTGGACCTACGCTGCCATTGCACTCTTCCTTGCCACGGGCATGTTGGCGTTCGTTCAGCGTGCGAAAACAGGCTTGTAGCTGCGTCTTGGAGCCGGCTGCTGAGCGCAACGGCAACGACGAGATCATCGTGGCAGGGTAGCTGCTGCACTGGGCACTTACGGACAGTTGGTATTACGTTGTGCGGCGATGCCTCTCAACCATCCACTCCCGTTTCGGCTCAAGGTCCCTGGCGAGGACACGTTGGACTCGCGGGGGGCGAGATCCGTCTCCTATCGGCTGGACGGGCTACTGCACTTTGCAGCTGACCTCCTCACGTTCGAGTGGGCGGCGACGCGACGGACGCAGCGAGTCTCGCTCACGGGGGTGAAGGACGAGGTTGACGACTCGCCTGTCGGCACCATTGGGGTTCCGCGGCCGTCGATCATCCGCGCGCAGGTCCGTGGTGGGTGGTGGGCGCCACGGCTGCAGCTGTGGGCTCGACGGATAGACGCGTTCGACGGCATCCCTGGCGCCCGCCCGGGAACGCTCACTCTCCGCATCCACCGTCGGGACCGGGCGCACGCACACGCCGTAGCCGAGGCGGTCGCCCGGGCAGCGGCGGCTGAACCGACCCAAGACTGAGGCTCTCTAGGCGAGGCCCGACCGCACGGTGCCTCGCATCAGAGAAGGCCTCGTTGCCACGACCTCTCAGAGCGCCACCTAGCACGGGCATGAAGCTGCCGACGGAGCGTCCGTGATTGAACACTTGGCGCTTGATGCGATGAGACAGGCTGCAACGACGCACACTCAAGGAGAACGGAAATGCTCAGACACGGAGTCACTCTGGTGGGCCTGTTACTCATGGCAGCAGGAGTGCCATCGATTGCTTCAGGGCAAGCGCGGCCGGATCCAACAGCGCTGGCTGCCGCCCAGCGCGAGGCCATGAGTCAGCTGGCCGTCATGGACGGGGCGTGGAAGGGCTCTGCATGGACCATGCTGCCCTCTGGCGAGAAGCACACCATCACGCAAACGGAGAGAGTTGGCCCCTTTCTGGACGGATCGGTGAAGGTCATCGAGGGTCGGGGTTACGAGGACGACGGTAGCGTCGCCTTCAACGCGTTGGCCGTCATTTCCTATGATCCGGCAACGCGCGCGTACAACATGCGCTCGTATGCACAGGGCCAGGTCGGAGATTTCGTCATCACGCCTACTGCCGACGGCTTCCAGTGGGAGATACCCGCTGGGCCCATGACGATTCGGTACACGGCGGTCATCGGAGATGGCACGTGGAGAGAGGTTGGTGACCGGATTTCGCCCGATAGGGAGCCTCTCCGCTTCTTTGAGATGACGCTCACCCGTGTGGGGAATACGGACTGGCCCGCCGGAGGGGCGGTAAGCCCAAGGTGAAGGCGTTTGCGCTGGGCGTGGGCCATCATAGCCGTGGTGAAACCGTCCGGCCTCGGCGCGCCGTAGGGGCGACCGACCTTTGATCAGGTAGCGGCTCATGTGGGGAATCTCACGATCCCGTTCGGCATCGATGGCGTGCGCCAGCGCGCTGTGCATCACCATTGCCGGCGCGTGTAACTGGCCCGACGGCCCCATTGTCGAAACGACTGGGCCGCCGGTAACCCAGGGACCTCTCACCCTTGACTCTCCACGTGGTGGATGGGCGGAATCGGCGTGAGCGGAACCTGTGGGTTCTCATTCTCGCTCACGCCTACATCGACACGCTGCTGCTGGGAGAGGTGTGTCTCGGCCCGGCAGCGACTCCCCCAGGCTAGGAGTCAGACTCCAACCCCCGCCTAGAGCGGCCGTGCGCGTGCGGCTAGAAGGGCCCCCGGGCTGCCGGCAACTCGAGGGGAGATGACGATACGACCGACGAAAAAGGTTCCGCCACCCACAGGCTACCGCACAGCCACCTTCACCCAGCTCGCCGCGTCCTTTTGCTGATAGTCCAAATACTTGATCTCGACCGTCAGACCCACCTCCAGATCACCGTATGTCCCTGGGGTGCTGGTCTGCCGCAGAGTCGATCGGTCCAGCCAGATCCGCGTTTGCTCCACGATCCGAATGGTCCGGCTACCCGCCTCGCTTTGGACCGTGATGGTTCGATTCGCGGCATCGACGGCCGTGATTTCACCCAGGTAGGCGTACTTCCCGGAGATTCCGGGAGAATACCCGATGGGGATGTACCGCTCGGTCTGTTCCTGTGCGAATGCGCTGGAACTACTGGCTGCTAAGAACAGCAGGGGCACGATGAGACCGATGATTGGCTTACGCATGGCAATGACTCCCTTGGTCTTCGTGTGCGGCCGTGCTCCTATCTCGGTTCTACCAACTGGGCGCGTGCACGTTCCTGTGCCCGCATGGCGCCTTCGATTAGGCTGCCGGAGTATGCGCCCAACGCCTGCTCGATGAGGGCTCGCGATGCCTCGAGTTGCCCGACCGCTTCGGGATGGAGGCCACCAGCCCGCAACACAAAGACGGCGTCCCCCGTCTCCTCGTGCGCCCTACCAAGGAGGACCCGTGCCCGTGCGGGAGATGCCTGCCTGCTGCGCTCCAACAGAGCGATCGTCTCCCGAATGTTCTCAAGCGCATTGATGACGCGGAGAAAGGCCGCGACGGCAACCACCTGCGTTCCGTCGAGATTGATCCCGCTGCCCGTCGCGCCTGTGATGAGCTGTCCCGCAGGAGAGTTGTTGAAGGCATCACCGTTGTAGAAAGCAACCGATCCTTCGATGGTCTCCACCGCGTTGTTGTGGAAAAACGGTCCCGTGTCGGCGGCTTCCACGAGCGGTGGCGTATTGAAGTTACCGTTGCCGGGAGAGCCCTGGCCGTCATCCGGAGGTACGAGCTCGCCAGTGAGATCGGCTGGCTGGTCTGGCAGATCCTCTACGCCGGTATTGAAGTTGAGGTTTCCGGCCCCCTCGCCGAAGATCGCCGGATTGCCGTTGGCCCCCGCGTTGAAGTGACACGCGTTGCATTTTCCCGAAGCGTTGTCGAGGAAGATCTCCTGGCCCCGAGCCGCAACCACACCCTTGAGCGGAAGTGGCAGCTCCAGCTCCTCCTGACGCCCGAGCGAGAGCATGAATGCCTCGATGGCGTCCAGCTCATCGTCCGTTGGAAGGCGGAAGTCGACACCCGGTATGCGGTTCAAGGTGCGTGTGTAATGCTGAATCACCGCGCCGGTCGTGAAGGCTCGTAACGAGCCATCCCCCGGCGAACCGTCCCCGGACCAGCCGGTCTGCGGTCCCTGCGCACTGTTCACTGACGTCCGAAGGGCCAACGTATGCGGGATCCCGCGCATGTTGAAATTATTGGCCAGATCGTCGAACCCATCCTGATTCTCGACAATGAGCCCGAACGCGCGCATGAGCCGCGGGTTCTCGAAGTTCTCGGCGAGATCAGGATTGGTTTCGGCCACGAAGAGCGGGTCATCCGGCGGTAGCGTCGCGATGAACGCCGGCGAGAGCCCGAAGTTGTCCTCCGCGCGATGACACGTTCCGCACGTCCGCCCATTCCCATTGAACGTTTCCTCGAAGAAGAGGCGTTCGCCCTCTACAACGGGATTCGGGGCGGGAGGCGGCGCCGGCGGCACACACGTGGTGAGCGCGATGACACCAAGAGTGAGAAGCGTCGTGACGGCGAGATGCCTTTCAAGATGGCCCTGGTGCACGAGAATACCCTCAAGGAAAGGGGCGGGCGGCGAACGAAGCTGTGATGCTGCGAACGGCGGGGCACCACACTGTGCTTCTTGCAGCAGGCACCCGGAGGCCGGGCGCGATTGCCTGCATAATACCGTAGCCTTGGAGAAGATCAAGCGCATGGCGGCATTCCGGCGCGTCAAGCGCTGAGAGCCGGCGTCGCCGCGCCGGCCCTCACGACATAAACGCTATGACTGTGGCATGCTGCTATTCCAGATATCGCGATACAGCATCCACGTGCCGCCGATGTTCTTCCACACCGCGATGTACCGTCCGTGGTCCCGGTGCGAGCCATCCCCAGCCGTGTCGACGAAGGTGCCCACTTCCACAGCCATGCCGTCTCCTTGCATGATCTCAACCGGCTTGATCTTCATCTGCGATCCGCCAGCCGCTTCCAGCGCGCCGCCAAGGGCTCGCAGGATCGCCGCCCGACCCTCTGCCGGTTCCATTCCGGGCGCCATGAGAACAGCGTCGGTCGCGTAGAGCGCGGCAATGGCGGCGGCATCGCCCGAGTTCCAGCCAGCCGCCCATGCCTCCGCGCCACGATGGATCGCCGCTTCGGCACCTGCGTCCTTCTGACCGAGAGCGGCCGAGGGGAGCGCGAGAAGAGCCCCGCACAACAGCGGTACGAGTGAACGCATAGTGGATGCCTCCAATGTGAGATGAGCGCGCAGGTTCCACCCGAGAGCCGCATCGCCCAACGAGCTGCGCAACCCAAGGAAGATGCGGTGGCGAGAGTCTGTCAACCGCGCGGGGCGAATCGTCTTGTGTTATAGCAGGAGAAGTCTGGCCGAGGTGGGGGAGCTTTCAGGTCAGTTCATTCCCCAACGGCCCGCTTCACCGCTTCGGCCACCTCGTCCACGGTGCCCGTGCCGGGGACGATCGTCAGCACTCCCAGCTCGCGGTAGTAGCCAACCAGCGGCGCCGTGGACCGCCGGTACACGTCAAGCCGCTGTCGGATCGTATCGGGGGTCTCGTCGCGGCGCGCCTCGGCGGACGCCCTGGTGAGCAGCCGTCGGACGAGTTCCTCCTCGGGCACATCGAACAGCAGGACCGCCCGCGCCCCTTCCCCCCGCGCCGCGAGCAATCGGTTCACGGCCTCGGCCTGCCGGATGGTGCGAGGAAAGCCGTCCAAAACGATCCCTCGCGCGGCATCCGGGGATGCCAGCCGCTCCCCAACGAGGTGCAAGATGATCTCGTCCGGCACCAACTCTCCTCGATCCATGTACTGCTTGGCTTCCCGTCCCAATTCGGTGCTCGTCCGGACAGCGTCGCCGAGGAGCTCGCCAGTGGTGATCGTGGGCACGCCGAGCCGACGCGCGAGAATTGCACCTTGAGTGCCTTTGCCGGAACCGGAGGGACCAAGGAGGATGATGTTCATGAGGTGCTCGGTAGTTGGTAACAACGGAGCGATAAGCGGTCACTGTCTACGGTCAAGGTACCACCGGCGCCCGCCTCATGCCGAAGCGACTTGGACAACACCGCCACGTGAGAGGCGGCGCTGTGCGAGCAGGTCGCTGGACGGCAGTTTGCCCCGGACAGCGGGTCCAGCGATCTTGCAGCCGTCATGACCGAGCGACGATACAGTGAGGAGGAGGTCGCCGCCATCTTCGAGCGGGCCGCCGAGGCGCAGCAAACCGCCCGGCGTCAGCTCCCGCCGGGCGAAGGCATGACGCTCGCCGACCTGCAGGAGATTGGCCGCGAAGTGGGTATCGCACCCGAGTTGGTGACCCAGGCGGCGAGATCGATGGATCAGGGCGGCCGCGCAGCCTCACGGACGTTCCTTGGTCTGCCGATCGGCGTCGGACGGACGGTCGAGCTCGACCGGCAGCTCTCGGAAGAAGAGTGGGAGCGCCTGGTCGTTGACCTGCGCGAAAACGTTCGACGCGCGGGGTACGGTGAGATACGACGGCCCGTTCCGCCAGTGGACCAACGGCAACCTGCAGGCCCTGCTCGAGCCCACGGCGACCGGACACCGGATCCGTCTCCGAACCGTCAAGGGCGACGCCCGTGTCCTGATGACCGTGGGGCTCGGGAGCCTCGGTGTCGCGGCGGCGGTGCTGGTCGCTTTGGCCGTGGCCGGTGGACTCGGCGACCCGGGATCGTTGACCGGGGCGGGATTCCTGTCTGCCATCGGGCTGGGCATGTTCGGGATCGGCGCGCTCCGCCTGCCCGGCTGGGCGCGGCTGCGCCGGCGTCAGATGGAGGGAGTGGCTGCGCGGTTGGCGCTGGCGGCGGAATCGCAGCCCGGGGACGATCCACCCACCGAGGAAAGCTGAGCCTCCAGCGCATCCTACTGGGATCTGTTCGCCCTCTCCCACCGGATGCGAGCTGAAGAAACGGCCCGGAACACCACTGACAACCCTTTCGACTGGAGCAACAGGAATGGGCGTAGCGGACGGCGGCACCCTGCATCACACGTGCTTTGTGGTACACGACGTCGAGACGGCCGCGAAGGCGCTCGCGGCCTCCCTGTCCATCAAGCCGTGGAACGTGTGGACAATCGAGCCCGTGGAGACCACGGTGCGTGGCAAGGCGGTGCCCTTTTCATTCCGCGTCGCTATCGCGCAGGTCGGAGGTTCGAGCTACGAGTTGATCTCCCCCCACTCGGGCAAGAGCGTGTACGTCGAGCACTTGAAATCGCACGGCGAGGGCTTTCATCACACCTGTATTGCCTACGGGGCTCTCGAGGCCATGCAGGCGGCGCGAGACGAGCTATCGACACAGGGACGGGAGCTGATCCAGAGCGGGAGCATGGGAGAGCTTGGCGAGTTTTGCTACTTCGACATCCGCGAAACCGGTGCCGTTCTCGAGTTGCTCTATCTGAAAGAGCTTCCTCCTCCGGAAAAGACGATTGCGTAGCGTCTGGGGCCGCGGCGGTGATCACCGCGGTAGCGAGGCGCGCAGGTCTGTGATACGTTCGCCGGAACCACCATGAGCCGCTTCACTGACGCACTGGTTGTCACACCCCTGGCCGACGGCAAGACCTGGGTCGTCCTCCGCGACTTCGGGTACGACGTGGGTGCAGAAGGCAGCGGTGACCGCATCAACGTGGCCATCGGCTTCAAGACCGATTTCGCCTCGATCCCGCGGCTGTTCTGGATCGTGCTCCCCAAGTGGGGACGCTACGGCAATGCGGCCGTCGTCCACGACTGGCTCTACTGGACCCAGGAACGGTCCCGTCGAGTAGCGGACGATATTTTCCTCGAGGGGATGTGCGTGCTCCGTGTGGGTGGCGTGACGCGACGGGTCATCTATACGGCCGTGCGCTGGTTCGGTTGGCTGGCCTGGATACGAAACACGGCGGACCGCGCCGCCGGCTTCGAGCGGGTCGTGACCGACCTGCAACTCAAGGCAATGGTGGCGTCTCGGCGACCGGGAACCGTCCGGCGCGTCGTGGGCTATGCGGCCCGTCGACTCATGCAGTAACCTGACCGACTCGAGACGATGCCAATACCCACGACGCGAGCGGAGCTGGTGGACATGATTCTGGCGAGCTACACCAAGCTCGAGAAGGAGCTCGAGGCCCTCGGACCAGGCCAAGCAACACTTCCGTGCGTAGACGACTGGACCATCAAGGACCTGCTCGCCGTGCGTGCCTGGTGGACAGAGCACGTGGTTGACTGGATCGAGGCAGGCCCGACAGCCGCACTCGAGCTGCCGGCAGCCGGCTACCGATGGAGCGAGACACCGCGGCTCAACGCCGCCATCGTGAAGGAATGCGGTGCCGAATCATACGAGGCCCTCCGCAAGCGATTGACGCGCGGCGTCGAACGCGTGCTCGCCACCATCGACGCCCTCGACGACCGTGCGCTGCTGGAGGTAGGGGTGTTCGGTTGGGCGGGCAAGTGGCCAATCGCCCGCTGGATCTCCATCAACACGGCTCGGCAATACACGACCGCCCGCACCTACGTGCGCCGAGCCCTCCGCTCCGGCGACTTCGGCAAGTGAAATCCTGATTCACGACGTCATCACGGACAACCTCGGACGGGACTCATGGCAGAACCCAAGACCAGACCCACTAAAGCGAGCGTGAAAGCGTTTCTGGACGGCGTCAGCGACGAGGCGAGACGCAAGGACTGCCTCACCGTCATGAAGATCATGAAGCGGGCGACAAAGGCCGAACCCAAGATGTGGGGAACGAGTATCGTCGGCTTCGGCAGCTATCACTACAAGTACGCGAGTGGCCGGGAAGGCGACTGGCCTCTGACCGGGTTCTCGCCGCGGAAGCAGGCGCTGACGCTCTACATTACACCCGGCTTCAGGCGGTACGAGCCCCTCATGCAGAAGCTCGGCAAATACAAGACGGGCAAGTCCTGCCTGTACGTGAAGAAGCTCGCCGACGTCGATCTCGACGTGCTCGAGGAGCTGGTCCAGCAATCGGTCAAGCACATTGCGCAGGCCTACGCCTAAGATTGGTGGACTCACCCGGAACGAGGAGCGCCAGACCATGCGCCATTCACCCTCCCTGCTTTGTCTCCTCTTGCTGAGTGCCTGTCAGGCCGATCGTTCCCCCCTCGACGACGCAGAACGGGCGGCCATTGCGGCCAGCATCGACTCCGCAACACGGGCGTTCGAGGATGCCGAGCGGGCTCAGGATGCGGAGCGGGTGATCGCGCACCTGGCACAGGAGTTCTACATGTACAACGACGGCATTCGCGCGGATTACGCCTCGACCGTCTCGAGCATCCGACGCTCGCTGGGTTCGTTTCGGCATTTTGAGCCGGGGTTCGAGAATCTAGAGGTGCGCGTCCTGGGCCCACATGGTGCCGTGGTCTCATTCACGTTCCAGGACTCGATCGTTGACAGCACTGGACAGCTGCTGCGCTTTCGCGGACCGACCACCCTCGTGTGGGAGCGAAGCGGGAACGACTGGCTCATCACCTATGCGGACGCCGATCACTATCAGGACGTACCGCGCTGACAGCGCGACCCGTCTGGCTTGAGTGGCGCGAGTCGGGATTGACCGCGCCGATCTCGACACCTTGTTTTCACTCTGACGTGCACCACTGCCTGTGTTCTCCAATCAGGAATGTCGACCGATGATGACCCGCCTCCTGTGGCCAGCGTTGCTGGTCATGATACCGCCAGTCGCCGCCGCCCAGGCCAGACCCGACACCGCGGCGTTCGTGACGCGCCTTGGCACCGACACACTCGCCGTCGAGCGCTTTGTGCGGACACCCCGACGCATCGATGCCGAGGTGGTGCTCCGGATTCCGCGAACCACGCGAACGCAGTACGTGCTCGAGCTGTCTGAGCGCGGTGAAATGGTACGGATGGAATCCGTGCGGCGGGCCGGCGGGGGCGACGTGATCCAGCGGGAGACGGTGGAGCGCGTGGGTGATTCACTCCGGATCGTCACGACGACCGATGGCGGTGAGCGGGTCCGCACCGTCGCGGCCGATACGTGGACGCTGCCGTTCATCGACATGGTACACTGGCCCTACGAGGTCGCCCTCATGCGAGTACGTGCCTCTGGTGTGGCCGAGACCTCCATTCCACTGCTCACCGGATCGCGAACGGCGCCGTTTGCGTTTGCTGTGGTGGGACCGGACGCGATGACGATCACCCATCCGACACGCGGGACGATGCGCGTCAGGACAGATGCCGTCGGCAGGCTGATGGCATTGGATGCGAGCGCCACAACCCGAAAGCTCTCGGTCGAACGTCGCCCCGGAACGCCGCTCGACGAGTTGGCCAATCGCTGGGCCGGCGCCGACGCAGCCGGACGGGGCCTGGGTGCCCTCTCGGGCCGCGGCGCCGTAGAGACCACAGTCGCCGGGGCCACCATCAGCGTCGACCACGGCACGCCGTCCAAGCGGGGTAGAACGATCTGGGGCAGCCTGGTACCCTTCGGAGAAGTGTGGCGCACCGGCGCAAACCGAGCGACCCACTTCACCACCGACCGCGACCTGGTGCTCGGCTCGGGTGCTCGCAGCTTGGCCGTTCCGGCCGGATCGTATACGCTGTTCTCCATCCCGGCAGCCGACGGTGGCGTGCTGATCGTCAACCGCCAGACCGGGCAAACGGGCACCGCTTACAGTCCCGACCGCGACCTCGGCAGGGTCCCGCTCCAAGCACGGCCCCTCGCGTCCGAAGTGGAGGTGTTCACGATTGCGGTGACGGAAGAGGGGAGCGGCGGGCTCGTGCGACTGCAATGGGACCGTACCGAACTGGTCGTGCCCTTCATCGTGAGGCGCTGACCCTCGGCACAGGGGATCCGCTGGTCCGGTCGGTTCACTCGTGGGCGCCATTCACGGGCTGTTCCTGCTCCGCATCCTCAGCGACACTTCCTTGGGCGGCTCCGCGGCGTGACCGGGCGGTCCGCTGCATGTGCTCACGCACCGTGCAACGCCGCTGCAGGTTTGACGAACGACCTCACCGAGAGGCGCGCATGATAGACCAGATCCTCACGGCGTGGCAGGTCAACAACCGTGTCAACCTCCTGCTGATCGACCACATCGACGATGAGGGAATGCGTTCTACGCTCTCATCGCGTGGCGGGCGCAATGTCGTTCGCCAGTTCGCACACCTGCACAACAACCGGACCTGGCACCTGACCCGCCGAGCCAAATCGCTTGCCGCAGACGCTCACGTCTTCGACACCCATGACGAGCCGAATCGGCACACGCTCGCAGCGGCGCTTCGGGATTCCGCCGAGCGAATCGAGCAACTGATCCGACTGACGAGCGAGGGTGTACCAGGCGTTCGGACCTTCAAGCGTGGCTCGGTGCCGTACATCGCCTACTTCATCGCCCACGAGAGTCACCATCGGGGCAGTATCCTGCTCACGCTGAAGCAGAGCGGCCATGCGGTGGAGAAGGAGATCCGGGATGCGATCTGGGATTGGGACCGCCTGTGAGCGACCACACGCTACGGAAATGGCTCCTGATCTCCACCGGCATGCTCTGTGTGGGACTGGGTGCCGTGGGCATCGTACTGCCGCTGCTTCCCACGACACCGTTCTTGCTCCTGGCCGCCGCCTGCTTTGTTCGCAGCTCCGACCGCCTATATCACTGGCTCACGAGCCATCGCGTGTTCGGGTCCTACATCAGGAACTACCGGGAACACCACGGCATGACGGCGCGGGCACGAGTCCTCACGCTGGTCGTGCTGTGGGCCGGAGTCGGCTACGCGGTGGTCGGTGTCGCGCGCTCCTTGCCTCTCCGTCTCGTTCTGCTTGTTATCGCCGTCTCGGTGACGGTCTATCTCCTACGGCTCAAAACCGTTACTCGCGACGTGCCTCGCGCGCATGTGCCGACCAGCAACGGAGAGGCTCCGGGCGCCTGACATCGGCCTTCGAGGGGATCCCTCACGACGGCTGAAGCCGCCGAAAGCCTGGCCCCGATGGCGACGTTACCGACCCCGTGGCTCAGTCGTAACCCCCTGCCGCGGGGACGTAATCCGCGGCCCAGTCGCCGCTACCGCAGGACCCTGTGAATCAAGCAGTTAGGGGCCCACGCAGTGTCCCGTCCGGCGGGGCGCCCCATGGACTGAATCTTGCGTCCAAACCTATGTATCTTTGGCCTTTGTACGACGTCGGCCCTAACCGGCTATACCGAATCGGATGAAACGCATCCAGGTTGGCATACGACCGCTCGACGAGCGCACCGGCGGCTTCACGGCGGGCGGCGTGTACGTGCTCGCCGGCGCGCCCGGAAGCGGCAAGCTCGGCGCCTTGCTCCAGTTCCTGCACACCGGTCTTGACACGGGAGATCGGGTGGCGCTGCTCACGACCATGGCGCCGGAGCAGGTGATCGAGCAGGCGCAGCACTTCGGCTTTGACTTCCAAACCCCCTGGGAGGACGGGCGCCTGCGGCTCCTCGGGTTCGCCGACGATTTCGATCGGCGGTTGCTGAGCGTGGCCGAGCCAGCACAGGCCTTCGACGAGCTTTCGGACCTCGTCGGTCGGGATGTGGCGCGCGTGGGGGTGGATCCCGGAAAGCCTCTCTGGGAGACCCGCGCCGGAACGTCACTGGCCAGCCGGTTCGTCGGCTGGGCCGAGTCGACCAAGGCTACGCTGCTGGTCACGATCGCCACTGACCTCTCGGACACGCTGTCCCCCTCCACGGAGTGGGTACTGCAAAGCGCAACGGGAGTGCTGAAAATCGAGAGGCTCCCCAGTGGGCTCCGGCAGCTTTGGGTGCGTCGTCTCAGCCCTCCGATCGATCACCAGGGGGCCATTTCGTTGGAGGTCGTCCCCGGTAAGGGCCTCTGCGAGCCGGCGGGGCGGTTCGACCGTCGACGAACGGACACGCCCATCGGGAGCGAGCGGCGTCTCCTTCTGCTCACGTTGGCCGCCGCTCCGGAGGAGCTGCTCGCCTGGGCCCGCACCCGGTACGACATCGTCGAGCTGGCCGAGCCGCTCCAACTCGTGTCGCGCCTGCAAGAGGGCGAGGAGTACGGGGTGGTGTTGGTCTACCTCGATCGGGACGGCTGCCACGAGGCGGCGGAGACCTGTCGGGCCATCCGACCACTCACCGGCGCACCGATTGTTTTGGCGACCGACGATCGCCTGCGGGCTACCGATCGCACGCAGGCCCTCGACGCGGGCGCAAACGATTTCCTCAGCGACAACTTCAGTTTCGTCGAACTGGCCTCACGCATCGATCGCGCCATGCAGGCCGCGAGTGGCTTGCCACAGGCGCGCCGAAGAGAGGAAGAGACTGTCGCGGTTCCGGAAGGCGTGTTGGAGGCCGACGAATTCGACCGTCGGATCGGCGACCGACTTCGGGAGTCGCAGGCACTTCCGTTCGCCATGATCCAGATCCGCTGTGGTGCTGCGGAGAGTCGCATATTGGGCGAGGTGCTGGCCAAACAGGTTCGCGACGCCGGCGACTGCGTCGGAAAGACGCCGGACGGCTTCGGGGTCGTGTTGCACGGCGCGCGACCCAAACAGGCCGAGGCCTACCTGTGCCGCGTGCGACAGGCGCTCGCTCAACTCGTGGATCAGCCATCCGCCTTCGGCGTCACCGTGCTGTCGAGTGCCACGGATGGCAATGCCATCATCAAGGCCCTCCGCGCTGCAGCGGCGTAGCCGGCTCGAAGCAGCGCCGGCTCACCGACGAGGCGTCTGACCATGCCCTCCGTCCCGAGGCGCTCGCGATCCCGCGTCCCCTACTGGGTCCGGTTTTCGATCACGGTCTTCGGGCTCACTACCATTACCTCAGCGTTCGTGCTCGTCGTTCTGCCACAGCGCTTCGTGCTTCAGGCCGGGCTCATCGAGTCGGGCGTCACGTTTCCGGCAACGACCCCGCCATTCGTTCCGTCGTCACCTCCCAAGGTCCGCCAACCGCCACCCGAGGTGGCGCGTACCGCTCCTCCTGCGCCTCTTGTTCGCGCCGGACCGGCGAAGCAGTTCTGGGCCTCGGTGCTGCCCCTGCTTCGGACGGGCGAGTTGGACCGGGCGCTGCCACGGTTTCGCGCCTATCTCGCGGCCCATCCCGACGACCGCGACGTGTGGCGGGAGCTGGCCGTGGTGCTCGCACGGCTCGGGCGGTATGACGAGGCAGCGACTATCTACGCGCGCCTCCGCCGAACCTCGGACGATCCCGTCCTCACGCTCCAACTTGCCCGCCTCCTTCGCGACCGCGGCGAGCTGGAGAAGTCCCTCGCGCTGTATGACACGCTGCTCGTGGCAAGCCCCGAGGACCGTGCGCTCCTCGTTGAGTACGCCCAGACACTGACGTGGGCCGAACGGTATGCGCGTGCCGGGGCCGTCTACCGGCACCTCTTGGAACGCGATTCCACCGATCACGCCACGCGCCTCGAGTTGGCGCACGTGCTCTACTGGGACGGTCGGCGTACCGAAGCACTGGACGTGTTGGCGAGCATGCCCGCCGATGCGCCGCAAGGCGTCGAAGCACTCCAGCTCAAGACCGTCATCGCGCGCGAACTCGCCTCAGTCGGGCCACCGGTGGATACGCTCCTCGACGGGGCTCGACGTGCGGTGATCGCAGGGGATTTCACCGAGGCCGTCCGGCGCTACGAGCGGTTACTGGCGCGCAATCCGAACGATCCGGCCCTGTGGCTCGAGTGGGCGGATGTTCTGCAGTACCAGATGCAGGATCTGGCGGCCGCGCGCGACGCGCTGGTGTACCTAGCCAGACTGCGTGACCTCACCTCGGACGAACGCTTCCGCCTTGTCCAACTCCACGCCTGGACCGGGGAAGAGACTCGCGCCAAGGCCATGCTCGTGAGCCTGCTCGAGGAAGACACCAGTCGGGCTGAAGGTTGGGCGCTGCTCGGTGACCTCTACCGTTTCGGCGATGCGCGGATCGAGGCCCGGAATGCCTACCGCACCGCGCTGAGGCTCGACCCCGGAAGCGTCCCTGCCCGGGAAGGACAGACCGCGCTCGAGCGACAGGCGGCTCGAATCGTCGAGAGTAGAGAGCGGCCGAGCGCCGGACCGGAAATCTTGTACTTCCGAGACTCAGACGAGTTCGAGCGCATGGATCTCGGTGCACACGCCAGCTACCAGTGGGGAAGCATGCTGCTGCTGGCGCGGGCCGGGTACCGCAGGCTCGAGGGAATCACTCTCGCCGGAACATCCGGCCAAGAGAGGGGACCGTATTTCCAGCTGGAATTCGCCCGGTGGTGGCGACTCGGGTCGCTACGAACATCGGTCGCAGTCGGCGCCGAGCAGCTCGACGCCATCGGAACCGAGCCGACCTTCGCCGTCGCGGTCGCGCTTCCGGAGGCAAACGGAACCGCGATCGAAGTCTCCTACGACCACGGCCCGGCCTTCCACCGAACCGTCACGCTCGAGAGCGTTCTGGGCGCCATTCAGGCCGACCACCTGCAGGCATCCGTGTTCCGGTCCCTCGGTCACGGCTGGGATCTCTCGGGACTTGGCGCCGTGACCTCGCTCCGCGGCAGCGATAGCGACAATTGGCGCTTCAACAGCTTCGTGACCGTGCGGCACGAGTTGACCGGCCCGTTCACCATCGCCCTCACATCGCAGGCCCTCGCGTTCGCCACAGCTGCGCCCACGCTGGGAAGTCGGCGGCTCTACTGGGATCCACGAGCTTTCGTGGCAGGCGGGGTGCAGTTCGAGGCGCGCTCTCCGGCCACCGGTGTGTGGGACGTGTACGGCCGCGTGACGCCGGGAATCGGTCTGGTGAAGGAGCGGACGGCTACCGAGCTCGATTTCGTTCCCCAGCTCGCCACCGAAGCCGGCGTCGGCTACGAGACGCCGCGCATCGCGTTCATGGCCGGTCTCGCCTACCTGCGGGGGCGGGAAGGCGCCTACAACTCACTCGGCGCGAACGTGAGCCTGGGGATCCGCTACTAGCATGGCTTCCCGACGGCGAACGCTCGTTTCGCTCTTGCTGACGGTTGGCGTCGTCGGTGGCTCGACGTGGCTCACGCTCTGGGCACTCCAGTCACCGCTCGCGGTGCAACGGTTCCTAGTGCGGCTGGTCGTGATCAGCCTGATCATCTTCCTCGCCATCTTGTTCGTGCGGTACTTTTCCCTGCTGTGGTTCGCGTTCCTCCAGCTGCTGGAGAAGACCATGCGACCGCAACGTAACGAGGTGCCGCTCCCGCCCGTGTCGGTGATCGTGCCGGCATACAACGAGGGCGCGGTGTTGGAGTCCGCGATCGATGCGCTGCTGCGAATCGACTACCCATCCTTCGAGATCATCGTCGTGGACGACGGCTCGAGCGACGACACCCTCGCTGTCGCCCAGCGGTGGGAAGGCCAGCACGGGGGCGTCGAGGTACGGGCATTCACCAAGGCCAACGGCGGCAAGGCGACGGCACTCAACACCGGCATCGCCCAGGCACGTTACGCGTTCGTGCTCTGCATGGACGCAGACTCCGCCATCGCTCCGGACACGCTCCGCGAAGCGATGCCTCATTTCGACGATCCGTCCGTCGGAGCCGTCGCGGGGAACGTGAAGGTGGTCAACCGCGTGAATTTGCTCACGCGCCTCCAGGCACTCGAGTACATCGAAGGGCTGAACCTGCCCCGTCGGGCCCAGGGGTTCATCGCGGCCGTCAACATCGTGCCGGGTCCTGTCGGACTGTTCCGGATCGAGGCACTCCAAGAAGTTGGTGGGTACGACAACGATACCTTTGCCGAAGATGCGGATCTCACCCTGAAGCTGATCAGCGCGGGGTGGAAGATCGTCTATGAAGAGAACGCCATCGCGTGGACGCAGGCCCCCACACGGGTGCTCGATCTCGTGCAACAGCGATATCGCTGGACACGCGGCATTCTCCAGGCCATCCGCAAGCGCAAGCGGATCCTCGTGCAGCCGTTTCCGGATTTCCCGCTGTGGATGTCAGGCATGGAAATGGCCTTTGAGGGCATTCTCTGGCCCGTGCTGAACGTCTATGGGCATCTCTTCTTTGCCCTCGTGGCGCTGCTATACGGTATGGGCGAGCTGTTGCTGTACTGGTGGATCCTACTCACGTTGCTCGATCTCGTGGCGGCATTGATCACGGTGGCCATGGAGGAGGAATCCCTGTCACTCGTGCCGCTGGCCATCGTCTATCGCTTCTTCTTCATCTTGTTTCTCGACGTCACCAAGACCTTTGCAGCAATCGAAGAGGCTTTCAGGCTCGGCATGGAGTGGGGCAAGCTCCGCCGCATTACCTATCGCGAAGAGGCTGGGGTCGGTGGACCGTAATTCCGCGCTGCGGAGAGAGGTGTCATCATGGGTGTGATCGACCTACTCGTCACGATCATCGTGGTCACGATCCTCGTGACGATTGCGCTTGGCGTCATGACGTACATCGCGTACAAGCTGCGCCTGTCACGGCGACCGGTGTCGGCCGACGAGGAAGTGACAGGCCCACGGTTCTTCGTCCTGCGCCAGCCGCCTGCGGCGGGTGCTCGCTCGAGCGAGGGGCATGTCACCGAAGCGTGATCCGGTTCCGCGAGCCCGCACCGCCTGGCAGTGGTTGCGGGGGTTCCTGCTGCTTGGCGTGCTCGCGGCGGGTGTCGTCGCCGCCGGCGCGAAACTCTGGCAGGATATCGACATTCAGCGCCTAACCCGGAGCGTGATCCTGGCCGACCCGCTCACGGTGCCTCCGGCGCTCGCACCGGCCCCTGCTGCATCGTCACCGCGACCGTACCACGCCGTGCTGTACTACACTCACGCCAGCGCGCGGCATTTCCCCGACTCGACCTACTACCCCACGTTACTGGATCGCTGGGAAGGCCTCATCGCCGCCACCGGAGTCCGGGTTTCGCGCGTCTCCAGTGCCGCGCAGGTGGACGCACTCGACGCAGAGGACGTGGTGGTGGTTCCGTCGGCGGTCTGCCTGGGAACCGGCGAGATCGACGCGCTGCGTGACCACGCGGATAGCGGGGGTGGCCTCCTCATCACATGGGCCGCCGGCGCGCGGGACTCCGTCTGCAACTGGCGTGGGTGGGGCGCGGTGACCGCACTCACGGGAAGCCGGGACATTCGCGAGTTGGAGCCCCGGAGTGGGCTCTATCTCACCATCCCGAGCGACGTCGCCCTCTCGCCGGGATTCGACCCGGGCACACGGGTGGAGTTGCGCTACGAGTCCCAACTTGCAGCCCAAGCCCAAGGGGCACGCATCTACTGGTCGGACTGGGCGCTAAACGTAGCTCCCGTAGCCGGCGCGAATCCGTTCAATGCCGCCGTCCTCGCCGACGTGACGGATGCCGGTGGCCGCATTGTCTGGTTCGGCTTTCGCTTGGCCCAGGGAGCGCGTCCCGAAGACGAGCAGCGCCTCGAAGCACTCGCGGCCAGCGGCGTGCGATGGGCCGCCGGCGTGCCAACAGCCGAGATTCTCCCGTGGCCCAATGGTGCTCGGGCCGGTCTCCTCATTGCCCAAGACGTGGAGTCGGGATTCCCGAATGCCGCGGCGCTCGCGGCGCTCGTGAGGCGGAAGGCTGTCCCCGTCACGTTCTTCGTGGTCTCGCGCCTCGCGCTCGATTACCCGGAGCTCGCCGAGCCACTCAGCACCGTGGGCGAAGTTGGGAGTCAGACGTCCGACCACACGGTCTTGTCCGGTCTCTCGTTGGGGGATCAGCGTGCCCGCCTGAGCCGTACCTGGGCGGAGGTACGCGGCTGGACCGGTGACTCGGCTTTCGGCCTGCATCCTCCGGAAGAACGGTTCGACGCCAACACACTGCGTGCGTGGCGTGACGTCGGTGGATCGTACGTGGTGGCCGTGAACGAGTCGCGAACCGGGAGTCCCGAGGTCTTCGAGACTCGGAGCGGAGAGATCGTACTCCTGCCCAGAATCATCAAGGATGACTACAACGTCTTCATCCAGGACGGTGCGCTGCGCTCCCGCCGCTTGTTGGAGGCTTATCTCGAAGGACTGACCAAGGTGCGATCGCTCGGTGGCCTGGCCGTCGTCTCACTGCGGAGCCAGGTCGGTGGCGATCCCGGACGGGTCAAGGTGATCGGTGAGGTGATCGACAGCGCTCGAGCGGCTGGGGACTGGTGGATCGCCTCCGGTCGTGACATCGCCTCGTGGTGGTCCGCCCGGCGATCATCGTCACTGCGGTTTCTCGAGACCGTTGGCGACGAGATCGCGGTGGAAGTTGCCGCGCCCGCCAACGCACCATTGTCCGACGCCTGGCTCCACGTACTCCTTCCCAGAAACTCCGCTGCACTCGTTCCCTACGTGGAGCGCCGGGCGGTAGCCTACGCCGAAACGCCGTTGGGATTGCGCGTGGCCCTTCCCGACGTCGCACCCGGCGAGCAAGTCGTCGTCACGCTCGTCGAGAGACCCGGAACCACCGCAACGGGCAACTGACCGCGAGCCCAACCTGCGACCGGATTGGGCGCACGATCCATCTGCGCCGAGTTGTTCAATCGCCAGCTGACCGCCATGCTCCCTCTCCCGGTATATTTCCACCATCGGAAGAGTGCATCCCATGCCTCCAATCGAAGTCCACCGTGTCGACGCGTACCGCTGGCGGGTGAAGCGGTCGGGTGGCATGCGCACTGATGGGCTCATCTTTGCCGACGACCAACTGATGCACGATCTCGAAGGAGACCAGTGCATTCAGCAGGTCGTGAACGTTGCGCATCTCCCCGGCATCGTTGGCCCATCGATTGCCATGCCCGACATTCACTGGGGCTACGGATTCCCCATTGGTGGCGTCGCCGCATTCGACGAGCACGAGGGTGTCATCTCCCCCGGAGGCGTCGGCTACGACATCAACTGCGGTGTGCGCCTGCTCCGGACCCCGCTCCCGCTCGCCGAGATTCGGCCCAAACTCGCAAGACTCATGGACACGCTGTATCAGGGGATCCCTTCGGGCGTGGGATCGGCGCGATCCGACATCAAACTCTCACTCAAAGAGCTCGACCGCGTGCTGGAACAGGGCGCCAAGTGGACGGTGGACCAGGGCTACGGCACCCCGAGCGATCTCGACGCCATCGAGGCCAACGGGCGCCTCCCCGGAGAACCCGACCGTGTGAGCGCACGCGCCAAGGAGCGGGGCCGCTCACAGCTCGGCACCGTCGGCAGCGGCAACCACTTCGTGGAAGTGGGCTACGTGGCGGAGGTGTTCGACGAAGGAATCGCCGCCCGACTCGGCCTCGGCGCCGGAACCGTCACGTTCTTCATCCATTCGGGCTCGCGCGGCCTGGGCTATCAGGTGTGCGACGACCATCTCGACGTCATGGTCCGGGCCGCCGCGCGATACGGCATTGACCTGCCCGACAAGCAGCTCTGCTGCGCCCCCTTGCCGAGCGCCGAGGCCAAGGCTTATTTCGGCGCCATGAACGCCGCTGCCAACTATGCGTTCGCCAACCGCCAGTTGATGGCCCACTTCGTCCGGAAGGCGCTCGGCACCGTGTTCGCGCCGGACGTCGCCGACCGCACCACGTTGGTGTACGACGTGGCCCACAACATTGCCAAGTTCGAGACCCACGAGGTCGACGGTCAAAAACGACGGGTGTGTGTCCACCGCAAAGGCGCGACTCGCGCGTTCCCGCCGGGCCACCCCGAGCTTGGCGATCGGTACCGCGATATCGGCCAGCCCGTGCTCATCCCGGGCGACATGGGTCGCTACTCGTTCGTGCTCGTCGGGACCGCGGGCGCGTTTGCCGAGACGTTCGGCTCGACGTGTCACGGCGCAGGCCGGCGCATGAGCCGGCATCAGGCCAAGAAGCTGGCGCGACCGCGCAACGTGCCCAAGGAGTTGGAGGAGCGCGGTATTCTCGTCCGTGCCGCGAGCCGCCGGACCGTGGATGAAGAGATCCCCGAGGCATACAAGGACGTACGCCAAGTGGTGGACGTGGTGCATGGCGCGGGCATCGGAAAGAAAGTCGTGAAGCTCGTGCCGATCGGGGTGTTAAAGGGGTGACCGGCCTCGAGCGAATCCCCACCGTCCTGGTTCCCGACGACGACGACCTCATCGCCCTCGTGGCCGATCGCATTGCGACGGTCATCGACAGCGCAGTCGCCGAGTCCGGCCGCTGCGTGCTCGGACTCGCCACAGGCAGCACGCCACTCGGGATCTACCGCGAGTTGATCCGTCGTCACGGTGCGGGGGCGCTCGACTTCTCGAACGTGATCACGTTCAATCTCGACGAGTACTACCCGATGCCCCCCGAGAGCCCGCACAGCTATCGGCGGTACATGTGGGAGAACTTCTTCGCCCACGTGAACGTGAAGCCGGAGAACGTCCACATCCCCGATGGAACGACGTCCCGCGCGCAGCTGCGGGCTGCCGGCCAAAAGTATGAGGCAGCGATCCACGCTGCCGGTGGCATCGACCTCCAGATCCTCGGCATTGGCAAGACAGGGCACATCGGCTTCAACGAGCCAGGCTCCGCGCGTGGGTCGCGAACACGGCTGGTCACCCTCGATACCGTGACCCGCCGAGATGCCGCGGCCGATTTTTTCGGTGAGGACAACGTGCCGCGCGAGGCGATCACGATGGGAGTCGGCACGATCCTCGAGGCGCGGGAGATCGCACTGATTGCCACGGGCGAGCACAAGGCGGAGATCGTGCGACGCGCCGTGGAAGGCGACGTCTCCCAGGATGTGGCGGCCACGTTCCTGCAGAATCACCCCGGCGCGACCGTCTATCTCGATGCGGCGGCCGCGGCCAACCTCACGCGGATCGCCACCCCGTGGCTGCTCGAACCCGTCGAGTGGAGCCCGGAGATGAGCGAGCGCGCGGTCGTGTGGCTGGCCGGGCGAACCGGCAAGGCGATCCTCAAACTCAGCGCCAAGGATTACGCGGAGAACCACCTGAGCCCGCTCCTCGCCCAGCATGGCTCGCCAGGAGCGATCAACGGCGAAGTGTTCAACCGGTTGCGTGACAAGATCCGGGGACGCGCGCGGCTCCCCAAGGACCGTCGCGTCCTGGTGTTTTCGCCCCACCCCGACGACGACGTGATCTCGATGGGCGGCATGCTCGGTAAGCTCAACGAGAACGGCAACACGATCGTGGTCGCCTACATGACGAGCGGCAACATCGCCGTGTTCGATGACGACGTGCGACGCTATCTCGACTTCGTCGACCGCGCGGCCGAGCCACTGGAGATCGCGCGCGCCGCGCTCGATGCGAGGCGCTTGGCGGCCGATCGGAGCCTCGACCAGAAGCGGCCAGGTGACGTGGATATTCCTCTCGTGCAGGAGCTGAAAAAGGTCATCCGCGAGTGCGAGGCCATCTCGGCGCTCGAGTCGTTTGGTCTTGCCGCAAATACCGGCCGGTTTCTCAACCTGCCATTTTACCGAACGGGGCAGGTACGCAAGCTGCCTATCGGACCGGAGGACGTGCGGATCGTCAGCGCGTTGCTGGACGAGGTTCGACCCGACATCGTGTTCGTCGCCGGCGACCTCTCCGATCCGCACGGCACTCACCGTATGTGCAAGCAGGCCATCGAGCGCGCACTCGCCGACCGTCCCGATCTAGCCCCCGAGGTCTGGTATTACCGCGGCGCGTGGCAGGAGTGGTCCATCACGGAGGCCGACGCGCTCGTGCCGTTGTCCTACGAGGAGCTCCATAGAAAGATCACGGCCATTTTCAAGCACGAGTCGCAGAAAGACACGGCCCCGTTTCCCGGACCGCACGATGAACGGGAGTTCTGGCAGCGGGTCGAGGCACGGAACCTCGAGACCGCAGCAATCGCCGACCAGCTCGGGCTAGCTGAGTACTACGCCATGGAGGCGTACGTCGTCCGCAGAACCTCCGGTAACGGCTGACGTCGCGGTACCCTGTTCTCGAGGCTCGCCGCCTGCACCTGACCGGTGGTCCTGTCCGTCCCCTGCCTATTCCGCCAGTAGGCCTTGGACTTCCTCCTGGGCTTCCAGCAACCGCTGGATGTCGGCCGCTACCTCGCGCGCGGTGCCGAGCCGGCTGGTAACACTCGCTACCTCGATGGTGCCCGCCGACAATCGCAAGAAGTCGAGCCGCAGCGTCTCGAGCGCCGCCACCGCGTCTTGCATTCGCCGTTGCGCCTGATCACGTAACCCAGTGATTCGCTGCTGCACGTCGACCCGCCTCTCGGCAGGCACCGATCCGTGCGCAGCGGAGAACTGGAGGGCGTCGGTGCATTCGTCCACGAGGTGGCGCATCCGCTGCGCGTCGTCTTCCAGCCCGCGGACGACGTCACGCAAGTCGGGCATGGACCGGCGCGTCGCGGGCGGCAATGCCTCGTACAGGCTCACCACCGCGGCTCCAACCGCCAGTTCGGTGGGCCGCCCGGTGAGCGCCGTCGACGGAAGCGCCGTCCGCTTGAGTCCGATGCCGGAAAGCCGGAACAGCCAGTCACCAACCCGACCCTTCCAGCGCTTCCACCGCCGGCGTGCCTTCTTGTCGGAGCGCCCGGTCGGCGCGCAGGCCGGTCACGGCACCCGTCAACGCCAACGCGCCTGACGAGAGGTACATCATCATGAGCGCGGCTTCAGATGGATACGCACCGGCGAGGATGGCGCCGATCAACCCGATGGCGCCGGCAAAACCGCCATACGCGATACGCCGCAGGCGGGTAGCATGCTCTCGATACCGCTCGCCATAGAGAAACACCAGTTCTTCCTGGCGCGACTCGAGATCCTGGCGCAGCGCTTGAACGACATCGTCTCGGGCATACCCGGAGCGCAGCACACCGCGGATACGTCGGATGTACCCGATGAGTGGCAGCGACACGGCACCGGCCAGGAGCGCCAGGAGCGCCGGGGCGCGCGCCAACCCGGGCATAGTGAACACGGCGGCGATCGTGACTGGACCGAGCCACATGAGCAGGAGCACGTAGAAGAGCCCCACCGACCGCTCTCCGCTGCGCTTCAACTGCTCCACGAACAGGCGCACTGGCACCGGCACCTCCCGCCGCACGTCGAGCGCGGCGCCGAGCCGGTCGGCAAGATCCAACGCCGCGTCCACCCGCTGCTCGCGGTCCTTCACCAGACAGCGATCGACGATGTCGCCAAGTCTGGCCGGGATCCCGGGCGCCAGGGTGGCGAGCTTCGGTGGATCGGTGCTGAGGTGATGTCCCATCATCTTGGCCGGAGAGCTGGCGTCGAAGGGGTACCGCCCCGCTAGCACGAGAAATCCCAGCACGCCCAACGAGTACAGGTCGCTCCGGGCGTCGACCGGCTCACCGCGGACCTGCTCGGGGCTCATGAACTCCGGCGTCCCGACCACCTCGCCTTCCTCATTCGTCGATTCGACGACCGCGATGCCGAAATCGGTCACGAGTGCGCGGCCGCTTCCCTGCTCCAATAGGATGTTGTCCGCCTTGATGTCGCGATGCACGACACCCTGGCCATGCGCGTAGACCAACGCCCACGCGATTTCCCGAAGCACGCGCACGCCTTCGCGTACCAGGAGCGGGCCGCCGTTGGCGATGCGCTGCGCCAGGGTCTGGCCCTCCACGTACGTCATGACGAAGAACACGAGATCGCCCTGTTCCTCGACCGCATGGATCGGCACGATGTGCGGATGAGAGAGCTTCGCCGCCGTGCGTGCCTCGTTCAGGAACCGCTCCCGCAGGTGAGGCTGCCGCGCGAGGTGCGGCAGGAGCAGTTTGATGGCCACCGGCCGATCGAGCATTACGTCCCGCGCGAGGAACACCACACCCATGCCGCCCCGCCCAATCTCGCGATCGAGCGAGTAGCGACCGGCAACCTGCTCCTGTAGGTCGAGAAACTCGGACGTGAGGGCGCTGGACATCCCGGAGAATGTCGGACACCCCGGGAGACGGTCAAGACCGCAAGAAAAAAAGAGGCGGCCCGTTCACCCGAAGGTGACGGACCGCCCCACGCGCTGGCTACCCGGAGTCAGGGGATTGACTCCCGCTGTTCTTCTTCCCGCCGCCACTGCTTGGGCTGCTTCACCCGCTGTAGGGCGGTCGGGAGCTCCGGCTTCCATTCCCAGGCGGCCTGGCCGGGCCGCAAGGTTCACCGGCGCGAGCGCTGCGAGTCAGCTGGGTCGCGGACCAGCTTCTCACACTGCACACCGAGGCGCCACATCGGCGTGGGCAAGGCACGCGACTGGCCTTGCCTGCCCGGGAGGAGTGATTCACCCGGATCTTCGGACGCCCGAAGCCCTTTGTATGCGTCGGCATCCTCCCCGGAATTCCCTCCGCGAGCCGCCACGCAGGGCGTGGCGGAGACTAGTGAGGTCCCGACCCTTCCCCTACTTGGCACCGCTCAATTTAGGCACCGGATAACACCGCGCAAGTGCCGATCTTTCTTCGGCTTACGCCACTTCATGTGGTTGGAATGTGGATCGACGGTCCGCGGTTTTGCTGACGTTCTGGCAGGCTTTCCACTCGATGTGGAGTTGTGCAAAAGTGCCGCCCACACGCTTCCACATCGCAGCGAAGCTGCCGGGGGGAGCGGCGGTGTTGAGCGAGGGTGGGGCCTGGCCAGAAATGGCTCAGTCTGAAGGAAGGCGCGGCTCGATCTTGATGCCCGCAGCGCCGGCGAAGCGCGCAGAGGCCCCGTGGAGCGCGAGCAGCGATTGCTCGAGTCGACTTGTGCGGTATGGGCCCCACGCCTTGAGAGAGTCGGCCCACTGGCCGGGGCCCGTGGGGGCCAGGCCCTGCTCGCATAGATCCCGCAGCACGCGGCGGACCGATCGCATTTGCTGCACGAGATCATGCTCGGCCACACGCAGCTCATCCGCGCGCGGTCCCGGACGCGGATTCACGCGCACGCCAGGCTCGGTTTCCACGAGGGTGGCGCCAAGCGCCTGGCAGGAGGACTGGAGCCGGCGAGACCGGTTCTCGACAGTTCGCGCACCGGCGCTCTGGAGGTCGCGGCGAAACCGATCGAGGTCCGACCGCACCCGCGAGACAGAATCGCGGAGGGTAACAAGTGCCGTTCGGTATCGCTGGGTCACGCTGTCCGACGGCGCTACATCCTGCGCGTGACCGTCGGCCCAGCTGCCCACAAGTGCGGCACAGGCCATGATCGCGACAAGCGGCAGCCGACTCACCCCGCACCCACCTCTCGATAGACGTACGGATCGCCGGTCGAGAGCGGCGCGAACAACAGTCCACCACCGGTTGTGGCAAACCATCCGGAGACGAGCACGTTGGACACTTCAGGCTCCGGCATCTCGAACACCGCCGCAAGCCACCGACGTACGTGTCGCAGCTCTGGTGCACGGCGAGAGAGCAGCGACAATACACCTCCCACGCCCTGCGTCGCTCGCAAGAAGTGCGCGATGGCGTGCACACGCTGCGCGAACTCGTAGGCACGAACGCCGGGCTCGTCGTACAGCAGCGACCCCTCGTAGGGATCGGCGGGCGGCGCATCCATGCGCGGTCCCAAGTACACGAACCGGCGACGGGTGTCCTGACGGCGCTCCACCACCGCCGCCGCATACTCACCGCCGAGGCGTGCAGCGTGAATCAGATCGGTGTCGTGCAGGATGCCGACGGTGATGGTCCACTCCAGTGCCGAGAGGGCATTGTGAAGCGGACACCCCATGTCCTCGTCGTACGCCACCAGCCGGGGCGCCTCACCAGCTCGCTGAAAGAAATGCGCGAGGGCACTGGCTCGGTCGTCCCACACCTGTGTGGATCGAGTAATGGCAGGCATCGTCATGAACTATTCAAAATACACCTACCCCAGAGAGGGGCATAGGGGTCACCGGTCCGGCACGGCCCACACCTGTCGAGTGTTGGCGCTCCACAGTAAACTGTCCTCTGCACCCACTAACGACGACGGTACCGTGCCCTGGAGATATCGCACCCTCGCGCTGATGATCGGTGCCCTGGCCCTCTCGGCCTGGGGCGGGACGCAGGCGCAAGACGACCATCCCCTGCTCCGGCGGTGGGTTGGCTCGCACGCAGGCCGACCCCTCGTGCTCGACTTCTATGGCGATACGATGCTCGTGGTGAACGATGATCTGGTTCTGAGCTTCGAGAGGGAGCCGAACCGGGTGCGTGTGTACGGCGACTCAGCCTTCACGCTCACGTACTGGTTCGTGCGAGACCGCCTCCTCGTGCAGACCGAAGGGGGAACCGTCATCACCATGGCTCCCCAGGGACCCCTGTCACGGAGCCTCTTCGGCGGTCGCTGGCGCGGCTCGGGCGCCGGCCTGCGCCCCGTCGAACTGGAGATGCTGCGTGGCGGCGTCGCCCGGTGGCGATCGCTCCCTGACGGCCGATGGAACGGCGGGGAGTGGGACCGCTCCGCTCGCATCATCACCTTTACCTGGCTCCCCGACTCAATCATCTGGACGGCCCAGTACGACCCCGCAGGCGCGGCCCTGTTGTTCTCGGAAACCACACCTGGCAGCGGAACGATCATCCTGCGGCACGCCTACCGCTGGTAGGCGCTCGCGCCCGAGTGAGGGATGGGGGTTGCTAGCGGCGGCTGGCGGGCTTCCTGGCGACCCGCTTCGTGGCCTGTTGCTGCGTCGCCTTCTTCTTCGCCTTCACCGCGGGCTTTCGCGCCGCCTGTTTGGCCTTCGGGGCGCTTGGGCCGCGCGTGGCTTTCTTGGCTGGGCGTCCCCTGTCTGGTCCGGTCTTGGCCTCGGACGGCTTGGTCTTGGCCCCAAACGGTCCGGTCTTGGCCTTGGATGGCCCGGCCTTTTTACCCCGCCTGGCAGGAGCGTGACCGGCCCGTTTCCTCGACCGCCTCGCCGGCACCGCCGCCCGGACTTCCGCCAGCAGCTGCTCGCCTTCGCTGTTGGGGATCAACCCTCGGCGCACCGCGTATTGGATGAGCTCCTCTACATGTTCGTGCCGGATCGGCTCGATACCGGCACCGGCCCTGATCATCCCGACGAGCGCGTCGGCAACGGGGCTCCGCAGAACATGCACGATGCCGGGGACCGATTCGAGTAGGGCCGAGATCTGCGACCCGCCGAGCTCGCGCTTCATGGGTGTTTCCTTGCGTGGAAAGGGTGCGCCGCGCGCCAAGCTAGCGGGAACGGAGGTCAGAGTCAAGCCGGCCCCAGGCGAGCCAGAATGACCTTAATCGATTGGACATCAACGACTTGTGTGATGCGACCAGGGCGGCAGCTATTTCACGGATCGGGAAGAGTCGGTGGGTCGCTTGGGCCGAAAAGGCTGAGGCGCACGTCTCAGGATTCGCCATTCCGACTGGGCCAGTAGTTCGGCCAAGACGGTGCGTGTCCGCTGGTCAACCGGCATCTCGAGTTCCATTTCGAGACGGTAGTCAGCCCGATCGCGGCCCCGGCCTAGGAGCGTGAACCCCGACCGTCCTGGGTGAACGGCATCGACCTCCACCTCGGCGACGTTGACGTAGTCCTGGTCAGGCTGGTCCGCAGTCGTCATAAATCGCTCCCAAAGGCGCGCTATGATGAGAGTGTGCGCCTCACAGGGCTCGCCGTCAAGAGGACCCTTGAGTTTGCCACGCTTCCTGGCGGCGGATAGATTTCGCCGAGCCAGCTAACGCGGGGAGTGGATTTCGTGGGACGTCGAGGCATCAAGGAGTACCGAGCCGCTGAAGCACTTCAGCTTATCCTGGCCGATCGCGACAAGGAGCCGCTGGCCTGTCCGTCCTGTGGGCACGCCCGCATCGAGCGGATTCCCAAGCGCCGACTGCCCAGGAAGATGTTCCAGTCGCACCGGCATGTGACGCTCAAATGCACCAAATGCGGGCGCTCAGCGGTGTATATACCGCGTGACGTGACGCAGCCATCGGAGAGCCAGCTCATCAGCTAGCGGCTGCCTGAAGACCACCTGGTGCTGTCACCGACCCAACGCCCGATGGGTGCTGGGGACGATGGCCTGTTCTTCACACCACCGTGACAGTCGATCGCTCGAACGGGCTGACCAACGCCATTTCGGCGCTCGCCTCACACCCAGCCCGGCGAAGCGCCGCCAAGTGAGCTTCCAGTTCCCGTGGCTCGGTTACCCGGAGCTTGACCAGATACCCGCCCCGTCCGGTCACAAGGTGGCATTCCTGAACGCCTACGCCATCACGCCACTGGGCGATCAGGCGTTCCACATCTGTATCGGGACCGGGAAGCACCCGGAGGAAGGCAACGAGCGGCCGGCCGACTCCGGCGGGGTTCACTGTTGCGTGGTAGCCGGCCAGGATGCCCGACGCCTCGAGCTTCCGCACTCGCTGGAAGACCGCCGGTCCACTGAGGCCGACGGCCTCACCAAGCTCCTGATAGCTCAACCGGGCATCGGCCTGAAGCAGGGAAAGTAGCTGGCGGTCGATGCGATCCATTGCTTAACGCACTCCCGGAAGATGCAAAATATGATTTTGTCAAATGCACTTCTCGTAAAATGTAATATGCCATACGAGACATTCCAGTGCCCACACGGGAACCCTCTTAGACGGGCCCGATGACCACACAGAAAGGGCCCGGATGCACGTTGCACCCGGGCCCTGAGTGGCTGGTTTGGCGACCCGGCGTCAGTCTGGGGCCAGGAAAATCCGGTTCCAGCGGATGTTCGTCAGGAACGGCAGCGGCATGAGTCCGGTCCGGTCAAAGCTGTAGTAAATGAAGAGCGGCCGTCCCTGAACGCGGTCCCGACCCAGAAAGCCCCAGTATCGGCTGTCGTACGAGTTATCGCGGTTGTCGCCCATCACGAAGAACGAATCGGGCGGCACCACGAGCGGGCCCCAGTTCTTGAGCGTCGGCACGTAGGTCTGGCGATCGCGGCTCTGCGCCAGATATCGCATCTGCCAGTCGCGCATTCGCGGATCGACCGGATCGTAGGCCGTCGTCGATTTGACGGCGTAGGGTTCCTCAGAGGGCTGCCCGTTGACGTATAGATCGCCGCCGGCCATCGAGATGGTGTCTCCCGGCATCCCCACAACCCGCTTCACCACGTTGATGCCAGGCTCTTCGGGCGAGTTGAAGATCACGATGTCCAGCCGGTTGGGCTCCCGGATCGCCGGCAGTCGGGTCCCCAGGAGCGGGATCTCGGCACCGTACAGCGCCTTGTTGACGAACAGGAAATCCCCAATCTGCAGCGTGTTCTCCATGCTTCCCGAGGGAATGCGGAACGCCTCGACCAACAGCGAGCGCACGAAGAACCAGATCACCAGCGCAATCGCGATGGACTTGATCCACTCCTTCGCCGACTGGGAAGCCGGCTTCCTCGCCGACACGGGCCGCGGCTGCTCCCGCCCTCCGTTCCGCCCTTCGGTCGTGTCGCCCTGTGATGCCACGTTCGTCCTCGCTTGTCGCCGACGTCTATCGGGGACCCTTAACGTTCTACCCAATCGGCGATGAAGATGTTCGTCTCGCCCGGCACCGCTCCGTAGCGGTTCGAGGCAAACACGAGCTGCTTGCCGTCGGGTGAGAACATCGGAAAGCCGTCGAAATCCCCGTGAGTCGTCACTCTGGTCAGTCCGCTGCCGTCGAGGTTGACGAGATACAGATCGAAGTTCCGCTCACGTGGATTGTGGTGATTCGTCGAGAAGAGGATGCGCCGATTGTCCGGCAGGAAGAACGGTGCGAAGTTCGCTCCCCCCAGATCGGTCACTTGCCGCTGGTCGGTGCCGTCGGCATTCATGACCCAGATCTCCATCCGGCTGGGCCGAACCGTGTTCTGTGCAAGAAGTGCTTGGTAATCGGCTACGGCCTCGGGGGTATCCAGGTGCGATGCCCGGTA
This sequence comes from Gemmatimonadota bacterium, assembly GCA_039591075.1. Lineage (GTDB taxonomy): Bacteria > Gemmatimonadota > Gemmatimonadetes > Gemmatimonadales > GWC2-71-9 > JAOTVV01. The sequence continues at coordinate 39,407 of JBDHEI010000006.1, forward strand.
GACGATCATCGTGCCGTCGTGCGAGAAGAACGGCCCACCGTCGTATCCCACCGAGTGGGTCAGACGTCGCACGTCGGATCCATCGACGCTCATCGTGTAGATCTCGAGATCGCCATCCCTGGTCGACGTGAAGACGATGCGTGTGCCGTCGGGCGACAGGGTCGCCTCGGCATCATACCCCGGCGTGCCGAAGATCTTCCGGAGATCGCTGCCATCGGGGGCCGAGGTATACACGTCGAAGTCATACAGACCCCAGACGTAGCCCTGGCTCATATCCGGGGGCTGCGGGCACGCACTGCCCGCGTGGAACGTGCTCGAGTAAACGATCCGTTGCCCGCTGTCGTAGAAGTAGCCACAGGTGGTTCGCCCGAGCCCGTTGGATACCTGCCGCATCCCCGACCCGTCGACGTTCATGACATACTGCTGATCGCAGGTACCCTCGCCCTCCGTGCGCTGGAAGATGAGCTTGGTGCCATCCGGCGCGAAGTAGGCCTCGGCGTTTTGGCCCCCGAACGTCAACTGCCGGATGTTGGCGAAGTAGACCTCTCCGGGTTCGGGCGGGCGCGTTACCGCTGGGCCGGACTCGCCCGGTGACGCGCGCTCCCCGCAGGCCGATAGGACCAGGAGCGCAATTCCGGCCCAAACGCCGGGCCGGAGGTGACTTCTCGAGTGAGATCGGAAGACAGACATCCTTAAAATATAACCACCCCGAGGGTTCCCTCGGGGTGGCGTGGTCACAGACCGAACCACGGGAACTCTAGAAGAACACGCCCAACTCGAAGCGGGCGGCCACGCCTTTGGCGTCGTTGAACCAGCCCCCGAACGATCCCCCCATGACCTGGAGCAGGAGGTTCCGGGTCTCCACACCGATGCCCGCCGTGTACCCGATGCCGGTGCTTCCACCGAGGACAAGTCCCAACCGAAGCGGGACCGCTCGCACCAATCGCCAGGTCGACCATAGATCCACGGCCAGCGGAATCTGGAAGTCTCCCCCAAGCGGAACGGTGGCGCTCATGTCGAGCTGGAGGATCCGGTTCGCCCACGCCCCAGTCGAAAACCGCACGAAGCGCGGGAGCGTCACGGAGAGCCCGTCTACGGTATCCTGAACCGCGAACTCGACCGCCTCGACGGAGTCGGCGATTTCCTGGATGTCAGTCGAGTTGACGTCAAACGTCAACCGGCGTCGCTCGACCTGGTCGATGCTCACCTTTCCGATGTTGCCAAGCAGCCCCTCGAAGTAGACGCCGGACGTGGGCCAGTCCATCCGCAGCAAGAAGTCCGTAGCGATGCCCGATCCTCGACCAGCGAACTGGACGTTCGGGGTATGGGCCGCCTGAATGTCGACGTTGGCACTCACCTGCTGCCCGCTCACCAGCACTTGCGCGTCCTCCAGGAGCGAGCGCTCCTCCCCGTACGCAATGGGAAGGAGATACCGGCCACCCACTCCCACACTCATGTGCACCCCGTCTTCCGACCCGAGGGGGCCGAGACGCACCATGGCGTGCGCCCCAATCTCCTGTGTCGCGAGCCCGCCAGCCTTTGTATCACCCACCGAGAACTGCTGCTGTGCGGCATTGCCTTCGAGCAGCAGGGATACCATCTCCCGATCGACCACGAACGATCCGTAGCCACGTCCCTGATAGCTGAGCCCAAGGCTCAGGTGGCCCCCGAGGGGCCCTCCCAGATACACACCGGCTTCGGCCTGGGCATCGAGTAGCGCGTCCTTCCCGAGCGGGATCAGGCCGATCGCGTTCAGGACGTCGCTGATCAAGAGCGAGTCCTGGTTCTCGAGGAAGATCAGCGCGCGAATGTCGGCCGCCGAGAGCGCGTTGTTGCTGCCGAACGCGCCGACGGAGAACACCATACCCCAGCGGGGGGTCAGCACGTGCCGGAACGGGTCGACCCTGAGTTGGGGTGTTCGCCGATAGGCAGGGTCGACACGCGCGGCCTGCGAGGTCCCGGGCACCGTCTGCGCGCGAGCCGGCGCCACGAGGAGCGCGCCCGCCATCAGGGCTAGCAGCAGCCGCTTCATTGGCCACCTCCCCGCTTCACGTCGATGACGACGCTCGAGTTGAAGATGGCCTCATCCCCCGCCCCCAACGCCGCGCGGCCGTTGCCGCCCAGGCCTGGCCTCACCCGGGTTCGGAGCGTTGCCGTGAACTCAATGCCAAGCAGCGGCTCGATGTCACGGCCTACCAGGATAATCTCCACCGTGTCGACCACCGGCGTGGTGACCCGTCCCGCCGCATCGAGTGTGGGGGCGGCGACCTGAATCGGGCTTACCACAACGGCGTTCGGGTCCAAGAACACATCGGCATTGCCGAGGTCGCCCGGGGCGTACGCGAGGTCGATGTCAAGCGCGAACGGCGTGCTGTTGGTGACCTCCGCCGTGACACCGGCGTGCACCAACAAGTTCAGCACGATGTCGTCGATGTCGTTCTGTGCGAAGTCGAGTCCGTCTTGCAGCGAGTTTTCCGTGATCACCACGCCGGAATCCGGTACGGTGAAATCGAAGCCCACGAACAGATCTGTAACGAGGTAGACCGAATCGGTGCGGGTGATGCGAGACGGCTGTCCGTCTCCGGCACTGGCCGCTCCACTCCCGACCACTGCCACTCGGCTGCCTCCGAGCAGGAGGTGCACGACCCGGTCCGCGAGTTGGGGCATCGCGACCGTGATGGTGTTCGTACTGGTCCGTGGCACCGTGAGCGTCGACTGACCGGGATCGGTGACCGGGACCAGAATCGGCGTTCCTGCTCCGTCGGTCTCATAGAGCGGGATTCCGGTCGCAGGGTCGCGCGGTACCTGCCCCGTCGGGGTGAGCTGCACGGCCCCGAGCGTGAAGTTCACCAACTCGACCGGGGCGTCTGCGGTGTTCCGAAAACGGAGCGTGCCGGTCGCCGCATTCAGCGTCGAGGCAATGACCGCATCCTCGAACTTCCCGAAATCCACCGAGCCAAGGGTGACCTCGGTGAAGTCTTCCACCGAGTCGGTGAGCTCGGCGGTGACCTGCGGATCGAGCGAGCCGCTCACGGCCTGCACATCAAAGTCCGCGATCCCCACTTGCAGGATGGCGTCGTCCGCATTGGCGGCATTCAACGGCGACCCCGAGAGTGTCGCAGTCACCCGCAGGTCGAGGACGGCCGAGTTGGGGAGCAGGGTCCCGTTGGCCAGATCGAAGACGAGCACGTCGGTCGCGTAGCTGCCGTCGCCCGGCGCCGCAGGCAGGACAGACGACGCGGTGAATGGCGACCCGGTGGGATCGAGGAAGCCCCCCAGTGTCACGGTATAGCTCACCACCTCGACCAGGCGATTGCTGGTCGTCAGGGTCAGCGTTCCCGTCAGGACGTCGACCTGGTCGATCGACTGCACGCGCGGTTCCGTCGCGAGGCCGGGGAATTGGGCTGTGGAGTCAACAAGCGTGCCCGGGGGTGCGGCTGCAAGCACCGCCGGATCGAAGCTCACCGCGACGTCCGTGACCGTGACGTTCTGGAACCGTAGATCGTCGGCCACGGCGACAGAGACCGACTCCGGGTCGAACGCAACCCCCTGGAGTCCGCCGATCACGGTGTCGCCCTGAATGTCGAGATCAGAGCGGTCCAGCGTATCCGTGGCGAGCGGCAAAAGGTAACGCACGGTGTCCGCGGGACCGCGGGCGAGCTGGTTCCGGGCATCGGTCACACTCGCGGGCTCGCAGGCCGCGAGCCCAAGGAGCATGCCGAGTGTGGCGAGTATTGGCAGCGTGGTACGCACGTTTCCTCGTCCTGGCGAGTATCAGGCACTGAATGTGGGGTTGGCACCGGTACGGGCTAGGATCTGGATCACATTAGCGCCACCCTGCCCAGGCCTATTCCGCCCCCATGAACGGATATCGGTAGTCCGTCGCTGGCACGAACGTCTCCTTGATTGACCGGGCGGAGACCCACCGCACCAAGTTGAGCATCGAGCCGGCCTTGTCGTTGGTGCCGCTCGCGCGGGCACCACCGAATGGCTGCTGGCCCACGACGGCGCCGGTTGGCTTGTCGTTGATGTAGAAATTGCCGGCCGAGTGCCTGAGCGCCGCCATCGCCTCCCGCATCGCCCTCCGGTCCTGCGCAAAGACGGCACCTGTCAGTGCATACGGCGACGTCCGGTCAACCAACGTCAGCGTCTCGTGCCATTGCTCGTCCGGGTATACGTACACCGTCACGACCGGCCCGAAGATCTCCTCGCACATCGTGCGATACGCCGGCTGCTTCGCCTGAATCAGGGTAGGCCGAATGAAGTAGCCTTCCGTCATATCGGCCTCGCCACCCACCAGGACTTCGGCGTCTGGTGACGTGCGCGCGTCCTCGATGAACGCCGTGTGGTCCTTGAACGCGTTTTCGTCGATCACCGCACCCATGAAGTTTCGGAAGTCCGCTACATCGCCCATCGCGATGCCCGCGACCTCGTCGAGCAACGCGCCCTTCATCCGCTTCCACATGGCCGCGGGGATGTAGACACGAGACGCGGCGCTGCACTTTTGCCCTTGGTACTCGAAGCCGCCGCGCACGATGGCCGTCCGCAACGCCTCGTCGTCGGCGCTTGGGTGCGCGACGATGAAGTCCTTTCCGCCAGTCTCGCCCACGATGCGTGGGTACGTCTTGTAGTCGGCGATCCGTTCGCCAATCGTGCGATAGAAGCCCTGGAAGACCGGCGTGGAGCCGGTGTAGTGAATCCCGGCGAAGTCTGGGCTCGAGAGCGCCGCCTCGGTCACAGCCCGAGGATCGCCCGGCACAAAGTTGATGACGCCGGGGGGGAACCCCGCCTCCTCGAACATCTTCATGAGGTAGTACGCGCTGAAGACGGCCGGCCGGGACGGCTTCCAGAGCACGACGTTCCCCATGAGCGCTGGCGATGTCGGCAGGTTGCCGGCGATCGACGTGAAGTTGAACGGCGTGATCGCGTAGACGAAGCCTTCCAGGGGCCGATACTCCATCCGATTCCACATGCCCGGCGCCGACATGGGCTGGTCCGATGCGATTTGCTCGGCGAAATACACGTTGAATCGGAAGAAGTCGATCAGCTCGCACGCGCTGTCGATCTCAGCCTGGTACACCGTCTTGCTCTGGCACAGCATGGTCGCGGCATTGACCGCGTCCCGATACGGGCCCGCCAGGAGGTCGGCGGCCTTGAGCAACACGCTCGCCCGATCCTCAGACGACCATGCCGACCACTCCTTCCATGCCTCCGTGGCGGCGTGAATGGCACGCTCGGCCTCCGATTGGCCTGCCATGTGCCACGTGGCCAGCACATGGCCGTGGCGGTGTGGCATGACCGCCTTCTTCATGCGTCCGGTGCGCACCTCCTCGCCCCCGATGATCAGGGGGATCTCGATCTCACGGGAGGACATCTCGGCGAGGGTGGCCTTGATCGAGGCTCGCTCCGGGGTGCCCGGTGCATAAGACAGCACCGGCTCGTTGTCCGGCATCGGTACCTGAAACTCTCCGCTCATCCCGCTAACACTCCTTCCACCCGACACGTAACCGTGATCCGCAACGTCGTGAACCGACGCTCAATAATGACATGGGCGCGAGCGCCCTCCAACTCCGCCGTGGCAGCCCGCTACAATATGCCAACGCCCGCGCCCCTCTCTCAACGTGGAACGCAGGCGTCGACAGCCGATGGATTCAGTCAGAAGTGAAGGTGCAGCTCGAGCGTCACCCGATCGACGTCGTCTCCCTCGCCGGCGTTGTCTAGACGGACGTAGAACGCCGAGAGCTGGACGAAGGAAATGGGGAACACCTCCAGACCGACCCGAGTGCGTGCACGCTGATCTTCGGTGAGCATCGTCGTGTCGTCTCGAATGCTTGCGGTGGGGTTGTGAAATCCGTGGGTCGCCTTGAGGCTCACGCCTCGGCGAAGCTGCAGATTCCCTTCGACAAAAGCCAAGAACTCGTCGTTGTTCTCCACCGCCGGGTCATCGAAGGAATCGAAGACGGCATCCACCTCACCCAGCAGAGCCAGCGGACCGACGGAAACGCCGCCAAAGGCCCCGACGGTGTTCGTCTGGAGCCCGGGACCGCTGTTGTGAGAGGCTGAGGCACCCACCCGAAACCGCGAGAGAGTCAGCACCGCGCTCGAAGTCAGCATCTTCTGGCTGTTGCCCTCCGACGCACCGATGCTCCCGTTCGTGAGGGCCACGAAGAGCGAGAGCGGTCCAGGCTCGATCCCGACTTCGATGCCGAGATCTGGTGTGAGATAGGTGAACCCGGTTTCCTCACGAATGAACTCGCCGTCGTCCCACAGTCGCCAGCCATACGGCAGCATGAACTTCCCGACTTTCGCATAGCCGTTGAGCGGCAGCTGCTCCACCAATCCGAACGCCTCACGGGCTATGGCGCGGTCGGGGCCGACCGTCTGATCGATATAGAACGCCACGCGGTTGGAAACGAGCCGCGCCTCGAGCTGTACCTGGGCTTCTGAAATATCGAACGCCGTGTTCGGTGCGATGCCGTCCAGCGCATCACCCACATTGACGTTCCATGAACCCAGTGTCCTGAGGTCGAGTCCCACCGACAACCAATCGTTGAGGCCTCGACTGCGAATGTCGGAAGACCGCATGGGTAGCTGTGTCTGGGCCCACGCGCTCCCGAATGCGTTTCGGCCCCCGCCACCCGTACGGTTCACGTGACACTGTGCGCACTTGGCACCAGTACGCAACGCCAGATACGGCTCCGCCAACGCCTCGTGGAAGGGAAACGCGGCCGCCATCACGACGGCCGTGCCACACAGACCCGTTCGCAGTGACATCACCCAACCTCCGTTTGTGGAAGCGACTTCCGACTCGACGAGGTCAGTTGTTGGTTGCTCCACCCGTGATCCACGCCCGAATGAGATCGATCTGGCTTTGGGTGAGTGACTGGCCACCCAACGGCATGCGGCCCCCGCTCCCACCGACGCCCGCTTGGGTCCCTTGGATCTTCTGGACCAGATAGCTCAGATCCGGCTGCCCTGGCTCGATCCGATCCATGGACGGCAGCTCGTTCGAGGCGACGTTGACGGTGTTCGACAAGGCCTGCCCGGCACTGAGATTCATGCCCTGGGCCGGAGACGGCCCTCCGTGGCATCCGGAGAAGGCACAGCTCGCGGTGAAAATCGGCTGCACGTCAGCGGAGAGCGTCGGCCCGCCCCCGCCCCCGCCCCCACCACCACCGAGCCCGGTACCGTCCCCCGCGCACCCGAGCGCAGCCGCCACCACGAGCCCAAACGTAACGGTTATACGACGCGTCTTGCTCATCCGACGACCTCCAGGAGGAAGAGGAAAGCACCTACAACGGAAATCCGACTTATCCCGTTTCCTCCTGCAACCCCGGCGCGCTCCCTAGAGTTCCAGGGAGTCCGGCTCGTAAGTGATTAAGTCACAATATGATACACACATTGGCCGCGGATGCAACACGGCGGCATGTCGGCCCGCGTTGTCCCGACCAGGGTGGCGCCGGCGACCCGCCGATACTACTCTCACCTCCCGCAGGCCTTGGCCATCAGACAGAGAGGTTCCCATGCGTTCCATGCTGCTCGTCGCCGGGTTGGCCGTACTCGGCTCTCCCCTCATCGCTCAGGAGCTCACCCAGCCTCCGGATTGGAAGATCCGCTTCGACCGGCCGGCAGAAGACGCGGCGATCAAGTTCGTGACGATGACACCGGGGTGGCATGTGACGACCGGCCCGGCAGCGATCCTCTATCTCCCGGCGAACGCCGCCCGCGGTACCTATCGCGCACGGGCGGTCATCCATCTCTTTCCCGGCGAGCGGCGCGAGGGATTCGGGCTCTTCATCGGTGGGCGGCACCTCGAGGACGACGGTCAGACCTACACCTATTTCCTCCTGCGCAAGGACGGGCGGTTTCTCATCAAGCGTCGGGCAGGATCTGAAACGCCCGTGCTCATGCCATGGACCGGTCACGATGCCATCGTTCCGCATGAAGGAGGGAAAGAGACCGTGAAGAACGTGCTCGAGATCGCCGTCGGTCCCGAGACGGTGGGGTTCCTGGTGAACGGCCAGGAAGTGGCGAGCCTGCCACGCGACCAGGTCGACACCGAGGGCGTCGTTGGACTCCGAGTGAACCATGCACTGGACCTGCACATCAGCGAGCTGGTCATCGAGCAGCGCTAGCCGCTCACTCGAGCGGCGCGGCGAGCCCGTAGCGTTCCAGGAGCGCCCGGTCTGCCAGCAGATCACCGAGGGCCGCGTCGGCAACCACGCGGCCCTCGTGCAGCACAACCCCCCGACGGCATAGGGACTCGGCAATCCCGAGGTCGTGCGTGGCGACCAACAGGGTCTCTTCACGCCGGAGCAACAACCCCACAAGTCGGCGACGACTACGCGCATCGAGATCACCCGTCGGCTCGTCCAACGCCAGAACCGCCGGACGCGTTACCAGGACCGTCGCGAGTGCCGCCAGTCGGCGCTCACCCCCGCTCAGGTGATGGGCCGCTCGGCGCTCCACCCCGGCAAGGCCGAGCTCTGCGAGGGTCTCGCGGGCCAGGTGAGCTGCCTCGTGGGGTGGCACCCCGTCATTGAGCGGCGCGAATGCGACGTCTTCCAGGAGCGTCGGCAAGAACAGCTGGTCGTTTGGGTCCTGAAACACCAGTCCCACTCGGCGTCGCACATCTCGCAGCGTGGTGGGGCCGACGGTTATCCCCGCGATCGCCACCGAGCCCGCCGTCGCCGGGAGGAGCCCGTTGAGATGCTGCAGGAGGGTGCTCTTGCCGGACCCCGTCGGGCCCAACAGGGCAACCCGTTCACCTGCGGCGACGGCGAACGACACGCCGTTGAGCGCGGCGGTGCCGTCCGGATATCGGTAGCTCAGGTCCGAGACCGCGACGAGCATTTGCATGTCAGGGCAGGATGTGGGCGCCGCCCAAGACGACACCGACCAGAAGCACGAGCATCGCCAAGACGAGCGTCGAGCGGCGGTCCCAACTCTGTGAGAAGAGCGCGGGGACATCGCCAGCATAACCACGCGCCAGCATCGCTCGATGCGTGCGCTCGCCGCGTGAGAAGGCGCGGGAGAGACCGGCGGCCGTGATGCCGACGAGGAGACGGCGACGCGTCGTGACCCCGGCTCCAGCATTCCGCGACCGAGCTGCACGCTGGAGCCGCTCCAATTCGTCCACCAGGATGTAGAGCAGGCGGTAACCCACGCCGAGTGAGGCGGTGACGACGTGCGGCAACCGCAACTCGCGGAATGCGTGCAGCAGCTCGGGGAAGCTCGTCGTCGAAACCAAGATGACGGCGGCACCCAGCGCAACCGACGCTCGACCGAGCACGAAAGCGAAACGCTCGAGCCCCTGACTACTGACCTTGAGCACGCCGAGCGTGAACAACGGCTCTCCGGGAACGAGAACGAGCAGTCCTGCAGACGCCAGCAAGACGAGCACGAATGGACCGGCCGTACGGATGAGGAGCTGTCGTACGGGCACGCGGGCCGCACGCCCGATCAGCATCACGGCGAGAAAGAGCACGGCCAGCGGCATCCAGGCCCCGAAGGGGAGCGCGGCGGATCCGGCCGCCAGCGTTACGGTGCCGAGGAGCCGTGCGGTTGGTACCGTACGGGTGACTGGCGAGACCACCGCCGCATACTGGTCGACGTGCCGGAAGCTCACGCCCTGAGACGTCCACGGGCAAGCAGTCGGACCACCACCCATCCCACCCCGAACACCACGACAACCCCGATGAGGCCCGCAGCCCATGGGCCACCAGCCGGGGCACCATAGTCACCGAACGGAGTGGCAAGAACTGCGGTCTCCCGCTGCGTGAATCCGAGTCGGCTTGCTGCCGCCTCGAGCACGTCAGGCCGAGTCGATGCCACGTACCCCGCAGCCATCGCCAGCAGAGCAGCAACCCCGGCGACTCCGAAGGCGAGCGGCCGCGAGACCGGACGGGCCCCGGCCGAGAGGGTGACCAGCTCGGGCCGAACTCTGAGTACGGTCGCGAGAATCGCACCCGTGAGGACCGCTTCGATGAGACCAACGAAGAGGTGGCCACCACCGACCACCACGAGCGCGGGCTTGATTGGGATCGTACCGGACGCCGCCAACTCGGCCGCTACCGCGACGCCGACGAGCACGGTGGACAGGAACGCAGCGACCGCGACCGCGCCGACTCTCCGTCGATCGCCCACGCCGACCAGGGCGAGAAACCACCGATAGAGGAGCACGCCCCCTCCCACACTGATGATCGAGAGGTTCAGGGTATTCGCCCCCAGCGAGGCGATCCCACCGTCCTGGAACAGGAGCGCTTGTACCAGCAGGACGGCAAACAGCACTAGCATCCCTGACCAGGGTCCCACGATTGCCCCCACGAGCACACCGCCCAACAGGTGGACGCTCGTTCCCGCCCCGACCGGAAAGTTGAGCATTTGACTGGCAAACACGAACGCGGTCGCTGCACCCAGAATGGGCGCTTCGCGCTCGGCCAGGTCCCGCCGTGACCGACGGGCAGCGACCGCGAGCGCGGCTCCGCTCGCGATGGCCGTCCCCACCATCACCGTGCCGCTGAGAAAGCCGTCAGGGATGTGTGCCAAGGATCGCTCTCACCTCCATGCGTGGGGACGTGGATCGGAAATGAAGCACAGCACGCGGAACCCTGTCCATAGCGAACTGGCACCGGCAAGAAAAAGCCCGTGCGGCTCGGCACGGGCTGTAGCGTGGAGTGGCCAGGGACGGAATTGAACCGCCGACACGCGGATTTTCAGTCCGCTGCTCTACCAACTGAGCTACCTGGCCTCGGGGCCACAATTATACACAAACCCCTGGCCGACGGGAGAGCCCACGAGCCGCGCCGGTCCGTGGCCCGAGAGCCACCCTACGGCTCCAACGGCGCCACGCCGTCCCCAGCACCTCCGGCGCCTCGAAACTGCTGGAGCTCGGGAGCGTCCGGATAGCGCTCGAGCACGAGCGCGATGACCCGTCGCGCTCCCTCGGGGTCGCGCTTGACCGTGCGGTAGATCTCCTCGAGGCGAATCGCTGCATTCACATCCACCTGCCGTGAGCTGCCTCGGGCCAGATGGCTCTCCAGCAGTCGCACCAGCTGGTCCAGGTTCGGGCGCGCGGTGGGGTCGGACATCCCGACCCCACCGCCCGCCAGGGTGCGCACGATCCAGTCCCCGAGCGGCTGGAACACGTGTTCCAGCAGGAGGTCCCACGACCACCAGATGGCGCCGAAGGCCGCCGCCGCCGCGAACAGTCTGGGCTCGCGGTCCACAGCGAAAGCCAGCACGAGTAGCGACACCGTGGCCGTGCCGAACACCATGCGCACGACTCGGCTGAACGTGAGCTCTGAGCGGCGCTTCACGAGGATTTCCCGGCACTTTCGCCGGCCCGGGCTGGGTGCGAACATTCGTACGACAACCCGTCGCACCACGCCAAGAGGGTCCGATGAGGGAATACCAGGTGGTCATCGTCCGATTGCAGGGAGCGTCCCGCGAAGATGAGGAAGCGGTGACCGACCTTCTCAACGAGCGTGCCCGCATGGGCTGGAACCATCAGAGCGTCAATCCCATCGGCCGAGGCAAACTCCTCTTGGTGTTCTACCGGGACGCCTGAGCGCGGACTGTCCGGTCAGAGAGCCACTGAGGGTACAGGGCCGGCGGCCCTCACCGCGGAGCCCGCAGTCCTTCCTCCAGCCCATGCATCTGGTACCCTTCTGCAACCAATCGCCCCCGCCCCGAATCTACTCTAGGAGGAAGCGTTGAAGGCCGAAACGCCACCCGAAACCTATCGAACCCGCCGGGCGTACGACGGCCGCCTGGTCAAGGTCGACGTGGACACGGTCCGAGGGCCGACTGGAGTGACGTTCGACCTGGAGATCATCCGGCACCCGGGTGCCGCGGCTATCGTGCCGTTGCTGTCCGAACCGGGAGCCGCCGATCCGAGCGTGTTGCTCCTCAGGCAGTATCGCCATGCGGCGGGCGGGGAACTCTGGGAAATCCCGGCTGGCGTCCTGGAGCCGGGCGAGCCCGCGGCGGCCTGTGCCCGTCGGGAGCTTTTGGAGGAAACCGGTGCCGAGGCCGCGTCTGTCGAGCACCTGAGCACCGTGTACACGACACCGGGGTTCACCGACGAGCGGATCTACTTGTTCTTGGCCACCGGGATCACGGTCGGGGAACCAAAGCATGAGGTCGACGAGTTCATTCAGGTACAGGTGAGGCCGCTGAGCACCGTGCTCCAGATGATCCGCGACGGCGAGATCGTCGATGCCAAGTCCATCGTTGCCTTGCTCTACGTGGCGGGATTTCGGCTCGGAATGTGAGGGCATGGTGTCCCCGCGGGGGGACAAGGGACAGGGGTCGATGACGGGGACCGTGCGGAGAACCTCACGCTAAGCCCTTGTCCTGCAACGGATTGGCAATTGCGATCCGGCAGCACCCGTACCCGGTATGGATTGTGCCTCATCTGCGGGTGGAAGGAGGACGCGCCAACGGCCTTTTTCGTCCGAACGAGGCGTCCGTAGGTGGACGCCGAGGAGCCATGACATGACCGCAGGGATCGAGGTTCGGCAGCGGGCTCGTCCCGCCACTGCCCAGGGGGCGGTGAGCGCGGAGCGCGAAACGCTCCGTGGGGTCGACGATTCTCAGGTGGTGGCGGCCTATCTTGCTGGCAGGCAGCGTGCATTCGACGAGCTGGTCGGTCGATACCAGAAACGGCTGATCAATTTCGTCCATCGCACGATCGGCGATCGCGAGCGAGCGGAAGACCTCGTGCAAGAGGTCTTCATTCGCGTGCACCGTCACCTGCACCGCTTCGACCAGAGCAAGAAGTTTTCGACGTGGATCTATACGATCGCGTCGAATCTCGCCAAGAACGAGCTCCGGAACCGGAGCCGGAGCCCGCTGGTGCTGTTCCAGACCATCAAGAAGAACTGGGAGGCCGACCACCGGCCGCTCCAGTTCGAGGACAAGCAGTCTCGCCCCGAAGACCTCTACCGCAAGCGCTATTTGCGGGAGCTGGTGGAGTGGGCGGTGGCTCAGCTTCCCGAGCATCATCGGGTGGTCTTCGTGTTGCGGGAGCTCGAGGGCAAGACCTACGAGGAGATTGCGGAGATCACGGACTGCAATCTTGGTACGGTGAAGAGCCGGCTCAACCGGGCCCGGAATCGATTCGCCCAGATCATCGGGCCACTCCTGGACTGATCCGCTGCCGCACCTCGCCAGCCTGAGACGGGCCGGGACGGAGACGCCGTTCCGGCCCGTCGTGGCGCACCGACCTACCGTCGCCGGCCTGGAACTTCCCCCGGTGTGCGCCGGTAGAACTGGTTGACTCAATCTCGGCAGGCCAATGCGCTGCACAGAGTTTCTGAGACTCTACTCGGACTACCGCGACGCCCGGCTCGCCGATCCTCTCCTGGCGCGCCGGCTGCGGCGGCATCTGCGGGCGTGCCCACGGTGTATGCGGTACGACGCTCGCGTGTCGCGAGGGGTGACCGTGCTCAAGACCTTCAGCGACCTCGAACCGTCGTCCGGTTTTCGGCGCAAGCTGGCGCGGCGGCTGCTGGCCGAACCGATTGCTGCTCCCGAGCCCGTGATGCCCGCGTCAGCGGGCCTCATGATCGCGCTCATGGCCGCGACTGGAGTGGCGCTGGTGGTGTGGGACCGTGCTTCCACAACCACTGCCGAGTCGCTCCCACCGGCCAGCGCCTCGATTCAGGCCCCCGTGCCCGCCGTGATCGCGAATCCGGGGATCCCGTTCGTGAGCTTCACGACCCTGTCGGTGCCTCCGTTCGGCGGTGGCTGGCGGACACCTGGCGCGATTGGCCAGCCGTTCATTTCGCATATCGCCATCGGCCCCTGAGCCACCAGGCTTTCTTCGCCTTTCCACCATCGGTAACTTCCGCCACGTATGGCGGCCTCCCTCTCGTTCGACACCGCACACAGCCGGATTCGGCAGGGTGAGATCGCTCGGGCCTACTACCTGACCGGGGCCGAGTACATCCTCAAGGATGACCTCGTTTCCCTGCTCGTCGAGCACGTCGTGGACCCGGGCACTCGGGACTTCAACGTCGATGTCCGGCAGGCGAGCGACCTGGACGGCGAGACCTTCCACGCACTCGTCGAGACGCCGCCGATGATGGCCGATCGGAGAGTTGTGGTCGTCCGGAACGTCGAGCAGTGGCGTAAGAACAGCAAAGTGTGGCAGGTGGTCGAACGCTACCTCGGTAGTCCCTCCCCGACGACCGTGCTCGTCCTGGTCCTCGGGGCCGAGGCCAAGCTGCAGGCGGGAATCGCGCGACTGGCGGCCCACGTCAAAGTGGACCCACTCCCGCCCACCCGACTCACGAAATGGGTGGTGGCCCGGGCAAAACGCGCTGGCGTGCAGCTTGCCCCACGGGCGCTGGACCACCTGCTCGCCGTGGTGGGGAACGACCTGGCACAGCTCGGGATGGAGCTCGAAAAGCTCGCCTCGGCGGGCGCCGCCGGCGAGGTGGACGCAGAGACCGTGGAGCAGTTCGTGGGCGTCCGCCGAGGCGAGACTGGAACCGACTGGGTGGCCGCCGTGCTGTCGCGGGATGCCGCGAAGGCAACCGACATGCTGCCTGGCGTGTTGTCGGCGTCCGGTGTCAGCGGGGTGCGACTCATTGGCGCGATGGGGATGGCGTTGGTCGGCCTTCGCATTGCGCGCCGGGCGCTCGACAAGGGAACATCAAAGCGCACAGTGCGGGATGATCTCGAGCGCCAGGTTCGGGCGGCGCGATTGTTCAGCCTCCCGAACTGGAAAGCCGCGGCCGCATCCTGGGCCGGGGCTGCGGAGCGCTGGGGCGCAGACGAGATCGACGACGCCATCACGGCCGCCGCAGCGGCGGACCGGGCGCTCAAGTCCACGACGATTGCCGATGAGGCGAGCATTCTCACCGATTTCGTGCTCACGACGAGCATCCGAAAGGTGGCAGCATGAGATGGATGTTGGTGGTGCTGGCGTGCATCGGTGTCGCCCGCCCGATCGCGGCACAAGACGACTCCCTGCTGACCGCGGCGGTCCAGCTCGCGACTGAGGGCCAGGGTGATTCCGCTCGCGCGATGGTGCAGCGGCGTCTCGCCGCCCTCTCGCCGTCGGACTCGCTCTATCCGCAGGTCCTGTACGTGTCGGGCGTCGTGGCCCGTGAAGCCGGCACGGCGATGACGAGTTTTCGCCGTGTCAGTATCGAGTTCCCGGGTTCCGCGTGGGCGGACCGTGCCTTGCTTCGGCTATCACAGCTCTCCTACGCCTCCGGCGACATGGCGGCGGCACTCCGAGCGGCCCAGCAAGTCTTGTCGGATTACCCCTTGAGTACCATCAGGGCCGAGGCCGCGTTCTGGTCCGGTCGCGCCCAGCTGGAATTGGGGAATGCCGCAGAGGGTTGTCGGCTCCTGACCGACGCTCAACAGGGCGCGGTGGACGATGTCGAGCTGGCCAATCGCGTGCAGTATCACCTCCAGCGGTGTGAGGCGGTGCTAGCCGGGACGGACCCCTCCCGTGCTCAGCCGCAGGCCCCGGCACGCCCGGCCCAACGCGTGATCTACAGCGTCCAGGTTGCGGCCGTCGGTACGGCCGTGGCCGCCGACGAGCTGATGCGAGCGCTCCGCGCCGACGGCTACGACCCGCATGTCGTTCGGGCAGAGGATGGGCTCTTCCGGGTCCGGGTCGGCCGGTTCCCGATCCGGGACGAGGCGCAGCGCATTGCGAACGACCTCAAGCGTCGCCGCGGTGGCAGTCCGTTCGTCGTGGAGGAACAGTGACGCGGAAGGCGCCGACTGGCACGCCCGCCGACACGCCGCTGATGCAGCAGTATCGGACCATCAAAGCACGTCACCGCGATGCGGTGCTGTTTTTCCGCATGGGGGACTTCTACGAGATGTTCCTTGAGGACGCCGAGCTCGCCGCACGGGAGCTTGGTCTCGCGCTCACCATGCGGAACAATGGCGCCGCGGCCAACGTCCCCCTCGCCGGTGTTCCCGTCAAAGCTGCCGGCGAGTACCTGCGCCGCCTGGTCGAGTCGGGCCACCGTGTGGCAATCTGTGAACAGGTCGAAGACCCGAAGCATGCTAAAGGTCTGGTGCGTCGGGAGGTGGTCGAAGTCGTCAGCCCGGGCGCGGTCCTCGCCCATGATTGGCTGGACAGTGCCCGCAACAACTTCTTGGTCGCCTTGAATCCGGGCGAGCGGACGGGGGTCGCCGCGATCGACCTCTCGACGGGCGAGTTCATCGTCGAGACTGTGGACGCCGATGAGCTCGCATCCACCATCGCGCGGTACGATCCTCGTGAGATCGTCGTGCCGGACGACGGCGCCCTTCCGTCGGCCGTCGCGAATGTCGTGGTGACCACACGCGAGGCGTGGGACTTCGATCCCGCGCACGCGGCCGAGGACCTCGCTCGACACTACGGTATGCGCGGCCTCGAGGGACTCGGCATCACCGAGGCCGACCACCCAGCGCTCGGCGCGGCCGGCGCCCTCCTCCGTTATGCCAGCGAGCTGCAGCCGGTGGGACTGCCTCCGCTCACGCACCCCACGGTGCGCCGGGTCGGCGACACCATGCCGTTGGACGAAATGACCCGGCGCAACTTGGAGCTCGTCGAGCCGCTCCGACCCGGAGACCGGGGGGTCACGCTCCTCGAGGTCATCGACCGCACGGTCACGCCGATGGGCGCGCGCCTGCTCCGCCAGTGGCTGTTGGCGCCCCTCCGTGCCGTGGACCGAATTCGGGAGCGGCTCGATGCTGTCAGCCTCCTTGTCGAGGACCAGCCCGGACGGGAGCGGATGCGGGAGGCGCTCGACGGTGTGCGCGACATCGAGCGCCTCGTCAATCGCGCCGCCGCGCACCGCGCAACACCGCGGGACCTCGGCGCATTGCGCGACTCCCTGCGCCGCCTGCCGGATGTGAAGAGCGCCCTGGACGGGCTCAGGACGCGCGAAGCCAGCACCCGACTGGAACGACATGCCACGGAGTTCGACCTCCTCACCGACCTAGCGGACCTCATGTCGCGGACGTTGGTCGACGAGCCTCCGGCGGCGCTGGGCGATCGTGACACTGTTCGCGTGGGGGCGGACTCCGAGCTGGACGAGGCTCGCGATCTCCGCGACGGCGGAAAGCGCCACATCGCAGGTATCCAGGCCACCGAACGGGAGCGAACCGGCATTCCGTCCCTCAAGGTCGGGTACAACAAGGTCTTCGGGTACTACATCGAGGTGACGAAGAGCCACCGGCGGGCCGTGCCCGAGCACTATGAGCGGAGGCAGACGCTGACCAACGCCGAACGCTACGTGACCCCGGAGCTCAAGGAGTACGAGGCACGGGTCCTGGGAGCGGAGGAACGGACCCTCGCGCGGGAACGGGAGATCGTCGACGAGCTGTGCGACGCGGTGGCCACCCGTCTCGGGCGCGTGCGCCACATGGCCCGCGCCGTGGCCGCGCTCGACGTCTTTGCCGCGCTCGCCGAGACGGCCGTGCGGCAGCGGTACGCCCGCCCGACTGTCGTCGACGGCATGGAGCTGGACCTCCGCGGCTGTCGGCATCCCGTGGTCGAGCGTATGCTGCCGCCGGGGAAGTTCATCCCCAACGACATCCGCCTGGATGCAGCGGCCCGCGTCATGCTGCTCACCGGGCCCAACATGGCTGGCAAGTCGACGGTGCTCAGACAGACCGGTCAGACCGTCATCCTTGCGCAGATCGGTTCCTTCGTTCCCGCGGACGCCGCGACTGTCGGCATCGTCGACCGCGTGTTCACTCGGGTCGGGGCCAGCGACAGCCTTGGCCGAGGGCAGAGCACCTTCATGGTCGAGATGAACGAGACCAGCTCGATCCTGCACGGGGCCTCCGCCCGAAGTCTCGTTCTCCTGGACGAGATTGGCCGGGGAACGGCGACGTACGACGGCGTGGCGATCGCGTGGGCGGTGACGGAGTACTTGCACGATCGCATCGGCTGCAAGACCATCTTCGCCACGCATTACCACGAGCTCACCCAGCTCACCGAGGAGTTGCAGCACGCGAGGAACTTCAACGTCACGGTCCGTGAGACCGGAGAGGACATCGTCTTCCTCCACCGCCTCGAGCCTGGAGGCGCCGACCGCTCCTACGGCATCCATGTCGGTCGGCTGGCCGGATTGCCGCCAGTGGTCGTCAGCCGAGCCCAGGAGATCCTCGGCCTCCTGGAGGCTGGCCATCACGTGGCGGGCGAGAGGCCACCCCCCACCGCCGACGCCGGCCAACTCACCCTGTTTCAGCCGAGGGCGCATCCGGTGCTCGACGAACTCCGGGCCCTGGAGCCGGATGCGATGACTCCGCTCGAAGCCCTGAGTCGACTGGCAGAACTCAAGCGTCGAATCGAGGGGACCTGAGCATGCGATACTGCTGGACCGTCCCACTCCTCGTCATGGCATGCGGTGGGGGCGACCGCACGACGACGGCGAACGATGTCGCCGAGCGCGGGTTCGAGCCGCCGGTCGTTACCAACGCCGAACCTCCTATCGCCTACCCGGTCGCCGTGTACCAACAAGGGATTGAAGGAACGGTCATCCTGCGCCTGTTCGTGGACGAGCGTGGCGCGCTGGTCACCGATTCCACACGAATTGCCGAAGGCAGTGGCAACGCCGCGCTCGACTCCGCTGCGCTTGCCGGCGTGGCCGCCATGCGATTCGCCCCGGCGCGTCGGGACAACGCCCCGGTTGCCACGGCTTTCCTTCAGCCCGTGCATTTCCGACTCCCGGACGGCTCCTAGCCCAGAGGTCTCTGTGTCCAAACGACATCTACGCCCCTACGCGGATGTGCTGGAGACGATCGGCTGGACGCCTCTGATCCGGTTGAACGCGGTCACGGCGGGGATCCGAACCCCCGTCTACGGGAAGGCCGAATTCTTCAACCCGGGCGGGTCGGTGAAAGACCGGATCGGCCTGGCCATCATCGAGGATGCCGAACGGCGCGGCGAACTCAAGCCGGGTGGCACCATCGTCGAGGGCACGTCGGGAAACACGGGCGTAGGCCTTGCGCTCGCGGCGGCGCTCAAAGGCTACCGCTGCATCTTTACGATGCCTGACAAGATGTCACAGGAGAAGGTGCGCCTGCTCCGCGCCTTCGGGGCGGAAGTCATCATTACGCCGACCGCGGTGCCCCCCGACCATCCCGAAAACTACGTGATGAAGGCCAAGGCGATCGCGGCACAGACACCGAACGCCGTCCTCGCCAATCAGTTCTACAACCAGGTCAATCCAGAGGCCCACTATCGCACCACGGGACCAGAATTGTGGGAGCAGACCGAGGGTCGCATCACGCACTTCGTCGGCGGGGCGGGCACAGGTGGCACGATGAGCGGCGCGGGCCGCTATCTCAAGGAGCAGAACCCGGCCGTCACGATCGTCGTGGCCGAGCCCGAAGGATCGATCTTCGCCGAGTATCGCCGAACCGGGGTCGTCGCCCAGGGGTCTCCGTACAAAGTCGAGGGAATCGGCGGCGACAAGATTCCCGGTGCGCTCCACTTCGACTACATCGACGAGTTCCTCACCGTCAGCGACCGGGACGCGTTCCACATGGCCCGACGCATCACGCGGGAAGAGGGGCTCTTCGTGGGCGGCTCTACGGGCCTGATCGTCTGCGCTGCTCTCCAGATCGCCCGCCAGGTTGACGATCCGAACGCGTGTGTGGTCGCGATTCTCTGCGATACCGGAGAACGCTATCTCTCAAAAGTCTTCAACGACGAGTGGCTGCGGGAGAACCAGATGCTGGAAATCGAGGTCGTCACCGCCGCTCGGCTCCTTGCCGCAAAGGATGAGCCGGCACCCGCGCTCGTCACCGTGACCCCGGCCCAGACTGCACGGCAGGCGCTCAATCTGATGGAAACCTATGACGTATCCCAACTGCCGATCGTCGAGGGCGGCGCGTGCGTCGGCTCCGTGACCGAAGGGACCCTCATGGCCCGCGCCATCGCGCAACCCGCGATGCTCGACCGACAAGTTCGCGACATCATGGATCCTCCGTATCCGATCGTCGACGAGACGCTTCCCCTCGACCGGTTTGCGGATCTCCTGTCCCGAGAATCGCCCGCAGTGCTCGTCAGCCGCGGCGAAGATCTCATCGGAATCGTCACGAGGTACGACGTGCTGCATCAAATGGCGGGTATCAGATGACTCCGTGCGACTGGGAAGCTCGCCCGACCTCCTTGCAGGCCTTCAGGCCGTGACCGACCCACACCGGACACCGGCCGGCGGCCCACATTTCCTCCTGTCCGCCGAGGCGATGTTCTCGGCCGCCCACACGCTGCCGGGCGTACCGATGTGCGAGCGGATGCACGGCCACAACTGGAGGGTACGCGTGACGGTACGGGTCGCGCAGACCCACCTGGATGCCGTGGGAATGGCGGTCGACTTCCGCGCCATCGAGCGTACCGCCCGGGACGCAGTCGCCGACTTCGAGCACGCCCACCTCAACGAGCTAGAACCGTTTCAGGAACGCCCACCGACCGCCGAGCGGGTTGCCCAGGTCGTCTGCGGCCGGGTCACGCGACGGCTCGTGGACATCGCCCCCGCGGCCACGGTGGAGGAAGTGGAGGTGTGGGAACTGCCACAATACCGTGTGAGCTATCGGCCGGGACCAGTATGATCCGCGTCGTCGTGCTGACGGGAGGATCCACTCCCGAGCGGGATGTCGCACTGGCTGGAGCCTCGCAAGTGGTTGGAGCCCTCCGACGTCGGGGATACGACGTGACGGTGGTCGACACGGTCACGGGCCCGCTGTCGGCCCGGGAGGAGCGCGAGTTGCTGCGGCCGGAGGTTGGCACGGCCCCTCCGTCCGCCGAGGCGCTGCGGGAACTCGCCGCCAGGGAACTCGGTGACGCCCTCACGACACTGCCGGTCCTGCAGAGCACCGGGCTGGTGTTTCCGGTGCTGCACGGCCGGCAAGGTGAGGGCGGTGAAGTCCAGTCGCTCCTCGAGCGCGCCGGCATTCCCTACGCGGGGAGCGACCCCGACGGCAGCGCCCTCGCCATGGACAAGGACCGGGCCAAGCACCGGTTTGGCGAAGCCGGGGTGCCGACCCCGGCATGGCACATGTGGCCCGCCGACGACACGGCCATTGCCGGACTGGGCATGCCGGTCGTGGTCAAGCCATCGAAGGTGGGTTCGACCGTCGGGCTGACGGTCGTGCAGTCCCTCGACGGCATTGCCCCAGCCGTGACCGAAGCGTTCCGCTTCGATGATCAGGTGCTCGTTGAGGCCTTTGTTGCAGGGCGCGAGTTCACAGTCGGCGTCCTCGGCAATCGGGCTCTCGCCGTGGGGGAGATCATCCCCAACCACGAGATCTTCGATTACGAATGCAAGTACACGCCCGGCATGACGCAGGAGATCTTTCCCGCGGACCTGCCCGACCAGCACGCCCATCGCATGCAGGAGTTGGCCCGGTCCGCGCACCAGGCACTGGGCCTTCGGGATTTCTCTCGAATTGACTTCCGCCTGGGAGTTGACGACGTCCCCTACTGCCTCGAGGCAAACACGCTCCCTGGCTTGACGCGTACCAGCCTGCTGCCGCAATCGGCCGCTGCGGTCGGGATCCCATTCGACGACCTGTGCGACCGGATCTGCCGACTGGTGCTCGCCCGTATCCCTGCCCGGAACAAAGCCCGGGCAGAGGGGATGTAACTTCTAGAGAGCATGCGCTACCAATCGTCGTTCGCCCTGAGCCCGTGGGTCCGCGGCCTCATCGCCGCCAACGCCGTGGTGTACCTCCTATCACTCACGGTGTTCACCGGACCGTGGTTGCTCGAGACGTTCGCGTTCCAGCCGCACCGGGCCGTGGAACGGTGGTGGACACCGCTGACGTACATGTTTCTGCACGGCAGCTTTCTCCATCTCGCCTTCAACATGTTGATGCTGTTCTTCTTCGGTCCGGCCGTCGAAGAGCGGTTGGGGAGCAGCCGCTTCGCTGCCTACTATCTCTTCTGTGGTCTCGGTGGGGCGGTGCTGTCCTTCGGTTTCATGCTCACCACCCCCGTGGCGACCGTGTACGGGGCCTCCGGAGCCGTGTTCGGTGTCGCCTTGGCGTTCGCCATGTTCTGGCCGGACGCCCCGATCTACATCTTCCCGCTGCCGCTTCCCGTCAAGGCGAAGTGGGTCGTGGTCTTCTTCGCCACCTTGAGCCTTCTCGCGGCGATTCTCGGCGCCCGCGACCGCGTTGCGCACTTGGCGCACCTGGGTGGCTTCCTCTTCGGCTTCATCTTCCTCCGCAGCGAATCGACCATTCGCGAACACGCCCGCGAGGCACTCCAGCGGCCCCGGCTGGCGCACGTCGTCCCTCCGAAGCGGACGGGCGAACGCGAGCTGGTGGAGGCTGAGCCGCCGTCGCCCCCCACCGAGCGCAAGCTCGACGATGCCGTCGACCGTGTGCTCGACAAGATCCACGAGAGTGGCATGGACAGCCTCACGCCCGAGGAACGCCGCCTGCTCGATGAAGTGAGTCGACAGCTCCGCGACAACTGACCCGGAGCGCACTGTGCCACGGATCCTCGTTCGACAAGGCGACATCACCTCGTACGCGGGCGACGCCATCGTGAACGCGGCCAATAACCATCTCCATCTGGGCGCTGGCGTCGCGGGGGCAATTCGCAGGGCCGGTGGGAGCGCCATTCAGGAGGAGTGTGACCGGCACGGACCGATTCGGGTCGGCGCCGCAGCGATCACCAGCGCAGGCGCCCTCGCCGCACGATGGGTGATTCACGCAGCCGCCATGGGCGACGAACCCGTTTCCGAGCGCTCCATCCGGGAGAGCACGCTGGCGAGTCTGGATCTGGCCGCCCAGCACGGGGCGCGGCGCATTGCATTCCCGGTACTCGGCAGCGGGATCGGCGGGTTCGACTTTGTCCGGGCGGCAACCATCATGCGCGATGCCGTCATCGAATCGCCGGCCGCCGCCGCGCTGCAGGAGATCGTCTTCTACGGGTATGGGGACGAGGCCGCTGCCAAGTTGAGCCGCATCATGGGATAACGACCCTGGTTCTGTTGGCCGCGCTGGCCGCGGCGCCCCAAGGATCGGATTCGGTTCACGCCCGGGCCGAAACGCTCCTGTCCGACGGCGAGCTGCGTCAGGCACGAGCCCTCCTCGAACGGCACCTCGCCTCCCACGGCTCCGACACGCGCGCGCTCCTGCTGTTGGGGCGCGTGTATCTCGATTGGCCGGTCGTGGGTCGCTGGCAGGCGCTGAGGCTCTTCCGCCATGCCGCCTCGCTCGCGCCCGACGATCCTGCACCCTGGTACTGGAAGATCAAAGTCGGACGCTATCTCGGCAGCGCCGACGGCGAGGCGCTGATGAAGAGCGGCATCTTCGGCGTATTCGCGCGGCATGCCGACTATCGGGACGTGTGGGCTTTCTGGGAGGAGATCTATCACAGCCCCAGCGTGCTCCTCCGGGCTGCCGCGGTTCTCGCCCGGCACGCCGGTCACCCGATCGCTGACCTGCGACGGGCGCAACTGCTCACCGAGGCAGGCGAGTACGACGCCGCCGAGACGCTTGCGGCCGCGCTGATTTCAGGTGGCCGGACCGACGGGGGAGTGTGGGCCATCCGAGCCCAGGCTGCCCTCGAAGCTGGTGATACCACCGGCGGACTGGCGTTCTACCAACAGGCGCTCCACCGCGCGGCGACCGATTCCCTGCAACTCCTGTGGCGGCAAGTGGCGCCCATCGCCTGGCCCGACGAGGACAGCTCCTATGCCCGCACCGCGCCCGCAGACCGAGAGGAATTCTTCAGGGCATTCTGGGCCCGCCGAGAGCCGGATCTCCTGACGGGGCCGAATGAGCGTGTCGCCGAACATTTCGAGCGCCTCCGCCATGCCCGGCGGCACTATCACCTTCGGCATCCGCAGTCGCGGTTCCACTACTCGCCGGAACGCCGCGCGCTCATGAGTTCGGAAAGTGGTCGCGTTCTCGAAGCACTCCTGGACTTTGGCATCATCGCGGGCATCGTGCCCGGCCGTTCCCGGTTCGAGAACGAGATCCAAGCCGCTGGCGTCGGCGTGGACATTCGCGACGTCCCGGAGCCCGACTCCTTAACCCGCTATCGACGATACGGCTTCGACGGCCGCGGCCTGATCTACCTGCGGTACGGCGAGCCGCAACGCCGCATGGTGGACCACCAGGCGGAGGTCGAGGCTTGGGATTATGCCGTTGGTAGTTCCCTGGCTCGCTTGGTCTTCGCGCGCGTGTCGTCCGAATCCGGCGGCGACATGGTGTTTTATCCCACCAGCCGCGGGGAGCTGCACAACGTTGCCGTCATGCTCGAGCGAGATGCCACGTCGGTCGCGGCAAACCAAGACGTGCTCGCCTGGGCGGCGTTCTTCCGTGGCGCTCTCGAGGGCGAGCAGTCGGTGTACGTCGGGGTGATGGCCGACACTAGCGCCGCTGCCCTGTGGGACGACGAGTGGATTGAAGTCGGCAGGCAAGTGGGCACGGCGCCCCACGTCTTCACCCTCGCCCGCGGCGCCTACACCCTTGGGGTGGATACGCGCCACAATGAGAAACGTGGCCGCCTCCGTGCGACAATCGACGTTCCGACCTTCTGGCGTGGGACCCTCGCGCTCTCCAGCCTCCTCATCGGCGTCCCGGTCGACGACTCCGTCTTCGGGCGCGACGAGGTCGCGCGAGCGATGCCCGGCGACGGCCGCCTCCCCCGCGACACCTCGCTCGCGCTCTACGCCGAGATCTACGGGCTCTCGACCGACCGGTCGGGGAGGAGCCTCTACGAAGTGGAGTACCGCTTCGAGCCGGTGGGAGGGGGGCGCGCGGTGACCCTGTCCTTCGATCGCTCGACGCTGGGGGTCGCAGTCGTGCCCGAACGCATTCTGGTTCAGCCCGGAAGGATCCCTGCGGGACGGTTCCGGGCTCACTTGACCGTTCGCGACAAGGTGCGGCGCCGCATCGCCCAATCCACCCACGTCACCGTCGAGTTGCGCTGACCGGTTCACGGGGTTGTCATCCACGAGGCGGGAACCCAAATTGGGGTCGCCTCCATGCTCATCAACCTCGTGCCCGAGTTCTTTCGCGTCGTCGAGGCGCCGGATCCTTTGGAGGCCTATCGTCGCTACCTCGACGACCACCTCCCCGTTCTCGCGTCGTACTGGCACAACTACATCCTCGACTTAGCAAGCCCACACGTCGACGACGTGATCGGGCGGGCGCTAGCCGCCGACCGTCGCGATCTGCACGACGTGCTGGATCGCGTCGACGTCCCGGCCCTGGCCGAAGACGTCATCCGGCGGTGTGAGGATCTGTTCGAGGTCGACGTTCCGTTCGATGTGTATCTGATGATCGGCGTGGGCGGTGCGAACGCCGGCGAGTTGGTGGTCGGCGGGCGGGGCATTGCCTTCGTGTGCCTCGAGCACTTCACCGGTCGACCCAACCACGAGTCTCTTGGCCTTGGTCTGCGGCCCGAGCTCATCGGGCCCTGGATTGCCCACGAGGTGGCGCACGCCGTGCGGTACACGGCGCCCCAGAGCCGAAGCACTCTTGCCGGGGTGGTCCGCGAACTGCGCGGGACCTACGACCTGTGGGAGGCCGGAAGCCGGGCCACATTGCGGGAGTTGCTCGTGAACGAAGGGCTCGCCGTGGCCGCGTCCCGCGTTGTCGCCCCGGGGTTCGACTCGTGGGACTACCTCGGCTACACCCGTCGGCAATACCGGCGACTCCGTCAGCTAGAGGCCTTCCTCGCCCGCGTGACCGAGCTCGACCTGGATCGGCACGGGCTCGGCTACCGGCTGCGCTATCTCACCGGCGGTGTGTCGGCCGCACAGCGGCTCGTCGGGGGAAAAGTCATTCCGGAACGGTCCGGTTACTACCTCGGCGCCCGGATGGTCGAGGCCATCGTCGCCGAGTCGGGCATTGCGCGGGCGCTTCGCGCCGACGCACGCGAGTGCCGAGAGTCCGAGGAGCGTGCCCGCGGGATTCACACGGCCTAGTCGCTTCGGCCCGTCACTTCCCCACGCAGAAAGTCGCGAACACCCGATCGAGCACATCGTCCGTCGTTACCAGACCAATCACATCTTCGAGCGCCGACACCGCCGCCCGTAGGTGTGTCGCTGCGACTACACCGTCCAGCCCGGTGCGCCTCGCCTCGCGGAACGCTCCCACCTCGTCGCGGGCGCGTTCGAGCGCAAGCCGGTGGCGCTCCCTGGTGAGGACCGGTTCGATAGACCCGTGGGCGGACAGTTGGTGGAAGGCGTGTGCGGCGAGCGCGTCGCGGAGATGATCGAGCCCGGTCCCTGACATCGCCGAAACGGAGATTCCCTCGGACGGCCGCGATGCTGTCACAAGATCCGCCTTTGTGCGTGCCAGCACGATCGGCATTGAGGCTCCAGCAAGGAACGCTTGCTCGTCCGCACCCGGAGCCCGACCTGCCTCGACACAGAAGACGATCACGTCCGCAGCCGCGAGGTAGCGGTGACTCACCTCGACGCCGATCCGCTCCACCACGTCGGCGCTTTGCCTGAGTCCGGCGGTATCGATTAGTCGGAACGGGAAGCCGTTGCAGGTCGCCGCGGCTTCGATGGCGTCCCGCGTCGTACCCGGGATCTCCGTGACGATTGCACGCTCACGGCCCAGGAGTGCATTGAACAGGGACGATTTCCCCGTATTCGGTCGGCCCGCGATCACGGCTAGGGCACCGTCGCGTAGTCGCTCGCCTTCCGCCGCGGTCCCCAAGAACGCAGCGATGGACTCCTCGAGGGCCGCGACCGCCTCCTCCACGCGAGCAGGTGGAACCTGCCCGGAGTCCTCCTCTGGGAAGTCGATGTCGTAGCTGATGAGGGCCTCGAGCTCGAGCACCTGATCCCGAAGGGCGCCGATACGATGAGAGAGCCCGCGGTCGAGCTGGGCGAGCGCCGCACGTCGCTGCGCGGGCGCCGTGGCATCCACCAGATCGCCGACGGCCTCGGCCTGCAGCAGGTCCATCTTGCCATGCTGGACCGCCCTCCGAGTGAATTCGCCGGGAGCCGCCTGGCGCGCGCCAATCGCGAGCAGGGCCCCGAGAACCTCGCCGCACACCAGCAGGCCACCGTGGACCGACAACTCCACGGCATCCTCGCCCGTGTAAGAGTCCGGTGCGTGATAGGCGACGTACACCGCTCGGTCCAGCACGTCGCTTCGACGGGGATGCACGACGATGCCGAGGCGGGCCGTGCGAGGGGGATCGGCTCGGAACCCGCGCACAACACGGCCCACGAGGTCATGCGATCCGCGCCCAGACACGCGGATGACGGCGAGAGCGGACCGGCCTACCGGTGTAGCGAGCGCGGCGATGATGTCGGTCAGCACGGCCGGCCGTTGCGGGCGGTGGCGCCTATTCGCGCTTGCCCGCTCGGCGGAGCCGCTGGCGGGCAATCAACCACTGCTGCGGGATGCTCGCGATGTTGCTCACCGCATAGTACAGGTTGAGCCCCGAGGAGAGCTTCAGAAAGATGAAGGTCAGGAAGGCCGGCATGACATAGAGCATCATCTTTGCCTGCGGGTTGGGCGGCACGCCCATCTGGCCCAACTTCGACACCGCGAACATCGACAAGCCCATGACGACCGGAATGATGTAGAGTGGATCGGCGCGGGAGAGATCCGGTAGCCACAGGAACGGCACCCCTCGAAACTCGATCGTCTCGCGGAATACGAAGAACAGGGCAAACAGCACCGGCATCGGGATCAGCATGGGCAGACAGCCGCCTACCGGGTTCACGCCATGTTCCTTGTACAGCTTCATCGTCTCCTGCTGCACCTTCTGCGGGTCTTGCTTGTACCGCTCCTGGACCGCCTTCACCTCTGGCTGGATGGCCTGCATTGCCGTACTCGACCGCATCGCCTTTTGATTGAGCGGCCAGAGCACCACCCGCACAGCCATACCGAAGAGGATCAACACCCAGCCGTACGCCATGTTCAGGTTCTCGTGCATCCACAGCAGGATCACCACGATCATGTTGGCGAACGGCTGGATGATCGGTCGGAAAATCCAGCCGTAAGGATTGATATCCTCGAAGTCGTGCCCGATTCGCGCGAGGCGACGGTACTCCTGCGGACCCACATACACCGAGAAGCTGAAGCTGCCCGCCGGCGACGGGATGGACGTAACGACGTCGACCCTCGTCGCGTTCTTCCCCTCCCGTGCTCCTCCCACCACCAATGCGCCGCCGAGCTTGGGTTGGCCCTCACCGATGGTCAGCACGTTCGCGGCGAAGTACTTCGACTTGATCGCCAGCCACTCGAACGGGCCGTCGAGCGTCTGCATCTCACCCGGATCCAGCGAGCTGAACTTCAGCCGCTCGGTGCGGCCGGCCTTCGACACGACGGCATAGGATCGGGCGTCATCTGTGCTGTCGGCCTCGACGAGTGCAATGCGCGGACCGAGGGCCACCAGCGCGAGCCCCCCAGTCGGCAGACCCAGGATCCTCACTTGGACGTCAAACAGGTAGTGGTCTGGCCGGAACGTGTAGGTCAGCTCGACCGTCACCGCTCCGCGCCGTCCCACGAAGCCCAACGGCGTTCCGGCTTCGTCGACCGAGAGGCGTAGAGTAGACGGCTCCAAGCTCCAGTCGGCGAGCCGCAGTGTATCGCTCCCGATCACGAAGCTGTACTCCAAAAACCGTGAATCGACGGGAATGATCGACGCGGTTCCGTTGTCACCGGCGGCGAACGTCCGATAGTCCCTGAGGCGCGCGCCGACGAGGCGGCCGCCCCGGGTGGAGAACCGGAATTCGTAGAGCGGCGACTCCACCACCACCTCCGCAGCCACGTCCGCGGCTAGCGGCTCGTCCGTTGCGACGATGGGAGCCGGCAGAGCCGGTACAGCAACCGTCTCGGCGGGCATGGCCGGCGTGGTTTCCGCGGTCACGGCGGAGTCCGGTCCCGCCGACGCGGCCGGCGCGGGTCGCTCGGGCGGGAACAGGATCGACGGCAGCACGGCGATGATCAACATCAAGCCGATGGCCAAAAGCGTGCGGCGGTCCATCAGCGATCGGTCACGGGACCGGGTCGAATCCGCCCGGGTTGAAGGGATGGCAACGGAGGATGCGGCGTACCCCAAGCCACACACCGCGGAGCAGGCCGTACCGCTGCACGGCTTGCAGCGCATACATCGAACACGTCGGCGAATACCGGCACGGCGACGGGAATGGCGAGGCCGCGATCTGGTAAGCGCGGATCAACGTGACCACGGCCCGCCCGGGCCAGTCGGTCACGCGGAGAGCGAACGCGCCCATGACTCCACATCCCCGGATAGTTCCGAAAAGGAGGCCCGATACGCGTCGGCGCGCGAGCGGATGACCACGTCCGTGGGCCCGAGGACGGTGAGGACTCGTCGCCGCAGGATCTCTCGCAGGCGGCGTCGCAAGCGGTTGCGGGAAACGACGGTCTGGCCGAAGAGCGGCACCACGAGCCCGAACCGTGGATGCCCTGAGGTGTTGCCTCGCCACGATATGTCCAGTCGCGGGGTACGGCGGCGGTGACCATGCCGTTGAACCGCCGCCATGTCAGATGTGCGCGTCAGGCGCCAGGTCCGAGGGATTCCCTCGGACCTCAACGCCCTCCGTGCTTGGACGGCGGCGACACTGCGAGGCGCTTGCGGCCCTTTTTGCGCCGTCGGCTGAGCACCGCACGTCCCCAGCGGGTGCTCATCCGTGCCCGGAATCCGTGCTTGTTGACTCGCCGCCTATTACTCGGCTGATATGTTCTCTTCATAGCGCCAAAAGTCTCTCTTGAGCGGGCCGTAAGCTAGTCGCCCACCTGCCAGAGGGTCAAGGTTGACTTTTCCACATTGGGGAGATAGCATCGGTAGCCCTTTCGAACCCCTACCGTCGTGTCCGCCTAGAATTGATGGAGTTTTCAGCGCAACAAGCGTGGGCTCGCCTCCTCGATGCGGCTCGCACCGAGCTCCCGGACCCGACAGTTCGCACCTGGCTGGATCCGCTCGAACCCATCGCTCTGGAGGAGGGGCGGCTGCTCATGGCCGCGCCCGATCAATTCGCCGTCGAGTGGAATCAGTCGAAGCATGCAGGCCTCTTGGCTCGACTGGCTGAAGCCATCGTCGGGTCGAAGCTGGACGTGGTCTTTCAGGTGCAGGAAGAGCGGGCGCGACGGCCGCAGATGGATTTCTTCGTCTCCCCGCCGACGGAGGACGGCCCGGCCCGCGGTGGTAACACTCGGCCGCTCAACGAGCGGTATTCATTCCGGACTTTTGTCATCGGCAAATCGAACGAGCTGGCCGCCGCTGCCGCCCACGCCGTCGCGGAGGCGCCCGGCAAGACCTACAACCCGTTGTTTATCTACGGTGCCACGGGGCTGGGGAAGACCCACCTCATGCAGGCCATCGCACACGCCGTGCTCGAGCGCGATCGCGAGAGCCGCGTCGTCTACATGGGCGCCGAGCAGTTCATCAACGAGGTCATCGAGAGTATTCATAGCCGCACCATGGCGGACTTCCGCCGGCGCTATCGGGAAGCGGTCGACATCTTCCTCGTGGACGACGTGCACTTCCTGGAAGGCAAGGAGATGACCCAGGAGGAGTTCTTTCACACGTTCAACGCACTCCATGAGGCCCAAAAGCAAATCGTCCTGACGTCGGACCGCCCGCCAAAGGAGATGCCGGGGCTGGAATCCCGGTTGGTCAGTCGGTTCGAGTGGGGGATGGTGGCCGACATCGGGCAACCCGACCTCGAGCACCGGATCGCGATCCTTCGCAAGAAGGCCGAGCAAGACCACCTCGAGCTCACCATCCCTGATGACGTGCTGCGGTTCATCGCCGAACACATTCGGAGTTCCGTTCGGGAGCTCGAAGGCTGCATCATCAAGCTCCTGCTCTACGCCTCACTGCGGCACCGCGAGGTTTCAATCGAGCTGGCTCGCGAGGCTCTGGCTGACAAGATCCGGCAGGCCGCCGGCATGGACGCTACCCGTACGGCACCACCGAGCGTTGATCGCGTCCAGGAAGTCGTGGCCCGGCGGTGGGGAGTCACCCCGGAAGGCCTGCGCTCGAAAGCGCGGACCAAGAGCCTCACCGTTCCGCGGCAAGTGGCGATGTATCTCGCCAGGGAGCTGCTTGGGATGCAGCTCGTCGAGATCGGCCAGGCGTTCGGCGGGCGAGATCACTCGACGGTCATTCACAGTGTCGACAAGGTTCAGCGCACGATGGCGGCGGACCGGAAGTTTCGCGATCGGGTGGAGCACGCGAAGCACGAGGTTGCCTCAGTGGCATGACCCGCGGGATTGTGGACGACCATGTGGAGGTTGGGAGCGGATTCTGGACTCAGCCGCGGTTCCAACGGAGCTTCCACACGGCATCCCCGGTGATTCACAGGGTCCGAAAGAGGGAAACCACAGAAGTGAAAGGGGTTGTGGAGAGCATCAAGGTTTCCATACGCTCTACTAGCACTACTAGATAGTACATACTAACGTAACTAGTAGTATTTCTTTTCCACGCTTGCCGGGGTTGGGGCATGAAGTTCACGATCACACGGGAGCGGTTGCACGAGGGTCTGGTCGCCGTGGCAGCGAGCGTCCCGACCAAGACGACGCTTCCGGTGTTGGCAAACATCCTGATAGAGGCGAAGGCCGACGGCGTTCACCTCTCGGGGACGGATCTGGACATCGCAGTGAGCACCGTGGTGCCGGCCGAAGTCGATGGGGAAGGCGCCGTCACCGTACCGGCCAAGAAGCTGCTCGAGATCGTCCGGGAGCTGCCGAGTGCAGCGATACGCCTCGCCGCCTCAGGAGAGCAACGCGTCGATCTGGAATGTGGGCGGTCACGGTTCCGTCTCCTCGGCATCCCTCGGGAGGAATTCCCCAACTTCCCGCCGGTGAGCTTCAAGGAGAGCTGGTCGGCCTCCTCGGGCGACCTACAAAAGCTCATCAAGCACGTGAGTTTCGCGTCGTCGACGGAGGAAAGCCGCCCAATCCTGAACGGAGTGCTGTGGGAACTTCGCAAGGACGTGATGCGGATGGTTGCGACGAACGGGCACCGGCTCGCGAGGATGGATGTGCCCGTGGCCGGATCGGCCCAGTCAGCCGATCTAATCGTGCCGCCCAAGGCGCTGGACCAGGTGGGGAGGCTCTTTGGGCCAGCAGACGAGGTGGAAATCGCCAAGAGCGACAACCACCTCGGGTTCCGGTCCGGATCGACGGTCGTCTTCACACGCCTCATCGAAGGGCCGTACCCGAACTACGATCAGGTCATTCCCAAGGAGAACGACCGGGCGTGCACCGTTGAAAAGGACGCCTTGGCGAGTGCGCTTCGCCGAGTCGGCGTCGTGGCGAGCGACCAAACCCACCGGGTCCGCCTCCAGTTCAGTGGCGGCACCCTCAAGCTCAGCGTCAGTACGCCCGATCTGGGGGAAGCCCAAGACGAGATCGCGGTGACCTTCGACGGAGATCCACTCGAAATCGGGTTTAACGCCAACTACCTGCTGGAGGTCCTGAAGTACATGCCGACCGGCGAGGTTCGGCTGACCTTCAAAGCCCCGGAACGGGCGGCCACCGTCGAGCCCGTTGGCTGGGACGATCCGGCGGCCTACCTCTGCTTGGTGATGCCGTTGCGCCTGGTGGACTGAGCGGTGTACCCCGCCCGCGGGAGCCGCGGACGGGGCGATCTAGAACTGCCGACTCGATACGCCGGTCAGGCTCATGCGCTCGAGTCGTGTCATGCCGGATCCCGCGGGACCCGACCCGAGCAGAACTCCTCGATCCCTGCCGCCCACTACGAGTCCCACGGCCCATTGCCGCATCCGCAGGTCCCCGTTCAGAGCGACGGTACCCAGTGCGGCAAAGGGCAGTGACCCACCCAGCGAGAGCCGTACGCCTCCCCGATACGTCATGTCGAAACCGGAGGCCGCCAAGCGCTCGGCTGCGACCACCTCGGCGCCGAGGTCGAGGTGCGAGGCGAAAGCGCTCATGTTCACGGCGAGGACGCCGATCAACGGCTGTTTGACGTCCCGAGGCGTCGGTCGCCCGATGTTCTGCAACACGGCCGCGAGGTCCACCGGAAGCACCGCGGGCCGGTAGCGAATTCCGAGATCGATGCCACGGTGCGACACGTCGTCTACCGCACTGCCCCGGTAGAAGCTCATCGCGGCGCCCAGAGAGCCCCGGCGAAACGGCACCGCCAACCCGAAACGCAGGGCCCCGGTATTGGGATCGATCTCGAAGCGGTCCCGCTGATAGCCCACGGAGATCCCGCGGGAGTTCAGGCCCAGGGTCCATTGCGCGAGGCGCAACCCCTCGCCCACGGGGCGTTCGAGGACGAACTCCGCCATGACCGATGCATCGACGACGGTCGCGAGGCCAGCGGGGTTGACCCACAGGGCGCGAACCTCGTTAGCTGATGCGGCCAGCAGATAGTCAGCCGAGCGCGGCCGCACGGACTGGGCGGCCGCGCTTTGAATGAGAAGCACCGCGGCGGCGACGGCGGCGACAACGAGTCGGCGGAGCAACCGACTACCGAACGACGCTTACAGTGTCATGCCGGATCTGCGTCACGGGAATCATCGCGCCCATCGCGGCGACCGTGGCGACCATGTTTGACGTGTCGGCTGTGGCGCCACCGAGATAGCGTCCGTCCTGGGCGAGAAACAACACCGATCGACGGACGCCCGAGCCGTCGATGCCGATATCCATGCCACCCTGCGACCCGCCGCCGGAGACGGTATAGTCGGCCACCGCGGCCACCTCGAGCGCCTGGGTACCGTTGCGCGCGAGCCAGTCGAGTGCCGCGAACGTCGTCGTCGTCTGGATGGCAAGGTCCAGCCCGCCGCTTTGCGTCGTGGTCGAGACGCTGTCCGACCAGGTCTGTCCCGGGGTCAGGCCCTCGCCGGGAATACGCGGGAAGAACCGTTCCATGGCCGTGTTGAGCTGCTCGGCGAACTGCCCGCCGGCCGTGCTGCCCTGGAAGGCCATGATCTCGCCGTCCGGAGCGAGGATGCCGCGGTAGGTCGTCCCTGCGGCTCGCTGGATCTCCTCCTTGGAAATTCCGGCGCCGGGAGGCAGGTCCGACATCTTCGGCGCGGAGTCGAGCGTGATCGTCAGCTGTGCGGCTCCACCGGTCTGCACGGCCGTGGCCGTGATGTAATACGTGAGACTGAAGTCCACCGTTTGCACCTGGCCGCCGAAATCCTGCTCGGTGTGACTGTGCGAGGCGATCTCGTACATGGCGGTGAATGGCCCGTAGGTGAAGGTGCTCGGTGCCTCCGGGGCCGCAGCGGTGCGTGCGGTGGATCCGGAGGCGCTGCATCCCACGGCCAGCGCCGCGGCCAGGAGAGCGACGACGTCTGCCAGATGCTCGCGCCGGGGAGTCAGAGATCTCATGTCGTGGTTCCTTCTCGTTGGAGGAGTTCGTCCTTGGTCCGACCGAATACGGCGATGACGTGCCCGCCATCCGCAGTCACCTGCAGGAGCTTCCACCCTTTGCGGGTCAGCTCGGTGCGCCAGGCGATCAACCGCTGCCACCGTTGCTCCGAGGTGCGAAGCACCCGCAACTCCGCAACGTCCTCCCACGCCGGTGGGTAGGGCCGGTCGGGATCCCCGGGTGTGGGTCGGGCTGGTGGCATGCGAATGAGGTCCGTGGACGCGGCTTCATACCCGATCGCGGTCCGAGTGGTCCGGAGTGGCGGAGCCGTAAGCCGAGTTCTGTTCGGCGGCGAACCGCCGGACGGTCATCTCTCTTGGGTGCCGGTCGCCCGACACCTCATGCGGCCTACCCGCGGCTGAATAACGGTCCGGGCCGGACCTCGCCGCCTATTTGGCCTTGCTCCGACTGGGGGTTGCCGTGCCACGCCTGTTGCCAGGCGCGCGGTGGGCTCTTACCCCACCTTTTCACCCTTACCCGTCTCGCGACAGGCGGTGTCTTTTCTGTGGCCCTGTCCGTCGCCTCTCGGCGCCCAGGCGTTACCTGGCAGTCTGCCCTGTGGAGCTCGGACTTTCCTCGGCCCGCCACAGCGGGCGAGCCGCGACCGCCCCGCTCCGCCACCCCGACCAGTAAGATAGCCGGCTCTTCCCGAGCCGCTAGCAGGCGCGACGACGGCGTTGCAATCGTTTGAGCGCCCGTTGAGCGCACCGCGCCATCTTCGGCCATCGCATGAAGCGGGGACGCAGATGCTTGAGCAGGCTTGTCCGGTAGTGACCACGGTGGTCGACCCTCCCGACCGCGTCCGTCTGGACGCGGGCTCGCACGGTCGGTTCCGACCGCTCCATACCGAATCGGTCTACGAAGCCATCCGCTCAGTTCGGGAACGTCCGGTCAATACAGTCCTCTTGTCGCCGGGGAGAGTCGATCACGAGCAGCTCTCAACGGTGACCTCGCTCGTGCGCCAGTTCCCGGGGGTGGCGACCGTGGCGGTGGTCTGCCGACCAGTTCCCGAGCCACCGGCCCGGCTCCTCGCGCTCGGTGCCTGCGGGGTACGACGCGTGCTCGACCTGAGCGGGCGGGACGGGTGGCTCGAACTCCGCGCGCTGGTTGCCGACACGGCCACGCCGACGACCGGGCGGATCCTCACCGGAGTGCTGCCTGCCTTGGCCGACGCCGCAACCGACTGTCGTCGCTTCTTCGAGTTGATCGTGCGACTGGCCCCCGTCACAGTTTCGGTGCGGGCGCTGACACGTCGCCTCGGTGTCGGGGCGAGCACGCTGATGTCCAGGTTCTTTCGGGCCGGACTCCCGTCTCCGAAGCGCTACCTGGCGGGGATTCGTCTCCTCTACGCTGCGGGCCTCCTCGCGTCACCCGGGTTCGCGATCGCCGATGTCGCCTATCGGTTGGAGTACTCCTCGCCGCAGAGCTTCGGGCGACACCTGCGGTCGGTCCTGGGCATCACCGCCGCCGACTTTCGGCGGCGGTATCCGTTCAACGTGGCACTCGCGGATTTCGTCGCGCGTCTGATCGATCCGTATCGAGAGACCTTCCGGACGTTCCGTCCCCTAGATCACGGGGTGGCAGACCTTGGACACCACTGAGGGCGTTCGGCACGGTGGGGGAGAGATCAGGCGCGCGACGACTCCGGAGCAACGTCTGGGGTGGGCGGCAGGCCAAGATCGCGCAGCGAGAGAAGCGAGCGGAGCGGAACGCCGGCGTGTTCGATGGCCTCCCGTCCACCTTCCTCACGATCCACCAGTGTGATCACGCCGAGCACGTGCCCCCCTTCGGCTGCCACCGCGTCGATGGCACGGACGGCCGACTGTCCCGTCGTCACGACGTCCTCCACCACCACCACTGCCGCTCCGGGCGAAAAGCAGCCCTCGATCCGGCGCCGTGCCCCGTGGGTCTTGGCTTCCTTGCGCACCGTGAACGCGTCGATCACCGGTGGCGCGGCGCAACTCGCACGGGCGATGGCATACGCAACGGGGTCGGCACCGAGGGTGAGCCCCCCAACGAGCGATGGTGCCCAGCCAGCTCGACGGATAAGCGCCAAGCCCAGCTCGCCGATGAGCTCGAGGCCCGCCGCCGACATGGTGGTCATGCGCGCGTCGATGTAGTAGGTGGACTGGCGCCCGGAAGCGAGGGTGAACCGGCCAAGGGTGAGCGAGCGCTGCCGAACCAGTCGAGCGAGGGCTTCCAGCCGGTCCTTGGGATGCATTGTCAGAGATTCGGACGAGAACCGATGGTAGTAGTGAGGGCTACTACCATTGCGCCGTCACGCCTCGGTGTCCTTGCGGCCCTTGAACAGTGATTTCATTCGGCCCAGCAACCCGTCGCCCGGCGGAACCGCAGCGGCGTCGCCAGGGCTCGCGGCACCTGAGGCGGCGCTGGCCAGATCCTGCGCTAAGGCCAGCACGCTCTCATGCCGAGCCGTTGGGTCGCGGGAGAGAGCCCGCATGATGGCCGCCTCGACCGCCGACGGAAACCGTAGGCCAGCGACGGCCGAGTTGAGGGGGATTGGATCCTGGGTCAGGAGCTGTTGGAACAGCTCGCGAGGCGTGCGTCCCGGGAACGGATGCACACCGGTGAGGAGGTAGTACGCGATGGTCCCCACGCTGTAGGTGTCCGCGGCTTCGTCCACCAGGGCACCCGACAACGCTTCCGGGGCCACGTAGTTCAGCGTTCCCACGAAGAAGCCCGTTCGCGTGAGCCGCTCCGCGTCGTCGAGTTCCGCATCGCGGGCAATCCCGAAATCGAGGAGTTTTACCGCCTTCGTCTTCGGGTCGTAGATGATGTTGTCCGGCTTCAGATCCCGGTGGATGATGCCCTCGGCGTGCGCCGCCACCATCCCCCCGGCCAGCTGGGAGATGATATGCGCCGTGAGTGTCGGAGCTAAGCGCCCGGTGCGGTGTACGAAGTCGGAGAGTGGTTCGCCGTCGGCCCACTCGAGGGCCAGGAAGTAGAGGCTGTCCAACTCGCCGTAGTCGTACGTGCGCACGACCGCCTCGTGGTGAACGCGCGACCCATAGCCTGCCTCGCGCAAGAACCGCTTGACGGCTGTCGGGTCCTTGCGCATGCGTTCCTTGAGGATCTTGACCGCACAGGTCCCACGTTCGGCGTGTTCGGCCCGATAAACGG
Organism: Gemmatimonadota bacterium; assembly: GCA_039591075.1. Lineage (GTDB taxonomy): Bacteria > Gemmatimonadota > Gemmatimonadetes > Gemmatimonadales > GWC2-71-9 > JAOTVV01. The sequence goes on from JBDHEI010000006.1 coordinate 76,884, forward strand.
TGGCGGTGCCGCCCTCGCCCACGCGGTTCAGGAGCCGGTAGCCGGCGATCGTTCGTCCGGTGAGGTTTTCAGCCATGATAAGTCGGAAAAAGTAACCGTCACGCCCGGAGGTCTGCAAGCTTGGAAGCAGTCTTGTGGCCGAGAATGATGCGGCACTGGGGCCGCTACTGGCTGGTCGCTGCCACGCTCGGGCTCGGGAGCTGCGGGCCCTGGCAGCGGGTGGGGAGCGAGCCGCTGCCCCCGGACGCGAGCACGTACGTGCCCCGTCTCTTCGACCTCACCTCGGTGTATCGCGACATGGGCCTTCTGACGGCCGATGAGCCGCTGCCGTTTGTGGCGAGCGTGCGTTTCCTCGCCGGTCCGTCACCCGACGTGACCATGGCACTGGTAGGACTCTCGTTGACCAACAAAGCACTCTCGTTCCGCCGTGTGGGTGGTGTCTTCGAGGCGCCCTACCGGGTCGAAATCGCGTTCCGGCGCGACGGGCGGATTATCCAGCGGCACGCCGAAGATCAGATGGTCCGAGTCGAGCACTTCCCTGAAACGCAGCGTGCCGACGAGAGCGTCGTCTACCAGCGGTTCGTGCCGGTGCCACCGGGCGACCTCGAAATCACGATCTCGGTGCGTGACCAGAACGGCACCAACTACGGCCAGGTCGAAGGCCAGGTCGTTGTTCCCGGGTTCGCGCAAAACGGGCTGTCCTCGCTCGTGCCGGCTTATAGGGCGGCGAAACGGTCCGCAACCACAGAGCTACCGGACCTCGTGGTCAATCCCCGGGCCACCGTGCCCTACGGTACCGACTCGCTCCAGTTCTTCCTCGAGGTCTACGACTCAGCGCCGGAAGCGGTCGTCACCGTCCGCGCCTTCGTTCGAGAACCCGAGCTTACGGAGGTCTGGCAGGATAGTGTGACGGTCGGCCAGGGTGGGCCGCTCGCCTCCCTGCTGCTCGCCGTCCGTCCCGAACTACTCCCCATGGGAGAGCTGGTGTTCGAAGCGACGGTATCGGGCGGTCGGGACACCGCGAAGACGGCGATACTCGTGGCTTTTTCCGCTCAATGGGCCGTGGCGAATTTCGACGAGACGCTGTCCCTACTCAGGTATTTCGGTCAGGCCGAAGCGATTGCGCAGCTGCGTGACGCGCCCCCCGCGGAACGTCCGATTCTCTGGCATGCGTTTTGGCGGGCGACGGATCCCAACCCACGCACACCCGACCACGAGGCACTCGAGATCTATTTCGCTCGGCTTCAGGAAGCGAATGAGCTGTTCAGGGAAAGCGCCGATCCCGGCTGGCTCACCGATCGCGGCGAGGTGCTCATCACCCTCGGGCCGCCGGACGAGATCTTCGACTCGAGTTCAGACCTGCAGGACCGCGGAATTCGCCTGATCCGGTGGGTGTTCACGTCCGACCGGGTCACCCTCGACTTCGTGGACGACACGGGATTCGGGCAATTTCGGCTCACCCAGCGGTCTCGCGCCGACTACATGATCGCCTTGAATCGACTGCGCCGGGGCACGTAGACCGTGCACAGGTGTGCTCTCGCGCTGGCGTTCGCGGCACTGGTCGGCATCAATCCGGGTGCGACCGCACAGGTGCCTCTCGCCCCGCGAGTGGACTCGGTGTCTTCGTGGCACGCCGCGCCGGCGTTGCGCGCCCGCGTCGCGAACGGAACGGCCACCCGTCTCGACCTGCTGCGACTTGCCGAGATGGAACTCGCGCTGGGCCGCCCAACCCGCGCGATGGCGATTCTCGAGGGGCGCTTCCCACCGGACGCACTGGACGCCGATCGATTGATCCTGCTCGGTGCAGTGACGCGCGAGATAGGCGATTACGCCAGCGCGGCCGACCACTTCGCGCAGGCGGCGTCCATTCTCCAGGGTCGTGACCGGGGCATCCTCTTGGGCCGGGCGGGCGACGCAGCGCAGCGCTCGGGGAACCTGTCGGACGCGCGGGACCATTACGCGAATGCCGCTCACGAGTTACCGGCGATTGCGGGCTGGCTGGCGATTCGAGAAGCTGCTGTCGCCGACGACCCCATTCGCATCCTTGACCTCTTGCGCCGCTCGCCGCCCGAGGCGGAGCGCTTCGCCGCCGCCGTGCGTGCCGACGTCTTACTCGCGGCCGGGGACTCGGGTGCCGCCGTGCCCGCGCTGGTGCGGTCCGGTCAACTGGCGCGGGCGGTCGAGGTTGCAGCCGCTCTCGGCAACACGGCCATTGCGCGAGAGCACACCTATACGCTGCTGCGCTCGACCGACACGACCGAGCTGCGCGTGGCGCTGGCTCGGATCGATGCCGGACTCCCCCCTGAAGACGCGGAGGAGTTCTTCCGGGTGGCGGCGGCGTACAATCGTCTGGGCCAATCCGTGGACGCGCTACGCGTGCTGACGCAGGCAGTGGTGGCTACCGACTCCAGTCCGGCGGCCTTGATCCGCCTCGGCAATCAGCAGGCGGCAGCCGGGAAGCGTGACCAGGCCTTGCGGTCGTACGAGCGCGCAGCCCAGGCCGGCCCGGACGGCGCACTCGCTCGCTACCGCAGCGCACGCCTAGTGATCCGCATGGGGCGCCAAGTGGACGGCTACCGCCGCCTGGCGGAGTTTGCAGACCGACACCCTGACTACGCGGAGGCACCGCTTGCCGCGTACCTGGTTGGTGATTGGCACCGGGATGGCGGGCGCGACGACCAGGCCGACAGCGTCCTCGCCGCACTGGCCAGGCGGTGGCCGGCGTCGACCTATGCCAGTCGCGCGCGGCTCGGCATGGCACGAGAGGCACTGGTTCGAGCCGACACGGCCGCCGCCGAACGGTGGTATCGCGACGAGATCGATGCCGGAGCGCCCCAGCGACGAGCAGCGCAGTACTTTCTCGCGAGGATCACCGCCAATCGAGGTGCCGAAGGGGCCGCCACGCAGCTCTGGTTCGACCTCGTGACTACCGATCCATTCGGCTACTACGGGACGATGGCACGCCAGGCGACGGGGGCCACGTCGCCGTACCCTGCACCCGTTCCAGCGGCGCCGGTGTCGCCGGCCGCGGCCGCAGTGTTGGAGCAGGTCGATTTGCTGCAGGCGTCCTCGCTCCACGGCGAGGCCGAGGCGCGCGTCGCGTGGGCCCGGTCCGCCGACGGGTACTCGGCGGACGAGCTACTCGACCTGGCAGAGGGTTTCATCGAGCGCGGGTGGATTCAGGAGGGTGTGTCGCTTGGATGGGAGGTGGCCCGATCCCGCTCGCTGCGTGACGCCCGTGTCATCCGGGTGGTGTTCCCCTGGCCCATGCGGTCGATGATCGAGCGCGAAGCGATCGAGCATGGCCTAGATCCACACCTTCTGGCCGCGCTGATCCGTCAGGAGTCGACCTTTCGCGCCGCCGTCGTGTCCCCCGCCGGGGCGTACGGGCTGATGCAACTCATGCCGCCGACGGCTCGTGAGCTCGCCCGGCGGGTAGGCGTCCCGTGGGACGAGGGGCTCCTCACCGTCGGACCCGTGAACCTCCACCTCGGGGCGACCCACCTGGCCTCCCTACTGCGCACATATCGTGGCGACGTGATCGCTGCGCTGGCCGCCTACAACGCTGGCGGCCGTCCCGTGTCCCGATGGCTCCGGTATCCCGAAGCAAACGATCCGCCGATGTTCGTCGAACGCATCCCATACGTCGAAACTCGCGGTTACCTGCGGTCGGTCCTGCGCAACTGGGCACTCTACCAGGGACTCTACCCCATAGTCGAGGCGGCCGAGGCCGACGAACGGTGACGGCGGCGGGCGCTCGGCGGTTGCTCCACGCGAGCACCGCGTCGGTCGTCCTGTTGGTGCCGCTCGTGTCGTGGACCGGACTGCGCGCGGCAGTCGCCGGAGCGGCAGTCGGCGCGCTCCTCCTCGAGACGCTGCGGCTTCGGGTGCCCACCGTCGGGACCCGCCTTCATCGGCTGGTGCCGGTCTTCCGCGATCGCGAGATCGCTCGCCCCAGTGGCGCCATGTGGTTGGCGGTGGGTTACGGTCTGGCCGTCCTACTTCCCGGGCCGGCAGCCGTCGGCGGGATCGTGGTTGGCGCGGTTGCCGATCCGGCGGCGTCGTGGATTGGGTCGCTCGGAAGAGGCATCGGACCGAAGACGTGGCAGGGGAGTCTCACACATTTCGTGGTCGCGGTGGCGGTGCTCGCCGCGCTCGGGTTTCCCGTGGTCTCGATCCTGGCCGGCGCCACCGTTGGCTCCGCGCTCGAGCGATGGCCGGTTGGACTGGACGACAACCTGCTGATCGCACCGGGTGTTGCCCTGACGCTGGCACTGCTCATGTGAGCGTCGGGCGACGGACCGGCGCCCCGTTGCTATCTTCACCGCATGACGCAGGAATCCCCGCCCCGGGTGTTTCTCATCGATGGATACGCCCTGATTTACCGAGCCTTCTTCGCGATGATCGCCCGCCCCCTACGGACGAGCCGCGGGGAAAACACGTCGGCAGTCTGGGGGGTCGCGAATTTCCTGCACCGTCTCGTCGCCGATCACGACCCGACCTATGTCGCGTGGGTCCACGATGCCGGCTCATCCTTCCGGGACGAGGTGTTTCCCGACTACAAAGCCACGCGGGAGAAGCTCGACGACGAGCTGCAGGAGGACTTCGATCGATCGCTCGAACGCATCGAGCAACTACTCGCGGGGTTTGGCGTGCCGTTGGTCGTGGTGGACGGCTATGAGGCGGATGACGTGATCGGCACGTTGGCGACTCAGGCGGCAAACCGTAGCATGCAGGCCGTCATCGTTTCGGGAGACAAGGATTTCTATCAACTCATCGCACCCCACGTGTCGCTCCTGAACCCGGGTCGCGGTGGCCCGGCTGCCGTTGATTCCCAGTGGGTGGATGCCTCCAACGCCCGCGAGCGGTTCGGAGTGGCCCCTGACCAAGTGGTCGACTACCTGGCACTGGTCGGTGATTCGTCAGACAACATCCCTGGAGTGAAGGGCGTTGGGGACAAGACGGCGCGCAAGCTTCTCGAGACCTACGGTGACCTGGATACCATCCTCGCGCATGCGAGTGACGTCACAGGCAAGCGGGCGCGAGAGGCACTGCTTGCGGATGCCGACAACGCCCGGCTCAGCCGGGAACTCGTGACAATTCGCCGCAACGTGCCGGTGCGTGCGACAATCGAGGACCTCTGCAGGGCACCCATGGACGTAAACCGTCTCGAGACATTGTACACCGAACTCGAGTTCCACACTCTCATTCCAAACGTCCGGCGCGATCCCGGCGGTCGCGCGCCAGTGGCCCGCGACCACGAGATCGTCGACTCGCCCGAGGCGCTCGCCGTGATGCTGCGTGAGCTGCGGAAGGTCGACGCCGTCGCTCTGCGTGTGGAGACGAGCGCCGCGGACCCGCTCCGCGCTAACCTAGTGGGTCTGTCGTTGGCGATTGCGGGCGACCGAGCCTGGTATCTACCACTGGGGCATCGCCTGCCTGACGGCGAACTCACTGCGGCAGCCGCGCCGCGCAATTTGCCGTCGATCGGCGAGCCCGTGATGCAGGCACTCGTAGGTGTCCTAGAAGATCCACACTACGCGAAGATCGGCCACGATCTCAAGCGAGACGCCTTGGTGCTTCGGCGGGCGGGGGTGAGCCTTCGTGGTCTCCGCTATGACGCGATGCTTGCGAGCTTCGTGCTCGAGCCTGGACGCCGGTCACATGCACTCGAGGTGCTCGCCCTCGATCATCTGGGGCGGCGCCTCACCGCCGCCGAGGATCTCGTTGGGAAGGGCAAGGGCGAACGCCCTTTCGCGGAAGTCCCACCCGACCGAGCGGCCGCCCATAGCTGTGGCGGCGCGGTGGCGATATGGGAGCTTCAGGCGTTCTTCGCGCCGCAGCTCAAGTCGCACGACCTGACGGCGCTGCTCGGCGATATGGAGATGCCGCTCATCGATGTGCTGATCGACATGGAATGGCGGGGGATCGCGGTCGACACGAGCTGCCTGGCACTGTTGTCGAGAGAGTTCGGTGGGGAGCTTCGGGAGCTCGAGGCGAAGATCCACCGCGAGGCGGGAACGGACTTCAACATCAACAGCACCCCACAACTGCGCCACGTGCTGTTCGAGAAGCTCAACCTGCCCGTCCTCAAGCGCACCAAGACGGGAGCCTCGACCGACGCGGACGTGCTGAGCGAGCTGGCAGCGTCGGGCCACACACTCCCGCAGCTGTTGCTGGACTACCGAGAGGTGAGCAAGCTGCGCTCGACCTACCTTGACGCCCTCCCGCTCACGGTTCACCCGGATACGGCCCGCATTCACACCAGCTTTTCCCAGGTGGGGGCCGCCACGGGACGGCTCTCATCGTCAAGTCCGAACCTGCAAAACATCCCTGTGCGAACGCCCCGTGGCGAGCGAATCCGCCGGTGTTTCGTGCCGGCGGCAGGTGCGGTGTTCGTGATTGCGGACTATTCGCAGGTCGAGCTCCGACTCCTGGCCCATCTTTCGCGGGATCCCGTCTTCCTTGCCGCGTTCCAGCGCGGTGGTGACATCCACCGGGAAACGGCGGCCGTCATCTTCGACGTGTCGCTCGACGAGGTGACGGCCGAGATGCGGGCCCGGGCGAAGACGATCAACTTTGCCACCATCTACGGTCAGGGGCCGTTCTCGCTCAGTCGCCAATTGGGCATTTCACAGGATGAGGCCCGAGAGTTCATCGATCTCTATTTTGAGCGGTTCGCCGGCGTGCGTCGATTTCTGGACGAGTGCATCGTGCTGGCGCGCCAGCGGGGGTACGCCGAAACGCTCTTCGGGAGACGGCGCTACATTCCGGAACTCAAGGACCGCAACTACAACATGCGCGCGTTCGGTGAGCGGGTAGCGATGAACTCACCGCTCCAGGGTTCGGCGGCCGACCTGATCAAGCGCGCCATGATCAGCGTGGCCGGGTCATTGCGAGAGCGCCGCCTTTCGGCGGCGATCGTGCTCCAGGTGCATGACGAGCTCGTAGCCGAAGCGCCCGAGCGGGAAGTCGAGGCGGTCCGTGAGGTGCTACGCGAGGAGATGCAGGGAGCCGCCGAGCTGTCGATTCCGCTCGTCGTGGAGATTGGGGTTGGACCGAATTGGCTCGAAGCGAAGGGCTAAGGTGCACTTGTCGGTCCCGATAGGGCCCGCGCATACTTCTCGAGGCTCCTGCAGCGTCAGATGATCCCCATGCGTCATGGAATGCGAAGCCGCACCGCCGAACGCGGATTCTCGCTGATCGAGATGTTGATCGCCATGTCGGTTGTGACACTGCTGGCGGCCATTGCGATACCGCAGTATCGAGAGGTCCGCGAGCGTGGCTACATCGCGACCATGCGAGGGGACCTGCGGAACTTGGCGGTCATTGAGGAATCCCACTTCTACGACACGAGCACCTACACCGCAAGTCTCGCCACGCTGGAGGCCAAGGGGTTTCGCAAGAGCGGCGGGACGCTGGTCCAAGTGCACGAGGCCACGTCCATCGGGTGGTCGGCGTCGATCTCCCACGCGGCCACGCTACGGCAGTGCTTCGTCTTCGTCGGCGCGGCCGCACCGGTCGGTTCGGCAACCGAGGACGGTCGCATGGACTGCGGCTGATGGGGTGGCGGCAGTTTGTGTTGTGGCGTGAGGGAGTCGCGCACGCCCTCCAGGGCGGGTTGTGGCTCCATCCGTTCGTGCTGCGCGGTCAGCAGTGGGCTCACCTGGTTTCGGCCGATCGTGAGGCCCTGCTGGCGGCGGGAGTGAGGCTCCGGATGCGACCCGAGTGGCTCCAGTTTCGTCCGCTCAAGCACCCGGTGACGGGGGTACGGGAGGCGGCTTGGCACTGGGATCTGCGGGGGCCTCGGCTGGAGTTGGCGCTGCAGCTGGCGGCGCCGCGGGAACCGCCCCGCTCGTACCGGCATCCCCCCCGTCGCCGCTCTTCCTGATCCGCCGCCCCCCAGGCCACCAGTTCCAGTCTCCAGCGATGTGCATGATGGAGGGGACCAGAACCATCCGAATGAGCGTCGCGTCGAGCAGCACCGCCACCGCGAGGCCGAACCCGAGGAGCTGGGCGGCCAGCACGCGCGAAAAGGCGAACGTGCCAAAGACCACCAGCATGATGGCGGCCGCACTGGTGATGACCGATGCCGTGGCGGTGAGCCCCTCCATCGTCGCCTGATCGTTGCGGCCGGTTCGGTCGAACGCCTCCTTGATGCGCGACAGCAGGAACACCTCGTAGTCCATGCTCAGGCCGAACACGACGGCGAACACCACGACGGGAATGGCGACGTAAATCGCTTCCGTGGGACCCGCGAGCCCGAACAATCGTGCTCCCACCCCCTTCTGGAAGACCAGCACCAGAATGCCGAACGCCCCGGCGACCGAAAGGAGGTTCATGAGAACCGCCTTGATCGGTACCAGAATCGATTGAAACGCGATGAACAACATCAACGCCGTGGCCCCGACCACCAATGCGACGACGAGCGGGAACTGCTTCAGCAGTGCGTCCTGGAGATCCGTATTCGCCGCATGGAAGCCGGTGACCATGACGTCGACGGAGTCCAGGCCGGGAATGCCGGCCGTGACCACGCCGCGGAGGCCACGCACGACGTCCATGGATCCAGTGAACGATGTCGTATCCCTCAGGAGGACGTCCATCAACGTCGTGCGGCCGTCCTCCGAGAGATACGCGGAGTAGAACTCGGGGGATCGTGCACGCGCCGCGTCCAGGTTGCCGTAGAGGGCGGTGTACCGCAGCAGCGACATCCCGGGCCGGAGGTCGACCACGCTTCGGACCCGGTCCACGTGCGGGTCGGCGTTGATCGAGTCGGATAATCGCTTGAGCCCTCGTAGATACCGGGTGCCCACGATCCGCGCGCCCGCTGGAGCCTGCACGACGATGCGCACCGGTTGGAGCGCGCCGCGGGCGCCGATCCGGTCAAGCGCGCGAATGGCGTCGGACGACTCGGTGCCGGACGGATACCATCCCTCTCGAGGCAGCCCGATCTTAATGTGGGCGATCGGCCAGGTGATCGCGGCGGCAACCGTGCCCCCCAGAACCAACGCCCGCCACGGATGGTGGCCGAGCCATCGCGACCAGCGTTCCCATCCGGTGGGCGCATGGTAGAACGCCAGGCGTTTGGCGAGCCATCGCGGTCGATCGATGCTCCGCCCTAGGAGAGAAAGGACACCGGGGAGCAGCGTGACAGCCAGCAACACGGCCCCCGACACGACGAACAAGCCCCCGATGCCAACGGAACGCGTCTCGGTGGTCGGCGTGACCAGCAACGCCGCGAAGCCCAGCAGGACCGTGAGTCCGCTCGTCACCACCGCCCGTCCCGCCGTGGCGATTGTCCGCTCGGCGGCCTCCCGGCGGCCACGGCCCCGATTCATCTCCTCGCGGAATCGCGTGACCATGAGCAGCGAATAGTCGATCCCCGTGGCGAGGCCAAGCATCGAGACGATGGTGAGTACGAACACGGACATGGGGTAGAAGCCGGCCGCCACGCTCGTGAGGCCGAGCGCGCAGACGATCGCAAACACCCCGACCAAGAGCGGGAGAATCGCTGCGACCAGCGCGCCGAAGGCCACGACGAGAATCACCGCGCTGATGGGCAGCGCCTTCCGCTCGCCGACGCGCGTATCCTCCTTGCTGACGGTGCGGATGTCGTAGTCCAGTGCCGGGCTGCCGGTGACATGGGCCTCGAACGCGGACGCCCACGCAATGCGCTCGAGCGTGCCGTGGACCGCCTCGTGGAACGGCGGGACGTAATCGGCGGCGCCGCGCTCGAGGTTGGCCTCCATCACGGCGACGAAGAACGTCGTCTTCCGGTCTGCGCTGACGAAGCTGCTGTCGTTGGCGTCCAGGTATGACAGCGTCCGCGCGACGTAGGGCTCCAGCGCCGCGCTCAGCGTCAACGAGTCGAGAATCGCCCGGTACCGGAGGCTGTCGATGGCGACCGGGCCGGCGAGGGTGACGATGAAGTAGTCGGTGACCGGCTGCGGGAACGCGGAGCGGATGAGGTCGTCGCCGCGCTTCGACTCGGTGTCCAGGAGCGTCTGCCCCTGCACTTGGAGCGTCTCGTGCACTCGGAGTGCGCGCGGCAAGGCCAGGGCGGTGACCAGCAACCAGGCCGCGAGGATGGGAAAGCGATAGTGGAGGATAGTCTGGGGGAGCGTCCGGGTCACAATCGTGACCCCGATCCCGACGGCGCTTCTCTGCCACGCCCTTCAGCACACAACGGCGACCTGCTCACGGCGATGCTTTTCTCGCTCCTGAATTCGGATGGCGACCAGATATGATAGACGCCCCGCGCACGGGATGCCAGGGTGAGAGGGGGCTCGTCGTGGTCCCGTATCTCCTTTTTTCTCCGACGGTTGCCGTGATCGACGTCAGCGGCGGCGGCCATCGGGATCACGGTCGATCGCGCGAACGAGCATGAGGGCAAACCCCGCATACCGGCCCAGCCCGGCGAACGGAAAATCGGGCGACCAGTGGTCGGCGGGCTGATGATAGTGGTCCCATCGCTGCCTGAGTGCCACCGAGCTATCAACGGACATCCCTTCGTAGGCTTCTGACCCGGGAACGAGGAACATGGCAGGGACACCTTCGCGGTGGAACGGGAAGTAGTCGGAGTTCGCTCGGGCGGGTGACGTGACGATCGGCCAGCCTTGGCCACCGGCGACGCGAGCGGCGAGCGCACCCATGCCGGTTCCGTCGGTGCTGTCGACCCCTGCCACCCTCCAACTTACGGGTGGCGCCGGTGGCGCACCCGCATCCAGATTGATGACCGCCGCCGTTTGGCGAAGCGGCCAGAGGGGGTGAGCGACGTAGTAATCGGAGCCGAGCAGCCCGCGCTCCTCGCCCGTGAAGAAGAGCAGCAGCAGCGAGAATCCGAGTTGCGGTGTCTCCTCGCGGGTAAGGGCTTCGGCAATGCCGAGCACCATGGCGACGCCCGCTGCGTTGTCGGAGAACCCGTTGTAGGTCGAGTCACCGCGCGCGTCTGGCACGCCCACGCCGAGGTGGTCGTAGTGCGCAGACAGGACGATGGCCGTGTCGCGGCGTGTGCCCTTCCCCGGGAGCACGCACGCCACGTTGGCTTCCTCGACCGGCCTTCGGGTGCTCTCGATCTCGACCCGAAGGGACCAGGCGAGCGGCTGTATGAGCGGGCGGGCGCTGTCGTCGACCATCGCGCCGTCAAGGAGTGCCCGGGTCGCACGGGGGCCGGCCAGTAGCGCCGGTATGCTCGGCAGGAACGAGGACCGGACGGCGCGATCACGATGGTACAAACGCGTGGCGCCGCGGCTGCGGACGTAGAGCTCGAACATCTCGCTCTCGGGGATCAAGTGAATCATGCCGACGGAGCCGCGTGCCGCGAGTGTGTCGGCGGCTACCCCCCGGACGGGTCCGATCGTGACGGCCACGGCTCCGCCAAGGTCGAGTTGGCCGAGCTGCCCGGACGCGATTCCGGCTTCAGAGCCGACGAACACGGCGGGTCCTGCGAAGCCGACCAACGTTGCCGCCGACCCGACATCCGGAACGAAGTCCTCGAGGTAGAGGAACTCGACGGAGCCTTGGGGGGTCGAAGCGGTCAGCCGGCTCGCGGCCCCAATGCGGGCCTCCTCGAGCTGAACCCGTTGGCGGTACGATCCGGCGACGGGCTCGAGCCCGAGTCGCTGACACTGGCTCTCGAGGTACAGCGCCGCGACGCCGGCACCCGCGGTTCCGGTTCCCCGACCCAACAGGAGGTCGTCGGCGAGGAACCTGGTGTGGGCGCGAAGCACCATGGTGTCAATTACGGCTGTCTGTCCTTGGATGGGTCCCGGAGCCACAGCGCCCAGGATCATGGCAAGCAGAATTCGACGCACGAGGTACCCTTGTTACCAGGGGAATTGAGAATGACGTTCTTATCATACACCGGAGACGCACGTTGCTGATCCAAGAGAGGGATAGCCCCGGGTCGACATCGCCTCACGTGGGGAGTCGTTCCTCGTGACCATCGGACCCCTGCTGCTCTGGGTGGCACTCTCCCAGGCCAACCCGGTCTCGGCCCTCGAGCGGTCCGTCGTCAACGGGATTCGTGAAGGCGTGTACCCCGGCGCAGTCGTGGTGATCGGCACCAAGGACACGGTGCTGTGGAGTCGAGGGTACGGACACTTCACGTGGTCGCCAGCCTCCGCCGTTCCCGACCCCGACAGCACCCTCTTCGATTTGGCCTCGCTGACGAAGGTCGTGGCCACGACTACCGCGGCGATGCTGCTGGTGCAGGAGGGGCGACTCGACCTCGATCGAGCACTGCAGGGCTATCTGCCCGAGTTCGCCGGCCCGGGCAAAGACCGCGTAACGGTGCGGCATCTCCTCGAGCATCGCTCTGGGCTTCGCGCGTTCCTTCCGCTCAACCGACTCACGGAGAGCGCGGAAGAGGCCAGGGCACGAGTCTTGGCTGAGCCGCTCAGGCTGGATCCCGGTGGCCAGGTCGTGTACAGCGACCTCAACGCCATGCTCCTCGGCTGGGTGGTGGAGCTGGCTGCCGAGATGCCGCTCGATCGGTACGTCGAGGGACGGCTGTTCCCGCCGATGGGCATGGTGAGCACCCGGTTCCGCCCGCCGCGCGCGCTACGGCCGCGAATCATGCCGGTCGGTCTGTGGCGCGGGCAGGCCATCGCGGGCGAGGTACACGATCAAAACGCCGCCCGCCTGGGAGGCGTTGCAGGCCATGCCGGGCTCTATAGCACCGGTCACGACCTGGCCCGGTTTGCCCAGACACTGTTGCGGGGTGGTCTCACGTCCGGCGGAAAGGAGCTGTTCACCCCCGGGGTGGTGCGTCACTTCACCCGACGCGGGAGCGGGAATCGGGCGCTCGGATGGGAGGTGCGGGACACGACCACCGCCGAACAGACAGGCTCGTCCCTCTCGGCGGCCGCGTATGGTCACGGGGGCTTCACCGGGACTTCGATCTGGGTCGATCCCGACGGAGATCTCTTCGTCATTCTGCTCACCAACCGGGTTTTCGCGCCGCGCACCAGAAGGTCGATTACCAAGCTCAAACGCGTCCGCGGCGAGGTGGCCGACCAGGCCGTGCAGCTCCGCCACGAGTGGTGTCGGACCCGGTCAGCGGAAGTGATCCATCGATGCGACTAGCCGGGCGGGTTGGTACCGTACCGATCCCCCCGATTCGTCCGGTGCTCATCTACGACGCCTCCTGTGGATTCTGCCGCCGGTGGGTAGGTCGCCTGCGGCGGTGGGACCGCCGGGGCAGGATTGACCTCCTCCCCTTGGATGACCCCAGTGCCGTCGCCCTATCCGGCCAACCGGTGGAACGGCTTCGGCTCGCCGCCCATATGGTGAGCCCGCTCGGAGGGGTCTTTGCGGGAGCTGCGGCGGTCCGGGAGCTGTTTCGGTATCTTCCGGGTGGGCGGTGCGTGCAAGCGCTGGCTGTGATACCGGGCATGATGTCCATCGCCGAGCGCACCTACGCGTGGATTGCGCGGCAGTGGGGCCCGGTACCCTGATGGACATGCAGGCGCCGCACGACACGGCCGAATTAGTCCCACCCGATCCATGGTTTCACTGACGGAGCGTGCCAGCAATGACCGAGACCCCTTCGCCAGTACTCGACGAGACCTCCGTCCGGCAGGCGCTGCGAACGGTGAAGGACCCGGAGGCAGGGCTCAACATCATCGACCTGGGATTGATCTACGACGTGGAGATTGATGCCGGGAAGGTCGACGTCAAGATGACGCTCACGTCGCCGGGATGTCCCGCCGGCGGACAGATCATGGGCGACGCCGACCAGGCGATCCGACAACTCGATGGCGTGCAAGATGTACGGATCGAGTTGGTCTGGGATCCCTACTGGACCCCAGAGCGGATCGATCCTAAGGTCCGAGCGTTCTTGGGGTTCTAGGTCCCGCTACCCGCCACGGCGCGTAGGACAGATTCTACCCCGAGGACGTTGCGCTGCCAATTGCGGAGTTCGGCAACCGACGCCAAGGCCTCGGGGGTCTCGGGTATCGCTCGGGCGATGGCCTGGAGCGTTCCGTTGGGACACACCAGTCCCGGGTCGAGATCGATGTCGGCCGCCCGCTGGTTACGAACCGCCTTGAGCCGGTCGAGACGCGCGTCATACTGCGCGTCGGGAGGGGGTCGCCGGGTCCGTTTCTGACGCGGAAGGTCGGCGTCTGGGACACGCAGGGCCTCGGCCACGACCGCAAACATCTCGGCGCCGTATCGCCGCAAGACGGAACTCGGAAAGCCGTCCACCTCGCTCATCTCTGCCCGTGTCGAGGGTTTGGCCCGCGCGAGCGCGACCAGAACGGTGTTGGACACCACGCGGAACGGCGCGCGGTCGAGAGCGCGTGCCGTTCGATCGCGCCAGTCGTGCAGCTGCTCGAGTATGGCCAGGTTTCGGGGCGCTAACACCTTCGCACCTTTGAGCCGCAGGTGGGCGCCGTCTTCGTCTCGTTTGGGGGCGCTCCAACGCACCGCTTCCAGGTGTTGGAACTCTTCCAATGCCCAATCGAGTCGACCGAGTTGCGTAAGGCGCTCGGCGAGTAGGTGGCGGAGTTCGAGCAGATACCGTGTATCATCGGCAGCGTATCGGAGCATCTCGGGAGTGAGTGGTCGCAGTGACCAGTCGGCCCGCTGGAAGCGCTTGTCGAGTTTGACGTGAAAGTGCTTCTCGAGGAGGGACCCAAGCCCCACGGCAGGCTCCCCAGCCAGTTGCGCGGCGATCCGCGTATCGAACACCTTGCGGGCCCGAAGTGCGTAATCCCTGTCCAGGACGCGCAAGTCATAGTCGGCGTCGTGGAATACGACCTCAGTGTCGGCATGCTCGAGGAGCTTCCCGAGTGGCCGGAGGTCGCCGACCGCGAGGGGGTCGACCAGTGAGGTGTCCTGTCCCGCGCTGAGTTGGACCAGGTACACCCGATCCACGTAGCGGTGAAACGAGGCCGACTCGGTGTCGAGCGCAACGGACGGTAGACCGGCCAGGCGATCTACGAGTCGCGCGAGCTCCCCGGCGTCGGTGATCAGGGTGGGTTTGTCAGCCAGTGGTCGTCTCCGGCGACAAGACGGGTGATGTGTGTTCGTCTAATATCGACACAGTGTCTAGACGGTGTGGAAAAACCACCAAATCTTCTTGGGACAAGTAGTTACAAGACAACAACAAACGTCACCATTGCGACAGTATCACGACCGTAACGACACATCGACGTGCGCGTTGGTCGTCGCGCCCGTGCTCGATGGTCCACCGGAGTCCCCACCACCAAGCTCTCGCGGCCTACCGCCGGAGATGTGTGGCCGGTGTGGCTTCGGCCGGTAAGTTTAGCGACACCCTGCGGGTAATACACAGTGAGTGCTATTCCGCCAATCGAGCTGACATCTGGCCGGTCGTTCGAACCGCCTCGGCAGAGGCCGCCGCGCCTGCCGGCACCCACCTCCGCTTCGAGACCACCGTTACCCGTCTGGGGACGACGAGTTTCACGCTCCGGCAGACGTGGCTCCCGTGGAGCAACCCGTGGCGACAACCCGAGTGGTGGGCGAGTTCCTCGAACCCTTATCGTAGGCCGTCCCGCTACGGCCGCTCGGTCTCCCGCGTGCTGGGTGTGCCGTACTGCCCCTGGTTGGCGTAGTGCCTCTCCCATTCGGATCGCAGGCAGAACGGATCGAGCCCAGTGGGGCGATCGACCATGAGAACCCCGTCGAGGTGATCGATCTCATGCTGGAGCAACTCGGCCAGCGGGCCCTCTGCCTCGAGGTCTTGCTGCCGTCCTGCCAGGTCGAGGTAGGTCACCTTGACGGAGTGGGCCCGCTCGACGCGCACCAGCAGGTCGGGGATGGAGAAGCAGTCGTCCCAGACGGTGAAATCCTCAGTGCCGATATCGGTGATTTCCGGGTTGACCAGAAAGAGAGGCTTGTCGTCCTCCAGGTACACGATGCGCAGCGGCGCGCCAATCTGTGGGGCTGCGAGCCCGCGACCCCTGCCGAGTCCCGCTTTGAGGTTGCGAAGGGTGTCCTGAAGGTCGTCGGCCACGACCCGCACGGCGGGCGATCGGACTCTCTTGACCGATTCACACCTGGCTCGCAGTATCGGATCACCAAGCTGTCGAATGGGTCGGACCGCCATGCGTCATCTTCCTCGTGCCAGGGGACAGTGGGGCTCACAATCTAGGGAATTCCATTGATCGCAGCCATCATTCCGGCCGCAGGGTCATCGCAGCGGATGGGTGAGCCGAAGGCACTGCTGCCCTACCGCGGGGCCACGTTCCTCGAGACGATCCTTCAGGCCTGCCGAGCGCTCGGCCTCAATCGGCGGATTGTGGTCCTGGGTCCCGACACCGACCAGATTACTCGGGCCATGGATCTCTCCGGCGAAACCGTGCTGTTGAACCCCAACCCCGCCTCAGGTCCTCTACGTTCCGTCCAACTTGCGATTCGGCAGATTGTGGACCATCCCGTGGAGGCGGCGCTTGTATGGCACGTCGACCGCCCTCATGTGGGCATCGCGACGGCACAGGCCCTGGTCGATCGGTTTCGAGAAGGTGGGGCCGCCATCGTGGTGCCAACCTATTCCGGGAAACGAGGGCACCCCGTCCTATTCGCGAGAGCCGTTTTCGAGGAGCTTCTGACGACCCCCGTCAGCCAGGGGGCCCGCCAGGTGGTCCGCGCCGACCCCGGGAGGGTCGCTACGGTCGAGGTCAATGACCACGCGGTCAGCGAGGATATCGACACGCCAGAAGACTATGCCACATTGTTACGACAGGTTGATCCGCGCTCGACCGAGTGACGCCGAGGATCTGTCGCTAGGCTCAATCCACCCCATCTACCTCTGAGCCAGCCGGGCCGCCGTCGGGTTCGGGGTTCGGAGGGTCTCGCCGGAGGTAGACGGTGGGCGCCAGGGAGCCGGAGTTCGCCGCCTCTCCGTCCAGAATTGTACCTAGACGTTTGCCGGACTCATCGACGAGGTCCCGGTGCGCAGGAAGAGCGCGATCCCCTGCGCCGGGTTCGCTCCCCGATCTCCCGAGGACTCGATCGGTCCGTTCTGCAGCCCGGGATGGCACCCTCACCTTGCTCGTCACGTGGCCCTCCCTTCTCCGGTTTCAGGTACCCGCCGAATCCAGATTTATTCATTTGGGAGAGCTATTGCTCGGAAAGCGTCACGTAGCTGAAACACTCAGTACTGAGAATACTTACCACAAGACGGTTTTCTGTGAGATACTTCGTGCCTTTCTAGCTGAGGAGATTGGGCCGTCGCGGTGTGGCGCTGCCTGCCTTGGTGAAGAGTCTCCAGGGGAAGGGCCTAGGAGGGCAGGGTGGTGCGGCCGCCATGGGGTGGCCCTCGACCGTGGCAACATGCGTCTCGCGGGGCTCTCCTGTCGGGGTTGGCTGATGCCAACCGGTGGCACGGCCGAAGGTCTCTCCGGTGCGGCGATCCCGGGGTCGACCGGCTGTCGGCGTCTGGTTTTCCGGGGTGCGGCAGTCGGCGCAGACCCGCTGGTCAGTCTGTCCCAGCAACCGACCACGGCCACGACCCCGGATGCCTCGGGTCGATTAACAAACAATTTCGTTGAATTAGTTGCGGAAAGCGGGGCCTGGGATTAGCATTTTACCCATGGATTCAAGCATACCAGGGCTCGCTGGGCACCGAGGCTTACGGGGTGACATCCTCCTCGAGTTGAAGAGGTCACAACCGTCTACGGCAAAGGAACTTGCCGACGTTTTCGGCGTGTCGGCCAATGCGGTGCGGCGCCATCTCAAGGAATTGGAGGTCGAAGGCGTCATCGAGTACCGGCGAGAGCAGCGGGGGACTGGGGCGCCGACCAACACCTATCGATTGAGCACAAACGGCGAGGCGCTATTCCCGACCCAATACGGTCAGGCCCTCACCGACGTGCTGGGCTACGTGGCTCGGCACAACGGGCGGGAGGCCGTGCGGGCGATGTTTGCCCAGCGGTTCCGGGCGCATGCCGAGAGGCTACGAGCCGAGCTGGCCGACGCGACCCTCGAGGACAAGGTGGCCGCCGTCGTGCGGTTGCTCTCTGAGCAGGGCTTCATGGCGGCCTGGTCTGTGGAAGACGACCAGCTGAGGCTCGCGGAGCACCACTGCGCGGTTCGAGCGGTGGCAGAGCAGTTCCCGGAAATCTGTGCCGCGGAGGCGGAATTCCTGCGCGAGGTGCTACAGATCGATTTGCAGCGTGATTCTTACATCCCAGACGGATGCAATGCGTGCGAGTACACCATCGCCAAGCCGGCGCGTGCGGGTGAGGCGAAAGGCGACCGCGCACCCACCAACGAGGAGTCCTGAATGTCGTCGTCGGCGATCGACCAACACGTCAAGGAGCCCTACAAGTACGGGTGGTCCACCGACATCGAGTCGGAACTCGCCCCGAAGGGGCTCAACGAAGACATCATCCGGCTCATCTCCCAGAAGAAGAGCGAGCCGGACTGGATGCTCGAGTGGCGGCTCAAGGCCTATCGGAACTGGCTCAAGATGACAGAGCCGACGTGGGCCAACGTGAAGTATCCGCCAATCGATTATCAGGCGATCCACTACTACGCAGCACCGAAGAAGACGGAGGGGCTGACGAGCCTCGATGAGGTGGATCCGAAGCTCCTCGAGACCTTCGAGAAGCTGGGGATTCCGCTCCAAGAGCAGAAACGGCTGACTGGCGTGGCCGTCGACGCGGTGTTCGACAGCGTGTCGGTGGCCACAACGTTCAAGGAGGAGCTCAAGAAGTACGGGGTGATCTTCCTGCCGATCTCGGAGGCGATTCAGGAGCATCCGGATCTGGTGCGCAAGTACATCGGATCAGTGGTGCCGCCGAACGACAACTTCTTCGCCGCCCTCAATTCGGCCGTGTTCACCGACGGTTCGTTCGTATACGTGCCGAAAGGCGTCAAGTGTCCGCTGGAGCTCTCCACCTACTTCCGCATCAATGCCCTGGCAACCGGGCAGTTTGAGCGCACGCTCATCATTGCGGACGAAGGCAGTGTGGTGAGCTACCTGGAGGGATGCTCGGCCCCGATGCGAGACGAGAATCAACTGCACGCGGCCGTGGTCGAGCTAGTCGCGCACGAGTCTGCGCAGATCAAGTACTCGACGATTCAGAACTGGTTCCCCGGTGATGAAGATGGCAAGGGCGGAATCTACAACTTCGTCACCAAGCGCGGCCGCTGCGCGGGCGCCAACTCGAAGATATCGTGGACGCAGGTCGAGACGGGATCGGCGATCACGTGGAAGTACCCCAGCTGCATCCTCGAGGGAGACAACTCGATCGGTGAGTTCTACTCGGTCGCGGTGACGAACAACTACCAGCAGGCCGACACCGGAACCAAGATGATCCACATTGGGAAGAACACCCGTAGCACTATCGTCTCCAAGGGGATCTCGGCAGGACGCAGCCAGAACACGTATCGCGGCGAGGTGAAGATCATGAAGGGGGCCGCGAGCGCTCGCAACTACTCTCAGTGCGACTCGATGCTCATCGGCGATCAGTGCGGCGCCCACACCTTCCCGTATATTGACGTGCGCAACCCCTCGGCCATCATGGAGCACGAGGCCACCACGTCGAAGGTCGGAGAGGACCAGATCTTCTACTGCCTCCAGCGGGGCCTTTCGGAAGAAGATGCGGTCTCGCTCATCGTGAATGGCTTCTGCAAAGAAGTCTTCCGCGAGCTGCCGATGGAGTTCGCGGTGGAAGCGACACGGCTACTGGCCGTGAGCCTGGAGGGGAGCGTCGGGTGAGCCGATACGCATCCGCACCACACATGACTCTGGACAACGGACGATCGAATATGCTCAAAGTGAAGAACTTGCACGCCGGCATCGAAGGGGTCGAGATCCTCAAGGGTGTGGATCTGACCGTGAAGTCCGGTGAAGTGCATGCCATCATGGGACCGAACGGCTCCGGGAAGAGCACGTTTGCCCAGGTGCTTGCGGGACATCCCGCCTACGAAGTCACGGGTGGAACGATCACGTTCGAAGGGAAGGATGTGCTCGAGATGAAGGCCGACGAGCGTGCCCGCGCCGGCATGTTCCTCGCCTTTCAGTATCCGATTGCAATTCGGGGTATCACGAACGCCTACTTCCTCCAGTCCGCCGTGAACGCCGTGCGGAAGGAGAGGGGACTCGAGGAGCTGGACACCCTCGAGTTCGCCGAGACACTCGAGAAGAAGCTCGAACTCATCGGGTGGGACGACAGCTTGATCCACCGGGCCGTGAATGACGGGTTCTCGGGTGGGGAGAAGAAGCGCAACGAGATCCTGCAACTGGCCGTACTGGAGCCGAAGCTTGCGATTCTCGACGAGACTGATTCCGGACTCGACATTGATGCCGTCAAGGCGGTGGCGGATGCCGTGAACACGCTCCGCAGCGCGGATCGCTCGTTCGTCATCGTGACGCACTACGAGCGCATTCTCAACTACATCACGCCCGACCACGTCCACGTGTTGTCGGGTGGCAAGATCGTCAAGTCTGGCGACATGAAGCTCGCGCTCGAGTTGGAGGCGAAGGGATACGACTGGATCACCGAGGGTGCGGCGGTGGCGACATGACGAAGGCCGACACTCGCAAGAGCGTCGCGGCGGAACTCAAGCAGGCTGCCATGGCGTACGTGGAGGCCCACGGGCGGTTTGCTGCGAACGGGGCTGCAGCGGCGCCGAAGTGGCTGAAGGAACGGCGTGACCAGGCCATCTCCCGCTTTGCCGAGGTCGGGTTTCCCAGCACCCGGCTGGAGGAGTGGCGCTTCACGGACGTTAAGGCTATCGCGCGGACATCCTTCGCCCTGGCCGGTGAAGCAGATCTCGGCGGTCTGGAGGCAACGGTCTCGGACCACGTCGTCGGCGCAGCCGATCAACACGTCGCGGTCTTCGTGAACGCACGATTCGCCCCGTCGCTGTCCCAGCTCGGCCAACTCCCATCTGGGGTGCTCGCCGGCAGTCTCGCCGACGCGCTCGGCCGTGACGTGGAGCGGGTGCGCCCGCTCCTAGGCCACCTCGCCTCCGAGGAGGCCAACCCGTTTACGGCGCTCAACACGGCGTTCGTTCACGATGGTGCGTTCCTCTACGTGCCAAAGGACATGAAAGTAAAGCGCCCGATACACTTCCTGTTTCTGTCTGTACCGGTGCCCGACGCACCGTTGGTGATCCACCCGCGCAACCTGATGGTCGTGGATCGCGGAGCGCAGGCAACGGTGTTGGAGACCTACGCCACCATCGGCGAGGGTGTGGTCTGGACCAACGCCGTGACCGAGGTGTCGGTAGGCGAGAATGCCACCCTGGACGCGTATCGTATTCAGCGCGAGAGTGAGGACGCGTTCCACACGGCGGCGACGCACTCGAGGCAGGAGCGGAGCAGCAACTACTCGTTCATCACGTTCAGCTTGGGGGGTGGTCTGACGCGGCACGACATCAAGGTTGTCCTCGATGGGGAAGGTGCGGACGCGACCCTCGACGGACTGTCGATGCTCCGCGGACGGCAGCACACCGACTATCATACGACGCTCGAGCACGCCAAGCCTAACTGCACGAGTTGGGAGTATTTCAACGGGGTGTTCGACGATCGGGCGCGAGGTGTCTTCAATGGACGAATCATCGTGCGTCCCGGCGCCCAGAAGACGGACTCGAAACAGACGAATAACAGCTTGCTGCTGTCCCCCTCGGCCCGTGCCGACAGCCAGCCGCAGTTGGAGATCTACGCTGACGACGTGAAGTGCACGCACGGGGCAACCCTGGGACCGATCGACGATGACCACATGTTCTATCTCCAGAGCCGAGGCCTCACGGCGGAAGAGGCCCAGGCCCTTCTGACCTATGGGTTCGGCTCCGAGATCTTGAATGCCGTGAAGTCGGCGCCGCTCAGGCAGGCTCTGGATCGGCTGGTGCGGCGCTGGCTCGCTGAGGCCTAACAGGGGGCGTCGGCGTGCGCCAAGTCTCGACCCCTCTGTTCGCGACCCGTGCTCGGCGGGACGTCGCAACGGTGCGGCAGGATTTCCCTGTCCTGGCCGGCACCGCCAACGGGTGCCCGCTGGTATATCTCGACAACGCCGCCACGAGTCAAAAGCCGCGGGCCGTCATCGAGACCCTGACGCGGTTCTATCAGACGGAGAACGCCAACATTCACCGCGGCGTCCACGAGCTCAGTCAGCGTGCGACGCTCGCGTACGAAGCGGCCCGCGCCAAGCTTCAGCGCTTTCTCAACGCCAGCGATCCCCATGAAGTGATCTTCGTCCGGGGCGCGACGGAAGCCATCAATCTGGTGGCATCCAGCTTCGGCCGAATCCGCCTCCGCCCAGGCGACGAAGTTGTCGTGTCTGCCATGGAGCATCATTCCAACCTCGTGCCGTGGCAGATTGCCTGTGAGATTGCGGGAGCCCGTCTGCGTGTCATTCCCATGTCCGACGCTGGTGAGCTCGACCTGGACGCGCTGCGACATATGCTCGGTGACCGGACGCGCCTCGTCGCGGTCGTCCATGTGTCGAACTCGCTTGGAACGATCAACCCGGTGCCGGAGATCGTCCGGATGGCGCATGATGCCGGGGTCCCCGTGTTGGTCGACGGCGCTCAGGCCGCACCGCACATGCCGATCGACGTCCAGGAACTGGATGCAGATTTCTACGCCCTCTCGGGGCACAAGATGTTCGGCCCTACGGGCATCGGGGTGCTCTACGGCAAGGCCAAACTGCTCGACGCGATGCCGCCCTATCAGGGCGGCGGCGAGATGATCCGTTCCGTCACCTTCGAGAAGACGACGTACGCACCCCTACCGGCCAAGTTCGAGGCGGGAACCCCGCACATCGCCGGCGCCATTGGTCTCGGGGCGGCCGTGGATTACCTCCGCGGCCTGTCGTGGGAGTGGATCCAGCATCACGAGCACGACCTCCTGGAGTATGCGACCGAGCAACTCCGGTTCATTCCGGGCCTGCGCATCGTCGGCACGGCAGCGCGGAAGGCAGCGGTGATCTCGTTCGTCCTCGAGGGCGTACACGCACACGACATTGGGACCATCCTGGATCAGAGCGGGATAGCGATCCGGACCGGACACCACTGCACCCAACCTGTGATGGACCGCCTCGGGATCCCGGCCACAGCGCGAGCGTCCTTTGCCTTCTACAATACGCGAGAAGAGGTCGACGCCTTGGTCCGAGGAGTCCAAGAAGTTCGAGCGGTGTTTGGGTGATGGTGGATCTTCGGGAGTTGTATCAGCAGGTCGTGCTCGACCACAACCGCAGCCCGCGCAATTTCAAGCAGCTTCCCAACGCTAACCGCACAGCGGAAGGAACGAACCCACTGTGCGGCGATGAGATCACGTTGTACCTGGTCGTGGTCGACGACGTGATCGAAGACGTGGGCTTTCAGGGTGCCGGCTGTGCGATATCCCAGGCATCGGCCTCGTTGATGACGGCCGCGGTCAAGGGCAAGACGAAGACCGAGGCCGATGCGCTATTCCGTGCGTTCCATGCGATGGTGACCGGTGGTCCCAACGGCGCGATCGACGAGAAGGCGCTCGGCAAGCTGGCTGCCCTGTCGGGTGTGCGGCAGTTCCCCGTCCGGGTGAAGTGCGCGAACCTGCCCTGGCATACCCTGCACGAGGCCTTGGCGAGCTCAGGCGGCACTGTGTCGACTGAGGAGGCCGGATCGGACACGGCGGACGGCCCCGACCGCCGATGATGGATTTCCAGAAAGCCATCCCGCTCGACAATCTCCGGGACGGCATCCCGCAGAGCGTGATCCTGCCGGACGACCGTCGGGTGTGTCTGGTGCGAGTCGGTGACCGGGTGTTTGCGGTCGACGACCGGTGCTCACACGCGGACTTCCCCATGGCTGAGGGGGAGATGGTCGATGATTTCGTGATCGAGTGTGCGCTTCATGGAGCCCAGTTCGATGTCCGAACCGGTGAGGTGCTCGAACCACCGGCCGACGAGCCGCTACCGACGTTTGAGGTGAAGGTGGATGGTGGCACGGTCTGGGTGGGTGGGCCCCCGTCGTAGCCGACCCGGCCGTCCCGAAAGCCTCGTTACCTCCCGAGACCCACCTAGCTGGGAGTGATCCCCTTGCGGCGACACTCCTCAGCGATCGCGCGGATTTCCCAGCCCTCCATCGGCGCGGCAATGGCGCGAGGGCTCCCATGCTCTGCCCAGACCGCGACTCCAAAGCCGTCTGTCGACACAGCACTGATGCCCGACCCGAGCCGGACTCTCGCCGGTTCCTCGGGTGGCCGCGCGAAGTAGGTCAGGGACTTGCCGTGGTAATGGTACACGATCGCAGCACTCGAGGCGCCCGACCACTCGACAACGCGTGCCCCCATCAGGACCGCCCCCGAGATGTTGGGAAGGTCGATCGGAAACCCGACATGCGCATCGAGCCACTGACGAACGACGGCCGGATCTGAGCTCTCGATCGCGGTCGCCACGGTCGTCAGGGCGATGCGGGCTTCCTTAGCGAGTGGCTCGGCAAGACGACTGGCGGGCGACCCGGAGAGAACGAAGAACAGCAGCCCAGCGGCGATCAGGCCTCCGCTACCTCCCACGGCCAGCCGGCGCCCGCGGGTGCGTCGTCGCTCCTCTCCGCGCAGCGAAGTGAGTATGCCTTCCCGGAGGTGCTGTGGCGCGCGCGTCCGACGTGCCCACGTCGTCAGTCTGCTAGCGATCTCCTGGGATGCCTCGAAGAACCGTTGACAGGAGTGGCAGCGCGCGAGGTGCTCGAGTGCTCGGTCGGCTTCCCGCGACGATCTTCGTGGTCCGGGCATGGGATCGAGTGTGAGTCGGGCTTCTTCACAATGCACGGCAACGTTCTCCTGTGGGAACACGATGTTTGGCACGGCGCCTTCACGCCCGTGTTCCAGCCAAGCTGTTCACCTGGAGAAACGGTCCGTCTCGAGCCACGGTTCCCCGTTTCGGGGTCCAGTCGGTATTCTACAGGCTGCGCATTCCCAACTTGGCCGAGGTGCGAAGGAGATCGATGCAGAACCAGATGGTGATCGAAGCGCGAGGCATCACCAAACGCTTCGCCGGACACACAGCGGTCCGCGCTCTGTCGTTGCAGGTACCAACGGGTTCCGTGTACGGACTGCTGGGACCCAACGGTGCCGGAAAGACCACCACGATCCGGATGCTCATGAACATCATCGTGCCTGACGAGGGCTCGATCAGGCTGTTCGGGCTGGAGGATTCCGGCCGAGATCTCAGCCATCGCATCGGGTACCTGCCGGAAGAGCGAGGGCTGTACCGGAAGATGCGGGTTCTGGATCTGGTGATCTTCCTGGCCCAAGCGAAGGGTGTGCCACGACGGACCGCAAAGGGAGAAGGACTCGAGTGGCTCACACGCCTCGGACTAGGCGACTGGATCCGGAAACCGGTGAGCGATCTGTCCAAGGGAATGCAGCAGAAGGTGCAATTCATCTCTACGATTCTGCACCGGCCGGAGCTCTTGATTCTAGACGAGCCGTTTTCCGGCTTTGACCCGGTGAACACCCAACTCATGAAGGATATCGTCCTGGAGCTGGGCCGGCGCGGGACCACCGTGCTGTTTTCGACACACATCATGGAGCAGGCGGAGAAGCTGTGTGATTCTGTGTGCATCATCGCACGTGGTGAGAAGGTGCTCGACGGCCGTCTGTCCGACATCAAGCGGCAGCACGGGGGACTGCACGTGATTCTTGCGGTCGAGCAAGGCGTCGAATCGGTCCACGCGCTGCTGTCCGATCGCTCGCTCGTCGCGAAGGCGGACAATTACGGCTCCTATGCCGAGGTGGAACTCGTGGCGGGCTCCGATCCGCAGCGGCTGCTCGAGGCGTTGATGAGGGCCGGGGCGAGAGTGCGACGGTTCGAGCTCGCCGAACCCACGCTCAACAAGATCTTCATCGACATCGTCGGCGCAGATGCCGCCGCGCCACGGGCTCAGGAGGCCCGGGCACATGCGTAAGATCTGGGTCGTCGTGCAGCGCGAGTTCGTGGAGAAAGTCCGCAACAAGTGGTTCATCATCTCGACGGTGCTGGGTCCGCTGCTCATGGCGTCGTTCGTGGTCTTGCCGATCCTGATGGCCGAAGGTGGTGGTGCGCAACGGCGAATCGTGGTGGTGGATCTTGGGACGGTCGACCTGGCCAGTCGGTTGGTCGGCGTGCTCCGTGCACCGCTGCCGGTGACAGCAACGCTACTTCGGGTTGAGCTCGCGGATCTGGCGGACGTGGCGGATTCGTTGACCGCACTCGTCGGCGGCAAGGAGGTCGACGGGTATCTGATCGTGTCGGAGGAGGCGGTGGAGGACGGGGCGGTCGAATACCGAGGGTCGAACGTCTCGTCCATGGCGGACATGCAGGTCCTCGAGCGGGTGCTCCGCGAGACGGTCGTGACCGAGCGACTCGGCCGTGCCGGGGTCGATGCGGAAGTGGTGCAGCGGGCCCGCATCCCGCTTCGCATGCGGACGCTGAGCATCCGAGGAGGAAAGGTCACGGAGGGATCGGGCGAATCCGCCTTCATTCTCGCGTACGCCGTGTGGTTGGTGCTGTACATGGCGATCCTCCTCTACGGGGTGCAGGTGATGGGGGCCGTCGTGGAGGAAAAGACGTCGCGCGTGATCGAACTCCTCATCTCGAGCCTTCGCCCGTTCCAGCTTTTGGCAGGCAAGGTCATCGGCGTCGGGGCAGTCGGGCTCTTCCAGCTCGCCATCTGGGGTGTGTGCGCGTGGTTACTGTTCCAGCAGCGGGAGCTGGTGCTGCGGGTGGTTGGGATCGACGCGGGGCCAGCAGGAGGATTCGCGTTCCCGGCCGTCCCCCTGGAAACCATCGCGATCGTGCTGACCTACTTTCTCTTGGGTTACTTCCTCTATGCAGCGATGTTCGCGGCCGTCGGGGCCATGTCCAACTCCGATGCCGAGGCCAGACAGGCGCAGACGCCGGTGATCATGCTGCTCGTCATCCCCACGGTGCTGATGCTCGGCATTCTACAGCAGCCGGATGGGGCCATGGCGGTGAGTCTGTCGCTCATCCCGTTCTGTTCACCGATCGCCATGCCGGTGCGCTGGGCGGCGGCAACGGTGCCAATCGAAGAGCTGGCGCTTTCAATCGGGCTGCTGGTCGTGGCCTTGCTGCTGGTCGTATGGGTCGCAGCGCGGATCTATCGAGTGGGCATCCTCATGTACGGGAAACGCCCCAACCCCAAGGAACTGTGGCGCTGGATACGCACGACGTAGCTGTGTAGCGGTTGTCGTGGGCGGGAGGCGAGAAACCGATCCGCAGGAGGCCCTAACGCCTGCGGCGGTGACCAGTCTATCTTTCGCGCCCGATGGGCTCCCATCCAGAAGTTATCGTCGTGGGCGGCGGCCATGCTGGGTCGGAGGCTGCAATGGCGGCGGCCCGGCTCGGTGCTCGCACCCTGCTCATTACTTCCAATCTCGACACGATCGGGCAGATGTCGTGCAATCCCGCCATCGGCGGGATTGCCAAAGGGACCGTGGTCAGAGAGGTCGACGCATTCGGAGGGGTGATGGGTCGAGCGGCCGATCGGGCGACGATTCAGTTCCGCATGCTCAATCGGTCCAAGGGACCGGCCGTGTGGGCGCCGCGCACCCAGTGCGACCGGGGGCTGTATCGGCGAGCGGTACGCAGCATTCTGAAGGAGCAGGAGGGGCTCGAGTTTCTGCAGGGCATGGTGGGCGGACTGCTGCTCCAGGGAGACCAGGTGGTGGGTGTCCGACTCACTGATGGGCGCGAGTTCCACGCGCGGGCCGTGGTGCTCACGGCAGGCACCTTTCTGCGGGGGCGAATTCACATTGGGACGGCGACCAAGGTTGCCGCTGGGCGGGCAGGAGACCCTCCGGCCGTGGAGATCGCAAAACAGCTCGAGGCCTTGGGGTTGGAGGTGTCGCGATTCAAGACGGGCACTCCGCCCAGGATCGACGGTCGGTCGGTGGACTACTCCCGACTCCAGCGTCAGGACGGTGACGCCGCCGATTTCCAGTTTTCACATTTCGCCTACCCGTCTCGTCCACCGCAGCGGCCCTGTTGGATTGCCTGGGCGGGCGAACCGGTCAAGGAAGTCATTCGGCGGCACCTTCATGAATCGGCTCTGTACGGCGGGGAGATCTCCGGACGGGGCCCCCGATACTGTCCGTCGATCGAGGACAAGGTGGTCCGGTTCCCCGCAGCCGACCGGCACCAGGTGTTCCTCGAGCCGGAGGGTCTGGACACGACCGAACTCTATGTGAACGGGCTCTCCACCTCACTCCCCGTTGATATCCAAGTGCAGTATCTGCAAGCGGTTACGGGCCTCGAGCGCGCGAGAATGACGCGTCCGGGGTACGCGATCGAGTACGACTACTTCCCGCCACAGCAGCTCGCGCCATGGCTCGAGGTGAAGGCCATCGAGCGCCTTTTCTTCGCGGGTCAGATCAACGGAACGACAGGGTACGAGGAAGCAGCAGGTCAGGGGCTCGTGGCCGGAATCAATGCGGTGCGGCGAATGAAGGGGGAGGAACCGATCGTTGTTTCGCGGGACAGCGGATACATCGGGGTCTTGATTGATGACCTTGTAACTCGTGGTGTGGATGAACCTTACAGGCTTTTCACGTCGCGGGCCGAGTTTCGCCTTCTGCTGCGCCAGGACAATGCTCTGAAGCGGTTGGGCCCGTTGGCCGATGCACTGGGGATGCTGAGCTCGGAGGAAACTGCCGTGCTGCATCGACGGTTAGAGCAAGAGGCGACGCTCATACAGCAGGCTGAGCAGACCTCGATTGCGCCCGATGCGGCGAACGTCGTGTTGCGGGCACTCACCCAGCCGGAGATCTCTGAACCGCGACGCATCGCCGAGATGGTCCGCCGTCCCACAGTGGGACTGAAGGAGGTGATGAGCAGGGCGATCCCTGATGTGGGGGAAGGGTTTGACCAGGACTCCTGGATGTCCGCTGAGATTGAGATCAAATACACCGGCTACCTGGAACGCGAGCGGGTCGCGGTGCGGAAGCTGGCCGAAATGGCAGGATTCCGTCTGCCGCAGGGGCTGCATTATCTCGATTTGAGGAATCTCAGTACTGAAGCTCGCCAGAAACTTACTCGTGTGCAGCCTGAATCCTTGGCCCAGGCGAGCCGAATCCCGGGTGTTTCGCCGTCCGATCTGCAGAATCTGGTTCTCGAGGTGCTCCGGCGTCGCCGTAGTGTGGCGTAGGTCGGGAAGACGCGCCGAGCAGTGCTCCCCACCCGCGAGTTGCTTGACGCACCGTTCCACGTGAAACAGAAACGGCTGGGTTCCGCTCCTCCTTCGATGGCACGTGTGGCGTGCTGCTGCAGCCGACGACGGCAACGTTTCACGTGAAACAACGGAGTGATCGGACTTCTGGCGTGGCCGATAATGCATCGGTATATTCCGCCCAACTGGGCTCATGCTCCGAGCGCGGCCCTCTGGATAAGGATTGCATAAGTCAATGTTTTATATAGGGATATACGATGTCTAACGTCATTGCCGTCGCGAACCAAAAAGGTGGTGTCGGCAAGACGACCACAGCGGTCAACGTGGCGGCATCGCTGGCAGCGGCCGAACACCGGTGCCTCCTCATCGACGCCGACCCGCAGGGGAACGCGACCAGTGGGATCGGCATCGCGCCGGCCGACATGCATGGGTCGCTGTACGATGCGCTCATCAACGAGGTTCCGCTGACCGACGTCGTGCATCGACGGGTGAACTTCGCGTCTCTGGATGTCATTCCGGCTACGCAAGACTTGGTGGGCGCAGAAGTGGAGTTGGTGAACTGGCCAGCCAGGGAAAGCGTGATGCGTCGCAGGCTCTCTTCGTTACGAGAGACGTACGAGTTCATCTTGATCGACTGCCCGCCCTCACTTGGGCTGCTCACGCTCAACATGCTCACGGCCGCTGACGCTGTGCTGATTCCCATTCAATGCGAGTACTACGCGCTCGAGGGACTCTCGAAGTTGCTCAACACGGTGCGACTGGTGCAGCAGAAT
>JBDHEI010000007.1:0-166066 GCA_039591075.1 Gemmatimonadota bacterium
CTATTCTATACCCTGATCCAGTCTCGGGGGACCTCCGTCATGTTCAATCGATCCGACGGCGTCAGGCGCCTGAGTGACCGCAAGGTCATCCCACACGCATTTCAGGGTCGATGTCCGGGGGCCGCCTCGGCGGGAGTGCGTCTGGGGATCCTCGCTGCCGCGGCGCTCATGGTCTCGTGCGCTGGTGCAGCGCAGCCCCAGTGGTGGAAGGGCAACCTGCACACCCACTCACTGTGGAGCGACGGTGACGACTATCCGGAACTGATCGTCGATTGGTACAAACGGCACGGCTACGCGTTCGTCGCGCTGTCTGATCACAATGTGTTGGCAGAGGGAGAGCGATGGGTGGAGGTGACCGAGCATGTGGGAGGCGTCGCGAATCTCGATGCGTACATTGCCCGCTTTGGCCGGGACTGGGTAGAGGAGCGGGAGGAGCAGGAGCGTCGCATCGTGCGGCTCAAGACGTTGAACGAGTACCGCGACCTGTTCGAAGAGCCGAATCGGTTCCTGGTGCTTCAGAGCGAGGAGATCACCGATCGGTTCGAGTCGAAGCCCATTCACGTCAACGCCACCAACATCCTTGAGCTGATCGAGCCCCGGGGTGGGGGCAGCGTGCGCGAGGTCATGCAGAACAACGTGAACGCCGTGCTGGAGCAGCGTCGACGGACCGGGCAGCCCATGTTCCCTCACATCAACCATCCCAACTACGGGTGGGCCGTCTCGGCGGAGGATCTGATCCACCTGGAACGCGAGCGGTTCTTCGAGGTCTACAACGGGCATCCGGCGGTGCACAACGACGGAGATTCCCTTCGTCCAAGCACCGAACGCCTCTGGGACATCATTCTGGCAGAGCGGCTGAACGCCGGCCGAGAGATGATGTTCGGTGTCGCGGTCGATGATGCGCATAACTATCGGGCATTGGACTCGGCGCACAGCAATCCGGGGCGTGGATGGGTGATGGTGCGCTCATCTCTGCTGCGTGCCGACTCGCTGGTTGCCGCGATGGAGCGCGGTGACTTCTACAGCTCGACGGGCGTCGAGCTTGCAGCTGTCACGGTGACCAGCGAGGGCATGTTCATCGCGGTCGTGCCCGAAGCAGACGTCGGCTACACGATCCAGTTCATTGGGACGCGGGGCGGCTACCCGCAGCCCACACCATTGGAAACACTGGGAGACACTGCCTCGGTCCGGTACCTCTACGATGCGGCGATTGGAGAAGTGCTCGCGGAGGTGGCCGGGACCTCGGCATCCTATACGTTCGTGGGTGACGAGCTGTACGTGCGTGCCAAGGTCACGTCGTCCAGGCCGAAGGAGAACCCCTACCGTCCCGGTGAGGTGGAGGTGGCGTGGACGCAGCCGGTGCGTCCGGAACGCCGCTGAGCCTTGCCTGGCATCGAGGCTTAGGAGATCCGCAAACCACCTAGCAGCAGGTCGCTCACGGGTTCGGCGCGGGAGGCCAGGCGGATGTTCTTGCGTGAGAGCACCCAGTCGGTGGCCATTTCGTCAAGCACCCCGAAAACCACCTTTGCGGCGAGCAGGGTATCCACCTCGGGCCGGAACACCCCCTCGTCCTTCCCCTGCTGCACCACCCGAGCGATCAACGCCAGGTAGTCCCGAATACGACTCCGCGAGAGCAGCTCCAGCACATGGAGCGTGTGGCGGAACTCCACTTGAAAGATCACGGCCAGGTCGCGGTTCTCTCCCAACAGGGACAGGTGCAGGGCCACTGTTCGGCGGAATTTCTCCTCGGCGCCGGCGCCATGGTCGTCCACGATGTGCTGGGCCTCCCCGATAAACTGTTGCATGGCCCGCTGGAAAATCGAGACGAGGACGTCTTCCTTGCTCTTGAAATAGAGATAGATGGTCCCGTCGGCCACGCCAGCCCGGCGGGCGATCGAGGACACCGTCGTGCCGAAATAGCCGTGGCGGGCGATCTCCAGCACAGCTGCGTCGAGCATGCGCTCCCGCTTGGCTTCTTTCCGCGCGGCGCTCGCGGGCATCCCGGTCAACGTCTCCAAGAAGATGAATGCCTACTCAATTATTCCCCCATCCGGCTGCCGCTCATTTCCCGCACCCAATTTCCGTCACGATAAGCGCTAGATCCCCCATGTGTAAAGGGGCTTCCTGATTTCGTCACCGGCGGTTGACATGCGGGCCTGGTTCCGGTAGCGTACTGAATAGGTATTCAGTGTACCACCCGGGGGTTCTCATGAAGCGGCATGTCCGGAAGGTCGCCGTGCTCGGATCCGGCGTGATGGGGAGCGCCATTGCGGCGCACTTTGCCAATGCCGGTGTCCCGTCTCTGGTGCTCGACATCGTCCCGAAGGAGCCCAATGAGGCCGAGAAGGCGGCAGGGCTCACGCTGAAGGATCGGGCGGTCCGCGATCGGATAGCCGTCGAAGCGGTGAAGGCGATGGCCAAGGCCAAGCCGGCCCCGCTCTTCACGGCCGATCGACTCGCGCTCATCGAGACCGGCAACTTCGAGGACGACCTGGCCCGCCTCTCCGAAGCGGATTGGGTGGTGGAGGTCGTGAAAGAGGACCTGGAGATCAAGAAGAAGGTCCTGACCAACGTTGCTCCGCACCTCGGTCCCGACGCGGTGCTGTCGAGCAACACCTCGGGCCTGTCGCTGGCGCAGATGGCCACGGAGCTGCCCGACCCGATCAAGCCCAGGTTTCTCGGGACTCACTTCTTCAACCCGCCGCGGTACATGAAGCTGCTCGAGGTGATCCCCACGGCGGACACCTCGCCTGACGTGCTCGCCTTTGTCGAAGCGTTCGCCACCACGCGGTTGGGCAAGGGGATCGTTCCCGCCAAGGACACGCCCAACTTCATCGCGAACCGGATTGGCGTGCACGCGATGATGGTGACGCTCCAGGTCATGCGGGAGATGGGGCTGACCGTCGAAGAGGTGGACGCCCTGACCGGGCCCGCGATTGGCCGGCCCAAGACAGCTACGTTCCGGCTCGCGGACCTCGTGGGGCTCGACACGTTCCTGCACGTGGCCGACAACGTGCGCCGCTACGCTCCCGAAGACGAGAGCCACGGGATCTTCGAGGCCCCCGAGTTCCTGACCAAAATGGTGAAGAAGGGACTCTTGGGGCGGAAGAGCGGTGCGGGGTTCTATAAGAAGGTGAAGGGAGAAGCCGGCTCGACGATTCTCACGCTCGATCTGAAGACGCTCGAGTACCGTGAGGGGCAGAAGGCCAAGTTCCCTGAGCTTGAACCGCTGAAGTCGATCGATGATCCGGCCGAACGCTTGAAGAAACTGGTGTTCGGCAAGGGCCGAGCCGCAGAGGCGTCGTGGAAGATGCTAGCGGCGACGCTGTCCTACGCGGCCATGCGCGTTGGGGAAATCTGTGACGACGTCTCGTCGGTGGACCGCGCGATTCGGTGGGGGTTCAACTGGACCCTAGGACCCTTCGAGGTGTGGGACGCTCTGAGCTTCCGCACCGTCACCGAGCGCCTGAAAGCGGATCAGCATCCACTCGCGCCGTGGGTGACCGCCCTATACGACGCCGGAGCGCAGTCGATCTACCGTCGAGAGAATGGTGCCCTGCAGGCGCCCCGGGCCGAGGCGGGCGTGTTGGTGGAGGTGCCAGCCGATCCACGGGTGATGAACTTCGAGATCCTGCGCGCGGCGGGTAGCGAGATCCGCCGCAACGCGGGTGCGAGCCTGCTGGATCTGGGCGACGGCGTGTTGGGGATCGAGTTCCACTCCAAGATGAACGTGATCGGTCAGGACACGATCTCGATGATCATGACGGCCTGCAAGGAGGCCGAGGCCAACGCGCAGGCGCTGGTCGTCGCGAATCATGGCGAGAGTTTCAGTGCCGGCGCGAACCTGATGCTGCTCTTGATGGAAGCCCAAGAGGGGAACTGGGACGAGATCGATGCCATCGTGCGCCAGTTCCAAGCGGCCACCAACCGACTGGAGCAGTGCGCGGTTCCTGTGGTGACAGCGCCTCACGGGCTGGCTCTGGGTGGCGGGTGTGAGGTCACCATGGCGGGCAACGCCATCCGGGCGGCGGCCGAGACCTACATCGGCCAGGTCGAATTCGGTGCCGGAGTCATCCCGGCCGGTGGAGGGTGCCTGCGCCTGTACCTTCGCAACCTCGCCGCGCTGCCGGATCCGTCCGACATCTATCCCGCGCTGCGGAAGACCTTCGAGACCATCGGAATGGCCAAGGTCGCGACGTCGGCCGAGGAGGCGCGAGACTTGGGGTTCTTGCGGCCGCAGGATACGTGGTCGATGAACGGCGACCATCGCGTGGCGGACGCCAAGGACCTGGCGCTGGCCATGGCCCGGTCGGGCTTCGAGCCACCGCTCCCCGAGCGCGAGATCCCCGTCATGGGGAACGCCGGCGTGGCGCTCGTCGAAACGGTGCTCTTCAACATGGAGGAGGCCGGGTACATCTCCGCCCACGATCGGAAGATCGGTCGCGAATTGGGGCGGGTGCTGTGTGGCGGTGCGGTGCCGGGACCGACCACCGTTTCGGCCCAGCACATCCTCGATCTGGAGCGCGAGAGTTTCCTTAGGCTGTGCGGTGAGAAAAAGAGTCTCGAGCGTATGCACGCGATTCTCACGACCGGCAAGCCGTTGCGGAACTGACGGAAGGAGAGAGCCATGCGAGACGTGGTGGTGGCCCTGGCGCTCCGGACACCGGGCGGCCGGGCAAAGAAAGGAACCTTCCGACAGACGCGTCCTGACGATCTGGGCGCGGCGGTGATCCGCGAGCTCCTCGCGAAGGCCCCCAAGCTCGAGCCGACGCGGATTGGCGACGTGGTCTTGGGATGCGCAATGCCCGAGGGTGAACAGGGTATGAATGTCGGGCGAAATGTGGTGCTCCTCGCCGGGCTTCCCGACACCGTGCCTGGCATGACGGTGAACCGGTTCTGTTCCTCCGGTCTGGAGACGATCAATCTGGGTGCGGCCGAGATTGCGCTGGGGCAGTCGGATGTCGTGATCGCCGGTGGTGTCGAGTCGATGACACTGGTGCCTATGGGTGGCGTTCGTTACCTGCCGAACCCGACCATGGCCGCCCAGGCGCCGGGGACGTATCTGAACATGGGGCTCACGGCTGAACGGCTCGCTGAGCGGGATGACATCCCGCGCGAAGCGCAGGATGCCTTTTCCTATCACAGCCATTTGAAGGCCATTGCGGCCCAGGAGGGCGGGAAGTTCGATGCGGAACTGGTGGCCGTGACGACGTCGGTGAGCGAGCCGGGTCCCAACGGCAAGCCGGTGGTGCGGGAGGTGGCGCTGGAGCGGGATGAAGGGCCGCGAGCGGACACGACGCTCGAGGCGCTAGCCAAGCTCAAGCCGGCGTTCAAGGCCGGTGGGACGGTCACGGCGGGCAACTCCAGTCAAATGACGGATGGTGCAGCCGCCGTGCTCCTCACAACTCCCGAAATTGCCGCGGAGCTGGGCCTCGAGCCGTTGGCCCGGTGGGTGGGCTACGCGGTGGCGGGCGTGCCGCCCGAGATCATGGGGATCGGTCCGGTGGAGGCGGTCCCGAAGGTGCTGAAACGCGTGGGGCTCTCGCTCGACGCTATGGACGTTATCGAGCTGAACGAGGCCTTTGCCGCGCAGAGCCTCGCCGTGCTCAAAGGGCTCGGCATCGAGGCCGACGACGAGCGACTGAATGCCAACGGCGGCGCCATCGCCTTGGGCCACCCGCTGGGATGCACCGGCGCGAAGCTCACGGCGACGGCGCTTCACGAACTTCGCCGCCGCAAGGGACGATACGCGATGGTGACGATGTGTATCGGCACCGGCATGGGTGCCGCCGGCATCTTCGAAGCCATGTGAGGTAGGAGGACATGATGCATACCGAAACGACCGTGAGCACCGGCGGCCAGTTCCTGCTGGAAGACACAGCGCCAGCCGACGTGTTCACTCCGGAAGACTTCGACGAGACGCAACGGATGATCGCGGACACGGTCCGCGAGTTCGTGGAGCGGAGCGTCCTGCCACACCGCGAGGAGCTGGAGTTTCACAAGAAAGTGGAGCTCGGGCCATCGCTACTCCGTGAGGCAGGTGAGGCGGGCATCCTGTCGGTGGACATACCCGAAGCCTACGGCGGCATGGGTGCCGACAAGGCCACCACCATGCTCGTCACTGAGCGCATCGCATGGTCGGGGAGCTTCTCGACCACGCACGGCGCGCAAACTGGAATCGGTACGCTTCCCATCCTCTACTTCGGCACCAAGGAACAGAAGGAGCAGTATCTGCCGAAGCTGGCGACCGGGGAGATCGTTGGTGCCTACGCCTTGAGCGAGCCGGGGTCGGGCTCGGACGCGTTGTCGGCTCGGACCAGCGCCGTGCTCAACAAGGAGAAGACACACTATCTCCTCAACGGCACCAAGCAGTACATCACCAACGCGGGGTTCGCCGATGTCTTCATCCTCTTCGCCAAGGTGGACGGCGAGCAGTTCACGGCGTTCATCGTGGATCGCGATACCCCGGGACTGAGCTTCGGCCCCGAAGAGCGGAAGATGGGTATCCGTGGGTCCTCCACCCGTGCGATGATCTTGGAAGACGTGAAGGTCCCAGTGGACCACGTGGTGGGCGAGATCGGCCGTGGGCACGTGGTGGCGTTCAACATCCTCAACGTGGGGCGCTTCAAGCTCGGTGCCGGCACCCTGGGCGGCTGCAAAGTCACCCTCGAGCACGCCGTGCCCTATGTGAAGCAGCGGCATCAATTCGGTCAGCCGTTGAGCGACTTTGGCCTGATCCGGGCCAAGATTGCCGACATCGCCGCGCGAACCTTCGTGGCCGAATCCATGGTGTACCGGACCGCGGGATTGATGGATCGAGCGATCGCGATGCTCGACCCCGCCGCGGGGGATTTTCACCGGCAGACGATCGACAAGGTCGAGGAGTTCACGATCGAGTGCTCGATGATCAAGGTCTTCTCGAGCGAGTCGCTGGCTCTGGCCGCCGAGGAAGGGCTCCAGATGCTCGGTGGGTACGGCTTCTGCGAGGACTATCCGCTGGAGCAGATCTACCGCGACGAGCGGATCAACCGGATCTTCGAGGGCACCAACGAGATCAACCGGATGCTGATCCCTGGGATGATCCTCAAGAAGGCGCTGAAGAAGGAGCTACCCTTTTTCAGTGCTGCCAAACAGGTCGCCGAGGAGCTGCTTGGGCCACCGGCGTTCGAGGAAGCGGGCGAGCCGGGGTTCCTCGAGGAGGAATCCAAGCTCGTAGCGGCCATGAAGAAGGCCTGTGTCGCGGCCCTGGGCTTTGCCGCCCAGAAGCATGGGGAGCACATCAAAGATCAGCAGGAGATCCTCTCCGACACTGCTGACATGGTGATGGAGACGTACGCCTGCGGGAGCGGAGTGCTGCGGGCGCGCAAGCAGGCTGAACGGGGTGGGGAAGAGAGCGCCCGCCTCATGGCGGACATGGTGACCCTCTACGTGCACGATGCCATGGATCGTGTTGCCCGGTGGGGGAGGAATGTGCTGGCGCAAAGTGCCGAGGGCGATGAGCTCCGGACGATGATGGCCGGGCTTCGACGGCTGGGAAAGCACGTGCCAGTGAACCGAGCGAAGCTCCACGATGCCATCGCGGCTCGCGTCATCGAGGCTGACGGATACACCGTGTGACGACGGCAGGTCCGGAAGCGCTGAGGGCCGCCCGATTTCCGGGCGGCCCTCGGTACGTCAGGCAGGTAGTGCGCGTGTTCCCGTTGGGGGAGCGCTAGCCCTTGACCTCGTTTTCGAGCTTCCGGGCTAACGCGAGATACTTCTCGTGAACGCCGGCGCCGGTTTCTTCCTCCTCCACGCGCTCGACTTCGGCCGTCACCTCGCCGTGCTTGCCGGTCGGGATCACCTGCGCCGCCATCGGGAAGAGCACGTTGTCTTCTTTGAGGATGTGGTCGCGGAGTAGGGCGACGTAGCCCTTTGCTGCCGTCGCCGCATCGGAGCGAGCAGCCTCGTCTCCATTCTCCCAGCGCTCTGCCGCGGCGAGCATCGATCGGGTGAACGCACGGCCCTGCTCGTGCTCGGTGAGCATGACCGCGATCGGCCCGGCCTGGGTCGGCATGCCGGCAGACTCCATGGCCTTGAACAACACCCCTTCTTCTTTTTGGTGGTGGCACCCGTCCGCAAAGCCGCGAATGAAGTCGGCGGCGTCGGCAAAGAACATTGGCCGCATTGGCTCGCCTCGTTCCGCACGGTGCGCCGCCGCCTCCAACGCATCGAGCACCCGCTCGATCACACGGTGCTCCTGCATCAGTATTTCGGTGGCTCTCATCACACCCTCCATGGTTCAGCCCCGGACGGACAGCCAGGACTCTGAGCGGATCGTCCGATCATCGCGGCGCGAGACACCGACAACTTGGCAGTCAGGTGCGCGTCCGGGAAGGGAGGAGGGCTCACGATTCGGGGATCGTCTTGACGTGGGTAAAGCGGTTTCGTCCCTGCTCCTTGGAGTGGTACAGTGCCTTGTCTGCTTCGCTGAGCAGTTGGGAGCGCCAGTCGTCAGGGGGATCGCCAGTGTCACGTTGGAGAGTGACGGTCGTGGCGCCAATGCTCGCCGTGATGGCCCGAAGGGACCATTCGGCCTCGGCGATTGCAAGACGGAAGCGCTCCCCGAGATGTTCGGCGCCGCGCTGGTCCGTTTCCGGCAGGATGAAGGCGAACTCCTCGCCGCCGATGCGGGCCACGTAGTCGCTGCGCCGCGCCACCTCGGTCAGGATCCGTGACACCGATCGGAGCACTTCGTCACCAGCGAGATGCCCGAACTCGTCGTTATAGGGTTTGAACCGATCCACATCGAGAATCATGACCGACATGGGCCGGCCCGTGCGTCTGGTTAGCTCCATCTGGATACCCAACTGATCCAGAAAGGCGCGGCGGTTCCAGAGCCTGGTGAGGCTGTCCGTCGAGGCCATTTCGGACAACCGCTCGTTCACCTTGGCCAGCTCCTGGGCCTGGGCCGCGATCATCTGCTCGGCCAGGCGCCGCTCGGTGAGATCCACGATGGCTCCCAGTACGTAGAGGCCCCTGGGGGTCGGGATGGGGTTGAGGCCGATCTCGACCGGCACGTCTGAGCCGTCCTTGTGCACCCCCACCAGGTCGCGACGCTCCCCCATGCGTCGGGCTCGGGGTTGCGCGGTGAATGCCTGGCGGTGCGATCGGTGTGCGTCCCGATCCGCTCTCGGAACCAGCACTTCGATCGCCTGGCCCAACAGCTCGTCCCGCTCGTAGCCGAAGATCCGCTCCAGCGCCCGATTCACCATCGAGATCGAGCCGTGCTCATCCGCCAGCACCATGGCGCCCGGCGACGCATCGATGATCTGCCTGAGGCTGTCCCGCTCGCGCTCGAGATCCGTGATGTCGCGAGCCGAGGCGTACAACAGACCGTTGGACGGCTCAGCCCGCACCGACCACAGCAGCACGCGGCCCCGATCCGTCGTCGATGGGAGGCGGCTCGCGAACGTGGTCGGCGAGGTTTTAGGCGAGGTCTCCGCGAGTGATTCACGCGTTGCGGCGGCATCATCAGCGTGGACCAGGTCTACGAGCCGCCGACCGATGAGATCGGTCGACGTGTGGGCCATGACTTGTTTGAATGCGGGGTTCGCATGCTTGACGACGCCACGGGCGTCCAACACGCAGCAGGCATCCGGGGTGAGTTCGAAGAACTTGGCGAGATCTCGGTTCATGGCGGTCTCGGTAGCCAGGGGAACCCGATTCCCGATGGGCTCGGTCCCTCAAAGAGAATGCGTACGCCGCAACACCTGAAGGAGGCGTGAAGAATCTGTGAACAGCCGGAAGCGCCACGCCGCTCCTTGCCGCCGCGGGTCGGACAAGCCATTGTGGTGTGGACGGGAGAGCTCGGGTCGTGGCCGGGCTGAGAGTGCGGACGAATATGCCGCAGATCCCTTGGACCCGAACCAGGTAATGCTGGCGTGGGGAGTCGACCGAGACGGCGCCCACCGGCCACGCGGGACTGGCGGGCGCCGCCGTCTTGCGGACAGGTGAAGAAAGAAAGGAATGAGCATGAAGGCCGTTCGCTACTTCGGGCCCGGTCAGCCGTTTCGACTGGTCGACGTCCCCAAACCCGATCCCCAGGCAGGCGAGGTTCGGGTGAGCATACGGGCGGCCGGCATGTGCCATACCGAACTGCACTTCGAGTCCGGTCTCTTGAACCTCGGTGTTGCCCCTCTCACGATGGGACATGAGATCGCCGGTACCATCGATGCCGTGGGGACCGGGGTGGACGAGGCGCGGGTCGGTGACCGAGTGCTTGTCTACTACTACGCTGGATGCGGTTCGTGCGAGTGGTGCCAACGAGGAGACGAGAACCTCTGCGGTAGTCTGAAGGCCGAGTACGGGTTCTTCAATGACGGCGGGTACGCGCCATACATCACGGTCCCGGACCGCAATGCGGTCACACTCCCCGACGCGGTGAGCTTCGAAGCCGCGGCGCCCATCGGGTGCGGCGTGACGACCGCGGTGCACGCCTGCCGGCTAGCGGAGGTCAAGGCAGGCCACACTGTGGTTGTCTATGGCGTAGGGACGGTCGGCTATGGCCTGATCCAGGTGGCCGGGTTGGCTGGCGCACGGGTCATCGGGGTCGGGCGCACGCCAGCGAAGCTCCGTCTGGCGCGCGAGCTTGGCGCCGCGGACGTGATCGATGCATCGGGCC
The DNA here is from genome assembly GCA_039591075.1 of Gemmatimonadota bacterium. Taxonomy (GTDB): domain Bacteria; phylum Gemmatimonadota; class Gemmatimonadetes; order Gemmatimonadales; family GWC2-71-9; genus JAOTVV01. Next base: position 10,664 of record JBDHEI010000007.1, read on the forward strand.
AGATGGACGTCGCGGGAGCGGTGCGGGAGGCCACCGGGGGGCGTGGGGCCGATGTCGTGTTCGAGTTGGTGGCGACCGCGGAGACCATGGAACAGGCGTCCCGAATGCTGGCCAAGAGAGGCCGGCTGATGTTCATTGGGTATTCTGAAGACACCTATTCGGTGCATCCCATCCAACTCGTGCTCGGCGAGACGATCGTGACCGCCTCTGTGGGCAATGCGCTCGCCGAGCTGGAACACGCTGTCCGGCTCGTGGCCGATGGACGGGTTCGCACCATCGTCGATCGGGCTCTGCCACTCGCGCAGTGGGAGGAGGGATACCGCGCGCTCAAGGAGGGCAGCTCGATTGGTCGCGTGGTATTGGTGCCGTGAGCGCGGTTCACCGAGGGGATAATCATGTGTTCTGGCTTTCAGCCAATTCCCGTGCAGATCTCCCGTAGCGCTCCGAGCGCGGAGGATCGATGACCGTCCCAACGATGGCATCCCGTGCTTCCACGGGTCATGGGTTCGGCACGGCGCCCGTGTTCCTCGCCAGCATCAGCACCATCCTCGGCGCGATCCTCTTTCTGCGATTCGGCTACGCGGTCGGCCATACCGGGTTGCTTGGGGTGCTGCTCATCGTCCTCCTCGGGCACCTCGTCACCATTCCGACGGCGCTCGCGATCGCGGAAATTGCCACCAACCGCCGGGTCGAAGGCGGTGGCGAGTACTTCATCATCTCCCGGTCGTTCGGCACCACCATCGGCGGCGCCATCGGACTCTCGCTGTATCTGTCGCAGGCGATTTCGGTGGCGTTCTACATGATCGCGTTCGCCGAGGCGTTCCGTCCGCTGGCGGGTTACATCGAGGCCGTGCTCCCGTTCGGATTCGACCCGCGCATGTTCTCCCTGCCGGCGACGGTGGGGCTGGCAGCGCTCATGCTCACCCGCGGCGCCAACATCGGCGTGAAAGCGCTGTGGTTCGTAGTGGCTATTCTCGCACTTTCCCTGGTGATGTTCTTCCTCGGTGGGCCGCCGGAGGGTCTGGACGTCGGCGAGCCCGGGCTGTTCGATCGGGTGGCGGGGCCCGACCGGTTCATGCTCGTGTTCGCCATCGTGTTTCCGGCGTTCACGGGCATGACTGCGGGTGTGGGGCTGTCCGGGGATCTCACCAACCCCGGGAAGTCGATTCCGTTGGGCGTGATGTCGGCGACGCTCGTCGGTGCGCTCATGTACGTGCTCATTGCGGTGAAGCTGACGACATCAGCGACCCCAGACCTCCTGGACCAGGATCAGTTCGTGATGTCGCGCATCGCCGTGTGGGGTCCCATCATCCCGGTGGGATTGGCGTGTGCCACGCTGTCGTCGGCCATTGGATCGATCCTGGTGGCCCCCCGGACGCTGCAGGCCATCGCGGCTGATGGTATCGCGCCTGCGAGACGGGCCAATGCGTTCCTCGCCAGGAGTCACGGCGACGCCAACGAGCCGTGGAACGCGACGCTCATCACGTCTGGCATCGCCATCGTGATGGTCGCCGCCGGGAACGTGGACGTCGTCGCCCGGGTCATCTCCATGTTCTTCATGGTGACCTACGGGTCGCTGTGTGCCATCAGCTTCCTGGAACACTTTGCCGCTCGCCCGAGTTATCGGCCGGCGTTCCGCTCCCGCTGGTACCTGAGCCTGCTGGGCTCCGTGATGAGCGTCTTCCTCATGTTCCAGATGGAGCCGTTCTACGCCTTGGTGGCGATTCTCACGATGGTAGGGATCTACTACGTGCTCCGGGCCGGGCGCGGAACCGACGATCTGGCGGCGATCTTCAAGGGCGTCATGACGCAGGTGTCACGGTACTTCCAGACCCGGCTCCAGGCGAGCGCGCTTCGGCAGGAGGGAGACGAATGGCGACCGAGCATCATCATGGTGGACGCGCGCACATTCGACCGCACGGCGCCGCAGCAGTTGTTGGCGTGGCTCTGTCATCGGTACGGAGTCGGGACGTACTTGCACTACATCCGTGGGCATCTGGATCCGGAGAAGTTCAAGGAAAGCCGACGCCTCCAGGCGCGTCTCATCAAGATGATGCGAGCGCGGGGAAGCGCGATCTACGTGGACACCATGATCTCGCCATCGATGCGGTCGGCGCTCGGCCAGGCGCTGCAGTTCCCAGGGGTGTCGGGTGCGGAGAACAACTGTATTCTGACGGAGTTCACGGGCGACGACGGTGAGGACGTACTCCGGGAGGTGGTCGAGGCGAGCCACATGGCAAGCGCAGCCCGGGTCAGCAGTCTGGTGCTCCGACACGGTCCCCACTTCTTCGGCGATCGATCCACGATCCACATCTGGCTCACCTGGCACGACTACCGCAACGCCAACCTGATGATCCTGCTCTCGTACATCCTGCTCGGGCATCCGGATTGGAGGCGGGGAAGCATCAGGATCTTCGCCGCCTTCCCGCGAGGCGAGGTGCAGGAGCAGCGTACCCGGCTCCAGGAGATGGTCACGTCAGGCCGCTTGCCGATCAGCACCAAGAATCTCCAGGTCATCGGCACGGATGAGAAATCGGACTTCGCGCAGCTCGTCCTGAGCCGCTCGGCGGGGGCCGACCTCGTGATCTTTGGGTTTACCCAAGCGCGCCTCAAGGAGAAGGGCGGCGAACTGCTTCAGCGACACGAGGGACTCCCCGACGTGTTATGGGTCTGCGCCGAAGAGCGAGTGGTGATCGAATGAGGAACGAGTTGCGGTACTAGATCCTCTCGCCGAGTAGCCGGCGCGATGCCGCGATCGAGTGACGCACGAATTCCTCGACCGTCGAGTGCTGTCGATCTCCGTCGCGCGGACCGACGACGTCCCGAGCGGTGAGCACGGCCCCGTACCACCCCTCCGTGTGCCAACTCCCGACGGGGAGTGGTGGCGGCGTCCCGTCTGGCTGCGGCCAGGGCAGGACATACCAATACGGTTCGGGGTACGAGTCGTCACCCGGCGTCATCCCGACGCCGATGGACCGCGCCGTTTCCCCTGGCTCGCCAACGTCCACGGGGATCAGCACCGCGATGTCGAAGTGGTGTGGCCAGCACCGGACCGGCGAGGCGGTGGGCTCTTTCGAGGCGACCGCTTGCAGCACGAGCGCCGCGTCGCCAAACCAGCGCGATAACTCAACAAAGGCTTCCGAGGGAGCGAGCGCGAACGGCGTGCCGTCGAGCCCCGGCCCTGGCGGCGTCGGCACATCCGGTCTCTCGAGCCGCTTGACGACGTCGGAACCGAACACGGTACACATCGTCTGCTCCACCCATGCATACGCGTCGTCGAGTGAATGACCGTCCAGCGTGAACCGGCCGACCTCCGCTTCCTGTGCCAGCAACCCGAGGGCGAACCCGCCGAGGTCGAGCGTCAGGCGCAGCGGGGGATTCGATTGGGTGGGCTGTCCAGCCAGCACCCGCTCCGCGCCGAGCCACTCCAAGCTGGTGTGACTGAAGTCGTCGGCGTGCTCGACGTAGGTGGCGCCAAAGCCCGACGCCACCTGCGCCGCTCGGTGCAGCTGGAGACGCGGCTCGACCAGCTCGGTTGAGGATACGCGGCCGAGGGGCTGCCACGCGCCTGTTGTGGAATGCTCGGTCATAGGATGACACTCATCTGGAACGAGTCGTCTGTTGGAACCAACGTCTGGTGCCGCGTGAAGGTTTCGAACTCACGTGCCGCCATGCTTGTTGGTGGTCCCGTGGGCAATCAGACGCGCCCCGCGATTCCACGTGACGTAGTTCCATGCCCACTGGAAGAACACCAGGACGCGATTCTCGAACTCCACGAGATACATGAGGTGGACGAATAGCCAGAGCAGCCAGGCGGGGTAGCCCGAGAACCGCAACCGGCCGAAATTCGCGACGGCAGCGGCTCGACCGATCGTAGCCAATTCCCCCTTGTTGACGTAGCGGAACGGCCGCACGGGCCGACCGCCGAGGCGTCGCCGAATGGTATCCGCCACGTAGCGACCCTGTTGCATGGCGACGGGCGCGATGCCGGGGAGCGGTTCCCCGGTCTGGTGCGCGAAGTGCGCCAGGTCTCCGATCACGAACACCTCGGGGTGGCTGGGGATGGTCAGGTCCGGCTCGACGATGACGCGTCCAATCCGGTCCAGCCTGGCGTTTGATGTGTCCGCGAGGTAGCGGCCGAGCGGTGATGCTCGGATGCCGGCGGCCCAGAGCACCGTCCGAGCCGGAATCCGCTCGGACGTGTCACTCCGTTGCACCGTCATAGCGTCCCGGGTGATCTGCGTGACCATGGTACTGGTGCTCACCGTCACGCCGAGCCGCTCTAACGACTGCTGTGCACGGCGGGAGAGACTGTCTGGATAACCCGGGAGCACGCGGTCCGCGCCCTCGACCAGCAGGACGCGTGCACCACGTGTATCGATAGCGCGGAAGTCCTTCGCCATCGAGTACCGTGCCAGCTCGGCAATCGCCCCGGCAAGCTCGACTCCGGTCGGTCCGCCCCCGACAACCGCGAACGTGAGCCACCCGTCACGCTCCGCAGACGCGGGCCGGCGCTCCGCCATCTCGAACGCTTGGAGCACCCTGCTGCGGATCTCGGTCGCGTCCTCGATCGTCTTGAGTCCCGGCGCGTGCCGCTCCCACTCGGCGTGGCCGAAGTAGTGATGGCGGGCCCCAGAGGCAACCACCAGCACGTCATACTCCAGCGCACCGTCGGCCAGACGCACTCGCTGGCCAGCGAGATCGAAGTCGACGGCCTCGCCGAGCCACACCCGGGTGTTCCGCTGGCGGCGGAGCGTCCACCGCAAGGCAGACGTGATGTCCGCCGGCGAGAGGCCGCCGGTGAGCATGGGCTGGAACACGTGAAAGTTGCGACGATCGACGAGCGTCACGTCGACCGGTGCTCGGCGGAGGCGCTTGGCGGTGTACAGCCCGCCGAATCCCCCACCGATGATCGCGACGCGACACGTCGTCCCGGTCATCCTCGGCACGCGTTCTGGAGCGGCTACCGCTCCACCACCGTGGGCATGACCGGCGCGCCTTCGAACAGCCGTTGCAGCCCGCCGACCACCACGTGCTCGCCCGATGTGAGGCCATCTCGGACCTCCACGAATCCCGGGCTGCGCACACCGATGGTCACCGGTCGGCGAGACGCGGTGCCGTCCTTGGCCACCCATACGAAATCGACACCCTCGAGCGGAAGGATCGCGTCTTCCGGCACGATGATCGCATTGGGCCGCACCTCGGTAGCGAGGCGCACCTCGACGAACATGCCGGGCTTGAGGAGACGGTCACGGTTCGGCGCCCGCGCTTTGACGAGAATGGCGCGGGCGGGGACCTGGACCACCGGGTCGACGAAGTCCACGGTGCCGGTGGACTGCCGGTCGACTGCGGCGACGCGGAACGTGATCTCCTGCCCCACCGCCAGCCGCCCGGCGTAGCGCTCCGGGACCTGGAACGCCACCCGCTGCGGGTCGACGGTGTGGAGGGTGGTGAGGCGGGTGGACGTCGTCATGTAGTCACCCAGGCTCACGAAACGGGCCCCGACCACGCCGGAGAACGGTGCCCGCACCACGGTGCGTTCGAGGCGCACCTGCTGGAGTTCGAGCTGCGCCTGCCGGCTCCGTGCGTTCGCCTCTGCTTCCTCCAGGTCGGCCTCCGACGATGCGTTCTCTGCGAGCAGTCCTTTGGTGCGCTCCAGCGCCTGGACGGCGCGGTCGCGCTCCGCGGTGAGTTGAGCCACCAGCGCGGTGAGTTCCGCGTCATCGACCTTGAACAGCGGTGTACCGGCCGCAACCTCGCGACCCTCGCGAACGAGGATCTCGGTGAGACGACCCTGAACCTCCGGACGGAGTTCGATCGATTGGACCGCTTCGATCGTTCCTGTGGCAAGGATCGCGTCGACGACCGTGTCGGTGCGAGCGGCAGCGACCTCGACGGGTGTGGGCGGTGGACCACCTCCCCCGCCGGGGCCGTCCCCGGGCGTTCCGCGACCGCAGGCGGCGAGAGCGAGTGACGCGAGGGCTGCAGTAGTCGAGGTGCGCGTTGTCATTGGATGCGTTTCGCTAAAAGAGGCGGCGGCCAAGGATCGCCTCGAGACCGGAAAGGGCCAGCCGCGTTCCGTACCGCGCCTGCACCAGCCCTGCTTCCGCCTCCGACAGGCTGACCTGAGCCGTGATGAGTTCGATGATAGTCGTTGCCCCCGCGCGGTACCGTTCCTGCCGGACGCGCAGGTTTTCGTGTGCGACGACGACGGCCTGCGCAGCAAGCTCGGAGGTGGCACGCGCCGCTTCATAGGCTTCGTACGCTTCCACCACGTCTCGGCGGAGTGCCAGTTTGATGTCGGCACGAAATGCCCGTGCCACCTCACGCGTAGTGGTCGCCCGCGAGAGCGCGATCTCCCGCTGCGCGCCGTTCCAAATTGGGAAACTCACCGCCACGCCGATCGACGATCGTGTCACGGCGCTCGGGAAGAAGGTCTCGTCGGTCGCCGTGACGAGACCGAACAGATCGACCCGCGGCGCGTACGCACCGCGTGCCGAGCGCACGAGCGCCTCGGCAGCCCGTTGGGAGGCGCGGACACCGGTCGCCTCCGGGCTCAGCTCCACCGCTTCCCGGATGGCATCGTCCAGGGTAAGGGGCAACGCCGGGGCGGTCAGTGTCACGTCGAGGACGGCATCCACCGGGCCAGGCGCCCCGACCCGGCGGGCAAGCTGGTAACGCGCGACTGTGAGTCGAGCCTGCTGCCGGAGGAGGGCCACGCGTGCTTCCGTCAGCTCGAGCAGCAGCTGGAGTGAGTCCGTCTGCACGGCAGCGCCCGAAAGCACTCGGGCTCGCGCCACCGCCATCTGCTCCTGCGCCCGACGTACCCGCTCGGTGGCGACTCCCGTCAGCTCCCGCTGGGCAATCACGTCGTAGTAATCGGACTCGGTGAGGAGCGCCGTGGTGAACCGGGCTTCGAGCTCACCGGCACGCGCGCCTGCTAGCTCCGCTGAGGTGCGCTGGAGTTCCGCGACCTTGCTGAGGCCCGAGAAGAGGTTGAGCCGACCATCGAGCCGGGCATCGACGATCGTGGACGCTGGCTCGCCGGTCCCGATATTGAAGAACGCGCTCGAGTATTGGGTTGCCGAGAGCTGGGCGGTGACTGACGGCACGATAAAGGCCGCGATCGCCGCACGCCGTCCCCACGCCGCATCGGCAATTTGACGCACTGCCGACACGTAGTTGGGATCGAGCTGCGTAGCCCGCTCCAGCGCCTCGGCTAACGTGATGCGCGGGAGCGAGTCCTGAAGGCCCACCGGGAGTGGCGCCGGCAGTACCGTGAGATGGGCGACGGCAACCAGAAGCAACATCAACGCGCCTCCGCCGTCGCGAGTTCGGGTGCCCGGCGCCGCAGGCTGATCCGTTCCTGGACGGCGTCGAGCAGGACGTACACGACAGGGACGAGGAACAGAGTCAGCAGCGTCGAGAAGATCATACCGCCCACGATGGCATAACCCAGCGGCCGCCGGCTGGCCGATCCCGCCCCGAGACCGAGCGCGATCGGCATGGCGCCCATGATCGTGGCGACCGAGGTCATGATGATCGGCCGCAGTCGGATTGCGCCCGACCGCAGCATGGCCTGTACGGCGTCGAGGCCGGTGCGCTTGAGTTGGTTGGCGTATTCCACCAAGAGAATGGAGTTCTTGGTCACCAGGCCGATCAGCAGGATCATGCCGATCTGGCTGAACAGGTTGAGCGTCGACCCGGTGATCAGCAGTGTCACGAGCGCGCCGGTTACCGCCAGCGGCACCGCCAGGATCACGGTAAACGGATGCAGGAGCGACTCGAACTGTGCCGCGAGCACCATGAACACGACCACGAGTGCCAGGAGGAACGCGAAGTAGAGCGCATTGCCGCTCTCTTGCAGCTCCCGGCTCTCACCGGACAACGCGATGCTGCTGCCCGGTGGCAGGACCTCGTTGCCGGCAGCGTACAGCGAGTCCAGGGCCTCGCCCAGGGTGAAACCCGGTGAGAGGTTGCCGGTGAGGGTCGCCGAGCGCACCCGATTGAAGTGGCTCAGCTGACGCGGACCCACCCCCTCCTCGATGCGGGCCACGGCAGACAGCTGCACGAGTTGGCGATCGACGCCTCGCACGTACAGACTGGTCATGTCGCGTGGGGTCGCGCGCTCGGCCGGCGACAGCTGCGCTATGACGTAGTAGAGCTTGTTGGCGCGTGTGAACGTGCCGATCCGCTGGCCGCCGAGCATGGTCTGCAGCGTGCTCGAAATGTCGGAGATCGCAACGCCGAGGTCTTCGGCACGATCGCGGTCGTAGGTGATCGTCAGCTCCGGTTTGTTGACCTTCAGGTCGGTATCGACATTGATCAGGCCGGTGATCCCGCGGGCTCTAGCCATGAGACGGTCCATCCCGACCGCCAGCGAATCGAAGTCCGGATGCCGCACCACGAAGTTCACGGGATTGCCGAACCCCCCAAAGGCGGAGGGGTTGTTCGCAAAGGCGAAGATCCCCGGGATCCCGAAGAACGGCGGTTGGACCTCTCCGATGATCTCCTGCGACGACCGGTCCCGCTCCGACCAGTCGGTGAGCCGGGCGAAGATGATGCCGCTGTTCACCCGGCCACCAAACCCGATGATGCTGAAGTACGCCTCGACGTCCTTCGTCTGCGCGAGAATCGCCTCGACGCGGCGTTGGTAGTCGTCGGTATACCCCAGTGAGGAACCCTCCGGCCCGATGGTGAACACGGTGAAGAAGCCACGATCATCCGGCGGGACGAATTCGCGCTTGAGGTTCTGGAACACCCCGACGGCGACAACGACCGTCGCGACGCCACCGCTCACGATGAGCCAGCGGTGCCGCATGGCCCAGGCCAGTGCCAGGCCATACCAGTCCGTGATGTGCTGGAACGTCTGCTCGAACGCGTTGAACAGCCGACCGTGGGACTTGGGAACCCGCAGGATCTTGGCGCACAGCATGGGAGTGAGGGTGAGCGCAATGAAGCTCGAGATGACGACCGCACCGGCCATGGCCAGGGCGAACTCGTTGAACAGCCTGCCCGTCGTGCCCCGAAGGAAGGCCAGCGGTGAGAAGACGGCCACGAGCGCGATCGTCGTGGCGATCACCGCAAAGGCGATCTCGCTCGTCCCCCGCATCGCCGCCTGCTCCGGGGTCTCGCCCAGTGCTTCCTGGTGGCGATAGGCATTCTCCATCACGATGATGGCGTCGTCCACGACGATGCCGATCGACAGGATGAGTGCCAACAGCGTCAGGTTGTTGATTGTGAACCCGAAGAAGTACATGAGACCAAACGCGGCCACGATGGAGGTCGGGATCGCGAGCCCGGGAATGATGGTGCCCTTTAGGTTGCGGAGAAACACGAAGATGATCAGCACCACGAGAAAGCCGGCGAGCAGCAGGGTCTCTTGCGCTTCCTGGATGGAGCGTCTCACGAAGGTGGCACCGTCGAACGCCACCGACAGCTCGACCCCGGCCGGCAGTGCGGCCTGGATGTTCGGCAGCTCGGTCCGGATCGCGTCCGATACCTCGATCAGGTTCGCCTTGGACTGTCGCACCACTCCGATGGCCACGGCGGTGACCCCGTTGAAGCGCAGGATGGCCCGGTCGTCCTCGGGCCCCAACTCCACCCTCGCCAGATCACGCAGGCGCACCAGCTGACCGTTCTGATTGGCGACCACCAGGTTTTGGAACTCCTCCGGGGTCTTGAGCTCGCCCAGCGACCGCACGGTGAATTCGCGTCGCGCCGACTCTATGCGCCCGGCCGGGATCTCCACGTTCCGGGTGCGAACGGCGGTCTGGACGTCCTGCACCGTGAGCCCACGCGAGGTGAGCGCTTCGGGATCGAGCCAGATGCGCATTGAGAAGCGGCGCTCTCCGAAGACCTGGGCGCGGCCAACGCCCGGAAGGGACTGAAGCCGCGTCTTCACCTCGCGATCTCCGAGATCGGACAGGTCGAGCAGGCTGTAGTTGGCACCGGAGAGCGCCAGCCAGAAGAACGGCTGCGCGTCGGCATCCTGCTTGCTCACCACCGGCTCCTCGATGTCCTGGGGCAAACGCCCCCGCACGCGCGACACCTTGTCCCGCACGTCTTGCGCCGACGCTTCGAGATCCCGGTCGAGCGTGAATTCGAGCGTGACGTTGCTGAATTGCTCCGCGCTCGCGCTGGTGAGGGTACGAAGCCCGGGGATGGTGCTCAACTCCTCCTCGAGGATGTCGGTCACGGTGGACTCGATCACGCGAGGGTTGGCGCCCCGAAGGAAGGTGCTGACGGAAACGATGGGAGGGTCGACGTCCGGGAACTCCCGGACCGGGAGCCGGGAGTAGGCGATCCCACCGAATAGAATCAGCGCGATGCTCACCATGCTGGTGAGCACAGGCCGGCGGATCGAGGTGTCGGAGAGCTTCACGAGTGATGCCTCGGCATGGGTCTCGACATGTAACCCGACAACCTAGCGTTGGTTTTACCCGAGGGCTATCCCCGTATCGGTCGGCTCTCCCCAGACCGACCTCGCCTACCCCTGCACGGGGACGCATCTTCCTGACGCTCGGACCGAACGTCCCGCTCACACCGGAGTCGAGGATGAAGATCCGCCGTATCACCGCGCATCAGGTCGACTTGCCCCTCCAAGAAGGGACGTACGCTTGGTCGGGTGGCAAAGCCGTTTCGGTGTTCGACAGCACCGTGGTCTGTATCGAGACGGATACGGGCATCACGGGTGTGGGCGAAGTGTGTCCGCTGGGACCAGCCTATCTCCCATCGTATCCGGAGGGTGTCAGGACTGGGCTCCGCACGCTGGCCCCCACACTGCTCGGCATGGACCCGACGCAGCTCGGCCCCCTCAATCGTGCCATGGATCACGCACTCAAGGGTCACGCCTACGTGAAGTCACCGATCGACATGGCATGCTGGGACATTCTGGGTCAGGCGACCGGGCAGTCCGTCTGTACGCTGCTCGGCGGGCGGCATGGGGCGGATTTCCCGCTCTACCGGGCCATCTCCCAAGCATCGGCCGAAACGATGGCTGAGCGGGTGGCGGGTTATCGTGCCGAGGGATACCGGCGGTTTCAGCTCAAGGTGGGAGGCGAGCCCGACGAGGATGTGGAGCGCATTCGGGCCGTCGCCAGTGTGCTGCGCCCGGGGGATATCTTGATTGCGGACGCCAATACGGGATGGCTCACGCACCAAGCGCTCCGCGTGGCCCGCACCGTTCGAGATCTCGACGTGTACATCGAGCAACCGTGCCGCACGTACGAGGAATGTCTCACCGTGCGTCGACACATCGACCAGCCGTTCGTGCTGGACGAGTCCATGGACGCACTCGAGCAGGTGGTGCGCGGCTGGGGTGACGGTGCCATGGACGTGGTGAACGTGAAGATCAGCAAGCTCGGCGGACTCACGAGGGCGAGAGAGGTGCGTGACCTGTGCGTATCCCTGGGCATCGCCATGACCATCGAGGACAGTTGGGGGGGTGACGTCACTACGGCGGCCATCGCGCATTTGGCCCACTCCACGCCGCCGGAACTGCTCTTCACGGCGACGGACTTCAACAGCTACGTGACCGTCACCGTGGCCGATGGGGCTCCCCGACGGGAGCAGGGTCGGCTGGCCGCCCCCGCGCGCCCCGGCCTGGGGATCACGACCCGGAGCGATGTGCTGGGCCCGCCCGTCCTGGACGTGCGGTAGGGGTGCCCACCGAGGGCGACGCGATTTCCGGGACCGTGCCGTCCACCAGATACAACGTCCGCATGAACGCCTCGCAGTGGAACAACGTGCCCTCGAATAGGAGCCGCTGCCCGACCCTGGGGAGGAGGGCTTTGGTGAGTGCCTCGGGCAACCGCACGACGGCGCGCACCCGACGCGCGCCGTACGTATCCTCGGTTTCCGCAATTTCAAAGGTGGCCCGGGCACCCCGCTCTTTGCCGAAGACGTGATCGAACGGGTACGTGGTCACGCTGCGAAGCACGCCAGACCACAGCACCCGCCGACCCTCGAGGTGCTGGGTGAAACGATGCTCCATCTCATCGCCCATGAGTCGCGTGCCGAACAGGAGCTCAGTGGCGTCGCGAGGATGAACGGGCGCATCGTGGTGCGCGGGCTCGGTGGCTGCAGGCGGTGGTGGCGCAGCTGTGACTGATGTGGTGTCATCGTCAACGGGGCTCGTCGGCACATCGGGGGCCGGCGGGGTCTCGAGCACTGCGTGATCGGTGGCGATGTCCAGATGCACGGAGCTTTCCGCTGCATCTGGCACGTGCTCCGGTCGCGCCGCGATGCCGTCCACGTCGGCGTTCACAAGATCGGGTGTGTCGTCCCCGTTGCCTTCGGACAGGCGTGGAGGGATCCATCCGGGGTCGATCAGCTCGTCAAAGGAGAGTGACGGCGCTTCCTCGGATTCACCGGTGTCGACGAGCTCGGTCTCCATTGGGAGTCGCTTCGGCTCGGACCCATCCTGAGTGGATTCGTCGAGCGCCTCCAGCGGTCTCGTCTCGGGTTCGCGAGCCCATTGCTCGAGATCGCTGGCCATCCTCACCAGGCTTTGCACCTGTTCCACGATCCGTTCGCGACCATCGTCGATGCCTTCGGTCTCCCACGTGAGCGTGGTGTCATCGATGACAGCGTCGGGGAAGAAGGCGTAGAAATCGCGGAGCACTCGACGGCGTGCGGGGCCGAGCATACTGACCACGGCGTCGGTGTTGGTGGCTCGAATGACCAAGCGCTCCTCGAACTCGGCGTCCCCGAACGAGAGATCCCGCTTGCCGAGGAGTCGCTGAACGTTGGAGAAAACGGTCCGCTCTCGGATCCTGAGGCCCAGATGAAGCGAAACGCGGTAGACGATGCGGTAGCGGGTGTGGCGAGCGGAGTCTTCGCCTTTGGTGAAGGTCGACACCCTGACCGAACAGCCTCGCATCTGCCCGTGGATCGCGGGATAGTTGAAGAAATCACCCGGATCGCAGGCCAGCCCCAATGTCGTTGCTGCGGCGCCCCACGTGTCCCTGAGCGGCTTCCGGTTGCTGGCCTGGGCGGCCGCAGCGATACCAAGCCCGACCACGGCAATCAGGATCACTACCGCGAACGTCTCCACGCATCCCCCACTCGATCTCTCGGCAAATCTACGGCCTGAGGGCGGTGGCGGGCCAATACGCCGATAGCTATCATTCGTAGTCGTGCCCTTGCCGCCGAACGTCGAGTTCGAACCGATGACCACTGGTAACCCCGACATTCACAGCACCGACTGGAACGCCCTGGTCGCGCCCTATAAGCAGCCCAACCCCTGGCGCGCAGCGGTCCAGCTGGCTACGACCGCACTCCCGCTCGCCGCCATGTGGCTCCTCATGCTCTGGAGTCTGGACCGCGGCTACTGGCTGACCCTCGTCCTGTCACTGCCGGCGGCGCTGCTGGTGGTGCGGATGTTCATGTTTCAGCACGATTGCGGCCACGGCGCCTTCTTCAGGTCCCGGCGCCTCAACAACCTGGTCGGTGCCACCATCGGCGTGCTGACGCTCGTCCCGTACCGCTACTGGCGAAAAACCCACGCCATGCACCATGCCGGCTCCGGGAATCTCGAGCAGCGTGGGATCGGAGACATCACAACGCTCACGGTGCAGGAGTATTTGGGCCTCCCGCGACTGAGACGGTTCTTCTACCGGCTGTATCGCCATCCCGCAGTGATGTTGGTGATCGGCCCCGCGTACCAGTTCATCTTGAAGCACCGGTTTCCGTTCGACCTGCCGCGCACCTGGAAGCGCGAGTGGCGAAGCGTGCACGGCACCAATCTCGCGCTCCTCGCGGTGGTGACGGCCATGTGGCTGCTGGTCGGGATCGACCGGTTTCTACTCGTGCAGCTCCCCATTACGCTGATCGCCGGATCGATCGGTGTCTTCCTCTTCTATGCGCAGCATCAGTACGAGGACACGTACTGGCGTTACCGAGAGGAGTGGAACTACTACGAGGCGGGCCTCGAAGGCAGCTCGCATTTCGTGCTGCCGAGAACATTGCAGTGGTTGACGGCCAACATCGGTTTGCACCACATCCACCACGTCTGCAGCCAAATCCCCAACTACCGGCTGCAGCGCTGCTACGACGAGAACCCCGAATTTCACGGGGTCACTCGCCTCACCGCGCTGCAGAGCCTCAAGACGTTGGGGATGACCCTGTGGGACGAGGATGCGCGACGCCTGGTCGGATTCCGGCAGCTCCGCGCCATCCGACAACGCATGGCAGTAGCTGGGAGCCCCATCAAGCCCACCAAACCGGAGGCGGTGCCACCCACTTGGCGCTGAGCAGGGCCCCCGCTCCCGTCAGTTCTTCAATGCCTCCAGCCGGCGTCGTATCTCCGCGATCCGATCCGTCGCTTCGGGGAACCCGCTCGGAAGGATGGCGTCCGGCGCGAGCAGGCCGTAGAGGCGGAGGGCCTTGTCGAAGCTGAGGCGCGCCTCCTCGGGCCGATCGTCCAGCGCCGATTCCAGACCGTCCAGGTAGAGGGTCTCCGCCACCAGCCATCCGCGTGCCGGCTCGAGTTCACCCGTCGGAGCCACCATCTGCTCGAGCGTCGCGGCATCCGCGAGCTTGGCCAGTGAGAGGTCGAAGCCCACGCCTTGCAGCACCGACTCCAGCTCCTGGCGCACCTGAGCGGGTGCCACCGTCCGCTTCAGGATGATCGCGTGCAGCCGGATCAGGATCATCCCCATTTGTTCAATCATCCGCATGATGTAGTCGCGTTGCACCCTGCTCGTTACCTCCGCCGGTCTCGAGGGCATCCACCAGCACCGGTCCGAGTGCATGGCGCGGCTCGGTCGACCCGATGAACCCCTCACCGTAGTTTACCTCTATGGGGGAGATCACGACGGCGTTGCGGGCGGCTCTCGCCGACCGGTACGACCTGGTGCGGATGGTGGGGCAGGGTGGGATGGCCACCGTCTATCTCGCCCAGGACCTGAAGCACGAGCGCGATGTAGCGCTGAAAGTGCTCCGGCCGGATCTCGCCGCCTCGATCGGCACCCAGCGTTTCCTCAAAGAGATCGCGATCGCTGCCCGGCTCTCCCACCCGCACATCGTTGCGCTCCACGACTCGGGCGAGAGCCAGGGATTCCTCTATTATGTCATGCCGTACGTCGACGGCGAGTCGCTCCGCGCCCTATTGCGTCGCAACGCCCCGCTGCCGCTCGGAGTGGTGCTCGGCATTACGCGCCAGGTAGCGGATGCACTGGGCTACGCGCATCGCATGGGTGTCCTCCATCGGGACATCAAGCCCGAGAACATCCTGCTGGCTCAGGGCCACGCCTTCGTGGTCGACTTCGGGATCGCCAAGGCTGTGAGCACGGCCGGCGGTCCTTCCACCACCCGCACCGGCTTCGCACTGGGAACGCCGGGATACATGAGTCCGGAACAGGCCGCTGGGGTTCGCCACATCGACGAGCGGACGGACGTGTACGGGCTCGCGTGCGTCGTGTACGAGATGCTGGTCGGCGAACCCCCGGGGCTCTGGGTCACCGAGACGGCGGCCAGAATCGGCCGGTTCGTCGATGCCGAGCCGCTGCACCGTCAACGGTTGGACGCGCTTTCGGGACGGGTGGAACAGATACTTGCCCGGGCGCTGGCGCTGCGCCCGACCGACCGGTTCCCGACTGCGGCGTCGTTCGCCGACGCACTCGTGCAGAGTGCCGACCGATCCCCCACCCGATACACCGATGCGGAGATTCGGGAGATTGTGGGGCGTGCCGCGGAGTTACAGGCGGAGCGCCCGATGCAGGAAGGGCTCTTCTCCGTGGGAGGAGTCGAGCGGATCGCTGCGGAGGTGGGTATCCCACCGGACGACGTGCGCCGCGCGCTGGTGGAGATCGATCGCACAGGGCCCGGCCACGCGGTCGTGCCCCCACCCGTCGGTTCATCCGGCCTGTCCGCCACGACGGTAGCGATCGATCGGGTCGTGGAACGGGAGATCCCGGTGGCCGCGTTCGGCGAGATCGTGGAAGAGATCCAGATGACCTTTGGACGCGGCAAGATCACCGTGTGGGAGGACACGCTCGTGTGGAACAGCGGGGTGCACGGGGGCGCGCCGGGGCGCCAGGTGCGGATCGCGGTAACTCCGCGCGATGGCCGCACCCGGATTCAGATCCGGGAGCAGGTGGAGCAGGTAGCGGGTCAGCTCTTCGGGGGCGTGGCCGGTGCCTTTTTCGGCGGGCTCTTCGGACTCACCGTGGGAGGCGGTGTGGGTGGCGGCGAGCCGTCGGCCGTCGCGGCCTTCGGTCTGCTCGGCACCATCGGTGGCGCGTTCCTCGTGGCTCGATCGCTCGGTGTCACTGCGGTCATGCACAGGGAGCGTGAGCTCGGGGCGCTAGCCGACCGCTTGGTCGAGCACGTCGAGCTGGCGTTGCCCTCGCCGTCCAACGAGGAGGCAAACCGCTAGGAGCTTTCGGTCAGCTACCCGATGGCGTTGCTGCGGCCGGCGCGCCGAATGGCGGGATCGAGTCCGGTGGGACGTTCAGCAGCTGCGCCACGCCCACTCGTGCGAGCATCGGCACCATGCCGAGCCACACCAAGTCCCGGTCCTTGGCGTAGAAGTAGTGGGCCTGTCCCTGTCCGAACACGGAGTGAACGGCGAGGCCGGCGACCTCGAACTCTGCGTGATGGCCGAAGCCGGTCCCTTCGCCATCGACGCCAGCGGCCATGCGCGCGAGCTCAGACGTTGCCGTCTCCGCGCTCTCGTACCGGCTGACGTAAAGCGTGGTGCCCATCTCTTCCGGTCCGTAGGTGGCGACCCAACTCTGTTCGGGGGCCACTTCTTTGCCGTGCAGGCGTTCGAGCACGGCGGCGGCGTCCTCACCCGCCCTGACTTCGGCCAGCGGGAACCCGTGAATCTCTTCCGGGACGGGTGCCTCGCCAGCGTCGGAACCTGCGCAGGCAGCCCCGCTCAGGGCGACCGTAAGAAGCGCGGCAGCGAGCGCGATAGGCACCCGAGAAAGCATCCTTGGCACTGTAGCTCCTTCGTCACGATTCCAGGTGACATGGTCCGTCCGGGACGGCCGACGCAACGTAGTTGGGGTCACCGGGGAACAGAAGGCCCATGGACGTCGCGGCACCGGAAGGCGCTTGATCCCCAGCCATCGCCGGGGTATCTAATATCTCACTTCCTCCCAGCGAGAGTGCGTCCATGTCTGGTCTCAAGCCATACGCCGGGATCTCCCGCGGCCCGTTTCTCCTCCTGCCCATCACCCTCGTGGCGTCCGGGGCGGCCGCCGCGGCCTATGCCGGACAGTTCAGTTGGCTCCATACGACGGTCGGCCTGTTTGGTCTCGTGGCGCTCCACATAGCGGCCAACGTCTTCAACGAGTGGAGCGACATGGCGCGGACCGGGATCGATCTCCACACCCAGCGGACGCCGTTCTCGGGCGGCACCGGAACGCTGCCGTCCGGCGCGCTCTCGACGCGGTCGGCTCTGCTGTACGGGATTGGCTGGGCGATCGTCGGACTGGCGGTAGGCATCTGGTTCATCACCCGGATCGGGTGGGCCCTGTTGCCGGTCATGATTGTGGGCGCGATCACCATCGTGTTCTACACCGACGTGCTCACCAAGCTCGGGGTTGGGGAGTTGGCGGCCGGGCTCGGGCTCGGCGCGCTTCCGGTGATCGGGATTGCCCTCGTGCAAACGGGCAGCGTTCCAGATCCGGCGTTAGCAGCCGCGATCCCCGCGTTCTTCATGACGTTCAATCTCCTGCTGCTGAATGAGTTCCCGGACGTCGAGGCGGATCGGCGGGGTGGGCGTCGCCACTTGATCATCCGGTTTGGCCGGCCGGCGGCAGCCAAGATCTACGCCGTCGCGGCGATCCTGACGCCGGTGGCGATCGTCGTGGCGGTGATCTTGGGCTATCTGCCCCTGCTCGCGCTGGCGGCCACGCTTCCTTCGCTGGTGCTATTGGTCAAGCCCCTGCAGTGGGCGTTGGGCAATCCCGAGCAGCCAGTCCCGTTGCCGGCGATGGGTGCCAACGTGATTTGGAATCTCGCCACCAACACGCTGTTGGCCGTCGCGCTGATCGTGCATACCCTTTAGACCGATCCAGCTGCACAAAGCGATGGCCCCGGGATCCGCACTTGGATCGCGGGGCCATCGTCGGTTTCGGCCGTGGCCGGCGCTGGGGCTACCGCCGGCTCCGCGACAACGCCTTGTAGTACTCCTCTACGAGCTTGCGATATGCCTCGGGCACGTCATCAGACCCTGACAGGAAGAGCCGCTCTTCATCTGTACCGGCCAGCTCACGCCGGAGCGCGAACTCAAACTCCTTCAATCCGGCGATGATCTCCGCCTGGAGTTGAGCCAATCCCCGGGGATCGCCGAGGGTGCCGCGGTTCTGGAGCGTGCCGAGGCCGCGCAGGATCCGATCGAGCTGGGCGACGTCCACGTCTTCGGCCGCCAATTCACGCCGGAGCTCTGCCATCTCGTTCCGTCGCCTACCGAGCTCTCCCCGGAACTGCCGAACGTCGTCTGGAGAGAGTTGTCCGGTCCCGCCGCCACGCGGCATGCCCTGCGGCGACGACTGTTCCCGCCCGGGTTGCTCGCCTCCCTGCGGCTCCGATGTTTCCTGTCCCTGTCCCTGTTGCGGCGATTCCTGTCCCTCGCGGCCAGGCTGCTGGGGCTCGGTCGCGGCACGCAGCCGCTCGTCCAGCGACTCGAGCGCGTTGACGAGATCGCGAGCGCGATCGAGCGATTGCCCAAGCCGCTGCTCCCGCGTGTCGCCGACCGCGTCCAGCGCATCGCGAATCCGCTGTTCCAGGTTTTCGAGGTCGGTCCCGATCTGTTCCTCAAAATTACGCGCGTACTCTGCCGACCGGCCCTGCACGACTCCCCGGGAAAACAGGATTTTGTCGGCGAGACGCTGATCACGCATCTCGCGCGCCGCCTCGCCGAGCTGACGGGCTGCATCCCGTTGTTCCTCCCGCATCGTCCTGGCGAGTTCGGCGAGCTGTGCTTCGAGGTCGCGCACCTCGTCGGCCATTTGGTCCTTGCGCTCCACCAAGCGGCGGACCCGCTCGTCGCGATCGGCAGCGGCCGCTTCCAGTCGCTCGACGTCACGGCGTACGTCCTGCTGCTGCTCGCTCAGCTGCTCGGCGCGCCTCAGCGCATCGCGGATCTCCCCCTCGCGTCCGGCCGACCGGCTTTGTTCCAGCCGGCGCCGCGCCTCACGCAGTTCGTCGAGGGCCGACTGCCCCCGAGCGGTGCCGTCGGCGTTCCGAGTCGCCGCAGCGCGACGCATGGCCTCTGCCGCTTCGCGGAGCCGCCGAGCCGTCTGCTCCAGATCGGGGCGTGACTGCTCGCGGGAGAGCCGTTCCAGACGGCGGGCGGCCTCCTCGGTCTCGTCGGCCAGTCGGCGCTGCGCTTCGGACCCGCCACCGCCGCCCTGGTTCTGCGTTTGAGCCCGCATGCGCTCGTTTTCCTGCTGCTGACGCCGCGCGAGCTCTCGGAGCTTCTCGAGGATCTCGTCGACCTGCTGGCTCGTTTCCCGTCGCTCGCCGCGGTCGACCTGCTCGTACTGGTTGCGTAGCTTGTCCATCTCGAGGTCGAACAGATCGGCCAGATCTTCGGCGCTGGCCGATTGACCACCGCCACCCTGCTGATTGCTGCCTCGTGTCACTTCCCGTTCCCGGAACGCGGCTTCCGCACGCTGGAGAAACTGGAGCGCGCGCTGCTCCGGTGAGAGAGCATCCTGTGGCCGGCGCTCGCCCAGCCGTTCCTCGGCCTCCTGCATCGCGACCGCTGCTTGCGGCAACGCCTCCGCCACCGCCTGGAACGTGGAATCGAGTTGGACAACCCGCCGGCTCTCCATTCGGTCCACCAAGGTCTGGACCTCTTCGCGGAGCCGGCCCTGGGCCAGGGCCAAGGTCGCGAGGTTCTCGCGGACCTCGTCGGCGGGAAGCTGGCTGGAGTCACGCACCACCTTGAACGTGGCGGCCACGATCTGTCGCTGCCGGGACGACAATTCGCCGACCTCTCCGCCGGTTCCCGCGGCCCCCTCGCCCCCCTGCGCTTCAGCCTGACGGTAGCGACGGTCGAACGGCCGGATCTCTAGGAAGTAGATGTCCGTGGTGGTGGTCTGGACGCCACCTACGCGGTTGGCGTCGGTTGCTCGCGCGTAGTACGACAAGAAATCACCTGGCTCGAGGTCGGTCTCTTCGAGGTAGAAGGTGTGACCAGCGGTGAGTTGACGCGGGGTCCGTGACCCGCTGTACAGGGGGACCGCTTGCTCCGGTCCCCCATTCACTGCGTAGCGTAACTCGACCTGGCCGACCCCGTAATCGTCTTCGGCCGAAACCTCGACGAACACTTCGTCGATACTGGTAACCGAGATGTCACGGCCTGGGGTGCTGAACCGAAGAGCCGGAGGCTGATCGAGAAGCACGTCGATGTAATAGTCCGGCGAGCCGAGGACCGGTGCGGCACGCTCGCTGCGCAGGACGATCCGGTAGCTACCGTTCCGCTCGATCCTCAGCGAGCCGGTGAGTGCGTCTGGCGCTGCGAGATCGAGCGCAATCGTATCACGCTCGTCGAGGACCAGGGATCCGCCTACCACCGGCATCGTCGGGATCACAGTGAGTGTGACTTCGGTCCCAGCGACCGCCGCGATATCGCCACCGTCTTCCTCGATCCGTGGGCTCAGCCCCGTGTAGGTCGGGAACCGATACTCGAGATCGATCCGTTCGACGTAGGGGAGATCGACTACGTCGATCCGGTGGACGGCCGAGCGGACGCGCCCAGCGTCGACGAGATACTCGGTAACGGAGTCGATGCTGAAGGCGAGGAAATTGAAGCTCCCGCTCTCGTCGTCCACGGTCATCGGCCAGCGCTCCCACTCCGACGACCCGCCGCGCCGCAGCGAGATCTCGACCTGGTCGGTATCGAAGTTTCGCAGCTCGGCCGTGATCTTGAGGTCCGCGCCACGGGGGAGCACCGTATCGCCCGGATGCACGGCGATAGAGTAGGGGCTGTCTCCGCCTCCGGTCGACCAGGGTGCCAAGAGAAACGGTGCGCTCTGGGTAACGAACCCCGGCTGCAGCAAGAAGAGTGCGGCGCTCACAACTGTGATCCCGGTGAGCGCCCCTGAGAGGCGCGCCAGGCGCGGCCGCTCGACGCGCTTTCCGTACTCGATCTCCGCGCAGCGCTCGACCGCACTCTCGACGAGTCGCTCGACTAGGCGACGGGAGACCGCCAGTTGCTCGATCCGCGCGGGATCGCTGCCGAACTCGACCGCGCCCAGCACCAGTCCTCGGAGCGACGGCTCGCGCTCTTCCAAATACAGCGCAACCTGCTCGTTCGACACGCGACGCCTGAGGGGCACGACGAGGAACCGGATGGCGAGCGCCGCGATCGATCCGTAGGCGATCACGCGAAACGCGGTGATAGCGGTGCCGCTGAACCTGAAGTAATCGAGGGCGTACGCGCTGAAGAGGAAGACCACGAGGCCGGCGCCCGCCGTAATGGCGAGACCGTGTAGCGCCACCCGGAGACGCCAACGTGCGCGCACCGACCGGATGACACCCGAGAGCGTCTGGGGGCGCGGCGCGGCTGCAGGTGACGAAGAGAATAATGAGAGCATCGGGATACCTCTTCAGCTCGCGAGACGGGAGAGCCGGCTCGCCAAGCCGGTCTCCGCCAGGAGGAGGAGCAGTGCCCCTCCCACAAGGTACCACCATAGCCCCTGCCGACGTTCCTTTTCGACCGGGGTCAGGGTGGCGGCCAAGCTCGCGGCGCGCTCCGCGCCCCCCCCTCGCGGGGCGATAGCTCCGAGCAGCTGCTCGGGATCCAACCGTTCCAGGTCAGCCTCTGCAACGTCCGGGTTGACCGCCAGCACGGCGGTCTCGACACCGGTCCCGGCGGTGAGCGGTCGCACGACATAGAAGCCGCTCTCGCGGAGTGCCACGGGCCGCCCGGCCTCAGCTGGCCCAAGTACATCGCGCTCCCCAGAGGGGGTCTCTAAGACGAGGTCGGCTTCGCTATCCGGGCGCTGCCTCGGACCCCAGGGCCGATCGTTCAGGTGCGTCCCGATGTCGACCACTTGCCCCGCGATGTGGGATGCCGGACGGGGGCGGTAACCCGCCAGATGCCGAGCCGCTTGATGCACAAACGGCAAGAAGATCGGCTGCAGCGGGAGATCGTTCCACCTGTTCGTCGCATCGGAGGTCCACACCATGACCGTGCCGTCCCTCACGCGGATCTCGACCAGCGCGGGTGCGCCGTCGTCGAAGCGCGCCAGGACGGTCGCGCCCGCCGGGGCGTCGTACGGTCGATAGCGGAAGAACCGCGCCGCCGAGAAGTCACCGCTTCGGGGGGCGCCGAAGGGCTCGAAGACCGGATGACTGTAGTCGAGCACGCTCACGGTACCGCCGCGGCCGCCGAGCCTATCGGTGATCTGTCCGGACACGGTGCCGAGCGACGCCGCGGTCTCGCCGGTCCAGATACCAGCGCCGCTCCGCGGTCCGAGGATCACCAGGAGTCCGCCACCATCGCGAACGAAGCGATCCAGGGTGCGGCCGACCGCGCCACGGGGATAGGGTGCATCGAAAAGCACGACCATGCCGATGCCGTCGAGGTCAGTCGAGGCAAGCTGCGTGGCCGATCGCACGCGGATGTCGAATGCTGGATCGGACCCGAGGGCCAGTGCCTGCCGCAGGTAGAGGATATCATCGGCCGGTGCCGACGGATGGCGCACCACAACGATGGGAACCGGTCGGGGAGGCGCGACGGTGAAGCGGAACACGTCGTCTTCTGGAAGGGCGTCGGGATCCAGGCGGACGACGCCGCGGGTCGGCCGGTCAGGGAGCGGCGCCGGATCGAACCGCACCGTCTCCGCTCCGCCGGAAGGGAGATCCACGGTTCGCTGCTGCACAGCCTGTCCCTCGATCTCCAGTCGCACGGTCCGTCCGTTCGACGCCGTGGGGCCCGGGTTCACGATCCGGGCGGACAGGGTGAGTCGAGGGCGGGCGGCTTCTCGGCTCTGATCGAAGAGGACCCCGGCGACGGCGACGTTGGATGCGTCGGCGGCCCCGACGTCGATGGGCGTGATGGCCGTGCCTTCGGGCAGGCGCACGTCCAGCTGCGCGTCCCATCCGTGCCGTTGGAAGTCGGTGATCAGCACGGCCTCCCGTCGCGGCAGGTCGGACGCGTCGAGGATGTCACGTGCCAGCTCGAGTGCCGGGCCGAACCGGGTGCCGGCCGGCGACGGGCGAGTGCGGTCGACGATGGCGTGCAAGGCGGCGCGATCGGCCGTCGGGAGATTCACCGCCTCCGCGCGGTCCGTGAACAGCACGAGGGTGACGCGATCGTCGGGCGCGATACCGTCGATGGTTCGGTGCGCCGCGGTGGAAGCCTGCGCCCAGCGGTCGCCGTACCCCATGCTGTACGAGCGGTCCAGCAGCACGACCACTTCGCGTGCGCTACCGAGGGATGCGGGACCGATGGTCCCGCGGTTCCAGAGCGGTCGCGCAAATGCCGCGGCCACCAGGGCGATCGCTGCCACCCGCAGCAGCAGCAGCGGCCAGTGGCGGATGCGCTGACGGCGCACGGTGCGGAACGGGACCCGTCGCAGGAACATCAGCGACGGGAACTTCACCGTCTCGCGTCGCTGCCGATGGGTGAGATGGACGAGGATGGGGATCGCGATCGCTGCAGCGCCGGCGAGAAACAGCGGGGCGAGAAACATGAGGTTCATCAGCGCACCCGCCGGAGGCGCTCGCGGCGTGACAGGTAGTCGCGCAGGACGTGGTCCAGGGGCTTGGCAATGTTCACCTGGCAGTAGTCGATCTGGCTCCGGTTCATCCGCTCGGTGAGCGTCGCGAGATGGCCACGCATGAGCGCGTGATACTCTTCTCGGAGCGTCTCGGGAACCACGGGGATGCGTTCGGCCGTTTCGAGATCCTCAAACGGTGCCGCCTCGTCGAACGGGAACTCGATCTCCGCCGGATCGAGCAGGTGGAACACGATGATGTCGTTTCCCTTGTGTCGCAGCCGATCCAGCGCCCGCATGACGGTGTCGGGCTCCTCGTACAGATCGGAGATGAGCACCAGGAGGCTCCGTCGGCGCACACTTTCGGCCACTTTCAGGAGCGGTGCTTCGAGGCCGCCCGGCCCGCCGGCCTCGATCCGGTCGATCGTGTGCAGCACGATATCGAGATGTTTGGCGGAGCTCGGAACGTACTCCACGATGTCTTCGGCGAACGTGACGATTCCCACCCGGTCTCGCTGCCGCCTAGAGAAGTAGCTGAGGCACGCTGCCAGGTAGCGACCGTAGTCCAGCTTGGTGATGGCACCGCTCCCATACTGCATGGAGCTCGATACGTCGAACAGGACCAGGAAGTTCGCGTTGGTGTCGGCTTCGAACTCCTTGACGTAGAATCGGTCGGTGCGGCCGAACACCCGCCAATCCACGCGCCGAATATCATCGCCCGGCATGTAGGGCCGATGCTCCGCGAAGTCCACCGACAGCCCGAAGTACGGCGAATGGTGTAGGCCGTTGATGAAGCCGTCCACCACGGTCCGGGCGAGGAGCTCCAGATTGGAGATCCGTCCCAGCACATTGGGGTCGAGAAACCGGGTGGTCACATTCCCGACTTCGGCTCGGGAACTGCTTCCAGCAATCGGTCTATTAGGTGATCCGTCGAGATCTGCTCCGACTCGGCATGGAAGTTCTTGAGGATCCGGTGACGCAGCACGGGGTGGGCGAGCGCCCGAATGTCCTCGAACGTGACGTGCACGCGACCGTCGACCAAGGCGCGTGCCTTGGCGCCGAGCACGAGATACTGTGCCGCCCGCACGCTCGCCCCGTACGAGACCCATTTCTCGATGAAGTCGGGGGTCCCGTTGGCATTGGGTCGGCTGGTGCGTACGAGGTTTACCGCGTACCGGAGGACGGCGTCGGGCACGGGAAAACGCCGCACTAGCTCCTGGAACGCGACGATGTCGCGACCCGTGATGGCATGCTCGAACCGATGGTCCTGCACGCCCGTCGTACTGCGCACCACCTCCAGCTCCTCGTCTTCGGGCGAATAGTCGATGACGATGTTGAACATGAATCGATCGAGCTGGGCCTCGGGCAGGGGATAGGTGCCCTCCAGCTCGATCGGGTTCTGGGTGGCGAAGACGAAGAAGGGCTCTTCCAAGTCGTACGTCCGCCCCTGCACGGTCACCCGATGCTCCTGCATGGCCTCGAGCAGCGCGGACTGTGTCTTGGGTGGCGTCCGGTTGATCTCGTCGGCGAGCACGATGTTCGCGAAGATGGGTCCCGGCATGAACACCATCCGCCGCTGTCCCGTCTCGGGATCTTCCTGGACGAGATCGGTGCCGGTGATGTCGGATGGCATGAGATCCGGCGTAAACTGGATTCGAGAGAACTCGAGATCCAAGACGTCGGCGAAGGTCCGGATCAGGAGAGTCTTGGCGAGGCCAGGCACGCCGATGATCAGGCTGTTTCCACCCACGAAGAGCGTCAACACCACTTGGCCGACGACCTCGTCTTGGCCGACGATCAGTTTCTTGAGCTCGCTCACGACCCGGTCCCGTCCGGCACGGAGGCGATCGGCGAGGGCGATGTCGTCGGCGGATTCGAGCGCTGCGGCTTGCGTGGTCATGACACTCCAGTCAGTGGGTCATCGCGTAGACGATGTAGTTGATGCCGAGCTTGTAGGCCTCGTTGGTGATGTCGATGGGAATGAGTCCCGTGTCGGAGAATTCCCACGACTCCCCGATGTCGTTGTCGTAATTGGCGATGATCAGCAGCCGCTTGTTCGGGTCGTTGTCTTCGAAGATTCCGTAGAAGGAAGAAGGCAGGAACCTATAGGGGTGGACGTAACCATCCAGTGACTCGATCTCGTAGAACGAGTGAAAGATCGGGTGCGACGCATCGAGGCGCACCAGCCGGTGGTCGGGCAGCACCCGTCGCAGTTGTTCCTCGAAGTTGAACCACTGCCATTCCGCAAAATCGTCGAAGATGACGAAGCCGCCCTTGAGGAGGTAGTCCCGCAGGGATGCGGCCTCTTCGTCCGTCTGCGTCCAGTGTCCCGGCTCGGACATGTACGCGACGGGGTATTGGAGCAACGTCGGGTCGTCGAGGGCCAGAATATTGCTCGCGTCGAGCGCCACCGAGATCGAGGTCAGCTCGGTCAGGATCTTGGTGAAGTGGCGCTCCGCGCGCGGGTAGTCGTGGTCCCACTGGTAGTCGGCCCCGAAAAACCCGCGACCCCAGCTGGCGCGGTCGGGCGTGTACCGCAGCCGCACGAACGTGAGACGGCCGTCGTACGGGACGTTGAACGCCTCGAAGTCGACGTCCGCCGATACGGGGGCTGAACGCCTGCCGAAACCCCGTTGGCGCTCCTGGCCGTGCAACGCCACCGTGGCCAGAGAGAGGGCCACGGCGACCAGCAGAGCGATGCGGAGGTGGCTAGCGGCGTGCATCGTGAATCTCCAAGAGCAGGTCCAGGGCTTCCGCGAAGTTTGGGGCGATCTCCAGGGCCTGCAACAGCCACGTTCGTGCCCGGTCGAAGTCCCGCGCACGGAAATATGCCCGGGCGAGCTGGAACAGCGCGTCGGCGCGGTCCACCGGATCGAGCGCCACGACGGCATGACGCTCGCGCACCGCGCGTGGCCAGTCGCCTGTTTCCCCCGCGAGCTCGGCCAGCCGGCTGTGTACGGCCACGTCGAGCGGGTAGACGTACATGGCCTTGTCCAGGGCCTCGACTGCCCCCGCCCGGTCTCCCAGGGCCTCCACGTGATCCGCGAGGGCGAGCAATGCTTCGAGGTGCCCGCCGTTTAGGCTGGTGAGCACCCGGAGCTCTCCCACTGCGCGCGCCGAGTCGCCCGTCGCACTGTAGGCGCGGGCCAGATGCCAATACGGACTGGACCCGCCAGCGTATTCCGGAAACAATGCCTTGGCGCGCTCGAGGTACGGGATGGCCCCGCGTGGATCGCCCTGCTCGACGAGCAGTTGGCCCATAGCGAGTTGCGCGACGAAATCGGCAGGGTCCGCCGCGCGGCGGCGCAGTCCTTCCGGGGTATGTCCGCCCCCGGCACCGCCTTCGCCGATGGGCGCGGCCGCCTTCAAGGCACCGAGCGGCTGGGCGAACCGCTCACGCAGATATCGGTCGAAGACACGGTCGAACGCGTCGAGGTCGGTGCCGAGCACAGACCGGAACACCTCCGCGGTAGTCTGGCCCTCGCGGTAGGCGCGCAGCATCCGGGTGAGCGCCGTGGGCCCGTGCTCCCGTTCGATCAGCTCGCAGACGAGCGATGCCTCATAATAGGAATAGCCGAGCTGCTCCGGGTAGGCCGGTCGGGTGAACCCATCGTTGAGCCGGCTCACAGGCAGGAGCTTTTCGTCGCGGTACGCAATCAGGAAACCGGGATCCACGCCGTCGCCCCATCCGGGACGGGCGCGCCGCTCTTCGAACACCGCCAGTCCCTCGGTGAACCACCGAGGCACACGGCCTGCGGAGAGGCCGAGGTGGAACGTATGTGCGATCTCGTGCCATAGCGTGGAGCCCCAGTTGAACGCCCCTCGCTCGCGGGCCGACGGGGAGTCCATGGCGATCACCGGACCGAAGCTCACCCCTAAGGCACCGAGACCGACCAACCCAACCGATCGGACCGAGAAGTCGGCGTGACTCGGATACACTTCGATCCGCACCGGCGGGTCGGGCCGATACCCGTAACGGCCGGCAAGTCGGTCGTACGCTTCCTCGGCGAGGTCTTCGATGTAGAGTGCGAGGAGCGCCGACTCTTTGCGATCGATCGCCAACCGGAACCGCGGCGTCTCCACCTCGTCGTATCGCTCCAGGGTGTCGAGCAGGTCAAGCGTGTTCTTGGTCCAGAGATCGTACGGATCGCCCGCGAAGGCCGTCTCGAGGTTGGCGCGTCCCCGGTCCATCTGGCCGACCCGGAGCTGATTGATGCCCAACAGCGCGAAGGCGCGCCACGAGGTCGAGTCGAGCGCCACACCGTCCCCCGCGAAGCGCACGGCATCGTGGTACAGGCGGTTGCGTGCGCTCACTTCCGCCAGGACGACGTACATGCCGGCGAACCGCGGGTTGAGTGCCAACATGCGCCGCCGGAGTGTTTCGTATGCCGGTTGGTCGCCTTCCAGGTAACGCACGGCCGCCAGCAGCGCCAGGGCATCGAGCGCGCTCGGATCCACATCGAGCGCCCGCTCCACCTCGCGCGCCGCCTCGTCGTACTGCTCGGCCTCGGCGTATAGGTTTGCGCGAAACACCCGCGCGGGAACGAGGTTCGAGTTCACCTCGAGTGCTCGGTTCACATGCTCCATGGCCTCGGACGAGCCGGCGAACCGGCGGGCACGTGCTAAGCCAAGCAGGGCTCGCGGGTGGTTCGGCGCGCGCTGCAGGATGGCCTCGAATGCCTCACGCGCCTCGGTGCCCTGATACTTCTCGAGGAAGAGGTCACCGACGAGGATCTGCGCGTCGAGATTGTCCGGATCGGCGGCGATCGCCTCGTCGTACGCCCGGAGGGCATCCTGGAACAGCTGCGGATTGCGGGCGCCGAGCTGACGGACCGCGGTTGCAACGGCGGCGATGTCATCCGATGACAGGTTTCGGCTCCGGTTGTAGGTGGTGATGAAGCCGTCAAAGCCCCGCATGGCCGAATTGACCTCACCCCGTCGCTGCTGCAGCAGCAGGAGGTTGAGCCGAGCCGTGAGGCTGTCGGATGCGTTGCCCTGGACCGCACGTCGAAACTGGCGTTCGGCCTCGTCGAGCCGGCCGCGGTGGGCCAGCATCTCCCCGTGCACATTCGCCACGTGGGGGGAGTCCGGATTGCGGCGCTCGTACCGTTCCGCCTCGCCGATGGCGTCATCGTACCGTCCGATCTCAGCCAGGGCACGTGCGAGCCCACGCGCCGCTTCCTCCGATGTGGGGGCCGAGCGCACCAATCGCCGGTACTGTGCGATGGCTTCATCGTACCGTGCCGCCACGTAGGCGGATCGGGCCTCGGCGGCCGATTCCTGCGCGACACACCACGTAGCCGGCGTCGCGAACACAGCTGCCCCGGCGAGGAGCACGCTGCAGGCCACCTTGGTCATCCCGTCCCGCCTTCCCGTGCCCTGATGGCGCGATTGGCACGGGCGAGCGCGAGCAGTAGGCGCTCGAGTTCGCCTTCGTAGGCGTCGGATGCCAATTCAGCCTTGCGGAGCCGCAAGGCCGCAATGTCGCGATTCAGTTCCAGGCGTTCGGCGTAAAGCGCTGCGAGTGCCGGGTCATCCGTCGCGGTTGCGGCGATGCTGGGACGGGTGGTCGCGAGGAACTGCGTTCGTGCCACGGCACCGTCGCCATCCTGGGGGTCGGGTTCCTGGCTGCCGATGCCGTCGCCGTTGTCGTCGAGTTGAGCGTGCTCGGTGCGCAATCGGTTCTCCCGCTCGTAGACCCTGATCACTTCGCGCCGGGCGTAGTCGAACGCCTCGAGCACCGAGACCCGCTCGTCCTTGTCGGCGTCCGCGCCCTCGTCGACCAATGCGGCCACGAAGTGGCCGCCAAAGAGTGTTTCGTTGCGCTCGGTGCCAGACCGGGTGGCCGTGATGATCGTGCGTCGCGGTCCCGACAGTGCGGGAAGAAAACCACCACTCGCACTCGTCAGATTGGCGAACACGACGTCCTGCGTGGGGAATCGGGCCAGCAGGGTTGCGAAGTCCGCCGCCGTCATGTCCGGTCCCGGGAGGTTGAACCGCGAGGCCCCACCTTGGGCGCTGCCATGCCCGATCAGCACCACGAAGAGTCGTGCGTCGGGCTCGATCGACGTCGCGATCCGCGCAAAGGCCGACTCGACGTTCTCCTTGGTCGACTTGCCGGTGATCGATGCCTCGCGCTCGGGTCGCTCGGCAAAGAAGAGGATGTTCTCCCCGGGCACCGCATAGCGGTCGCGCGCGGCCTGCACCAGGGACGATCCCATCTCGTGAAACAGCTCGCGGTACCCCGGCTCGCCGCCCAGGCCGCTGATCACCACGAGGTGGGTCTGCCCGTACGCTGCGGCGGTGGTGGTCAGCGCTGCAAGGAGGGCGATCGTCCCGATCCATACCGGCCTCACGGCAGCCCCCGCGTGCGCCGGTACGCCCACTCGGTGCCGACGAGTCCCAACAGCGCGATAAAGAGGATCGGCATGTCCCAGAGATCTCGCTGCTCGTGCACGACCGTTCCGCTCTCGGTGAAGCTCACGTCCTCCGGCAGCGAGGCAACGGTCCCGGGGGTGTAGAACTTCCCTCCGGTCTCATCGGCAATGCGCCGGAGCAGCGACGCGTTCATCTCCGCGTCGACGAACTCCGAATTCAGGTCGCCGCTCTGCACGTAGGCTACATCGGAGCCGAGCAGCGATCCCCGCTGCTCGGCGCGAACGGTCATGCGATGCAACCCGTCCTCGGTAGGTACGAACGTCGCCCGGTACTGTCCGTCCCGCTCAACGGACCACTCCATGGGAATATCCCGCTCCGCCCCGCTCGGAGCCGACACCGTCGCCGAGACCTGCGCGCCGTTGAGGGCCAGAAAGCCCGAATCGGACACCTCGGCTGTGAGCGTGACCGGAGTGCCAGACTCGACGCGGTCGGCCGAGGTCGTCACGCTGACGTGATTCGTCACGCCGCTCACGAGCCAGCGCAGCAGTTGGCGCCACAGCGTCTCGTGCGTCTGATCTTCCACCGGAATATCGGCGTGCATCTGCCAGAGCCACGTGTCTTGGACGGGCAGCGCCATCGCGCGTCCACGGCCATAGCGTTGGTAGGCGAGCACGACAGCGGGTTCGGATAGCCCCTCCGCGTCGCCTGCGAGCAGGGTGCTTGCGCCTGGCTTGAGCTCGGTGACGCGGTTGACGGTCGTCAGCGGTGGGAGGTCGTTCCAGCGGTCCTCGGATGCCCGCTCGTCGGTGGCCAACTGTGTGACCGCGTGGGTGCGGCCGAACGGTGTCAGCCCCACCTTCACCTCGGATACGAAGCCACTCGTGTCGCGGCGGACGCCGGCCGGAAGCACGACCGGCAGCACGTCAGCGACCGGTGTGCCGCCGTAGCCGCCTTCGGCAAAGGCCCGCCGGCCCCCGAGGGCGAGGAGCCCGCCGCCGCGCCTCCCCACGAAATCCGCGATCATGTTGAGCTGGTCATGGGTGAAGAAGCTCGCCTCGACGCTCCCCAGGATGAGGCCATCGTAGCGAAACAGTTCCTCGCGGGTGGCGGGGAACCCACCGGCAAGTTCGTCGGGCTCCTCGACGTCCAGCCGATAGAACTTGTCGTCGGCCGTCCGCTGCAGTACGACCACCCGTACGTTCTCGTCCTCGGCCAAGGCGCGGCGGAGGAACTTCACCTCCCAGCGCGGCTCGCCCTCGAAGTAGAGGATCTTGCGTCGTGCGTCCTGTACGTCGATCAACGTCTCCAGCGAGTTGTTTTCGGCGACGAGCTCTCCCGCTTCAGGCGCGATGCGGAAGCGGAACAATCGGGGTCCCGTCTCATCGGCGGTGAAGTGGGTCCGGGCCGTCGTGGCCTCCTGACTTCGAGGGAGATCCACGTCTCGTGTGCTCAAGATGCGGCCGTCGCTCTCGACCACGACCTGCACCGTCTTGCCGCCGAAGCCGGAGTGCGTAATCGTGAGGTCGACTGCGACCGACGACCCATGCAGCACGGCACGTGGCGGATTGGCACGGCGGATGGCTATGTCCTTGGCGAAGTGCTCCTGACCGATGCCCACAGTGTGAAGCGGGACGCCGGATGCCTGGAGCTGCAGCAGCGACTCCGTGAGCACCGACTCGCCGTTTTCGGCGCCGTCGGACACCAGCACCAACCCGGCGAGAGGCACCGCGGCCAACTCACGCTGCGCGGCGGCAATGGCCACGCCGAGATCGGTCCGCCGTCCTGCGAACCCAAAGTCGGATACGTCCGACACCCGCTGAGCAGATTCGGAAAAGCGGAAGAACCTGAGCTTGAACCGCTCGGCCAGCGCCGAGAGGAGTGGACTCCCATCCGGACCGAAGTGCTCCGACGCAAACTCGCTGCGAGGGCTACCGGCGTGGTCGACGATGCGCATGCTGCGGGAGTCGTCGACCAGGATGCCGAGGAAGTTCTGCTGCGGAACTACGGTCGCCACGACCAGCAGCGGTCGAGCGAGGCAGAGCGCGAGAATGGCAAAGGCCGCTGCCCGCAGAGAAGCCAGGATCACCCGGTCGCGCCTCTCGAGGCGCCGGGAGCGCAGGTAAGGCACCACCGCCAAGGCCAGCAAGGCGAGGGCTACCGCGGCGAGCACCCACGCAGGCCATGGGGAAGCGAACCCCAGTTCACCCCGCTCGAAGACGATGGGGCGGTATTTGAACAGGAAGCTGAACAGCCGCTCCAGCATCGCGCTAATGGCTCATTCCGTAGACAATCATGTTCACGCCCAGTTGGTACGCAAAGTTCGAGAATTGCAAAGGATACCACGGATCGTCCGCCCACTCCCAGGCATCACCGAGGTCCGTGTTCCAGTTGATCACGACCATGAGTCGACCGCGTGCATCGAAGATCCCGCGAAGGGCCGGCACGTAGCCGTCGCGCTCCCAGGTCGGTCGCCCACCCACGCCGCGCCCACGGCCCGGGACCTGGAGGATCTCGTCGATGTCGTAGAAGGCGTGCAGGAGTGGATGGTCCTGCGCAAGGTCGACGATGTCGTATTCCGGAAGGACGTGGCGAATCTCCGTTTCGAAGTTCTCCCACTGCCGCGTCCCCCAGAAATCATCGATCACCAGGAACCCGCCCGCAAGCAGGTAGTCGCGGAGTCCGGCCACCTCGGGAGCGCTGAGCCCCATGTATCCCACTTCCAGGGCGTACAGAAACGGATACTGGCGTAGCGCGGGATCGTCGAGCCGGATCGGGTTCTCCATCTCGTAGGCATCGATGTTGGTCAGATGACGAAGCCCGACCAGGAATTGGCGGTCGGCCTTCGGGAAGTCCACGGCCCAACTATCGCCGAACCGACCCCACCGGTACCCGCTGTACTGGGCCCTGGTGAAATAGAACGCCCGCCCGGTCCGGACCGCTGCAATCTGGCTCATCGGTTTCGACGCGGTTGCGACCGACCGCGGTGTGGGGCGCGCGCCGGCTGCGACCAGGAGGGTACTGGCCAGACTCAGAGCGGGAAGGACGATAGCGCGTCGCAGAGGTGCTCCCGGAGTCGTCCATGGAGGTGTGTCGGCACTACAAAGAATACCAGGGCGAGCGTACCGGGTTCCCTCGAGGCGTCGGCACGGATGTCTCGGGATCTCTCGCGTTCCTGGCTGCGACCCCCCGGTGGCCGACTCGCAGTCGTCGGTATTACGTTGGGGTTCGGCCCATTCTGCATCAGGAGGAGGAACCTTAGCGTGGCTACACACACTTGGATTCAAAAGCTCACGGCGTCGATCGACGCAATGGATGCGGACACGTTCGTCTCGTTTCTCAGCGAGGACGCCCAGTTTCGGTACGGCAGCAACCCGCCGACCGTCGGCAAGGGGCCGATCCGTGACGGTGTTGCGATGTTCTTCACGCAGTTCAAGAAGCTCCAGCACCGGGTCCTCGGGACGTGGACCCATTCCGACGCCGTGTTCGTCCAAGGCGAAGTGACCTACACCAGACACGACGGATCGCAAATCACCATTCCGTTCCTGAACTGCCTGAAGATGCGTAATGACAAGGTTCACGAGTACCTGATCTACATCGACCCGAGCCCGATGGCGGCCTAGCCCGTCGGGGCGCCAGATGATGACCGCATCGACTCCAGAATACGGCAGGTTCCGGCGCGGGTTCCTCCTCGCGCTGGCGCTCGGCATCACCTTGCTGTTCTTCGCCATGATCCGGCCGTTCCTCATCGCGATCGTGATGGCAGGGATCCTGGCGGGGCTTACCTACCCGCTGTACGAGCGGCTTCGCGACGGCCGATGGCTGCGCCGCCGGACCAGGCGATCGATGATCGCGGCGCTCGCCACCCTGACCCTCGTGCTCGTCCTGGTGCTCGTGCCGACCCTGGTGTTGGCCGGCATCGTGGTCGACCAGGCGATCAACGTGAGTCAGGATGTCAAGCCGTGGGTGCAGCAACAGATTGCAGAACCGGCCCGGCTGGAGCGATTCATCGAGCGCTTTCCGTTCCTCGAACGGGTGAATGCCTACCGTGAGCCCATCGTTCAGAAGCTGGGTGAAGTCACGGCGCAGCTGGGCCAGTTCCTCGTTCGTTCGCTCGCGTCGGCGACGCGCGGGGCCGTGGCGTTCTTCTTTCAGCTCTTCATCATGCTGTACGCGATGTTCTTCTTTCTGGTGGACGGTCGCGCGATCAAGGACCGACTCCTGCACTTCATCCCGCTTCCGCAGGCTGACAAGGACCGCATGGCCGGCAAGTTCCTGTCGGTGGCGCGCGCCACGCTCAAGGGCACGCTGGTCATCGGGATCGTCCAGGGCGTCCTGGCGGGAACGGCGTTCGCCGTGGTCGGCATCAACGCAGCGGTGTTCTGGGGGGCCGTGATGGCTGTGCTCTCGATCATCCCGGGCGTCGGCACGGCCCTGGTGTGGGTACCGGCGGCCATCTACCTGTTCGCGTCGGGGCAGCTCGTCGCGGGGATCGGTCTCACGGTGTGGTGTGCCGCGATCGTGGGGACAGCTGACAACTTCCTCCGTCCGTGGCTGGTGGGTAAGGACACCCAGATGCCCGACTTGTTGATCCTCCTCGCAACGCTCGGTGGACTACTCCTGTTCGGCGCGGTCGGCATCGTGATCGGCCCGATCGTGGCCGCGCTGTTCCTCACCGTATGGGACATCGTTGGCGCCGCATTCCGGACCGAGCTGCAGTCGTCCCCGACCGCGGGGCGGTGACGGAGCTCGGGAGTTTGACGACCCGGGTGGCCAGAACGAGCGTTGCAGTAGATAGTCGTGGCGTCTACAGGAACAGACCGCCCACCTCCCGGAGCCGACCGCCATGTCCGACGTAGCCAGTCGTCTCGCCACCGCCCTGTCAGGCCGCTACGTCGTGGAGCGCGAGCTCGGCGCCGGCGGGATGGCCACGGTCCTTCTCGCTCGCGATCTGAAGCACGATCGCCAGGTGGCGATCAAGGTGCTCAGGCCTGAGCTGGCGTCCGCCCTCGGTCCAGATCGGTTTCTCCGAGAGATCCAGGTCGTCGCGCAGTTTCAGCACCCGCACATCCTGCCGCTCCACGATTCCGGCGAAGCCGACGGGTTTCTCTATTACGTGATGCCCTACGTGGAGGGGGAGTCCCTCCGCGACCGCGTCGCGCGGGAAGGAGCCCTCCCAGTCGACGAAGCCGTCCGCTTCCTCCGGGACGTCGTGGATGCGCTCGCCTACGCACACCGGCACGGGTTGGTGCACCGTGACGTAAAGCCCGAGAACGTGCTGCTCTCGGATCGCCACGCCCTGGTCGCCGACTTCGGGATTGCGAAAGCCCTGAGCGATGCCGGGGCCGAGCAGCAGCTCACGACGGCGGGGATGTCCGTCGGGACACCGACCTACATGGCTCCCGAGCAGGCTGCGGGCGACCCCTCGGTGGACTATCGGGCCGACATCTACTCCTTCGGAGTGCTCGCCTACGAGGTGCTGACAGGGAGACCGCCCTTCACCGGAGACACCGCGCAAGCGATCATGGCGGCGCACATCACTCGAGAGCCCGCTCCCATCGGCCGCATGCGTGACGGTCTACCCGGCCCGCTGGCGGCGGCGGTCATGCGCTGCTTGGCCAAGCAGCCGGACCAGAGATGGCAGAGTGCCGACGAGCTGCTGGCCGAGCTCGAGGCGCTGGCGACGCCGGGAGGCGGGCTCCCCTCCGTCGGGCGGGGGCTTATCCGGTCATCCCGAGCGGTGGCGGTCGGTGCCGCGGCCACGGTCGTTGTTCTCCTCTTGGCGGCGTGGGGCTGGCGCACCGCCCGGCAGGCTGCCGACCTCCGATGGACCCGCGAGGAGGCGGTGCCGGAAATCCAGCGCCTGATCGAACGCGACGAGATCTTCTCAGCCTGGCAGCTCGCGCGGCAGGTGGAGGAGAGGGTCCCCGGTGATCCCGCCATGCAGGATCTGTGGCCACGGGTGGCTTGGCGGCCGACCATCCGATCGGAGCCGGCCGGGGCCACGGTGCGGATCAGAGACTACGGGTCGGAAGGGGACTGGCTGTCGCTCGGCGTCACCCCCTTGGAGAGCGTGCCGGTTCCGCGTGGGTATTTCGGCCTTCGAATCGAGAAACAGGGATACCGATCCTTCGATGGGGCCTCGCTGTTCTGGCGGATAGCAGATGTCTATGCCTTGGACCCGGTGGGAGCGGTCCCCGACGAGATGGTGCGCGTCCCCGGAGGCGAAGCCGAGCTGCAGCTGCCCGGCCTCGACCACCTGGAGCCGATCGCGCTCGGCAGCTACTTGATCAGTCGGCACGAGGTGACCAATCGCGAGTTCAAGGTCTTTGTCGACAGCGGCGGATACGCGCGCCGCGATCTGTGGGAGCATCCGTTTGAGCTGAACGGCCGACGCCTGTCCTGGAGTGAGGCCATGGCCCGGTTTGTCGACCGGACGGGGCGGCCGGGTCCGGCGACCTGGGAGGCGGGCGATTACCCGGAAGGGCAGGACGGCCACCCGGTGGCCGGGGTGAGTTGGTACGAGGCGGCAGCCTATGCCAAGCTCGCCGGCAAGCAGCTTCCCACGATCTACCATTGGGGGCGGGCGGCCGAAACGGTGGCCAGCTCGTCCATCGTGCCGCGAAGCAACTTCGGTGGGGTAGGTGCAGCGGCGGTAGGCACTACCACGGGAATGGGTCCGTATGGGACGCTGGACATGGCGGGCAACGTCCGCGAGTGGTGTGCAAACCGGACCGGAACGGAGCGCTACATCCTGGGCGGTGGGTGGAACGATCCGGCGTATGCGTTCAACGATGCCTATGCCCAGTCGCCGATGGATCGGTCCGCCACGAACGGGTTCCGACTCGTGCGATATGAGGAGGATTCGAATCTCGAAATGGCCGCGCGGCCCATCGAGCGCCTGGTCAGAGATTTCAGCAAGGAGCGGCCCGTCTCCGACCAGGTCTTCGCGATCTATCGCCGGCTGTACGACTACGACCGCACACCGCTAAACGCGGTGGTCGAGGAGGTGGACAGCACCGCGGCGGACTGGATTCGCGAACGGGTCGCGTTCGACGCGGCGTACGGCGAGCGGATGTTCGCCTACCTGTTCACGCCCAAGCGAGGGACGCCGCCCTTCCAGACCGTCGTCTACTTCCCGGGCTCGAACGCCATCCACACGCGCTCCTCGGCCAACCTGAGCGGAGTACGGGTGTTCGATTTCATCCTGAAGAGCGGCCGGGCGATGATGCACCCCATCTACAAGAGCACGTACGAACGTGGGGACAGCCTTCGCAGTGACTACGCGGATTCCAGCAACTTCTACAAGGAGCATGTCATCGCGTGGGTCAAGGACTTCCGGCGCTCGATCGACTACCTGGAGACCCGTGCGGACGTCGACACGGCGGCATTTGCGTACTACGGTGTGAGTTGGGGGGGATACTTGGGCGGGCTGATCCCGGCGCTCGAGCCGAGGCTCAAGGCGAGCGTGTTGTACGTGGCCGGCCTCGAGAACCAGCAGGGCCAGCCGGAGGTGGAGCCGATCAACTACCTGCCGCGTATCACGATCCCCGTCCTGATGCTCAACGGGAAGTATGACCACTACTTCCCCGAGGAGACGTCGCAGCGTCCGTTCTTCGGGCTACTTGGAACTCCGGCCGACCGCAAGCGATGGGTGGTGTACGAGGGTGGGCACTTCGTGCCGCGCACCCAACTCATCACCGAGACGCTGGACTGGCTGGACAAGTACCTCGGTCCCGTGCGCTAGGGCGGTGGCGGCCTTGGTGTGGGGCGTGCATGTTGTCCGGATGTAGAACGACGCCGCCACACTTCTAACCAGGGGGTGAACGATGGCGGATCGCGTGAAGAAGGTGAGCTACTGCTACGTGAGGGTCCCCAATCGGGCCGGCCAGGGTCAGAAGGTGCTGGGCAAGCTCCGCGAGGAAGGCGTCAATCTCCTCGCCTATTCGGGGTTCCCGACGAAGGGCGGTAAGGCACAACTCGACTTCATTCCCGAAGACGTGGTTGCCCTTCGCCGCGTGGCGCGAAAGAACGGCTGGCGGTTGAGCAAGGCCAAGAAGGGATTCCTCGTCACCGGTCAGGATCGGCTCGGGGCCGTGGATCGACACATCGGCAGGCTTGCCGACGCCAAGATCAGCGTGACGGCGGCCGACGCCGTGATGGCGGGCAAAGGACGCTACGGCATGATTCTGTGGGTGAAGCCGAAGTACTACGCCCGCGCAGCGCGGGCGCTCGGCGCCAAGTAACACCCGGAAGGTCGGCACCATCCTCGGTGGACCGTCCGGCCACGGATGGTCCACTGGGGACGGCGCCGGGGACGCGCGCTACTACCCGCCTTTGGGCGGGATGACGAAGAACAGCACGGCGAAGAAGTGCGCCGCGCTTCCCAACATGACGAATACGTGCCAGATGGCGTGGTGGTACGGTAGGCGACGCCAGCCGTAGAAGACCACCCCGCCGCTATAGGCCAGTCCGCCTACCAGCAGGAGCACGAGACCGCCGGTTTCCACGGCCTCGAGTAAGGGTTTCACTGCGATTGCCACCAGCCATCCGAGGCCCAGGTACAGCACGACCGACAGGTACCGGATACGCTGTCTCGCGACGGCCTCTAACACGATCCCGAGGATAGCCAACCCCCACACCAGGCCGAACAACGTCCAGCCCCACCCGCCACGCAGGTTGACCAGCGTGAACGGGGTGTACGTTCCGGCAATCAGCAGGTAGATGGCCGAGTGGTCGAGGATGCGGAACACGTCCTTGGCGCGTGGCGAGGGAATGGCGTGGTAGAGCGTGGACGCAGCGTACAGGAGGACCAGCGTTGCGCCGTAGATGCTGCACGATACGACGTGCCAGGCATTTCCCCTGAGACTGGCAAAGGCCACGAGCACCGTGAGGGCCGCGACGCTCAGTGCGAGGCCCACCCCGTGCGTAATGGCGTGGGCGATCTCCTCCGCTACCGAATACCGTGGGCTGGCTGGCTGGGGATCCATGCTTCCTTTCCGGCGCGCGCCCAAACATAGTACTCAGAAACGCCGGCATGGGGAGGTGGCCAGAGGGAGCTTCCGGGGTCGCCGGGTCGGCTCCCGAGCGGGGTGGCGGTTCGGTCCTAGCGCCCGGCTCGGATTGAACGCATCTTGGCTGGGACGATCCGGATCCGAGGCACCAGTATGGCTCAGAAAGTCGTGGCCCACTTCATCGATCATCAGGTTGTGAAGGGTACGAGCGTCGACGTCGACGTAAGTCGTCCGATCTGTCACGTCAGGACCGACGAGGGCAGCGTGGTGGAGGTGGATCTGGCGCAGATCAAGGCGCTCTACTTCGTCAAGGACCTGGCGGGTGATTCCGCGTACGACGAGAACCACGTGCCGGAGAACGGCGACAACCGGCTGCGTGGCAGCACGTTGATCGACATCACGTTCATCGACGGCGAGAAGCTCGGCGCGCTCGCCAACCGCTATCCTCCTCGCGGCTCGCGGTTCTTCGTCGTCCCGATGGATGCCAAGAGCAACAACGTCCGTATCCTCGTGAACCGGGAGGCCGTGGCCACCATGCAGGCCCGCGCTGCGGAGCCCGCGCCGCCACGTCAGACCGGGGCCCCGCGTCCGTCCCGCCCAAAACGGACCACATGGGTGTTTGACGGCAAGGGGATCAAGGAGGTACCGATCGACCGGTAGGCGGCCAGTTCGGTCGGGCCATGGTCGACGTAGTCCCTGGAATGAGTCCGTCCGCCGAGGTACGCATGTCCCCTAGCCGTCATCGACCGGGTGGCGCCTTTCCGCGCCCCCCAATCCCTCCCGATGAGCCCCAGCGCCTGGCGGCGCTCGAGCGCTATGACATCCTCGACACTCCGTCCGAGCCGGCGTTCGACGATCTGACGCTGCTCGCGGCGCACATCTGTCAGACCCCCATCGCCCTCGTGAGCTTCGTCGATGCCGACCGCCAATGGTTCAAGTCTCGTGTGGGACTGAACGTGGCGCAGACGGAGCGGGACATGGCGTTCTGCGCGCATGCGATTGCCGGGCCCGGGATGCTGATCGTGCCGGACGCGCTCGAAGACGAGCGGTTTGCCAACAACCCGCTCGTGGTGGATGATCCAAGGATTCGGTTCTATGCGGGCGCGCCCCTCAGGGTGGGTGGCGGCTCGGGTCTCGGCACGCTATGTGTCATCGATCGGGTACCACGCGAGTTCACGCCGGCCCAGCAAGAAGCCCTCGAAGCCCTGTCGCGCCAAGCGGTCGCCCAGCTCGAGCTGCGCCGACAGGTGGCCGAAGTGAAGCGACTCGCCGGGCTCCTGCCATACTGCTCGTCCTGTGGAATACTCCGCACCGATCTCGGCGATCGGTGTCCGGAGTGCATTCGAGAATCCGCTGGGTAGCTCGTCGAGTTTCGCCTTGGTGGCGTCAGCGGGAGGATCCATCATGCGGTCAGCGAGCCTGGCGCTGGTGAGCCTGGTGTTCGTGGTGTCCGGCTGTGGACCTGCGCCGCCGGAGACATCCGATGCTCTGGCTGCTGTCTTCTCGGGAGAGGGGGCGGTGTGGGTCGATCTGAGCTACGCGTACGATGATCGCACCGTGTTCTGGCCCACGGCGAAGCCATTCGAGCTGGAGATGGTCGCGGCAGGAATGACGGAGGGCGGGTACTACTACGCGGCCAATGACTTCTCCATGGCCGAACATGGCGGAACCCACCTCGACGCGCCGGTTCACTTTGCCGAGGGAAAGCACACGACCGACCAGATTCCGTTGGATCGGCTGGTCGGTGCCGCAGTTCTGTTGGACGTCAGCGAGGCAGCCGCCACGAATCCGGATTACCAGGTTCTGGTGAGTGACCTCGAGGCGTGGGAAGCCGAGTACGGTTCGATTCCTGACGGGGCGATCCTCCTGTTGCGGACCGGATGGGGCGCGCGCTGGCCGGATCGAGAGCGCTATCTCGGCACGGCGGTGAGCGGGCCCGAGGCCGTGCCCCAGCTCCACTTCCCGGGACTCCATCCCGATGCGGCCCGCTGGCTGGTGGAGCACCGGCAGGTCGACGCGGTAGGGATCGACACGCCCAGCATCGACTTCGGGCAGTCCACCCTGTTCGAGAGCCATCGGATTCTCTTTGCAGACGACGTCCCGGCGTTCGAGAACGTGGCGGGTCTCCATAGGATGCCCGTTACTGGTGCCTACGTCATCGCGCTACCGATGAAGATCGCCGGCGGAAGCGGCGGCCCGCTGCGGATCGTCGGGCTCATACCGCACGAGCGCTGACACAACTGAGCTAGGGTACAGGGCGTGAAGCCCGGGGAGTACACGGTGGAACCCAGCTAACACGGGAAATCTCACGGAATGGTCCGGAACTCACTCGAGGAGGTAGATCCAGTGCGCGACCAACAACCAAGAAGACCATCGCTGGTGTCCATCGCGGCGAGTTGTCTCGCCGGTGTGCTGTATCTGGGTACGGTTTCGGCGGGCCCGGCGGCGGCCCAGCAGGCGGAGGTCACCCCGCCAGTCGCCAAGGTGATCCCGCATCGGCTCGAGATGCACGGCCATGTCCGAACCGACAACTACTATTGGCTCAGGGAACGCGACAATCCGGAAGTGATCACCTACCTCGAGGCGGAGAACGCCTACACCAAGGCGGTTATGGCCCATACCGAGGCCTTCCAGGAAGAGCTGTACCAGGAGATCCTCGGGCGTATCAAGCAGACGGATCTCTCGGTGCCGTTCCTGCAGAATGGGTACTACTACTATTCGCAGACCGAGGAGGGCAAGGACTACCCGATCTACGCCCGCAAGAAAGGCTCATTGGAGGCAGCGGAAGAGATCCTGGTGGATGTCAACCAGTTGGCCGAAGGGCATGGGTTCACCTCCGTCCGCTGGCCGGCAGTCAGCTCGGGAAACGAGATCATTGCCTTTGCCCACGATACGGTGGGGCGCCGCTTCTACACCATCCGCTTCAAGAACCTCACCACCGGGAAGCTCCTGCCGGACGAGATCCCCGGGAGCACCGGCAACATGGCATGGGCCAACGACAATCGAACGCTGTTCTACGCCAGGCAGGATCCGGAGACGCTTCGCTCGTACCAGATCTACCGGCATGTGCTGGGCACCGAGGCGGCGCGGGATGAGCTGGTCTACCAGGAGGACGACGTCGAGTTCTCGTGTTACGTCTGGAAGACGAAAACGGAGCAGTACATCATCATCGGCTCATCTCAGACACTGAGCAATGAGTACCGATTCTTGAAAGCGGACAATCCCGGCGGTGAGTTCACGCTGTTCCTGCCGCGTGAACGCAATCACGAGTACTCGATCAACCATTTCGGCGATCACTTCTACATCACCACTAACGACGGTGCCCAGAACTTCCGGCTCATGCGGACGCTCGTGGAACGTACGGCAAAGGACGCCTGGGAGGAGGTGATCCCACATCGCGACGACGTGCTGCTCCAGGGGTTCGACGTGTTCCGGGACTATCTCGTGGTGATGGAGCGGCGCGAAGGACTACTCCGGATCCGAATACGCGCGTGGTCGGGAGGCGAGGACTATTACCTCGACTTCGGCGAGCCGGCGTATGCCGTGTATCCGAGCAGCAATCCGGAGATCGATACCCGGATCCTTCGGTACAACTACACGTCCCTCACGACGCCAAGCTCGGTCTACGACCACGACATGGCCACCCGAGAACGAACGCTGCTCAAGCGGGAGGAAGTGCTGGGCGGCTATGAACCCAACGACTACGTGACCGAGCGCCTCTACGCCACAGCCCGAGATGGCGTGCGGGTTCCGGTCTCGATCGTCTATCGCCGAGGGCTTGAGAAGAATGCGCGCAACCCGTTGCTCCTGTACGCGTACGGGTCGTACGGGTCGAGCATGGACGCGAGCTTCAGCTCGGTACGACTCAGTCTGATCGATCGTGGATTTGCCTACGCCATCGCCCATGTCCGGGGTGGTATGGAGATGGGTCGTCGGTGGTACGAGGACGGCAAGCTGTTGAAGAAGAAGAACACCTTCACAGACTTCATCGACGTGGCTCAGTACCTGATCGTGGAGCGCTACACGACTCCCGCAGTCCTGTTCGCGCAGGGCGGCAGTGCCGGGGGTCTCCTCATGGGGGCCGTGACCAATATGCGCCCGGAGTTGTTCAGGGGCGTGATCGCCGCCGTGCCCTGGGTGGACGTGGTCACGACCATGTTGGACGCCAGTAT
Source organism: Gemmatimonadota bacterium (assembly GCA_039591075.1). Lineage (GTDB taxonomy): Bacteria > Gemmatimonadota > Gemmatimonadetes > Gemmatimonadales > GWC2-71-9 > JAOTVV01. The sequence continues at coordinate 53,912 of JBDHEI010000007.1, forward strand.
CCCGCTCACAACGAGCGAGTACGACGAGTGGGGCAACCCGAACGAGGAGCAGTACTACCGGTACATGCTCTCCTACTCGCCGTACGATCAGGTAGAGGCAAAGGGCTACCCCAACATGTTGGTGACGACCGGGCTGCATGACTCGCAGGTGCAGTACTTCGAGCCCACCAAGTGGGTGGCGAAGCTGCGAGCGATGAAGACCGACCGGAATCGGCTGCTCCTCAAGACCAACATGGAGGCCGGCCACGGCGGCGCCTCCGGCCGCTACCGCCGCTACCGGGACATCGCGTTCCAGTACGCGTTCATGTTGGACCTGGTGGGGATTCGACAGTAGGCGCAACCGGCTGGGGTGCAGCGGCCAGAGATTCGGTGGTGGGGGAGTCCCCAGGTGATGGGCGCCACGAGACCCGCCACCGCCGCTGCCTATCCAATTACCAGTCGCGCGTCGGTGGGTGTGGTGGTCACGTCTGTGACAATTCTGACCTGACGGCCCCATGAGCTAGTCAGACTCGCGCCCATCCGTGGCCCCCCTCATCTTTGCCTGATGGCCGATCGCACATCGCGCTTCCAGCGTATTCCCGACAGCGGCGCCAGCCAGTTTGCCTGGTCGGGACTCACTCCGGATCTCCTGAGGAGAGCCCGCCGACGGGTGAAGACCGTCGCGTGGATCATGCTGGTCGTCATGGGGCTCGGCGCGGTCATCGACCTCGCATACGCTGCGCTGGTCATTGGTGAGGTGCATCCGGTTTGGCTCATTGGGAGCGCGGTGGCGGTGCTCCTGAGCGTGGGGTTTGTGCTGGTCGTGCGGAGCGAGCGGGTCTCGCACCTCACCGTCCTACACATGGCGCTGGCGTACGAAGTGGTGTTCTGTTTCTTCCTCTCGGTATTGACGCCGTGGCTCATGTACGTCGAGATCGGCGAAGTCCCGTACGTCACGTGGGTGACGCCGCTGATCATCTTCTTTCCCCTGATCGTGCCGAGCCCGCCCCGGGTGACGCTGATGACGGCCATCGCCGCTGCCTCGACACGCCCTCTCGGGTTGTTCGTGCTCCAACAGTCTGTGGGCGTCGAGCTCGCAGCTGCGGATTACGTCGCGTCGACCATGAGTCCGGCCTTTGCCATCCTGCTGGCATATGCGGGATCGCGTGTGGTCCACGGCATGAGCGTCGATCTCTCCGAAGCGCAACGCATGGGGAGCTATGAGCTCGTAGCGCGGCTGGGAACCGGCGGCATGGGCGAGGTGTGGCGCGCGCAACATCAATTGCTGGCGCGACCGGCCGCTGTGAAGCTCATCCGATCCGAGACGCTCACAGGGGCACCCGAACATCAGCGGGTGACCATTGCCCGGTTCGAGCGCGAAGCGCAGGCCACCGCCGCGATGCGTTCGCCGCACACCATCGAGCTGTACGACTTCGGCGTTACCGACAGCGGCACGTTCTACTACGTGATGGAACTGTTGAGCGGGCTGGATCTTGACGTTCTGGTTTCGCGGTTCGGACCGATGCCGGCGGCCCGGGTGATCCATCTGCTACTTCAGGTCTGTGACTCGCTCGGCGAGGCCCACGATCACGGGCTGATTCACCGCGACATCAAGCCGGCCAACATCTACGTGTGCCGCTACGGCCGACGATGGGATTTCGTGAAGGTGCTCGACTTCGGCCTCGTCAAGATCCATGACAGCGATGACGAGGGTGAGCTCAAGCTCACCGCCCCTGACCGCGTGAGTGGCACGCCCGCGTTCATTGCGCCCGAGCAGGTGATGGGCGAGGAGGTGGACGGTCGTACGGATATCTACCAGCTCGGCTGCGTGACGTTCTGGTTGCTCACGGGGACGTACGTCTTCCGTGCAGGGTCCGCCATGGCCACGATGATGATGCACGTGCAGGCGGTTCCGGATGCACCGTCGAGCCGCGCTGAACGGCCGATTCCCGAAGGGCTGGATAGACTCGTGCTCTCGTGTCTCGAGAAGGATCCTGCACGACGACCGCAAGGCGCCGATCAACTCGCCCGGATGCTCGAAGCCTGCCGCGTGGACGAGCCGTGGACCGAAGACCGCGCTCAGCAGTGGTGGGAGAAACACCTGCCGGAGGGATCATGAGGCCGTCACCCTGCATCGACCATCAAAACTCGAGCAGGTCTCGCAGGTAAGCACGAACAGATGTAGACGGCACGGTGAGGTGCACTGCTCGACCGCTGCGTGGCAGAGAACCGCAACGCGGATGGCCTCGCGGGCGGTGGTGGGCCTGCTCGGCTTGGCACATGGCAATGCTCTTCGTACGCCAGGTGACGCGGTGGATTCTCACATGACGCCGTGCTCGTCGGCCCCCCCCGCCTCACCCGATCGCGACCGTATGTTCAACAGTCCCCACGCGATGGACACAACGAAACACACCGCACCCGCTGCCACGAAGGCCCGTCCGATGGCGTGATCGCGCTGGAGCACGCCGAGCGTGCCGAGGAGGTAGGCCCAATCGTGCTCGCCCCCTCCGACGAGCGGCAGCTCTTGTGCCCGTGCGTCCCTGACGTAGACCGAGATGTTCCAGAGGTTCTGCGCCACCCACCACAGGAGGACCGATGCGGCGTAGCGGTTCCGGTGATGTAGAAAGTAGCCGAAGAAGGTGACGGGAACGATGAGCTGAAGCAGTGTGCCGCCGAGGAACCCGATGAACTCGCCGAACGGACTGAAGAACACGTGTCCGGCTTCATGGATCGCCAGATCGAGGTTGTCCACCAGCCGGAACTGCGAAGGATCGCGCAGGATGAAGAAGCCATAGACCGCGAGGGCCAGCGTAAGCGCAATCTTGGCACTCGGCGTCAGGCGGGTCGAGAGATCCACTGTGCCTCGTCGTGGAGATGGGTGCCAACGATCTGCTCCGACGAGCCCTCACGATAGGCGGTCGCGCCGGTTTCACCAACGGCATGCGGTCCTCGGGTGCTCGGGCACCAGACGCAACAGCCCCGTAGCATCTAAGTCGCTACGGGGATTCTATTAGGATACGCCCACCGCGATTCGAACGCGGGGACCTTCGGCACCGGAGGCCGACGCTCTATCAGCTGAGGCACAGGTGCGCAGTATCAGCTGTCAGCTGTCAGTGCTGGTGCGTCGTCGCGAGACCAGTGGCCCGCCGGCGAGCTTTAAGCGGCAGGCGGCGCGGAGCCAGGATCGTCCAAGCCCTCACGTAACACCTTTCTCCACAAGCTCTTGACGCGATTCTGGCCAGCGCCGCCCTTGCCAATGTGGCAAGCGAGCGACAATATGGGAGCCTCCGCATTCCTTATGGCGCCGGTGCACCATGCCCCCCCAATGAGGGTCACCGACGCGACGGATAAGCCGGCAACGTTCGACAACGTCCACAGGAGGTAATGGGTCATGCGATCCAGATTTGTCCTACTCGTGGGTTTGCTGTTCAGCGTCTGGGCAGGTTCGGCCCATGCGCAGACGCGCGTGGTGACCGGCCAGGTCACTGCTGCCATGACCGGCGCGCCGCTCGAGGGCGTCGGTGTTACAGTGGCGGGGACGACGATCTCGGCCCGGACGCGCGCCGATGGTTCATTCAACATTGGCGTCCCGGTCGGCCAGGTCCGCCTGTCGTTCCGGCTAATCGGGTACAAGCGGGCCGTTGCGGTGCTTTCGGCGGGCGTGAGCACCCTGAGCGTCAGCTTGGAACCGGACGTCTTCAAGCTCGACGAGGTCGTTGTGACTGGACGAGCGACCGAGATCTCACGGCGAAACCTCGCGAACGCGGTGGCCACACTCAGCGGCGAGGAAGTGGCGAATGTGGCTGCCCAGAGCATTGAGCACGCGCTGCAGGGAAAGGTGGCCGGAGCCGACGTGTATACGAACTCCGGTGCGCCCGGTGGCGGTGCCCAGGTCCAGCTTCGTGGCGTGTCCACGATCAGCGGGGCGAACTCGCCGCTGTACGTCGTCGACGGGGTCATTATCAGCAACGAGGCCGTTTCGTCCAACACGAATGCCGTCACGCGGGCGTCAGCGGGCTCGAATGCGTCCACCCAGGACGGGCCGGTGAACCGGGTAGTGGACCTCAACCCCAACGACATCGAAAGCATCGAGATCCTGAAGGGCGCGTCGGCGTCAGCGATCTACGGGTCCAAGGCGCCCAACGGGGTGATCATCATCCAGACCAAGCGCGGCCGCGAGGGACGGCCTCGGGTGAGCCTGACCCAACGGTTTGGGTTCTTCGATCTGGCCGAGAAGCTGGGATTCCGCACGTTTGAGGACGCTGCCGAGGTGGACGCGTGGGGCGGGGCGGGGACCGCGGCTGACGTGGGCTTTACGCCCGGCCAGACGTTCGATCACGAACAAGCCCTCGCCGGCCGTAACGCCCTCTCGTACGAGACGCAACTCAGCGCCAGCGGGGGCAGTGAAAACACGACTTACTTCGTGTCAGGCCTGTGGAAGAACGACGAAGGCATCATGCAGAACACCGGGTTCGCGAAACAGTCGATCCGAGTGAACGTCGATCAGCAGCTCTCCGACCGGTTGCGGGTCAACGTCAGCACCAACGCCCTGCACACCCTGGCACAGCGCGGACTGACCAACAACGATAACGCGGGCGTAAGCCCATACATGGTCTTGGCGTTCACGCCGAACATTGTCGACCTGCGCCAGCGGCCCGACGGCACGTTCCCCGACAACCCGTTCGAGCGCAGCAACCCGCTGGCGACGATTGCGCAGATGAAGAACGACGAGGACGTGTGGCGGTTCATCGGATCGTTGCGCCTGGAACTCGACGCGATTCAGACCGGCAGCCACAGGCTGCGGTTGTTGGCCCAGGGTGGCGTCGACTTCTTCGAGCAGAAGAACGATCTGTTTTTCCCGCCGGATCTACAATTTGAAGACGACGACGGCTTTCCCGGCACGTCGCTCGTCACTAACAGTGACAACGAGTTCCTCAACCTGAACTCCAATGTGATTCACACCTACATCCCGGCGGGCGGAGGGACGAGCTTCACATCGTCGGCGGGCGTGACCTATGCGACCCGGGACCTCTCGAGCGCCAGCATCCAGAATCAGGGCCAGGTCGCTGGCCAGGAGAGTATCGCGGCCGGCATCAAACCCACGCTCAACGAGTTTCGGACGCGCTCCGAGGACTTCGGCTTCTATTTTCAGGAGGAGGTGCTGACCCTGAACGATCGGCTGCTCCTCACCGCCGGTATTCGCGGCGATCAGACGAGCCGAAACAGCGAGGATGACAAGCTCTTCTGGTATCCCAAGGCGGCGGCCTCGTTCCGCTTCCCCGGGAGCGGGGGGTTCCTCGACGAGATCAAGTTCCGGGTTGCGTACGGCGAGGTTGGCAATGAGCCTCTGTTCGGCCAGAAGTTCACCCCGCTGACGGCCACTGCCAACGTCGAAGGCATCCCCGGCCTCCTGGTTCAGGGGAATGTGGGAGACCCCGACCTGCGGCCCGAGCGCCAGAGGGAGATCGAAGGGGGAGTTGATGCGACGCTGCTGAACGGGCGGGCCACCGTGGAGTTCACCGGGTACCAGAAGAGCGTCAGCGACTTGCTCCTCACCCGTGGACTCGCCCCGTCGTCTGGCTTTGCCCAGCAGATTTTCAACGGTGGCAAGCTCCGGGTGCGCGGTGTGGAGGCGGCCCTGGGGATCGCGCCGATCCAGACCGGCAACATCAACTGGCTGCTGCGAACGACCTTCGCCTTGTCGCGCAGCAAGGTCACCCAGCTCGACGTGCCCGCCTTCGTCCCGGGCAACGCCGGGTTCGGCACTGGGTTGGGAACGTTCCGGATCGAGGAAGGCAAGTCCGTTACCCAACTCGTTGGCAATACCGGGAACGGTGGTCCAGTTGGACAGCTCGGCGACGCGAATCCTGACTTCCGGATGGGAATCACCAACGACGTCGAGGTGGGTTCTTTCTCGGTCTTCGTCCACGCGGATTGGCAGAAGGGCGGTGACGTGGTGAACCTCACCGAGCTGCTGTACGACGCTGGTGCGAACTCCGAGGACTTTGAGGCAGACGACGGTGGCTCGTTCCGCATCGCCAACTTTGGTAGCAGCGCCGTTGGCACGAGTCTCTACATCCAGGACGCGTCGTTCTTCAAAGTCCGGGAGGCGACCATCGCCTGGCAGCTGCCCCAGCAGTTGGTGTCGGGCATCTGGGGTGCGATCCAAAACGCACGCCTGAGCCTGAGCGGACGCAACCTGTTCACGTTCAGCAGCTACCGGGGTATGGATCCCGAGGTCAGCAACTTCGGCAACCAGGCAGTCGGCCGAAACATCGATGTGGCTCCGTTCCCACCGAGTCGGAGCTTCTGGTTCTCCATCGACCTGAGCTTCTGACCCGTGGTGACACGAGAGTGGTGACACGAGAGAGGAATCGAACCATGAGAGCATATAGAGCGCTGCCCCTGCTTTTGGGGATGCTGGCCGTCAACGGCTGCAAGGATCTGGCGGTACCGGACTTCAACAATCCCAGCATCGACGAGCTGACCGGGCCCGATGCGAGCCGCGTGGCCGTGGTGACGGCCGCGCAAGGCCTCTTCATCCGCGCCCGCACCGGGATCGCGGCCCGCGCGGGCTGGGTCTCCAACTTGGGCATCATCGGACGCGAGTCCTTCAACTTCGACGCGGCGGATCCCCGTTTCATCACCGAGCTCCTGCGCGACCCACTGGACGGTGGCAACGGCGCGTTCGGAGGTAATTTCTGGGTCACTCCGTATAGAGGTTTCCGCGAGGCCGACATCGTGCTGAACGCCCTGGACGTGCTGGAAACCATGCCCGATGCGGAGAAGAACGGCATTCGGGGTATCGCCAAGACCTTCCAAGCGCTGTTCCTGTTGCAGGTCATCCTCACGCACGATGACAATGGCGCGGTGGTGACCCTGGCGGAGGATCCCACGGGCGATCCGGAACCCATTGTAGACAAGGCGACGGTGTACTCGACCATCGAGTTGCTGCTCGACGCAGCGGACACGGATTTGAGCAACGCCGGCCCAAGTTTCGCGAGCGACCTGTCGTTCCCGAGCGGGTTTGCCGGGTTCGCCACCCCAGCCACGTTCCGCCAGTTCAATCGCGCCATCCGGGCGCGGGTGGATGTCTACCAGGGGAACTTCGCGACGGCGCTGACGGATCTGGGGGCTTCGTTCCTGGATGATGCAGCCCCGTTCTCGTTGGGTGTCTACTACAGCTATGGGACGGGATCGGGTGATGCCGTGAACTCGATTTTCGATCCCTCGGGCCTCATCATCCTGGCGAATGTGGCTATCCGCACCGCTGCCCAGGTGCAGACCGATGGCGTGACACCGGATCAGCGTTTTGTGGATAAGCTGCGCAGCGTTCCCACTGCCACCGACCAGGCGACTTTGGGGCTCTCGTCGGACCTGGCGTTCAACCTGTATAACAGTGCGGATGCACGAGTCCCGATCATTCGTAACGAGGAGTTGATCATACTGCGGGCCGAAGCGAACATCGGGATTGGGGGCGCCGCGAACCTGACGGTGGCCAACGCCGACCTCAACCTGATTCGCTCGGCGGCTGGACTAGCGCCTATCGACCTGGCCGCCATGACCTCCGCGGAACGCGTCGATGCCCTGCTGTACGAACGGCGCTATTCACTCCTGTTCGAGGGTGGTCACCGTTGGATCGACATGCGCCGGTACGGCCGGCTCGCTGACTTGGCGGCGGACGATCAGGTTGCCGGACTGCAATTGCCTGCGCTGTTCCCGTTCCCCGTTCAGGAGTGTGACGCGAGGGTGCCTCCGCCGAGCCAGGGATGCTAACAACACCGCTGCGGCACCGGATGGACAGGTGACCGCCCGTCACACCTCAACCTCCCCCGCAGTGCTCCCGCGCTGCGGGGGGGTTCTTTTCCGGTCTTCCGGGAAATCTCGAGGGGACGGAGCGAAGCCAAGCACGATCGGCACAAGGCCGGACGCGACCTTGGCCGTTAGGTGAGGGTAGACTCATGCGTAGCTGGAACATGTTGGTCGCGGTTGGGATGTTGGGAGTGGGGGTCTCCGGCGCAGAGGCCCAGACTCGAACGGTGAGTGGGCGGGTGATCGATGCACGCACCAGGAGACCCATCGCGGTGGGCTCGGTGTCCATCAAAGGCGCAGGCATACGAGACCATCTGCGACCCGACGGCGTGTTCGTGCTCCACGTGCCGCTGCGAGACGTGACCCTGATCATCCAGAGTGACGGTTACCGACGCCACACGATCACGGTCTCGGCGTCGGACCAAACGGTCTTCGTCAGCCTCCTCCCTGACATTGTCGAGGTGGAGGGGGTCGTCGTCGGCCGAAACATCGCCGACCGTGCCAATCGTGCGACCTCAACCACGACTGTGCGCGCCCGCGACATCGACCGGGTTCCGGCTACGAGCATCAAACAGGCGCTGCAGGGCAAGGTTGCCGGAGCGGACATTCAGCAGAACTCGGGTGTGCCCGGTGGCGACCTGCAGCTAACGCTCCGTGGGGTGACCACGCTGTTGGGAGCGACGTCCCCCCTCTACATCGTGGATGGCGTTATTGTGAGCAACGCCTCCATCGGCAGCGGTGCGGCTGCCGTCACCGGGGGGCAGGAGTCCCAACCGGGCCGCATCTCCGACCTGAATCCCAACGACATCGAGAGTATCGAGATCCTGAAGGGGGCCGCCGCGTCGGCGATGTATGGTTCCAAGGGAGCGAACGGGGTGGTGATCATCACGACGAAAAGGCGATAGGGACAAGCCCTCTCCACGGCTCCCTCGGCTCGGGCGCCCTCCTCCCTACCGCACAGTCACGAAGTAATTCGAGTGTATGAGCGTGGCCTCGAGGACCCACTCGATGAGGAGCCCGGATTCCACGCGAATCGCTTCCGTCGAAACTCGTTCGGATGAACCGATCACCTCCGCCTGCACTCTGATGCTCGCTCCCGTCGGCAACATCGCTTCGGGAACGTCGAATTCGGCGGTGTTCATGCTCGTGACCGTTCCCAAGCGAAACCGACTTTGGCCACGGACGAGGAAGATCCTGAGATCTCGCGTATTGTAGTTGGTCGTGCGCACGGTGGTTCCGGTCCAGGCCGCGCCGACCGTCACGACCTCCGTCCCCACGAAACCGGTGTGGCGGAGGAGCCCATTCAGGTCGTCCACGCCGGCGGCGGCCACCCCCACCCGCACGGCTGAAGCCGCAGTCAATGTGAGGAGCGTGCCCGCCCGAACGAGATCCGGGATCGCGATATCGCGGTTGACCATGGCCTCCCCAATCCGGGAGTCGAGGCCCCGACGCATCGTGAGCATCCCAAACTCGTGCTGCATCACCTCTTGGGCTGCCGGACTGATCCGGCGGGACTCCGATTCGGCATTCGGACTCGCCCCGAGTGACGTTTGCGGCGCCATGAAGATCGAGTCCGCACCCAGCGAGATCAATGCCGCGGCGCCCCACGCGTGTTGGCTCACAAGCGCGTAAACCGGGATGTCCGTCGCCGCGATGTCACTCACGATCAGCTGTGCGATGTCGAAGCGGCCTCCCGGAGAGGCAAGGTCGAGGATGACGGCGGTGCCACCCTCCCGCTCCGCCGTTTCAATCGCTTTGGCGATCACTCCCCGCACCTCAAGCGTAATGGGGCCGGTCACGGACACGCGATAGACGGCGGGGGCCTGGGCGGAGGCCGCGGGAGCAGCGAGGCTCAAGACGGCGGCCACCGCGAGGTGCGGCGATCGGTGCAGGGCTTGCTCCCTTCGAGAGTCTTCTGAACCTAACCGACCCGGGCCGCGGATACCGAACCGGGACTCACGTGTGGCGCCACTGGGCGTCTCCGGTCTGATTGCGACGGGATCCGGCGCGTTGGAATAGACAGCATCCATGTCCGGTCTGAAAGCGACCACGGAGCCGGTTCGGCAGCTCTAAGAATCCCGACGACGCCATGACCACCGCTGCCGCTCGGGACTTCCAGCCCAAGCGAACGCTGGCGATCCGCCACCGGCCGAGCCGTGCGCGCTTCCTAACCCGAGATTTCGGGATGCCGGTGGATATCGTGACGAATCTCGATGAGCTCGCCCTGGGCGGCGTCCACAGTACAACCGAGAGACCGTACCGTTTCTGCACCGCACCGCACATGCGCCTGCCGCGATTCGAACGCGGGACCTTCGGCTCCGGAGGCCGACGCTCTATCCAGCTGAGCTACAGGCGCGCATAGGACGGTAGGACCGTAAGACGGTAGGTTCCCCGATACACTTACCGTCGTGCCGTCCTACCTGCGTACCGTCCGAGTCGGGGCGACTGGATTTGAACCAGCGACCTCCTGCTCCCGAAGCAGGCGCGCTACCGAGCTGCGCTACGCCCCGAAGGTGGTAGGTCGGAATGGCGGTAGGGCCGTATGGCCTCCGTACCGTCCTACCGTCGTACCATCCTACCGTCCTCAGTGCGCCCAGGAAGATTCGAACTCCCAACCTTCTGATCCGTAGTCAGACGCTCTATCCAATTGAGCTATGGGCGCTTGGCAGACGGGAAGACGTACGGCTGGAAGGGACCTACCGCCCGACCGCCTTACCCTCCTACCGCCTTCCGAGTGGGCGGTACAAGACTCGAACTTGTGACCTCCACGATGTCAACGTGGCGCTCTAACCAACTGAGCTAACCGCCCCAAACGATAGTAGGACGGTACGATGGTAGGACGGCATCTGTCTACCGTCTTACCGCCCTACCGTCCTACCGTCAGTAGCGGGGGTGGGATTTGAACCCACGACCTCCGGGTTATGAGCCCGGCGAGCTACCAGACTGCTCCACCCCGCGCCGTCTTCGCGGTCGGTCTTCTGGCGTTCAATGACTGCCTGACCGCCCAGCCGCCTAACCGCCTATCTCAGAGCGGGAAACGGGACTCGAACCCGCGACCCCAACCTTGGCAAGGTTGTGCTCTACCAGCTGAGCTATTCCCGCGAGCGACCGCCGCTGTCCTACCCGCTTACCGCCCTGCCGCCCTCATGGAGGCGAGGGGAATCGAACCCCTGACCTCGTGAATGCCATTCACGCGCTCTCCCAACTGAGCTACGCCCCCGTTATATTAGACGCCCCGTAAGGGGCGCCAGCGTCGGGAACATGGCAAGCTACCTGGGGCTTTTCCCAGTGTCAAGCAGTCTTGGCGACGCCCTGAACTTCCCGGCAGCGGCGGTGTAGCTGTAGGAGATGGTAGGATTTCGACGGACCCTCCGCCGGGCGGCTTCCTAGCGCTCCGGCGTACAAGGTGTATATAGGAACCATGGCCGAGCGAACACGCAAAAAGCGGCGCCGTCAGGCTGCGGCGATCGCTGTCAACGAAGACGATCGGGACCTCCTTGACCAGTACCTCTTCGAGGTCAGCAAGACTCCCCTCCTGACGCCCAAGGAGGAGATTGCGCTGGCCAAAAAGGTCCGGGCGGGCGACCTCGAGGCCATGCAGGAGCTCGCGAAGCGGAACCTCCGATTCGTCATCTCCGTGGCCAAGAAATATCAGAACCGGGGCCTGCCACTGACCGATCTCATCGGGGAGGGGAACGTCGGGCTATTGACGGCCGCGCGGAAATTCGATCCCGATCAGGGCGTGAAGTTCATCTCCTACGCCGTGTGGTGGATCCGCCAGGCCATTTTGGCATCCCTCGCCCGGCAGGGCCGCACGGTGCGCGTACCCCTCAACCGCACGGCCGACCTCTCGAAGATCGTGAAGACCGCCGAGGCGCTGCGCCAGGAGTTTCGGCGCGAGCCCACGCCTGAAGAGATTTCCAGGGCGACGGGACTCTCGATGGAGGTCGTGCAGTCCTTGGCGGCGCTCAACACGGGCGAAGTGAGGCTCGATGCCCCGCTCGATCCCGAGGGGGATCGCGCGCTCATCGAGCGCTTCATCGCCGAGGACCTGCCGGGCACGGAAGAGCAGACGATGGAGCGGTTCCTGAGCGACGAGGTGGAAGAGGCTCTCCTGAGCCTCCCGCCGCGTGACGCCAAGGTGCTCCGGCTCTACTTCGGATTGGACGGCGGGCGCGAGCACACGCTCGAGGAGATCGGCGGCATGCTCGGGGTCACGCGGGAGCGCGTGCGGCAGTTGCGGGATCGCGCGCTCAAGCGGCTGCGCGAGGGCGATATCGGCAAGGCGTTGGCGAGCTTCGCGGCGTAACGCCCCTCAGGGTACGGTGGCACTGGAGGCCGGGACGTTCGTCCCGGCCTCTTCCGTTTGCCACGTGCGGCGTGCGCGGAGAGGAGTTGGCGTCCGGGTCACCATGCCGCAGCCGCCCCTGGCCCTCACTCCGCATCCGCCCCAAATCCCCCCCTGCTTGAGCCTGTAACCGTTCGGTTGGCCGGATGGATGAGTGCCTGACCGTCAAGCAACCTGATGTGGCGGTGCACCGCTGCCTCCGGTCTGATCCGGGGCCGATCCGCGGCTGCGACCCCAATTGCGCGGCCGCGATCAGGCACGGCCGGGGCCACCAGCCAGCACGCACCCCCAGCGGCTCTACCGTCGCGGCGCCAGCACGGGCGAGAACTCTGAAGTTGTCGCCGGACTCAATCTCTCTCTCCCCAAGATGGATACGCGGACGGCGAGGCCGTCGTCTGGAGCGTCGAGCGGGTGACGAGTCAGCTGTGGGTGTTGGGGTTCCGGTGGCGAGCTGTGAACTGTGAGCCGTGATTAGGGGTAAGGCATACGGTGTAGGGCGTAGGGGAAGGATCAAAGCGCGCAGCACGCGCCATCCGCTGTCCCGCTGCAGTTCAGCCCCTCCTGCCCCTTCTGCCCTCCTACCAGATCCTTTTGGTCGTGATCCCCTTGCCACATGGTTTGCCCTCCCCCGCAACTCGCACAACATTGACATGGGTTTGCAAGGAGGGATCATGAGAACGACTCGGATGATCGCGCCTGCGGTCGTTGCTGTGTTTGCCCTCGTGGGATGCGGAGAGTCGACTGGTCCGGTCGTCATCGATTTCGATTGGGGTGGTGTGGTTGCCCAGGGCGACGTGGTCGAGATCAAGGGCACGAACGGCGCCATCAACGCCTCGTTCACAACGGGCAACCAAGTAGTGGTGACGGCGCAGAAGCAAGGGGATCAAAGCGACCCGGCCACAGTGGACATCGAGGTGGTGACCCACGCCGGTGGGGTGACGATTTGCGCGGTCTATCCGGACGTGCCCGGCCAACCTGCAAACGTGTGCGCTCCCGGTGACGATGCCCGGTTGAACAACCAGAACAACGATGTCGAGGTGACGTTTACGGTCGCCATACCGGCCGGCGTCGACTTTGACGGCTTGACGATAAACGGTTCTGTCACGGGCACCAATCTCCAGAGCAATGCCTCCGCCCTCGTGGTCAACGGCGGAGTGACCATCACCACGACGGAGCTCGCCACGGCCATCGTCGTGAACGGCAACATCGTCGTCACCCAGGGCGAGGGGAATCTGGATCGGGATCTGGAGTTCGTCACGGTCAACGGGAACGTGACCGTGCAGGTCCCGGCAAACACGAACGCCGTCGTCGAGCTGAGCGCGGCGAACGGGAACGCCAGCTCTGACTTCTCCCTGACGCGGATCAACGCCGGAAGCATGCAGGGCGCGCTCGGCAGCGGCGGGTTCGATTTGACATTGGTGACGGTGAATGGGAATGTGACGTTGTTGCGGGGGTCGTGAACGGTGAGACGTGAGCGGGTTGGACGACTCTGACGACTGAGACGATCCTGGGCGGAGTAGTGAGGATTGTGAGGTGGGTGTCGCGATTGGCGCTCGCCGGTCGTGCCGACTGGGTGGACCTGGACGATCCGTCACACGCCGCCCCGATGGCGAGATCGGCAAGGCGTTGGTGAGCTTGGCGGCGTAGCGCTGCTCAGAATGCGGTGGCACCGGAGGCCGGGACATTCGTCCCGGCCTCGTCCGTTTGCGCGGCGCGATCACTTCGTGCTGAGCGAACCCGTCCACGTGCCCGACGATGAGCCGTCCAAGAACTGCCCACTGCGCTTCCAGGTGCCCATGACCGACAAGCCGGCGAAGCGGCCGTACCCACCGTACGCGCCCCAGTTGCCGCAGAGATCCGGGCAGGCGCTGGTGCCGGCATCGGTCATTTGCCACCACAGCGTGTAGCCGTGACGGACTGCCCGAAGCATGAGCCACCTGCGGCCGCCGGTTTCCCATCCACGATCCGGACCAGCCCGACACAGTCGCCCCTCGTGTTGTGGGTGGGGAAGGTCGGCGAGCTGGCGAGCATGATCTGCCGATAGTCGCCAAGCACGTGCATGGCACCGTCCGGCATGGGGATGGTTTCGGACGCAATCGGCACAGTCGTATAGGTGCCCTGTCCGGCCTGAGCGGAGAGCGGGCCCGCCAGGGCCCCGGCGAGAATCCTGAAGGGGAGGGCCATGCGGGCGAGCATTACGTTGTCTCCTTGATCTGACGCTGGACGGCCGGTGCTCGGATAGCGGTCAGTGAAACGGTTGATGGGAGGGGACAGGATGGGCGAAGCGCGAAGAAGCGTAAAGATTGTGGTGGATGGCTGGGTACGGCGGCGGCTTCGAGAATAAGGAGTTACATAAGGCGCTCTTGGCGCGTGCGCCGTGTTCCGTACGCAAGAGCGACAACACCGGTTCGACGTCGCGTAACACGTTGATTTTCATGGTGTTGGCGGTGCCAGGCCCCGACGACCCCCCGTTGTGAGCGGCACGATCCGATACGTTCCGGGGGCGGTTTCGATCGCGTGTTGGGGTTAGAGTCGAGAACCGGACATCCCGAAACCGGCGTGATTCATCGATGCGAGCCGTGCGACGCTTGCTCTGTCCACTGGCCGGTCCCCTGGCCCTCACTCCGCACCCGCCCTAAATTCGCCCCGTGCTTGAGCCTGTAACCGTTCGGGTGGCTGGATGGATGAGCGCCCTCGGACGCGGGGGGCAGTTCCTGGGAGACGTCGGCCGCAGCCTGCGGGAAACCGACACCTGGGTGAGCCTCACCGCGGTGCAGATGCGCCGCATCGGCGTCCAGTCGCTGCCCATCGCCCTCTTCATTGCCGTCTTCACCGGCATCGTCCTTGCGCTCCTCTCCTCGTACAGCTTCACGGGAGCGGTGCCGCTCTATTTCGTGGGAACCTTCGTCGGCAAGGCGATGATGCTGGAGCTGGCGCCGGTCCTGGTGGGATTGGCATTGGCGGGACGGGTGGGCGCCAACATCGCCGCCGAGCTCGGCACCATGCGGGTCACCGAGCAGGTGGACGCGCTCGAGACACTGGCCTTCAACCCCAACGCGTACCTGGTCGTGCCGCGGGCGCTGGCGGCCACGGCGATGTTCCCCGTGGTGGTGGCCCTTGCGACAGGGCTCGGGATCGTGGCCGGCTGGTTCACGGCGATTAACCTGCTCGACCTGTCCTCGCCCGATTTCGTGAAAGGCCTGCGGCTCTTCTACCAGTTCAAGGATGTCTGGTTCGGGTTGCTCAAAGCCATGTCATTCGGCTTCGTGATCGCCATGATCGGCTGCTACAAGGGACTCAACACGCGGGGTGGCGCCGAAGGCGTGGGCCGGGAAACGACGGCCGCCGTCGTGATGGGCGCCGAGATGATTCTGGTGCTGGACGCCTTCTGGGCGGTGGTGCTGTTGTGATCGTCTTCAATGACGTGTGCAAGCGTTTCGGGGCCAAGGAGGTCCTGAACGGGTTCTCGCTCGAGGTCCGGGATGGCGAGACGATGGTGATCATTGGTCACTCCGGTAGCGGCAAGAGCGTCGCTCTCAAGCACGTCGTCGGGTTGCTGAATCCCGACGCAGGCGACGTGCAAGTGGACGGTGCCGTGGTGCACGACCTGGACCGGGACGGCCTCACGGCCCTCCGTTCCGGGATTGGCTTCGTGTTCCAATTCGCGGCGCTCTTCGACTCGATGACGGTCCGCGAGAACCTTGAGCTGGGCCTCAAGCGCCAGCGGTTGGATCCGCGGGTCATCGAGGAGCGCGTCCACGAGTCCCTGGCCATGGTGGATCTCGAGGGCGCCGAAGACAAACTACCCGCCGAGCTGTCGGGGGGGATGCGGAAGCGAGTGGGGCTGGCCCGGGCAATCGCGCTCCGACCGCAGTACCTTCTGTATGACGAGCCGACCACGGGGCTCGACCCCGTCACTTCGGCCGTCATCAACCAGCTCATGGTGCGGACGCGGGAGAAGCTCGGCGTGACGGGGATCGTCGTAACCCACGACATGACGAGTGCCTACACCGTGGGTGATCGGATCGCCATGCTGTACCGGGGGCAGGTGCGCCAAGTGGGGACCGTGGACCAGATCCGGCGCACGCACGATCCGATCGTGCGCCAGTTCATCGAGGGACGACCGGAGGCGGCAACGGACCTTCAGACCGCGCCGCCGGGAGTGGAGCGATGAAGCGACGCGACGAACTGATCGTCGGTGCGACCATCGTGTTCGCGGCGGTGGTCATTGCGGCCGGGGCCCTCTGGCTCTCCGACACACGTCTCGGGGGGTCCTCCGACTCATACCAGGCTCGGTTCAGGACCGTGGGCGGGCTCGGCGTCGGGAATCCCGTCGTGTTCCGCGGCGTGCGGGTGGGCCGGGTCGAGACGATCCGCCTGGCAGCAGACAACTGGGTCGAGACCGACCTGCGCGTCTATGCGGGGGTGCCGCTGCCGCCGCGTCCTGGCATCATCGCGGCTTCTCGCTCGTTCTTCGGTGAATGGCAGGCCACGATCGTCGATCTCGAGCAGCCGACCGAAGATCCCAACGTGCGGGGCGACCTCGAGGAGGCGCTCGCCCTGGGTGGTGGTGTGTGGCCGGGCGCTACCCTGCCCGACATCGGTCAGCTGACGGCGCAGGCGGGCCGGGTTGCGGGAGACATCGCATCGATCTCCTCGCGGATCCAGACGGTGTTCGATTCCAACGCGGTGATCGAGCTCCAGGATGCGATCCGCGACTTCACCGGCATTGCCGATAACATCAACCAGTTCACCCGGACCCAGACCGAGATCATGGGCGACGTGGGGGTGAACCTCCAGCAGGGATCCGACGTCCTCGCCGACGCCGCCCTTCGGCTGCAGTCTTCGCTCGCTCGTCTCGATTCGGCCACGTCGGCCGGTGAGCTGTCCTCGATCTTCGCCAACACGGCCGTGGCGTCCGAGCAGGCGCGGGGTGCGATGGAGGATGCCCGGGCCCTGATCGGTATCGTGCGTGCAAACGACTCGACCCTGGTTCGGCTCATCCAGGGGGCGGACTCGCTCATCGCTCGGCTCGAGCAGGGGACCGGCACGTTGGGGCTCCTGGTGAGTGACTCCGCGCTCTACACCGAGGCCACGCTGACCGTGCGCCAGCTCCGGGCGCTCCTGGCCGACATCCAGGCGAACCCGCGCAAGTACTTCAAGTTCTCGGTGTTCTAGGGTGGCCATGGGTACTCCCGGCTCATGTCCCTCCTGCGTCCCGTCTCGCCCAACCACCGCGGCGTCGTGACGCCCAGGTCCCGCGCCAGACGCGAGACCAGTGCCGGTGGCGTCGTGGTGCGGTGCACCGACGACGGCCCCCGCATCCTGCTCATCCTCGACGGGTACAATAACTGGGGGTTTCCCAAGGGCCATATCGATGAAGGGGAATTACCGGACGCGGCTGCCCGTCGCGAGATCTCCGAAGAGACCGGGCTCGGCGACCTGATTCTGCGCGCCCCGCTCGGCATGATCGACTGGTACTTCAAGATCGAAGGGCAACTCATCCACAAGTACTGCCACTACTTTCTGTTCGAGTCACGCGAGGGCAGCCCCCAGCCGCAGGCGGACGAGGGCATTCTCGATTGCCGGTGGTACCCGACCGACCAAGCCATCAAGACGATTTCCTACCGGAACGCCCGGGCCGTCCTGCGGACCGCCGTCCGAATGGTCCCGCAGTACTGCCATGCCGACCCCTGACCGACCCCGTCGATGCCGCTCGTCCCCGTCGTGCACCGGAGCGAGGCCCTCAGGGCTGCCATCCGGCAGGGACTGCCGCGGCGTGGCTGGCGCGTGGAGCGCTGCGCGTCGGTCGAGCGGCTCGAAGGGGTGTTGCAGCGGCGGCTCGTGGACGCGGTGGTCGTGGACGTGCGCACCGAGTGGGGTGAGACGCTGCGCCGGCTCATCGATCGGTTTCCGCGGATCCCGTTTTTTGCCCTCAGCGCGTTCCGGCCGGATGACGGAGCACTGCTGATCGACTGCGGGAGCGCGGGCATCGTGGGGGTGCTGGTGGAAGGGGTGGACGACGAGGCCGCCGGTGAGATGATCAGGGCCAGGGCAGCCTCCAGCCAGCGGCGGGCCGCCCTGGCCGACGCGCCGCGGGTGCTCCGCCTCACGGAGCCGCTCCAACTGCGGGCGTGGGAAGAAGTCCTTGCTCGCGTCGGGACCCGGACCACCACCGCCCACGTGGCACGAGCGCTTCGCCGAACCCGGGAGCACCTGTCCCGCGAGTTCGGTGCGGGGGGCGCTCCCAACCTCAAACGCGTCATCGATCTCGCGCGCACCGCCTGGTCTGCGGACCTCCTCGCGAACCCGGGGTACACGGTGAGCACGGTGGCCCGCCTGCTCGACTTCGCCTCCCCCAGTCACCTCGCCGAATGCGCGCGCCGGGTGGCGGGTGTGACGCCCAGCGAGTTGCCCGCGCTCGGACCCAAAGGCGTCCTCGCGCGCTTCCTCAGAGGCCGTACCCGCAGCCGGCTCTGAGCTGGCGCTCGAGGGCTGCGTCCCGCCCTGCGCGTCGGACTCGCAGGGTGGTTTCCGGGCCTGCGAGCGGCTAATTTCCACAGTCTTTGTCCGTTCATACCCACGCTTTTTCGATAGAGAACGATGGCAACCGATTCAGTACTGCGTCCGGGCGAACTCAAAGAGGTCCTGCTGAAGGAGATCGAGGCGGCAGACCTCCAAGCCCTCGACACCCAAGAAGTCGGGTCGATCCTCGAGGTGAAGGACGGAACGGCCCGGGTCTATGGCCTCGCGTCGGCGATGGCCGGTGAGATGTTGGAGTTCTCCGTGTCGGAGACGGGCGAGACCATCTCCGGACTCGCCCTCAACCTCGAGGAAGACAACATCGGGTCAGTGATCCTGGGCGATTACCTCAAGCTCCGAGAGGGCGACGAGGTGCGGTGCACCGGTCGCGTACTGGAGGTGCCGGTCGGCAAAGGACTGATCGGCCGGGTGGTGGACCCGCTCGGCAATCCGGTGGACGGCTTGGGACCGATCAAGGCGGAGGCCCGTCGCAAGATCGAATCGCCGGCGCCGGGGATCGTCGCCCGCCAGCCGGTGAAGGAGCCGCTCCAGACCGGGATCAAGGCCATCGACTCGATGATCCCGATTGGGCGCGGTCAGCGCGAGCTCATCATCGGCGACCGCGGCACGGGGAAGACCGCCATTGCGCTGGACACGATCATCAACCAGAAGGGCCAGGACGTGATCTGTGTCTATGTCGGCATCGGCCAGAGAAAGTCCACGGTGGCCGGGGTGGTGGAGCACCTGCGGGCGACTGGTGCGATCGAGTACTCGATCGTGGTGGTGGCGGGGGCGGCAGACCCGGCGCCCATGCAGTTCATCGCGCCGTACGCCGGGTGCGCGATCGCGACCTGTCCAAACATGCCCAGGCCTATCGGCAGCTGTCCTTGGTGCTGCGACGCCCGCCCGGACGTGAGGCGTACCCGGGCGATGTGTTCTACCTCCACTCGCGACTGTTGGAGCGAGCAGCCAAGCTCTCCGACGCGCATGGGGGTGGCTCATTGACGGCGCTCCCCGTGATCGAGACCCAGGCGGGTGACGTGTCGGCCTACATCCCGACCAATGTCATCTCGATCACCGACGGCCAGATCTATCTCGAGGGCGACCTGTTCTACGCCAACGTGCGGCCGGCCATCAACGCGGGGATCTCGGTCTCGCGCGTGGGCGGCAACGCGCAGATCAAGGCGATGAAGCAGGTGGCCGGACGGCTGCGGCTCGAGTACGCCCAGTACCGCGAGCTCGAGGCCTTCGCGCAATTCGGGTCCGAACTGGACCAGGCCACGCAGCGGCAGCTAGCTCGCGGGCAGCGGATCGTAGAGGTTCTGAAACAGCCCCAGTACAAGCCGATGCCCGTCGAGAAGCAGATCGCAATCATCTATGCGGTCACGAACGGGTATCTGGACGACGTCGCGGTGCGGGACGTCCGCTCATGGGAAATCGGATTCCACGAGTTCATGGACGCCAAGCACGCCGAAGTGCTCAAGAAGATCCGGACCCAGCGGACCCTCGACGACGCGCTCATCGCGGAGCTGCAGCGCGCCATCGACGATTTCACGGCGCTCCAGTAGGCGGTCATGGCCAAGCCACGCGAGCTCCGACGCCGGATCAAGTCGGTCGAGAACACGCGCCAGATCACGAAGACGATGGAGATGGTGGCCACGTCGCGGTTGAAGCGCGCGCAGGACCGCGTGGTTGCCGCCCGTCCCTACGCGGAGGTGCTCGCTGACGTGATTGGCAGCCTGTACGAGCCCGGGCTGGCGGAGCGGTTCCCGATCCTGCGGCAACCGGGTGACCACGGCGGGCGCGTGGCGCTGGTGTTCATGACGAGCAATCGGGGTCTGTGCGGCGGGTTCAATGCCAACTTGATCCGCGAGGCGCAGGATCGGATGCTGGAGCTCGAGTCCCGCGGCCGCGAGGTCGAGCTGCACGGAATTGGGCGAAAGGGGATCGGCTACTTCCGGTACATCGGTCGGAAACTCGTCTCGGCAAGGCAGGACATCGGCGATCGCCCCACCACGGAGCACGCCTTAGAGGTGATTCAGCCCCTGCTCGAGCGATTTGAGGGTGGGGAGCTGGACGCGGTCGAGGTCGTGTTCGCCAAGTTCATCAACCCGATTTCGACGCCCCCGACGCGGCTCGTGATTCTCCCGATCGTGACGCCGACCGGACGACAGCCGGTGAATTACCTGCTCCGCCCGTCGGCGGACGAGATCCTACGCGCCATCCTCCCGATGTATATCCAGAACCAGATGTATCGCGCGCTCGTCGAGACGGCCGCGTCGGAGCACGGTGCGCGCCGGACGGCGATGAAGAGCGCGACCGACAATGCAGGTGACATGATCGACTACCTCCGCCGCACGTACAATCGTGCGCGCCAAGCCCAGATTACGCAGGAGATCGCGGAGATCGTGGGTGGGGCGGAGGCGCTGAAAGGATAACGAGGAACCCAATGCCAGAGACCAAGCAGGTGAACATCGGCAAGATCGTACAGGTGATCGGCCCGGTGATCGACGTGGAGTTCGACCCAGAAGTGCTTCCGGAGCTGTACTCGGCGCTCGAAGTCACGCAAAAGACCAACGGTCGATCTCGGCGGGTAGTGGCCGAGGTGCAGCAGCACATCGGCCGCAATCAGGTGCGGGCGGTGGCGATGAGCAGCACCGACGGGCTGGTGCGCGGCATGCCCGCTGTGGACACCGGCCAGCCGATCACCGTCCCGGTCGGCGAGGCGGCCCTCGGACGCATCCTCAACGTGATCGGCGAGCCGGTGGACGAGTTGGCACCGATCCCGGACGGAGTGGAGCGATGGCCGATTCATCGCGATCCGCCGGCCTTCACCGATCTCGAGCCCAAGACCGAGGTGTTTGAGACCGGCATCAAGGTGGTCGATCTCATCGCTCCGTTCGTGAAGGGCGGCAAGATCGGGCTGTTCGGCGGGGCCGGCGTCGGCAAGACCGTCATCATCATGGAGTTGATCAACAACGTGCAGAAGGGCCACGGCGGCCGGTCGGTCTTCTGCGGCGTGGGCGAACGGACCCGCGAGGGCAACGACCTGTACCTGGAGATGAAGGAGAGCGGGGTCCTCAAGTCCACGGCGCTCATCTACGGGCAGATGAACGAGCCGCCGGGCGCGCGATTGCGCGTCGGCCTCGCCGGCCTCACGGTCGCCGAGTACTTCAGGGACCGGGAAGGACAGGATGTCCTGGTGTTCATCGACAACATCTTCCGGTTTACCCAGGCCGGGTCCGAGGTGTCGGCGCTGCTCGGCCGCATGCCAAGCGCGGTGGGGTACCAGCCCACCCTGGGCACCGAGATGGGGGACCTCCAGGAGCGGATTACGTCTACCAAGCGCGGGTCGATCACCTCGGTGCAGGCGATCTACGTGCCGGCCGACGATCTGACCGACCCGGCACCGGCCACCGCGTTCAGCCATCTCGACGCGACGGTCGTGCTGAGTCGCGCACTGACGGAGATCGGGATCTATCCGGCCGTGGACCCGCTCGACTCCTCGAGCCGAATTCTCGACGCGCAGTTCCTTGGCGATCGCCACTACGCGGCAGCCGTTGAAACTCAACGCATCCTGCAGCGGTATAAGGAGCTTCAGGACATCATCGCGATCCTGGGGATGGACGAGCTGTCAGAGGAGGACAAGCTCCTGGTAGGCCGGGCCCGGCGGCTCCAGCGCCTGCTGTCGCAACCGTTCCACGTGGCCGAGGCGTTTACGGGCACCCAGGGGCGGTACGTCAAGCTCGAGGACACGATAGAGAGCTTCGAGCGGGTGGTGAAGGGCGAGTTCGACGAACTGGCGGAGCAGGCGTTCTACATGGTTGGCGGCATCGAGGAGGCGGTCGACAAGAGCAAGCGGCTGTAGGTGACGTGATGCGAATCACGGTCATTTCGCCAGAACGTGCCATTTATGACGGCGACGCCACCGCGGTTCGGGCGCCGGCCTACGACGGATTGGTCGGCATCCTGCCAGGCCACGCGCCGTTCGTGACGTTGCTGGGTGAAGGAGTGCTCACCGTCGAGAACGGCGGCGAGCGACACGAGTTCCAGGTACGGCAGGGGTTTCTGCAGGTGGTCGAAGGGGTGGTGCGGGTCGTGGCAGAGCACGCCGAGAAGTTGAAGGCATGACGGAACGGGTGTCGGCATAGTGCCGGTGTCCGAGTTGGATTGGCATCAACCTTTGTTGGAGTGGTGTGACACTATGAAGCGTGCAACGATCATGACTCTCTGTGCCTTCTTTGTGGGCGCCGGCACGGCCGCGGCACAGAGCACTGGTATGCCGTCGTTCAACGCGCCGTACCGCGCGTTTCAGAGCCACGAGTTCGGTGGGACCCTGAGCTTTCCCGAGGGGGGTGCCACTGGGATTGAGGGTCAGTACAAGTTTGGGTACAGGACGTGGGACGTGGGCCTCCGCGGCGGGATCCTCGACGTCGATGCCCCGGCCGACGACGTGGTGTTGCTCGGCGCGACGGGCCGAGTCCGCGTGCTGACGCACTCGCGGGACTTCCCGTTCGACGGCGCTTTCATCCTGGGTGCCGGTACGCAGGACTTCGACAACCTGATCATGCCCATCGGCTTGTCGCTGGGCCGCCGGGTCAACATCGAGAACTCGTCGGTGAGCATCGTCCCGTACGGCCAGCCCACGCTGTTCATGGTGTTCGACAACAACGATCTCAATGACACGGTCAATTTTGCCCTTGGGCTGGGCGTCGACGTGCGGTTCGGGAATACATTCGACCTTCGGGCGAGCTTCGGTGTTGGGGATGTCGAGGGGTTCGCCGTGAGCGTCGTTTGGGTGCGGTAAGAACGATGTGTTTGTGCGTAAGTCATTAGCTTGCAACCGGTTAGCTTCTTTGCCGGCAGAGTGTCGTGGCCGGTTGAAAATTGCGCTCGGTATTGACTAACTCGGCGGCATTGCTAAGGTTTATGCGCAATTTGGGTACGGGGCCGGCCGAGAGGCGGTCGGCGCCGTAAAAACAACGCCTCTGAACTCTCAAGGAGAGTGAGATGAAGAAGCTGATTGGTGGTATCACCCTCGCGCTGGTCCTGGTCGGCCTGTCGGCCGCCCCCGCCGCGGCGCAGCTGCACGGGAACGCGGTCTATCCGGCAATGCCGGGAACCGGCGTCACGGTCGCTGCCGACGTCGCGCTCGGAGTGAATGACGACGCGAAGATCTCGGGGACGGCCGGTCTCGAGTCGCCGATGTTCATCGGTGGCCGGGTCACGCTCGGCCTGCCCATGTTCAGCGTCTGGGCCGGCGCCGGTCCGACCGGCATGGGTGTCGACGGTGTCGATTCCGAGATCACGTTCGGCGGCGGTGCGGGCTTCCACGTGCTGAACGCGCCCATGATGCCGGTCACGGTGTCGATTCAGGCCGGTGTTGGGTACTTGAGCGAGACCGGTGCGTCCCTGCTCAATGTGACCGGCGGTCCCCTGATCGTCATCAACGTGCCCAGCCCCGGCGTTAGCGTGAAGCCGTGGCTGATGCCGCGGGTCCAGATGCAGCGGATCAGCATCGACGGCCTTGGCAGTGATTCGGAAGTTGGCTTCGGCGCTTCCGGCGGCCTCATGGTCACCGCCCCCATGGGAATCGGTGTCCACGCGACGCTCGATTGGTATACGATCGGCGATCCGTCGATAAAGCCGCTGCACGTGTCCGGTGGTTTGCACTACAAGATCACGGTGCCCAGCCTCGGCATGTAAGGTTTCCTTCCAGCGAGCGCTGAGGTAGCTTGTCGGGGCGCTTCGGGGTCCACCCGAAGCGCCCCGACTTGTTGTAGCGCTCGATCACGCCACGTACCACTACGAGATCCATGCGACGTCGCTTCCTATCCCTGTTGGCATTGTGCTCCGTGCTCAGCGCCGGGGCGTGCGTCCAGACCTTCGATGCGACCGCACTCGGCGTCGAGGCGACGATGGCCTCGCCGCCTGCCACGCAGTCCCAAGGCGAGGAGTTCCGGGTGAACCGCAAAGCGGTCTACCTCCTCTGGGGCATGCTCCGCGCCTCAAATCCCTCGTTGCAAGAGGCGCTCGCCTCACAGGTCGCCGGTACGGAGCGGGTCACCGACCTGCGCATCAAGGTGCGGAGCCGCTGGTCCGACGTGCTCTTCACCGTGCTCACGGTGGGGCTCGTCGCGCCCCGTACGGTGACCTATGAGGGTGTAGTTGTGGGTCAGTAGGGAGCCGGGCCCGAAGGTCCGCTGCCCCACCCCACCGTCGAGCGCCACCTACGGAGACGACAGGATCATACCCAACCGGCGCTTCATGGAACGCTCCGGGGATGGGGGATGCCCGCCAGCATAGCGGGACCGACGAGGCGGACAAGCTGGGTGACGGTTGCCGCCGATGCGCCGCCGCGCACGATGCTGCGGGCGGAGAGTCCAGCATGATGCCGATCCACGGAGTCGGTGATCCACCTGTGCCAGATCGCGGCGAGAACCTCATCGGCCCCACGTGGGGGAAGGGCAGACCCGCCACCGGCCTCGAGCAGGTCGATCGCATCGCGAGACTGCTGGTGCATTGGCCCAATCACGATCGGCACCCCATAGACGGCCGGCTCGATGACCGCATGGAGGTCGTTGCGGCTGAAGCCGCCGCCCACGTAGGCGGCATCGGCCAGGGGGTAGAGGTCGAAGAGCATCCCACCGACGGTGACGAGCACGCAGTGCGCGGTGGGCGCACGGTCCGGGCAGCTCCACTCCTCCATGCCAATGCCGATGGCGGCAGCCCGCCGGCGCAGCCGGTCGAGGTCGCGGTCTGTCGCCGAGTGCGGGACAAGGAGGAATCGCGTGGCCGGATGTGCGATGCTCAAGGCCTTCGCGGCTCGGAGGAACACACGCTCATCGGACGGCTCGAGGCTCCCACCCACGATGACGGCGTGGCCCTCCGCCCACGGGAGGAGCGTGCGCGTGGCGCGGAATTCCGGAACGCGCTCCACCACCGCGTCATGTCGTGGATCTCCGGTGACCTGGACGCTTCCCGGTCGCGCCCCGAGGCGGCGCCAGCGTGCCGCGTCCGCATCACTCACCGCCCCGATCCACGAAACGGAAGGGAGCGCGCGGGCGTAGAGAGAACGGGCGGGGAGGGAGAGCCGGCGACTCCGCGGCGCCACAGTGGCACCCGCGATCGCGACGGGAATCTCTGCGGCGACGCTCTGCTCCACGAACTCGGGCCACAGGTCGCCGCGCGAGAAGACCACGAGGTCGGGGCGCACGGCGTCGAGCACGGCGCGGATCGGCGTCGGCTCGTCGAGCGGCAGATAGTCGGCGTGGACGCGCTCAAAGGCTGGTGGCCAGCCCGAGACGGACGGAGAGGTATGGGAGTGGACCACCGTGAGCCCCGGCACGGCCGATCGCAGGCGACGCACGACAGGGCCGGCCGCGAGTGCCTCGCCCACCGACGCGGCATGGACCCAGAGCAGTGGACCGTCCGGCCGATGCGTCCGGGCCCAGGTCACCCAGCGGGCGGTCGCTTGGCGGCGACCCGCAAGCGCGGTACGGAGCGTCCCCCGCGGCAGTGGAAGCCGGTGGACGATCCGGGAAACCCAGTGATAGGCGGCACGGTACATACGATGGTGATCCTGATAGCTTACGGGCTATGACGATGCAACAGTACTTCCGCACGAGCCGCGAGGCACGCTATAGCGTGTTGTTTGCGTTCCCGCTGTTGCTGCTCTATGAGGGACTCGCAGCCGTGATGTCGGGGTCGGCTGTCGCGGGGGTGCGCAACGGCGCCGACGTGCTGCTCAAGACGCTGTTCCTGAGCCTCGGTGGGCGGTGGGGGCTCCTCGTGTTCGGCGTCCTGTTCGTGAGCGTCGGTGGCTGGATCGTGTGGCGCGACAACCGGCAGCGTCGGTCGCCGATCAACACCCGCATCTTTCTCGGGATGTTCGGCGAGAGCATCCTGTATGCCGCGTTCTTCGGTCAGACCGTGGCGCTCCTCACGGGTTGGCTCCTGCAAGGGGGACCGTCCCTTGTGGTACAGGTGGGAGGCCCGGTGGCGTCCCTGCCCCTCGGCACACAGCTCGTGGTGTCGCTCGGAGCGGGGATCTACGAGGAGCTGGTGTTTCGGGTGTTGCTCGTCTCGGGGCTGCTCGCGCTGGGACTGCGGTTCGGGTGGAAGCAACCGGTGGCGGTGGGTGTGGCCGTCGTCGCGAGCGCGCTCATCTTCAGTGCGTTCCACTACGTGGGTCCCTACGGGGATCCGTTCACGACTCCCTCGTTCACTTTTCGCGCCATCGCCGGCTTGCTCCTGAGCGCGCTCTACGTATTCCGCGGGTTCGGCGTCGCCGCGTGGACCCACGCGCTGTACGACGTGGGCCTGGCCCTGTTGAGCTAACGCGACGAGTCCGACGCGGTCTTTGCCGTGAAGATGGAATCCAGGATGGGTCGCCACACCTCGATCGGTTGTGCGCCAGGTAGGAGCCCGCTTTCGATCACGAACGAGGGGGTGCTGCGGATCCCCGATCGGAAGCTGGCTTCGGCCTCCTGCTGAACCAGCTCCCGGACCGCGCCCGTCACGACGCACTCCTGGAGCACGGAGCGGTCCATGGCGGCTGAATCGGCGAAGGCGAAGAACACGCGTGACGGGTCCGGAAGGTCGGACCACGCCGCTTGGTGCTTATACAACAGGTCGTGCACCGGCCAGAACCGGTTCTGAAGCGCCGCGCACATAGCGAACTCGTGCGCGGCGACCGCGTTGCCGTGCAGTTGCGGCAGCGGCAGGTTCAAGAAGATGAACCGCGCCTTGCCCGTGCTGATGTACTCGCTCTCGAGGATCGGCAGGGTCTCCTCCCAAAACACTCGACAGAACGGGCACTGGAAATCGCTCGCCTCGAAGATCGTGATGGGTGCGTCGCGGTCACCCTTCGACCGCGCCGCCAAGAGATCGTCCTGCAACTCCTGTGCAGCCTCCTCCGAGGTCGATGCCCGTTCGGGTTCGTCGGCCTTCGAATCGAGCACGGTGAGTGCCGCGCCTGCGGCCAGGAGGCCAATCCCGACCAGGCTGGCGAACAGGAGTGCCTTGCGTTGCGTCACGATCCCTCGCTTGTCCGGATGAGGGGGGCGCGGCCCGCCACCATCGCTTCTAATGTTGCCAGCGGCGCTCGCCCGTTCCCGGATCCATGGGAATGCGCACCGGTACCAGCCGCGTCACCGTGACCGCGACATTCCAATAGTACTCCAGAAACGGGTTGTCCGGGTCTGGGAGCCGGGCTACGAGCCACCATCGCCCCGGTTCGACACCAAGCGCCGCGCGTCCCTCGCCGTCGGTGCTGGTCTCGACGACGCGTGCTCCCGCATGAGCGATGGCGGCGGCGGCGGCATCAGCGTACCCCTCGTACGCTCCGTATTCCCAGCGGCGAAGGGAATCGGCTGCGGCCTGGGCGCGGCGCGCGAGCCCGAGGTCCGATGCACCGAGCTGCCGCATGGCCGCGTCCCGTTCAGCCGCGCGGTCGGCGAGTCGCGCGTATGATCGTCGGAACCGCTCGTACATCGCGGCGTAATGGGGTGCCTCGCGGTCCGTCGCGAACAGGGAATCCGACAGTGCCAGCACCGAGTCGCGCAACGCCCGCCAGGGACGGTTCAGTTCCTCATAGGGATCGTCAGTGGGGCGGGCGTACGCTCGAAGCTCCTGCTCGAGTTCGGTGAAGCTGGGTCGCGGGTTCGGCGCGATGGCCGCCAGCGAATCGAGCAGGCGATCGGGGTTGAAAGGAAGCGCAGTGATGTCGAGCTCAGACACCGGTCGCCCGTCTTCCCACGTGGCACGGACGAGGATCTCGGTCTCTCCGTCACACCCAGTGGTCAAGGAGAGCGCCAGGGTGAGCGATACCCAGTGGGCATGGCGCCCGCGGCGCGGCCGAGTGGATGTCAAAAGAGGCGTCCGGGGAGGGGGAGCCCGGCGCAGGCGCCCGAGGTCACGACGAGGCCGTGCGGCTCAGTCGACTATCGCTCGAGGGAAAATGAAGTCGCGCGGATTGACCGTCTTGCGGTTGACCTGGATCTCGTAGTGGAGATGGGGACCGGTTGCGATGCCCGTTTTCCCGACCTCGGCGATCTTGTCGCCCCGCGTCACCGATTCTCCGACGCGGACCACGATCCGTGAGCAGTGCGCGAAGAACGTCTGCACGCCGTGCCCGTGGTCGATGGTCACCGTCTTGCCGTATCCGCTGATGGTTCGGACCTCGACCACCCGGCCTTTGGCCGGCGCCAGGATTGGCGTTCCGAACGGGGCCGACACGTCGATGCCGGGGTGCGGACGCGGTTCGTTGTAGATCGGATGCATCCGAATCAGGGCATAGCCGCTCGTGAACCACCCCAGGTCTTCGGGGATCGGCGAGATCGACGGTGTGCGACTCAGCCGATCGGTATGCGACTCGAGGCTGTCGATGGCCTCGTGGAACGAGCCGGCCAGCAGATTCGCGCGCCGGATGTAGTTGTCCAGGTCACTCCGCAGGTCGAGGGCCCGTCGACCCTCCGGTGCTTCGGAAAGGACCTGCTCGTCCTCGGTCCACGCCGCGGCCGGACCGCCGACGCCGGCGAGCTGAACGTCGGGATCGTTCGGCTCGAGGCCCGCCAGGAGGCGGACCAAACGGTCTCGTTCCGCGATTGACTGAATGGTGTCACCGAGCGCGGCCAGGTGCCCTTGCGCCTGGTCCAGCTCGACCGTCAGCAGTGCATTGCGCCGCTCCAGCCGGTCCAGCCGGGACAGATCGATGGCGCGCTTGGTGGTGGCCACCCCAAACACCAAGGCGGTCAGCCCCGCGACGGTGAGCACCGTCGCGAGCACCCGGAACTTCGTCAGGGATACGCTCACCGAGCGGGAATCGCCCGCTCCGTGAGGTACCAGCACAATCGTCCACTTCCGTGCAGCCATCGAGGCCCCAATCAGACGCCGTTCGGTTCGGTGTCCCGCGATCGCCACACCCCGAAGGGAGGGCAACGTGGCGCAAAAGATAGAGCCCCGGACAAAGCGCTGTCAACCACCCGGATCACACATGTAACTGGTTGTAAAAAAACCACTTACGATTCGCGGTCTCCCTTGGGGAAGAGCGGTGGGGGCTTTCGGGAGGCCGCGCCCCCGGTGGGCGGGCGCTCCACACACCCCCATGGCACGTCCGCCACGGTCCCGGACATGCCCAGCGCGTCCCAGACTGCCTGGGTTTTGGTCGGCATGAAGGGGCTGGCCAGCAGCGTGATCCGGGCGAGGGCTCGGGCGAGGGCGGCGAGGGCCTCTTCGAGCTCGCCGGTGCGGCCTTCTTTGGCGAGCGTCCAGGGGGCCCGTTCCTCCACGAACCCGTTCGCCCGGTCCACGAGCTTCCAGGTGACGTCGGCCCCCTCGTGCAGCAGGTGGCGGTCCATGGCGGTCCGGTAGGCGGCCACGATCTCGTCACCGGCGGCGTCCAGTGTCGTCGGTTCGGCGCGGTCGGGGATGCGGCCTTGGAGGTACCGGCCGACCATGGCCAGGACCCGGCTGGCCAGGTTGCCGTACCCGTCGGCCAGCTCAGTGGTGTACCGCACGTCGAATCGGTCCCAGGAGAAGTTGCCGTCGGCGTTCCACGGCACCTCACGGAGCACGAAGTAGCGCAGCGCGTCCGGCCCGTGGCGGTCGATGATGTCGCGCAGCGTGATCCTCACGCCGGCGGACTTCGAGAACCGCGCGCCCTGCGTCGTGATCCATCCATGGCACCAGACCTGTCGCGGCGGCTCGAGGCCCGCAGCCATCAACATGGCCGGCCACAACGCGGCGTGAAACCGAACGATGTCCGGGCCGATGACGTGCACATCGGCCGGCCACATCTCGGCGAAACCGGAATCGGGATATCCCGTGGCCGAGAGATAGTTGATGAGCGCCTCGAACCACACGTAGACCACGTGGCTGGGATCGTCCGGCCACGGGATGCCCCAGGGCACGCGTGAGCGGCTGACCGAGATCGTCTGGTCGTCGGCCCAGTCCGAGACGACGTTCCGGACCTCGTTCAGCTTTGCCGTCGGCTGGACGAATTCGGGTCGGGTGTCGTACAGGTCGAGGAGGGCACGTCGGAAGCGCCCGACGGCGAAGAAGTAGTTGGGCTCTTTTACCCACGAGATCGGACGGGTGGGGTGGGTCGGACACAGGCCGTCCACCAGGTCCTTTTCCAGCTTGAACGCCTCGCAACCGACGCAGTAGTACCCTTCGTACACGCCTTCGGAGATGTGTCCTGCCTGCTGGATCCGGCGAAACAGCTCCTCGACGGTGCGCCGATGTCTGGTTTCCGTGGTGCGAATGAAATCGGTGTTGCTGATGGAGAGTTCGCGCCAGGCTGTCTGGAACCGCGCCGCGATGTCATCCACCCAGTCCTGCGGCTCGGCCCCCTGCTCTTCGGCACTCTGGGCAACTTTCTGGCCGTGTTCGTCCATCCCAATGACGAACGATACGTGCTGACCTCGCAGTCGGCGGTACCGAGCCACGCAGTCGGCGCCGATCTTCTCGTAGGCGTGACCGAGGTGGGGCTCGCCGTTCGAGTAGTCGATGGCAGTCGTGATGTAGAACTGGTCGCTCACCCGTCGATCCCGTCGCCCTTGCGGTCCCCGTCCTGGGTCTTCGGTGGCTGGCGGTCGCGTGACCCACGCCGGCGCGATCGCCGCCGCCGCCGCTTCCGTGGCGAGACGGCCTCCACGGCCTGCTCGGTCGTGAGCGTCGTCGAGTCGGGTTTCCGCGGGGACGGCTGCGCCTGCTCCTTGGGTTTCGCTGGCGGGGCTGGCTCACGCCCCGCCACCTCGTGTCGAAGTGCGTCCAGCCGCTCGACGCGCGTCTGGTCGCCGGCACGCAGCAGGACCCGATCGCGGAAGATGTCGATTGCTTCGACCACCTCTCGGCCGCGGGCGGTTTGCAGCGTCTTGCCGATCTTGGGGAACCGCTTGCGGGCCGACACGTAGAAATCGTGCTCGTAGCGCAGACAGCACAGGAGGCGCCCGCAGCCCCCGGAAATCTGGGTGGGGTTGAGCGAGAGCCGCTGTTCCTTGGCCAGCGAAAGGCTCACGGGACGTAGCTCCGGCAACCAGGAGGAGCAGCAGTACTGGCGCCCGCACCGGCCCACCCCGTCCAGGCGCTTCGACTCGTCGCGCGCCCCGATCTGCCGGAGTTCGATCCGCGTGCGGAACAGGGCTGCCAGATCACGCACCAGCGCGCGGAAGTCGACCCGCTTGTCGGCGGTGAAGAAGACCGTGAGCTTCTTGCGGTCCCACTGCCATTCGGCATCGGAGACCTTCATCCCAAGTCCGTGTGCGCGCACCCGTTCCATCACCTTGCGGCGCACGTCCTGCTCGGCGACCCGCAATTGCTCGCTAATGTATGCTTCGTCGGTCGTCGCCGGCCGGACGATCGCCGATGTGGGCTCCGTCGCTTTCCCGAGCGAGCACCCGTCGCAGGCGACTCCGCACTTCCGTTCGGCGAGCCCACCCACGGCCGAGACGTACCCCAGGTCCTCCCCACGCTCGGCCGGCACCACCACCGGATCGCCCGGCTTGAGCGGGTTCTCCCGATCCCAGGTGTAGAACTCGCGGCGGTTGCCCTTGAACCGTACTTCGACGAACGTCGGCATCACGCCTCGACGTACTGACCGATGCGCCGGTACTTGTCGATGCGGCGCGTTCGGAGCTCGGTCGGATCGAGGTCGGCGACCTCGGCGACGTGGCGGGCGAGGGCCTCGTCGAGCGCCTCGGCCGCCCCGTCTGGGTCGGCGTGAGCGCCGCCTGCGGGCTCCGGGACGATCTCGTCGGCGATCCCGAGGTTCTCGAGGTCGGTGGCAGTGAGTTTCAGGGCGTCAGCAGCGCGCTCCTTTTGCGTCGCGTCATTCCAGAGAATGGCCGCGCATCCCTCCGGCGAGATCACCGAGTAGATCGCGTTCTCAAGCATCAGCAACCGGTCGGCCAACCCGAGGGCGAGTGCGCCGCCCGATCCGCCCTCGCCGATCACCACGGCGATGATGGGGGTCTTCAGACCACCCATTTCTTCTAGGTTACGGGCGATCGCCTCTGCCTGGCCCCGTTCCTCGGCGCCCAACCCGGGATACGCTCCCGGCGTGTCGATCAGGGTGATGACCGGTGCATGGAATCGTTCGGCCATGTGCATCAGTCGCAGCGCTTTGCGGTAGCCTTCGGGATGCGGCATACCGAAGTTCCGCCGCAAGTTCTCTTTGGTATCGCGACCTTTTTGGTGGCCGATCACCACCACCGGACGGTCGTGGAGCCTGGCCCAGCCGCCGACGATCGCGGGATCATCGCGGAACAACCGATCGCCCTTCAACTCCACGAAGTCGGTGAACACGCGTTCGAGGTAGTCCAGCGTGAAGGGGCGCCGCGGGTGACGCGCCACCTGCACCCGCTGCATGGGCGTGAGGGTGCGATAGATCTCGCGCCTGAGGTCGGCGAGTTTGGCTTCGAGCGGCGCGATCTCACCACGCACGTCGAGTCGCCGGTCGTTGGCCATCTGTTGGAGCCCCGCGATCTGCTGCTCGAGCTCGCCGATCGGCTTCTCGAAATCCAGATGGAACTCGGTCTTTGCCATGTCCGGTCCTAAGGTGTGCGGATGAGCCGCACGCGGTCGGCTCCAACGAGTTTGCGCAGCGCATCCAGGAACGAGTCATTTAGCGAGACCGTCAGCGCCCGGGATCGCAACTGTGCGGTGACACCATTGCCGTCATTCCAAACCACGTAGATCGGAGCGTGGCCAGGATGCGCCGCGCAGAGGGCCTTGATCGCGCGCGACGCCTTCGGGTCCGGGCCCTGGCCGAGCCGCCACTCCACGGCGACCCCCACCGTTCCCGACGTCTTGAGGTCGGTCAATGGTCGGACCTCCTCGACGATGAACGGTGCCCGATCCTCCCCGCGGTCCCGGGCGCTGTATCCCCCGGTGAGCAGGAGCGCTGCATCCGGCACGATGATCTGGGACAGCCGTCCCCAGGTCTCAGGAAACACGATCGCCTCGGCCGTGCCGTGGAAATCTTCCAGCGTGATGCGCGCGTACTCCGCACCTGTCTTCTTGCTGATGCGGCGCTTCACGACGGTCACGACGGCCGCGACGGCCACCTTGTGCTCACTCCAGGTTCCGAGCGTCGCCGTGGTGCGGGTTCCAAAGAGCGCGACCTCCTCGCGGTACCGCTCGAGCGGATGCCCCGAGATGAAGAATCCAATGACGTCCTTTTCTTTCGCAAGGCGCTCCGCCTCCGTCCATGCCGGCACGTCCGGCAGGGCCTGCTCGGTAGAGGGGACGTGCTCGGCCTCCCCAGGGTCGAACATGGAGACCTGGCCGCTGTCGCGCTCCGACTGCCTGAGTTGCGCCTCGTGGAGCGCGTGGTCGAGCGCGGCCACGAGTTGGGAGCGGTGGCCATCCAGCTGGTCCAACGCCCCGGCCCCGATCAGTGACTCGACGACCCGCTTGTTACACAAGCGGAGATCCACCCGCTCGCAGAAATCGGTGAGCGACGTGAATGGGCCATCGGCCTCGCGGCTCTGGATGATGGACTCGATGGCGCCGCGACCCACATTGCGAATGGCGCCGAGCCCGAACCGAATCTGGCCGTCGCCGATCACGGTGAACTTCCACCCGGACTCGCTGGCCGACGGCGGGAGCACTTCGAGGTCCATCTCTCGTGACTCGTTGATGTAGGCCACCACCGTGTCGGTATCTCCGATCTCCGAGGAAAGAAGAGCAGCCATGAACTCGGCTGGGTAGTATGCCTTGAGCCACGCCGTGTGGAACGAGAGGATGCTGTAGGCCACGGAGTGCGACTTGTTGAAGCCGTAACGTCCGAAGGTCTGGATCTGGGACGCGATGTCTTCGATGACAGGTCGATCGTGGCCACGGTCGACGGCACGGTCGACGAACCGTTTGAGCTCCGCTTCGATGAGATCCTGGTCTTTCTTACCGACCGCCTTGCGCAGCACGTCGGCGTCGGCCAGCGTGTAGCCCGCCAGTAGGTTGGCGATCTGCATCACCTGCTCTTGGTACAGGATCACCCCGTACGTGGGCTCGAGCACCTCGCGGAGCGCCGGATGCGGATAGCGGACCTGATCCTCGCCGCGCTTGCGTCGCATGAAGACCTGATGCATGCCCGAGTCCAAAGGACCGGGGCGCATGAGCGCGTTGGTCGCCACGAGATCGTCGAACCGGTCCGCCCGGAGCTGTCGTAGCATGTCGGTGGCCAGTGGGGACTCGAACTGGAACACGCCGGCCGTGCGTCCCTCCCGCAGCAGCCGGTACACCTCCGGGTCGTCGAGGTCAACTTCGTCCAGGTCGAGCGCGACCCCGTGGCGCTCCTGAATCATGCCGAGCGCATCGTGGATCACCGTGAGGGTCCTGAGCCCGAGGAAGTCCATCTTGAGCATGCCAACCTTCTCGAGGCTGACCATGTCGTACTGCGTGATGATGGACTCCTCGACATCGACGCTCGCCTGCGCGTTGCGCTGGGGTGGTGTGCAGACCGGCACGTACTCGTCTAGGGGTCCCGGCGCGATGACCACACCGGCTGCATGGACCGATGCGTGCCGCGCCAGTCCCTCGATGCGTTGAGCGAGGTCGGTGAGCCGCGCGTACGTATCGTTGCCCTTCACCAGTTGGGCGAGCTCCGGCACCCGCTTCATGGCCTCGCCGAGCGAGAGACTGAACCCGGGTCCCGATGGGATGAGCTTGGCGATGCGATCCGAGTCGGCCGGGCTGATGCTGAGGACCCGAGCGATATCGCGGAGCGCCGCCCGTGCCTTCAACGTGCCAAAGGTGATGATCTGCCCGACGCTCTTTCGGCCGTACCGTTCCCGCACGTACTCGATAACTTCGCCGCGACGCTCGAAGCAGAAGTCGATATCGATGTCGGGCATCGAGATGCGTTCAGGGTTCAGGAAGCGTTCGAACAGCAGACCGAACCGGAGCGGGTCGACGTTGGTGATCCCGAGAGCATAGGCGACGAGCGAGCCGGCCGCGGACCCCCGTCCCGGCCCCACCGGGATTCCGCGCTCACGTGCCGCCTGGATGAAGTCGTGCACGATGAGGAAGTAACTGGCATAGCCGGTCGACGTGATCACGTCGAGCTCGTACGCGAGGCGGTCCCGAACCTCCACTGGCAGCGAGTCGCCGTACCGACGGACGGCTCCGTCGTTGGCTAGCTCGACCAGGAGGTCGTTGTCGGAGGCATAGCCCTTCGGCAGCGGGAACTCGGGAAGGAAATACCGCTTCTCGAAATCGAACTCGCAGAGATCGGCCACCCGCTGGGTGTTTGCGATGACGTCCGGCCGGTTGGGGAACAACGCCGCCATCTCCGCTTCGGACTTGACGTAGCTCTCCGATCCCTGAAACCGGAACCGGTTGGGATCGTCCAGGTCCTTGCCGGTGCCGATGGCGAGCAGACAGTCGTGCGCTTCGTGGTCGGCGCGTTCCAAGTAGTGGGCGTCGTTGGTGGCGACGACCGGAAGCCCGAGGTCCTCGGCCAAGCGGTACATGCCTGCCTGTACCTTCTTTTCCTCGGCGATCCCATGGTCCTGGACTTCGAGCCAGAATCTGTCCGGCCCGAAGGTCTGCGCGGCCCACTCGGCGCTCTTGCGCGCCTCGTCATAGTTGTCCTGTCGGAGCCACAAGGCGATCTCGCCGGAGAGACATGCGGCCAGGGCCACGAGCCCGTCAGCGTGCGAGGCAAGAACCTCGCGGTCGATCCGAGGCCGTCGGTAGAAGCCCTCGACGTACCCGATGGACGACAGCTTCACCAGGTTCCGATACCCCTCACGGTTTTGCGCCAGGATTACCAGATGGGAGTAGTTGCCAGGTGCCCATGCAGGCCGCTCCCGCGCGTGACGGGAGCCGAAGGCGACGTACGCCTCGCATCCCAGGATGGGACGGATTCCTTGAGCCTTCGCTGTCTCGTAGAAAGTGTAGGCGGCGTGGAGATTGCCGTGGTCGGTGATGGCAAGGCTGTCCATCCCGAGTTCGGCGACGCGCGCGACGAGATCGGAGATCCGATTCGCGCCGTCCAAGAGCGAGAACTCCGAGTGGGTGTGGAGGTGAGCGAAAGCCATGGGAAAGGGAAGCTTAATCGCCTCTCCACCGCGTTGTCAAAACACCATCGAACACCGTATGTTCCGCTCATGTCGTGGGTTACAGGCAGTGGCAGTGTGGGGTGTCCGCCGAGCAACCGTTGAGGAGGCGCGTGTGAAGCTTTGCCGTTGGAGCGTTGCATTGGTGCTGGCCGCCGTTGTGGCGTGCGGTGGGGACGAGATCGACCTGCCGATCCCCGCCAATATCGTCTTCGATCCCACCACGGACGTGCAGCAAGCTTTCGCCGGGGCCCGGCTCCCTCGTCCGCTGGCGGTCACGGTGACCGCCGCCGACGGGCTGCCGGTGACCCGGGCCCAGGTGCGCTGGACCGTTCTCGGTGGGGTGGGGGCCACGGTCGCCGATTCCGTAACGGTCTCCGACGGGGATGGACGGGCGGAGGTGGTGGTCACTCTTGGCGACACTCCTGGGTCCTATACCATCCGGGCGGAGCTGGTCGTCGATCCCACCAAGACAGCGGTCTTCGCGGTGGGGGCCCTGGCGGCCCCGCGTCTGACCGGCGTGGCACCGGCCACGTTCTCCAGTGGAGACACCGTGGTCGTACAGGGCACGTTGTTGAGCGACACGCTGGAGGTGGAGTTCGGCGCGACGCGAGCGCGCGTGCTCGGGGCGTCGGTGCTCGGCACCGGGATCTCGGTCGAGGTGCCCGGGTGCCTCGTGCCCGGATCGGTGAACGTGCGGGCGCGGGCCCCCGGCTGGACGTCAAACGTCGTCACCGGGACCTATCAGGGAGCGGCCGCCGTGCTGACACTCGCGCCGGGAGACTACCTGTCCATCGACCCCGCGGCGGTCGACGGGTGTGCCGCCTTCCCGCAGGCTAGTGCCCAAGGAGCGGAGTATCTCCTCGTCCCGCAGTCCGCCACGCCGATCCCGGGGGTGGAGTTCGGGTACCAGCTGGTCGGTGACTCCTCGATCCAGGTCACCGTGGCAATCCGGCCCGCCGGAACCGAGCCGTTCGACGCGGCCCGGCAGTTCCACGATTTCCTGCGAGCCCGCGAAGACGAATTCGCGCGCTTGCCGAAGCCGGATCTACCGGAGGCCTCCCCCTTTGCCGAGCTCGCCGATATCCAGGTCGGCGATCGGCGCAGCTTCAAGGTGTGCAACGTCATCACCTGCAGCGCCACGGTCGATTTCACGTCGGTCACGGCCCGGGCCAGATATGTCGGGACCCACGCGGCCATCTTCGTGGATCTCGCTGTCCCGGACACCTTGACCACCGCGGCGGCCACCGACCTGGGTCGCCTGTTCGACGAGGACCTCTATGCCGTGGCGAGCCGGTCGTTCGGTGCCGAGTCGGACGTGGACCGCAACGGTCGGGTGCTGATTCTGATGACGCCGGTCGTCAACGCCCTCACCCCCCTCACGGAGTGTGAGACATCGATCGTGACCGGGTTCTTCTTTGCGATCGATGTCGATCCGTCGTTCCGCGACGACTCGCGGTCGAATCAGGGTGAGGTGTTCTACGCCCTCGCGCCGGACCTTCAGGGGACGGCGGGATGCGCCCATTCGGCGGACCAGATTCAGCGCCTCGTGCCGGTCACCTTCGCGCACGAGATCCAACATATGATCAGCTACAACCAGCACGTGCTGGTACGCGGCGGCAACGGCGAGGTTCTGTGGCTGAACGAGGCGATGTCGCACCTGTCGGAGGAGTTGGCCGCGCTCCACTTCGAGTCGAAGGGCGATGCCACGCGCTTCTCGCAGTTTGCCATCGGGAATCTGTTCAATGCGTTCCAGTTTCTGAAGACGCCTGGGGACACCTACGTGCTCTTCAAAGACGGCTCGGGCACGCTGCCCGAACGCGGGGCCGCGTGGCTGTTTCTGCGATGGGTGGCCGATCAGTTCGGTACCGACGTGGTGCGACGCCTGTCGGAGACGGGGCGCAACGGAGCCGACAACGTCGGTGTCGCCGCTGGTGAGCCGTTCGAGCGACTCGTGAGCGAGTGGATCCTCGCGAATTGGGCGGCCGATCTCGCGGGGCTCACTCCACCGGCGCGGCTCACGTACTCCACGTGGAATTTCCGGTCGTTGTATCAGTCGCTCAACACGCAGGTGCCGGAACGCTTCGATCGGCCCTTCCCGATCGTGCCGCTGGCGTTCACCGGTGGAACGTTTGCGACGAGTGGCGTGGTACGGTCCGGGTCAGGTGACTATGTCCTCGTCACGCAGACCGCTAACCAGCGCGGGTTTGTCGTCACCTTCCGCGGGTCCACCGGGGCGCCACTGGGATCCACCGGCACCCCGCGGCTGAACCTCCTGCGTATCCGGTGATCGGTCCGGTGGCGCGCGGCGCGGCCCTAGTCGCCCTGCTCCTCGCAGCAGCGGCGGTACCCGCACGCGCCCAGGCAGTGCCGTACGTGGTGGCGCTTCCCGCCTCGATCCGCAGCGTCGGGTTGAGCGGAGCCGGCGTGGCCCTTGTGGGTGACGCCGGTGGGCTCTTCTCCAACCCGGCCAGCCTCGCGACGATCTCGCACATCGCCCTCGAAGGGGACTACCGTACCGGGCCGGGCAACGCCGACTTCTTGACCGGTGCGCTCGGGTGGCGCTTCGCCCAGTTCGATCTGGGCATCGGCGGCCGCTACTTCGATTTCGGAGGAACGCCGGCGCAGTACATCGCGGGTGCACCTCTCGGATCGAAGACACGTGAGGTGTTGGGCATGGGCTCGCTGGTCTATCGCTTCGGCCTGATCGCCATGGGTATCAGCGGCAAGTACGTGCGCCGGAGCGTCGACTCGCTGCACATACGGGGCTTCTCGGGCGACGCGGGGCTCGCTGTCGCGTTCTTCGATATCATGGCCCTCGCCTTTAGCGTCCAGAACCTCGCCGGCAATTGGCAGGGGTCGCCCATGGTGCTTCCCCGTCTCACACGGCTTGGCTTCACCATGAACTACGTTGATCCCCAAGAGTCCTTCCGATTGCTCACGACCCTCGAGGTGCAGTGGCCCGAGGACGCCGGAACGCGCTGGGTGATCGGGGGCGAGGCGGGCGTTGTGATCGAGGGTATCGGGATCATTGCGCGGACTGGGTACGGGGGCGATGCCGCGGGCCTCCCGAACGCGAACTGGAGCGTCGGGGGAAGTGTCGCCCTCGGCGTCATCAAGCTGGACTATGCCTACCGACATCGCGACCTGCTCGACGAGAGGGCCCACCATCTCGGGTTCCGCATGACCCTGTGACGGAGCAGCGACATTTCGGGCGGTCCGTGTGGCGGTGGGTTGTGCGTGTCGTCACCGGCGGTGCTGCCGCCCTGGTCGTCGCGCTGCTACTGGGTGTGCTCCTCAGTGCGGAGGTTCGGTTCGTCTTGCGCGCGGCGTACGAGGAGGCGCGCATCCTCCTGGCTCGCCAGTCGATTGCCGAGCTCCTCGATGATCCCGACCTTGGTGAGGATCGACGGGCGATGTTCCGTCTGGTGCTCGATGCTCGAAATTTCGCGGGGGACAGCCTCGGGCTCGCCGCGGGCGACACGTACACCACGTTCGCGGAAGTGGGGCGGGATACACTCGTGCTCGTGGTCACGGGCGCCCGACGCGACACGCTCGCTCCTTTTCTGTGGCGATACCCAATCGTCGGGGCCGTCCCGTACAAGGGGTTCTTCGATTTCGAGGCCGCCAGCGCGACCGCCACGCAGCTCGAGCGGGAGGGGTACGATACGTATCTTCGGCCGTCTGCGGCGTTCTCCACGCTCGGGTGGTTCAACGACCCCCTGCTGTCGACGGCGCTGCGGCGCGGACCGGTGTCGCTGGTGGAGCTGGTGATCCACGAGATCGCGCACAACACGGTGTACGTACCCGATGCCACGCCGTTTGACGAGAGCTTTGCCCTGTTCGTCGGGTACCGTGGGGCGGAGGCATTCTTCCTCGGACGGGGTGACACGGCACGCGCCGAGCGCGTACGGACCATATGGCGCGATCAGAAACGCTTGAGCGGCTTCTATGCCGACCTCGTGACCGAGCTCGAGGCGCTCTACGCCGCGCACCTTCCCGTGGAAACGCGCGAGCGCGAGCGACAGGCGCTGTTTGACCGGGCTCGGGAGCGCTTGATGGGGCCCCTTGCCGAAGAGCTGGAAGCGTTCGACGCGGCGAGCGTCGCAGAGCGACCGCTCAACAACGCCAGTCTTCTCGCCTTTCGCATCTACCTCACCGATGTGGATCTGTTCGACCGACTGCTCGCCGAGCACGGTGGAGATCTTCGATCCACGGTTGGCGCCATTCGTGCTGCCATCGACGCCCGCGGCGACCGTGATCCCTTCGAGGTGTTGGCCACCATGGTCCCGCACTGAGGGTCGGGGCCATTGCCCGGACGGACCGCAATGTGCGCGCCCGGCCGCCCGCGTATATTGAGCCAGGTTCGGCATCGGGGTGGGGAGGGGCCCTCCGAGAGGCACGCTTCCGGCGATCGCCGGGCCGCGACAACCATACGCGATCACCCACGCATCACGTCCAGAGAGTCAGACCATGAGCAAACTCGATTCGTTTGTCGCGGCACAAGGCGACCGGATGCTCGACGAGTTGAAGCAGCTGCTTCGAATTCCGAGCGTATCGACGTCGCCGGACCATGCCGGCGACTGCCGCCGCGCGGCTGAGTGGGTTGCTGATCATCTCCGAGCCCTCGGATGTCCCAGCGTCGAACTGGTAGCCAGCGAGACGCACCCGGTGGTCGTCGCGGACGGACCGCGCGTTCCCGGAAAACCCACCGTGCTGGTGTACGGGCACTACGACGTGCAGCCCCCGGAGCCGCTCGAGTTGTGGGATTCGCCGCCGTACGAGCCCACCATCCGCGATGGGAACCTCTACGCGCGTGGCGCGACCGACGACAAAGGGCAGTTCTTCGCCATCGTGAAGGCCTTCGAAGCCGTGATGCGCAACGGCAAGCCACCGGTGAACGTGCGGTTTCTCATCGAGGGCCAGGAGGAGTCGGGGAGCGACATCCTGTTTGGACTGCTCGAGAAACGACCGGAGCTGGTCGAGGCCGACGCGGCCATCGTGGCCGACACCCAGTACTGGGCGCCCGGCTGGCCGGCCATCGAAGTGGGGCTCCGTGGGATCTGCTACGGTGAGATCACTGTCCGCACCGCGAAGAGTGATCTCCACTCGGGCCTGTATGGAGGCGTCGCTCCCAACGCGCACGAGACGCTCGTGCGGATCCTGGCGAAGCTCAAGTCGCCGAGCGGGCGGATCAACATTCGCGGGCTCTACGAGGCGGTCAGACGGCCGGCCAAAGTGGAGCGCGATGCCTGGAAAAAGCTCCCGTTCAACGAGCGCAGGTTCATGCGGGAGGAGGTGGGAGCCAAGGCACTGACGGGTCTCTCACGGTATTCCGTGCTCGAGCGGCTGTGGGGTCTGCCGACCTTCGAGATTCACGGGATCGTGGGGGGATTCACCGCCCCCGGGGCCAAGACCGTGATTCCGGCGGAAGCCACCGCCAAGGTCAGCCTGCGGCTGGTTCCGAACCAGCGGGTGAAGACGGTGGAACGTCTGCTCAAGCGCGCCGTCAAGGAGCTCGCGCCGACCTATGCCGATGTGTCGGTCACGTTCATCCACGGCGCCGACCCCGTCTTGGTGAGCATCGATCATCCGGCCTTCGGCGTGATCGATGAAGCCTTCAAAGAAGTCGAGGGCCGCGGCGTGGTTTTCACGCGGTCCGGCGGGTCCATTCCAGTGGTGCCGGTACTCGGCAAGCGGGGGGCGGCAGTGATGATGGCCGGTCTCGGGCTCCCGGACGATAGACTCCATGCCCCCAACGAGAAGCTCGGGGTGGATCAGTTCCTCAAGGGCGTGCGCGTCTTCGGGCGGTTTCTGACGGCGCTGGGGAGGTAGCAGCCCGGGACGACCCAAGGGGGTAAGCGTGGCGCCTCCCCCCGGAGCAGGGAGGAGTCAGCGGGCTCCGGCGAGCACGTTCCGGAGATCATCGGTATTTCCGGCCTGCGGACGCTGCCCAAACACCCGGGCGAATCCGAGGACGACCTGATCGGCGGCGCGGGCCCACACGTCGCGCGGTGTGTTCTCGCCCAACTCGCGCTTCACGCTCGTCATCGTCACGCCATCGATGCCGCACGGCACGATGAGGTCGAAGTGCGAGAGGTTGGTGAGCACGTTCAGGGCGAAGCCGTGCCACGTGACCCAGCGCCGCACGTGGATGCCGATGCTCGCGATCTTCCTGCCCCGCGTCCACACACCAGTCAGACCGGGCTGACGTTCGGCCGGTATGCCGAATCCGTCCAGCGCGTCGATCAAGCTCGCCTCCAGCTGACGCAAGAACCAGTGCAGGTCCTTTCGGTGCTCCGTCAAGTCGAAGATCGGATACCCCACGAGCTGCCCGGGACCGTGGAAAGTCACGTCGCCACCGCGCTCGATCTCGTAGACATCGATCCCGCGTGTCTCCAACTCTGCCCGCGGCGTCGACAGGTGTTCCGGCCGGAATGACCGGCCCAGCGTCACCACCGGGGGATGCTCGACCAGCAGAAGGAGGTCGTGGTCGAACCGTCGATCGAGACGGGCTTCGGCTACCCGCCGCTGGAGGTCGAGGGCCTCTCCGTACGCCAATCGGCCCAGGCCGACGACTTCGAGCGTTGTGCTCACCGTGACGCTGCCCGACCAGCCGCCTGGTGCGCGGCGACCGCCGCGGCGAGCAACAGCGCGAGATAGACGGCCACCCCCACCGGTCCGGCCACCATATCGGCCACGGTCGTGCCCAGGGCGAGCAGCACAGTGCCGAACGCCGACACGGCACCGGTGACGCCCCGGCGCCAGACATCGTCGATTGCCCGGGTGCGGAGCCACCCGGTTGCCACGGCGGCAATCAGCCCGGCGAGGGCCGAGCCCGTCAGCAGGAGGGAGCCGGTCTCGGTCGACATTGACCAGACCTCGCGAGCGTGCAGGAGGCGGAACGCCAGTACGCCGCCGGTCATGACCGCCGCGCCGGTGGTCGCTCCGGCGCCGATGCTCGCCAGTGCGGTACCGACGGGATCGGTGGTGGGCACCGCCTAGGTGTGTATGACCCGGCCGAGCGAATCGAGTGCCGCCTCGGCGACGGCCTCCGACAGGGTCGGGTGAGCATGGACCGCCAAGTCGATCTCTTCCACCGTGTACTCGTTCTCGCGTGCGACGGCCAGTTCGTGGATCAGCTCGCTTGCGTGGGAGGCGACGATGTGCGCGCCCAGGATCTCTCCGTAGCGCGAGTCACGGAGGATCTTGACGAATCCGTCGGTCTCCATCGCCGCTCGCGCCCGACCGTTGGCGCTGAAGGGGAACCGCCCCACCACATAGTCGAGTTTCCGCTCCTTGCACTGCACCTCACTGAGCCCGATGCTGGCGACCTCGGGATGACAGTAGGTGACGCTCGGGATATTGTCGTAGCGGATCGGGTGTGGCGTCTTGCCCGCGATCACCTCTGCCACGAACACGCCCTCGCGGCTTCCCTTGTGGGCGAGCATGGGCGGTCCGGCGATGTCGCCGATGGCGTAGACGCCGACAGCCGTTGTGCGGAGGTTCGCATCCACCTTGACGAAGCCGCTGTCGGTGAGCTGGACACCGGCGCTGTCGAACCCGACCCCCTCGATGTTGAGGGCTCGACCGGCCGCCATCAGCACCGCATCGACTGTCACCGTCTGACGCGAGCCGCCTGCCTCGACGTCGAGCGTGACATTCGTATCACCGACTTTGGCGCCCGAGACCTTTGCCCCGGTCAACATGGTGATCTTCCGTTTCTTAAAACTCTTGGCGAGCGCCGCCGCCGATTCCTGGTCTTCGAGCGGCAAAATCTGCGGCAGCACTTCGATGAGGGTCACGGTTGAGCCGAAGGCGTTGAAGATGTCGGCGAACTCGCATCCCACCGCTCCCGCGCCCACGATGGCGACCGACGACGGCACCATGGGAAGGAAGAGCGCATCGTCGGTCGAGATCACGGTCGATTTGTTGAGCTCGAGTCCGATCTGCGGCAGTCCCTTGACCCGCGTTCCCGTCGCGATCACG
Organism: Gemmatimonadota bacterium; assembly: GCA_039591075.1. GTDB lineage: Bacteria > Gemmatimonadota > Gemmatimonadetes > Gemmatimonadales > GWC2-71-9 > JAOTVV01. The sequence continues at coordinate 98,624 of JBDHEI010000007.1, forward strand.
ACGGCTTTGGAGGCGGTGTACTTCTTCCCGTCCACGGTGACGGTCTTCCCTTTCCCGAGGGTCCCCGTTCCCGCGATCACGGTCACGCCGTGCTTTTTCATCAGGAACCCCACGCCCTTGGAGTTCTGATCGCTCACCTGTCGCGAGTGCTTGATGGCCGTCCCAAAGTCGAGCGTGACTGCTCCGACGGTGACCCCCAGGGTCTTGGCGTCGTGACGGACCAGATTGGCCACGTAGGCGCTGTGTAGGAGGGCCTTGCTGGGAATGCACCCGACGTTGACGCAGACGCCGCCAAGCTTGTCGCGCTCGACGACGGCCACCTTCAGCCCCAACTGGGCCGATCGGATCGCGCACACGTAACCGGCGGGTCCGCCGCCGAGGATGATGACGTCAAAGGTCTGAGACACGGTTGGGCATCCAGTGACTGGGTTGAGGAATCTCGTGGCGTCCCGCGTGCCGGTCGGTCATCCCGGGGCCATGCTCACCACACGATGGCCAGCGGGTTCTCCAGCATCCGTCGCACCGTCTGGAGGAAGCGGGCACCGGTGGCTCCGTCGATCACGCGGTGGTCGCAGCTCATTGTGAGGCGCATGCGCCGGCGGACGGTCACGTCACCGTCCATCACGACCGGCTTCTCGGCGATGCTCCCCACCGCGATGAGGCCGGCCTCCGGAGGGTTGATCACGCCGGTGAACTGGTCGATGTCGAACATCCCGAGGTTCGACACGGAGAAGGTTCCCCCGGTGTACTCCTCGGGCGTGAGCTTGCGGTTCCTGGCCCGTTCGGCGAGCGCGCGCGATTCAGCGGCGATCTGCCTGAGCGACTTCACGTGCGCATTGCGGATCACCGGGGTGATAAGCCCGTCTGGGACAGCGACCGCCATGGAGACGTGGACCTCGTTGAAATAGCGGATCTTCCCGTCCAGCCACCAAGCGTTGCAGTCACGATGCTGCGTCAGCGCCGCCGCGACTGCTTTGAGGATGATGTCATTGAACGAGATGCGCGGGCCGTCATCGAGTCCGTTCAGGTGAGCGCGCGCGTCCGCGGCCCGCTCCATGTCCACTTCGGTCGTCAGGAAGAAGTGCGGGATCGGGCCGAGTGATTGGACCAGCCGTTTGGCGATCGTCTTGCGAATCTGACTGAGCTCGACGTCCTCGTATCCCGACGCCGCCACCGCCGCCACCGGCTGGGTGGCAGCGCGCTCGACGTCCCGCTTGACAATGCGCCCACCGGGGCCGGATCCGCTGACACCGGAGAGCTCGAGTCCCCTGTCCTCGGCGAGCCGTCGAGCCAGTGGTGAGGCTTTCACCCGTCCTGCAGACGGAGGCGCTGTGGTGGTCGCCGCCGTCGTCGGGGGGCTCTCCGGCTTCGGTGGGGTCCGGCTCGCCTCCGGTTTGGCGGCCTCGGCTGGTGGGGGCGCCTGCTTCGAACTGCCCGCCTGCAGCAGGCTCCCGATGTCCTCGTCCGCGGCGGCGATGATCCCGACGATGCTACCCACCTCGACCGTGGCACCGTCTCCGGCGAGGATCTTCCGCAGCACGCCGGAGCCCCGGGCCTGCAACTCCATGACCGCCTTGTCGGTCTCGACCTCGGCAAGGACTTCGCCGCTCGACACCGTGTCGCCTTCGCGCTTGAGCCACGATAGGACCTTGCCCTCCTCCATCGTCGGGGAGAGGGCCTCCATCAGCACTTTCGTCGCCATGGTCAGTCCGGTCCGGGTCAGTCGAGGTAGGCGACCTGCTTGACCGCCGCGATCACTCTGTCGGGGTTGGGCTTGGCCGCCCGTTCCAGCTTCTTGTTGTACGGCATCGGGACGTCGGCACCGGTCACGCGAAGAACCGGTGCGTCCAAAGAGTCGAAAGCCTGGCGCTGCAGCTCGTCCACCACCTGTGCCCCCACGCCACAGAATGGCCAGCCTTCCTCGACCACGACGCACCGATTGGTCTTCTGCACGCTGGCGACGATCGTCTCGGTATCGAGGGGCCGAATACTCCGAAGGTCCACCACTTCGGCCGACACGTCCAGCTCGGCTGCAAGCCGCTCCGCGGCCCGTTCCGCCACCGTCACCGTCTTCGAGTGACAGATCAATGTGACGTCGCTTCCCTCCCGCTTCACGTCCGCCACGCCGATGGGAACAGTGTACTCCCCGTCCGGCACCTCCCCCTTCGCGTTGTACAGCATCTCACCCTCGAGAAACACGACCGGGTTATTGTCACGGATCGCCGCCTTGAGCAATCCCTTGGCGTCGTACGGCGTGGCCGGAGCCACGACCTGGAGGCCCGGCACGTGGGCGTACCACGACTCGAGGGCCTGGGAGTGCTGGGCCGCGAGTTGAAGCGCCGCCCCGCCTGGACCGCGGAATACGATCGGAATCGGGATCTGGCCACCCGACATGTAGAGCATCTTTGCCGCCGAATTCACCACCTGGTCGACGGCAAGAAGCGCGAAGTTCCAGGTCATGAATTCGATCACCGGTCGCAGTCCGACCATGGCTGCGCCGACTCCGATCCCGGCAAACCCGAGCTCGGCAATGGGCGTGTCGATGACCCGTCGCTCGTTGAACGCCTCGAGCAGACCCCGACTCACCTTGTAGGCTCCCTGATAGACCCCGACTTCCTCTCCCATGAGGAAGACGTTTGGGTCACGGTCCATCTCCTCGCGGAGAGCCTGGTTCAAAGCGTCGCGATACGTGACGACCGGCATGTCAGTCCCGGTAGATGTCGGTGTAGAGCGCTTCGGGCGGCGGGTCTGGGCTTTCGTCTGCGAAGCGCAGAGCCTCCTCCACCTCCTGCTCCACCTCGCCGCGCATCCGCTCGATGGCCGCATCCGTCATGAGCTCGTCGTCCAAGAGTTGCCGCAGCAGTCGCTGGATCGGATCCTGCAGTTTCTGCTCCTCCAACTCCTCCTTCGTCCGGTAGTGTCCGTGAATGGGGTCCGCCATCGAGTGACCCATGTAGCGATAGGTGCGGGCCTCGAGCAGGGTGGGAAGATGCTCCTGGCGGGCGCGGGTGACGGCGCCACGCGTCGCCTCGTACACTGCGAGCACGTCCATGCCGTCGACGGTCTCCTCTGCCATGTCGTACGAGCATGCGCGTCGGTACACGTCCCACACCGCCGCCGCCCGCTCGAGCGCCGTCCCCATCCCGTACCGGTTGTTCTCGCAGAGGAACACCACGGGCAGCTCCCAGAGGGCCGCCATGTTGAGCGTCTCGTGAAAGGCACCGATGTTGACGGCGGCCTCGCCAAAGAAGCACAGCACCACCTGATCGGTGCCGCGGTACCGCGAGGCGAACGCGGCACCTGCCGCCAAGGGTAGGTGAGCGCCCACGATCCCGTGGCCGCCAAGGAAGTTGTGCTCGACGTTGAACAGGTGCATCGAGCCGCCCTTGCCGCCGGAACACCCGCCCGCGCGCCCGAACAGCTCGGCCATCACCACGCCGGGCGCTGTCCCCGCGACGATGGCATGGGCGTGTTCCCGATAGCTCGCGAATACGTAGTCGTCCGGGCGGATCGCATTGAGCGCACCAACGGCCACGGCTTCCTGCCCGATGTACAGATGGCAGAACCCCCCGATCTGTCCTTGGGCGTACGCTTCGCCGGCCCGCTCCTCGAAGCGACGGACCAGCAGCATCTGCCGAAGCAGCCGGTGGTAAAACTCGGCACGCCCGGGCTCGACATGATGGACGCGGGCTGGTTGCGACACCGCAGACGTCTCCTTGGGGCTCAGGTGCCGGCGCCTGCCTGCTGCACCTGCTCCCAGGCGTGATACGATGAGCGTACGAGCGGGCCCGACTCGACGTGTCGGTACCCCATTCGCCGCCCGGCCTCGCGGAGTTGGGCGAACTCTTCCGGTGAATAAAAGCGTGCGACGGGCAGGTGGCCGTCCGAGGGACGGAGGTATTGGCCAATGGTCAAGAGGTCGACGGCTTCGTCACGCAGGTCCTGCATGGCCACGACGAGTTCGTCCCACTCCTCCCCGAGCCCCACCATCAGACCGGACTTGGTGAGCAGGCTGGAATCCATCTCCTTGGCCCGCCGCAGCAGGCGAAGGGCGCGGTCGTACCGACCGCCCGGCCGAGCGATGCGGTAGAGCCGCGCGACGGTCTCGAGGTTGTGGTTGAGTATGTCGGGCTTGGCATCGACGACGATCGCCAGCGCCCGGTCAGATCCCTTGAAGTCGGGAATCAGCAGTTCGACGGATGCCTCGGGCAGTCGTGCCCGGATCTCGGTCACGCAGCCAGCGAATGCCTCGGCACCTCCGTTCGGCAGGTCGTCCCGGTCGACGCTGGTGATCACGATGTGCTGGAGGCCCAATCGGGCGACGGCTTCGGCGAGACGCGCCGGTTCATCCGGATCGTAGGGCGCTGGCGTCCCGTGCGCCACGGCGCAATAGGCACAGTTCCGCGTGCACACGTCACCGAGAATCATGAACGTCGCTGCGCGGTGCTCCCAGCACTCCCCGATGTTGGGGCAATGGGCCTCCTCACAGACGGTGTGGAGGCCGAGATCGCGCATCATGTGTTTCACGCCGACGTAGGTCTGTCCCCCAGGGGCTTTCACCTTGAGCCAGGGGGGCTTGCGCGTCGGCGCGCGGGACGTGAGTTGGACGAGTTCCATAGGCAGCGAAACATAGCCAGCCGCATGAGATGCGACCAGCGTGCTGTCCGCTGTGCGTGGGGTCAGGGCAATCGCGGCGAACGCACGACGACCGCCCAAATCACGCCGGCCACAGCCTGGCGGGGTCGACCGGCGTCAGGTCGTATTCCACTTCTTCTCCGGTGAACAGCTGCAAGAGCACCTCCCCCGTGATCCCGGCGAGGAGGATGCCATTGCGTCCGTGGCCGGTCGCGTACCACAGGTTGGATACCGTGGGATCGCGGCCGATGATGGGCCGCATGTCGGGGGTCCCCGGCCGGAGACCGGCCCAGGTCCGCCTCACGGTCCCGCTCCCCAGTACCGGGTAGATACGCCGGATCTTCGCGAGGATGTCGTCGAGCCCGCCTTGGGTTGTGGAGGGATCGTAGCCGACATGCTCCATCGTGGAGCCCCCGATGGCCTCACCCCGTCGCTCCATCACGTAGCCGTGGCCGGCGTAGACCGTGGCGGGGGGCTCGTCCGCGGGCCAGTCGAGGGCGATCATCTGACCGCGAATCGGCTCCACCGGCAACGCCCGCGGCAATCCCCGCACCTGACTCGACCAACAGCCAGCCGCGAGGATCACGGAGCCAGCACTGACTATGCCGCTCGCGGTGCGCACACCGGTCACGCGCTCCCCGTCGAATAGGAGTTGGTCGCCCCGACTTGCGACGATCTCGACGCCGTGGCGCCGCTGTGCGCTCTCGAGCCAGGCCTGGTGCAGCGCCAGCGGGTCGAGGCCGCCGTCTTCGGCGGCCATCGCCGCCCCCAGCACGTCGGGGCCGAGACCTGGGGCAATCTTCTGTACCTCGTCGACCGAGAGCCAATCGACCGTGAAGCCGCTCTGGCGCTGCATGGACACCGCTTCGCGCAACCTGGTGATGTCGTCCTCGTCCAGTGCCAGCTGGAGGATGCCGTCGGTGCGGTAGGCGATGTCGAGTCCCGTCTCCTCCTGGAGCGCGGGGATCAGCTCCGCGTAGAGATCCCGAGCCCGAACGGAGAAGACGAACATCGGGTCGGCCGGGTCGCTCTCGGCGAACGTCGCCAGCATCCCGGCCGCGGCCGGGGTGGCCGCGCCGGGCTCGGGTCCCGATTCGAGCACGGTGGTCGTGATCCCGTGGCTGGCGAGTCGGTGGGCGCACGCCGCGCCAATGATGCCACCGCCGATCACGACGACGTCAGGACTGAGCATTCCCTTGAGCTGAAACTGGTGGACTCATAGGTTCGTACTGTAGACTGAACCCTCTCACGTCGGGAGGCAAGGGATGCTGCGCACGATCGTCGGGTATGCGGTGCTCGCCATTCTCGGCATTCTGGCCCTGAAGCTGCTCTTCGGGCTGTTAAGCATCGCGTTTACCCTCTTCTGGGCGTTGCTCTGGCTCGCGCTCCTCGGGTTCATCTTCTACCTTGTCCTGAAGGTGATCAGCCCGTCGACCGCTAAGCGGGTCAAGGAGAAGATCAAGGGCGAGGCGGAATAGAGCCAGGAACGCCGAATTTACGGTGCCGGCAGGTCGACTCCTCGACCGGCCGGCACCGTTGCCGTGTCCGGGTCAGCGGCGTGCGAGATCGGCGGGTGGAGTGTCCCGGATCTCGCGCAGACGGAGCGTGATGGTGGCGATGGAGGCGAACTTCAGCTTCAGCTGGACCATGAGGCGGCGTGCGTCGTCGGTGAGCCACATCCGCGGTTCCTTGGCTTCCTCCAAAATCCCGCGTCCCTGAATCACCGGTCGGACCACGATGGTGGGAAATCGGCCTGCCGGGAGGTCGAGGGTGTCCCGACCCAGGACTTCCAGAACCACCGGGTTGCGGTCCGGACGGAAGTAGCGCTCGAATTCGTATCGCGCGCCGACTTCGAGGGGCACCGTACGGACGAAGTAGAAGAAGGCGGCGTCGTCGAGCGGTGCGACGGAGGTCGGCGACACCGAGTCGGCCCCATTCTGGGTGTAGAACCCCGAGTCGGGGAAGATCTCGTACGCCGTGTAGCGTTCGGAGTTCCCCTCGCGGAAGTCCTGGATGAACCGGCGGGAGGCAAAGTCGTCAATCCCGATCCACGAATCCATCCGGTCGTCGAGGCGATAGAAGAACGAGCCGCCCCGCAGCCGAAAGACCACGTGAAGCGACGGAGCATCGCGGATGGTGTCGATCCCGGCCACGTGCATCAATCCCTCGCCCAGGGTCAAGATGCCGAACCGTGCATCGTAGATGAGGGTTTCGCCCACCGGGAACCGCCGGGCGAGATCGAGGGTGGAATCCTGCAGGGTCTGAGCGGCCGCCGGACCGGCGCCGGTCAGCACCGCCAGCGTGAGCAGTCCGAAGCGCGTCATGGTGACCCCGGGCGTTGAATCGGAACGGAAGGGGCAGGGATTTCCAGCCGTCGGCCCGCTCGGAATAAGGCCACGGCCGTGCCGAACGGTGCGTCAGTCGAGTGGGATCGGAGACCATTCACGTGGCGGCCAACGGGCACGGCGGCGATCTGCCGGGCCTGGGTGGCCGCTCTGGCCACCAGCTCGGCATGGGCAGAGACACCATCGGTTTCGAGGAGGCCACCGTGCCGATCGGCGAGCACGTTTTTCAGGGTCACGAGGCGAATCAGCGCCACTCCCGAGAGCGGGTCCCGGAGCCCGGGCAGCTGGATGCCTGGACGCAGGAGCTGCGGTGCCCAGTGGTGCACGAGTCGCATGCCCAATGACTCGCCCGCCAGATCCGACTCCCCGATAACCACGTCGGCACCGGATTCGAAGCGCTTGATCAGGTCCAGCACCACCACGGGCGAGAATGAGAAGTCGGCAGGCAGCGTTGCGACGCCGTCCCGGCGGTGTCGATCCGACCGGTCCAGCGCATCACGGAACAGGGCTTCCAGGCTCGCCGCGCGGCCACGCGGCGTCGGCCACCGCGTGAGCGTCATCGGCAGCGCTTGCTGGTACATCTCGAGCGTATCCCCGGTGCCGTCGGTGGAACCGTCGTCGGCGACCAGGATGTGGTACTCCCTGGGGAACTCCGCGAAGACCTTCCGGAGCTTCCACAGGAGGACCCCGATGGTCGGGGCATCGTTGTGTGATGCGATGCAGACATATATCACTACGGCAATTCCTCGTCACGAGTGGGCCGTCTGCCGTCCACCCACACATACCGCGGGACGGCCCGAAAGTTCAGGACGGCAATCTACATCATGGTGGGAGCCCGGTGTGATGGGGCTCACGGGGGCGGGTGCCGAAGACCCGCACACTGGTAGGGGCTGCGAGGGATGGGAACCACAGCTTCCGGTCCTGGTAGTGACACATGGAGGGGACGCCATGATCCTTGCCAATCTCCGGCCGCGAATCGGGGCCTCCGATCTCGATCTCGTGATCCGCGTGCTCGCCGACGGCGACGGCGCGGCGCGGCGACGCATCGAGCAGGAGATCGCGACCGAGGGTGTCGATTGGCTCCTCGATCGAGAGGGCCTTCCGGAGCGCCTTCGGTCGCACCCCGAGTTGGGGAGCCCCTCAGCGCACCTGTTCATGTACGTCACGGTGCGGCATGCGCTGTTGGCCGCGGACATCGACGATGCGACGCTGAGTGACTACCTGGGGGCGCTGATCCTCGAGTTCGGGAAGCGCGGACGGGCGTTCCGCATCGCCGAGCATGACGATGCCTCCTATCGCTACCTGGTCGACATCGTCGATGATCTCTCAGTCGAGTCGGGCCGGCGGGGATTCCTTCTGAGCGTGCATTTGGGGAACTTCAGCCTCTGGCTGGCCGGCATCTTCCCAGACCATGTGACGGCCCGGAACGAGCGCCGCGGCGCGCCGGGGATCGGGTACTACGACGAGCTGGGGGCGCGGGGGTTCTCGTTGGCCGCAGAGCATCGATTGGCGCATCAACTGGAGATGAGCGGCACCTACCGGTCCGTGGCCGACTCGTTCCGCCGCATCCGGGTGGCCTTGAACCACATCTCCGATCGCCTGCTGTTCCCGTCCGTCCACACACCGAGCCGCCTGCTGCGGCAGGTCGCCGACGGCTTCACGGCGGCATAGGCCCAGCGGGAGTCGTCAGGTTCGAAGGCTGTCGATGTCGGCGAACATCGGACACCTCGGTGTCGACACCGCCTGCCAGTTCACCCGGAGCCCGTAGAGGGGAATGGCGTAGGTCCCGCTCGAAACGCCGCCTAGGACTGGGTAGCCGCGCGGCGGTTCGCTCAGGTAGATCAGCACGCCCATGAAAGTGTCCGTGGAGTCCTCCACCAGCGCCAACCCGAAGCCGGGCAGCTGTGGAAACCCCTCGCCGCCGTACATGACCGTGGGGCCATCGTCCCCAGCAACCACGGTGGCCGCGGTGGTGCCGTAGCCCACCACCCTGGCGGGCACGGTTCCGTTGAGGCCAGGCGGCACCTCTACCAGCACCTTGGTCCCGCCGCGGAACTCCTCCAGAGTCATCGCGGCGCCCGCCATCGCAGCAAGGCCGCACGAGGCGCTATTCTCGGAGCTGCGTGTGCCGCAGGCGACCACGAGAATCGCCGCGAACACTAGGACCAGGGGTCTCATGACCCAAACCTATCCGTGAACGGCGGGCCAGGCCAGCGCGGGAATCGCGACGAGGCTTCAGGGGAATCACCTGGTGGCTCGGGTCGCGCTCGCTTGACCCCTTCGATCGGAGGATTATCGTTTCCTCAAGTCTCGGTTCCTAGTCAGTGGTCTCTGTTCGAGGTATCCGCTATGCCGACCTATGAGTATCGGTGTGCGAATTGTGGAAAGCGCTTCTCCGTGGTGGAGTCGATTTCCAAGCATGAGGCGTCCCGGCGGAAGTGCCCCAAGTGCAAATCCGTCAAGGTCTCCCAGGTGTTGTCGGCGTTCTTCGCCAAGACGGCCAAGAAGAGCTGAGTGTTTCGGCGCTTTCGCGATGCCATCAACGCGGCGCTCGACGCGGCCGCGGCGGGTGAACCCGGGAAGATGGTGTCGGGGATGCGGGATGCCGTGATCCAAGCCCGCACCTCGATCGAGGCGATGCGGCAGGGGATCCGGCAGACCGAGCAGCGTCTGGCCCACGAGCGGCAGCAGTTGTCGGATGCGGAGCGGCGTGGGCGGCTGGCGCAGGAGATTCAGGATGCCGAGACCCAGGGCGTCGCCGAGCGCTTTGCCGCCAAGCACCGGGAGCGGGTCGACGTCTTGGAGCGGAAGCTCGAAGCTCAGCGGAGCGAGCTGGTGCTCGCCGAGCGCGAGTTCGAGGAGATGAAGGCCAAGCTGATCGAGATCGAGCGGCAGCGTCCCGCGGCGGATGCTGCTCGCAACGTCGAGTCGGCATGGCGGGACCTCGAGGCGGCCGGCGGCAGCCGGCCGGACACCGATCTCGAGGACCAGGTGCTAGGATCGCGGCTGGACCGGTCCGCGCGCGAGGCCCGGGCCGAGGAGCAATTGCGCGAGCTCAAGAAGAAGATGGGGAAAGGATAGGGCCGTGGAGATCAAAGCGGGTCGGATGGTCTATCTGGGGTATGGCAAGTATTGGCGATCGGACGCCATCGTCGGGCTCAGGCCGATCGAAGAGGAGCGGGGTCCCGGGCGCCGCACCGAGGTGTTCACGGCGACCATGGACGCGCCCATTGTCGCCTCGCGGAGCGAACGTGCGATACTCCGGGAAATGGCAGTGGCGAGCGACGAGCAGTTTCGCATGCAAGAGGCCCGGGCGGTGCTCGGCGACCTTGTCGACGCCCTGGACGACATCCCGGATGTGCTTCGGCGTGTGCTGGTCACGGAAGCGCGGTTCGACGTCCCGGCCTGGATTCGGCGGGTGCGGAGCCTCACGAGACCCGAGGGCGACGAGACGTCGGACGAGCAGAACGAGCTGTTCGACTGAGGTCGACTCTGCGCCGCGCGGCTGTCGAGGCGCGAGGTTGTGGTTCGAGGTCCCCAAGGCTGAGGGTCGCAGTGCCGCAGCGGCTCTTCCCTACCGTCCTACCGCCCCCCGTTACTCCTCCTTACTGAAGAACGGCGCCCACTTCTCAGGTGGTGACGGCTTCGTGAGCAGGCTCACGACCACGAGCAGGGTGATCGAGACGATCACGCCGGGAATCACGATGTAGTCGCTGCTGGCGAAATCGAACTCCGACCCGCTCAGGGTGAGGGTGAACTTCCCCGCGAGTGCCGGAATCCGACCCACAATGCCGATGCCGATGATGGTTCCTAGCCCACCGGCAAGGCAGGCGACACCGCCCGACGGTGTCACGCGCTTCCAGAGGAACGCGGCGAGCAGGGCGGGCGTAAGGCTCGCCCCCACCAACGAGTACGCGTACAGTGCCATCGAGAGAATGGTCTGGAATTGGGTGAGGAGCACGAGCCCCAGGCCACCGAACAGCACGATGAACACGCGCTGGAGGTTGATCAGGCGCTTCTCGCTCGCGTCCGGATTGATGAACCGCTGGTAGATGTCGCGGCTCACGTTGGTCGAGGGGACCAGCAGGAAGGTGTTTCCGGTCGAGAGCACGATCGCCACGGCGGCGGCGAGGAGGAACGCCCCGCCGAGCACCGGGAGCCCGTGGCGGGCTGTATGCATGATGATGGTCTCCGACGCTGCGCGCCCCACGATCGACGTCTGCGCCGTCAGGTCCGGGAACGCGGCACGCCCGACGATGGCGACCAGGGCTAGCGTCGTCTCGATGAGCACGACGCCCACCACCATGCCGATGACCGCCCGCCGTGCGGCGTTGGCATCCTTGGCCGAGAAGAACTTCTGGTACATCCCGCTCTCGCCAAGAAGCAGGAGAAACGTCGGCATCGAGACGCCCAAGACCCAGAGCACGTTGTGACCCCCCATCGCCGTCAGGTGCTCCGCCGGCAGTCGCTCGGCCACCGCGCCGATACCACCAAGTTGGAACACCATGTAGGGGAGCGTGAAGACCACGGCGAGCGTGATGATGATGCCGTTGAAGAGGTCGACGGTCACGATGGACACCATACCGGCAAGTGCGGTGAACAGCACGATGGCGGCGGCGGTGATGAGCATCCCCTGGGTCGGCGAGATTGCGCCGTCGGTGACGATGGTGAGAATCCAGCCACCACCGCGGAACTGGTACGCCGCGATCGTTACGTACGCGAGGATGATGGCGATGGTCCCCAGGACACGCGCCGCGGCGTTGTACCGCTGCTCCAACAGGTCCGGGACGGTATACTGCGCGATGCGGCGGACGCGACCGGCAATGAAGTAGGCGACGATCAACCCGACCCAGGCGCCGAAGGAAAACCACAGCTCCGACAGGCCGGACCGGAAGGCAAGGCCTGCGCCGCCGAACAGAGACCCCGATCCAATCCAGGTGCAGACCAACGTGCCCACCAGCATGTACACGGGGACGGCGCGACCGGCCACCATGAAGTCGTCGTGGCTCTTGACGGTCCGCGAGCGCCAGAGGCTGACGCCAATGAGCGCCAACGGGTAGGCGAGGACGACGACGGCGAACAGGCTCATGGGGATCTCCTACCTTCGGGCATGGCGGCTGGTGATGACGAGAGCACGGCCGACGGGCGCGGTAAAATGGAGGGCCCACCGAGCGATGGCAACGTCAGGCCGGGGGCCGATGGGGTGCCGACGGGCCCGCGTGGTGGCAGGCGACCAGCCGGCCAACCCGGATCTCGCGCAGCGGTGGGACCTCGCGCCGACACCGCTCGTCCTTTGCTGGATGCGGGCACCGTGGGTAGAAAGGACACGCATCGGCCGGTCGTGATCCGGGTTGCGGCTCGACCTGAGCCGGGTCGGGGCCCGCGGACCTGCTCGCCGGCTCTCCCGCCATCGGACGCCGCCGGGCGCGCTGTGGGTCGGGGATTGGTATCGCGGCGAGGAGCGTTGTGGTGTACGGATGCGTCGGGGCCGCGAACAGCTGTGGGGTCTGGGCGATCTCGACCAGCTTGCCGAAGTACATGACCGCTACGCGATCGGCGAGATGGCGAACCACCGCCAGGTCGTGCGCGATAAAGAGGTACGTGAGCGATCGCCGCTCTCGCAGATCGGCGAGCAGATTCAGCACCTGTGCCTGCACCGATACGTCCAGCGCCGAAACCGGTTCGTCGAGGACGATGAACTGTGGCTCCACCGACAGCGCGCGAGCGATGCCCACGCGCTGCCGCTGACCGCCCGACAGCTCGTGCGGATACCGGTCGACGAGGACCGGATCTAGGCCCACCTCACCAAACAATGTGCGCACTCGCATGTCGAGGTCGCCGCGCCGTGCCAGGCGGTGGACGGTCATCGGTTCACGCACGGCCGATCCGATCGTCATCCTGGGATTGAGCGATCCGGCCGAATCCTGGAACACGATCTGCATGCGACGGCGGAGCGCTCGGAGGGTCCGCCGATCTGCCGTCAGCACGTCGGTGCCGTCGAAGTGCACGGTCCCGCTGTTCGCGGTGAGCAGCCGCAGGATCAGCCGACCGAGGGTAGTCTTGCCGCTCCCGCTCTCGCCGACCAGTCCCAGTGACTCCCCCCGAGCGATCGCGAGGCTGACCTCGTCCACCGCCCGGACGGTCCGCGTCCGACCGAACAGACCTCCTCCGGCGCGGAACGTCTTCGAGAGCCGATCGACCGTGAGAAGGGACTCGCCGTTCATCGGACCCTCCGGTGCGGCTCATCCGAGAGCCAGCAGCGGACGTCGCCAGCCGTCGTCGGTGTGAGTTCCGGGTGGGACGTGCGGCATCGATCCCACGCGTGAACGCATCGAGGATGAAAGCGGCACCCGACCGGCCAGGCAGCGGCGTTTGGCACGGAGCCAGCGATGACCGACAGCCGGGTCACCGGTCGATCCAGTTGAGGCACCGCTTTGAGCAGTGCTTCGGTGTACGGGTGCTTCGGGTGCTCGAAGATCGCGGCCGCTGAGGCCTGCTCGATGATTTGCCCGCCGTACATCACCGCAATGCGATCGGCGAGTCCCGCGACGACCCCGAGATCGTGGGAGATGAGCAGCATGGCCATCCCCAGGCGCCCCTGGAGTTCCGCCAGCAGCTCCAGGATCTGCGCCTGCACGGTGACATCCAGGGCCGTCGTGGGCTCGTCGGCGAGGAGGATCTTCGGCTCGCAGGAGAGCGCGATGGCGATCATCACCCGCTGTTGCATTCCTCCGCTCAGCTCGTGCGGATAGGCACCCAGCCGCTCGGCCGCCTCGGGAATTCCTACCAACTCGAGCAAGTCGGACGCGCGGGCCCGCGCGGCTGCGCGCGAGATGGTGCGGTGGGCGCGCAGCGTTTCCGTGATCTGGGTTTCGACCGTCAGAACCGGATTCAGGCTCGTCGCGGGCTCTTGAAACACCATGGCGATCTCCGCGCCGCGGATGCGACGCAGCTCGCGCGCCTTGAGCGCGAGGAGATTCACGCCACCAAATTCGACTACGCTCTCGGGCTCGATGCGCCCCGGCTCGTCGATGAGCCCGAGCATGGAGAGCGCGGTCACCGTTTTGCCACACCCCGATTCCCCGACGATGGCCAGCGTCTCGCCCACGTCGAGGGTGAAGGTCACCCCATCGACCGCGCGGGTTGCGGGACTGCCGGCAAACGTGGTGCGGAGGTCGCGAACATCGAGGAGCGGTTTCATCGGGAACGCGGGTCGAGGGCGCGCCGTACTCCGTCACCGAGCAGACTGAACGCCAGCACTGTGACGACGATCGCCAGTCCCGGGAAGAGCGCCACCCAGGGCGCGGTGCGCAGCACCTGCTGGCCATCGGCGATGATCTGCCCCCACGACGGTGTTGGAGGACGCACACCGACACCCAAGTAGGAGAGCCCCGCCTCGAGCAGGATCATCTGACCAATGCCGAGCGTCGCCATCACGATGATCGGGCCCGCGATGTTGGGCAGGAGGTGCCGCCCCACGATGCCGCGGAGGCCGAGACCGACTGCGCGCGCCGCTGCGATGAACTGTCGGCTCTTCACGCTCAACACCTCGGCGCGAACGATGCGACTCGTGTCAAACCAACTGGTGAGCCCGAGAATCAGGACGAGACCCACCACGCCGACATCCTCCCACAATGCCACCACGACGAGCACGAGGAACAGGCGGGGCATGGCCAGGGCGCCGTCGACGCCGCGCATGAGCACCTGGTCCAGCAGCCCGCCGGCGAGACCGGCCGCGAGGCCCACCGCGGTTCCCAACACGATCGAGACCGCGACCGACAGCACGGCGATGCTGAGGGATATCCTCGCACCGTGCAGCACGCGGCTCAGGAGATCCCGGCTGTAGAAGTCGGTGCCGAATGGGTGGGCCAGCGATGGTGGCTGGTATTGCTTTCCGACGAGGTCGAGCTGTGCGGTGGGATCGTGAGACGCCACGACCGATGCGAAGGTGGCGAGCACCGCGAAGAGCACCACGAGGGCGAGGCCGACGCGCGCGCGCCGATCCTGCCACACGAGCCGGAGGGTTCGGCTCATGCCGTCTCCCGTGTGCGCGGATCGAGCACCCGGTACAGAATGTCTGCGATCAGGTTGCCGAGCACGACCATGACCGCGGCGAGCACCGCCGCTCCCGTGACGACGAAATAGTCCCGTCCGTGGATTGCGTCGACGGTGAGCTTGCCCATCCCAGGCCACGCGAAGACGGTCTCGACCAGTACCGTCCCACCGAGCAGCAGAGGGAACGCGAGTCCGAAGAGCGTGATGACCGGGAGCAGCGCGTTCCGCAGCGCATGATGCATCACCACCGTCCACTGCGCCAAGCCCTTGGCGCGGGCGGTCCGAATGAAATCCTGTCGGATGACGTCGAGCATGGCCGCCCGCTGGAACCGGGCCGTAGCGGCCGCTCCGATGGCACCGAGGGTGATGGCTGGCAACGTCAGGTGCCGAATGCGATCCCAGGCCTGCCCGAACAGGGAGAGCTGGTCGTAGATGACGGGATCCGTTGCCCCGGCCACGGGAAGCCAGCGCAGCGTCTCGCCGAAGAGGAGCAGCAGCACGATCCCGAGCCAGAACACGGGGGTCGAATACACGGTCAGCGAGACCAAGGACAGGACGTCGTCGACCCGCGACCCGGCCCGGAGGCCCTGAACCACTCCGAGGCCGATGCCGAAGGCGAACGTGACCACCAGGGCCGCCACGGCGAGGAGCAGCGTGTTCGGGAGCCGGTCCCGGATTGCGTGCCACGCCGGGCGATGCTCACGGTAGGAGTAGCCGAAATCGCCCTGCGCCAGATTGCCAAGGTACCGCACGTACTGCTCGAGGATCGGGCGATCCAGACCGAAGGCACGCCGCTGCTGCTCGACGACGGTCCGCGGAACCAGCATGGAGCTACTGGTGCTGCCGAGTGGATCTCCGGGCGCGAGCTGTAGCAGGAGGAACGTGAGCGTTCCCACCAGGAAGACGATCGCCACCGCTTGGAGCAGGCGTGCCGCGACGAACCGATGCACGCTCAGTTGACGTAGCGGTCCCGCGGAAGACGGCGGTCGGTCGGCACGCGCCACAGCGAGAGGGTGGCCGTCAAGTTGTCTCCGCGGATCGACACATTCTCGAACCGGCGGTGGACGCCGGCCTTCGGAACCGTGCAGCTGATCCAGATGGCGGGAGCGTCGGCATTGATCAGGGACACGGCATCGGTCCAACGTCTGCGAGCGGTCTCGATGTCCCGGGCATCGAGCGCAGCGCGAACGGCGCGATCGACGTCGGGGTTGACGTACGAGCCAAAGTTGAAGCCGCCGAGGGCATCCCGTGTCCAGACTTCGCTGATGGAGGCGGGGCTCGGATCTCCGCCATAGGACCCGTAGAACACGTCGAACCTGCCTGCTTCCGCTCGCTGGAGAAACGTGTTGAAGTCCAGCTCGGTGATCCGCATCTCCACCCCGAGACTCTTGAGTTGCTCCTGGATGATTTGTGCGAAGCGGCGACGCTGCGCGCTGGTCTCGGGCACAATGATCGAAAAGCTGAGCCGCCGACCGTTGCGATCCAGGACACCGTCTCCATCGGAGTCATGCCACCCCAATTGGGTGAGCTCGCGCCGGGCGCGTGCCGCGTCGTACAGGAGCCGCTCATACTCGGCGCCGTAGATCCACAATGCGGGGCTCACCGGCCCGTCCGCCACAATGCCGTCCGCGCCGTCGACCGCACGCACGGCCGCCACGCGGTCCACGCCGACCGCGAGGGCCCGACGCAGCGCGCGGTCGGCGAACAGGGGGTGCGGCCGAGTCGGGTCGGCCGGGTCCCGGAAGTTGAAGAGGAGATAGCTATAGAAAGTGGACGGCTGGTAGGCGATGGCGCGGACCTCGTCCGAGGTCTCGGTTCGTTGCACGGCCTCGGGAGGCAGATAGTTGAGAACGTCCACACTTCCCGAAAACAACTGCGTGATCGCGGCCGACATGTCGCCGCTGGTGGACCGCCAGATCACGCGTCGCAGCCCTGGGCGGGCGAGGAAGTATGCCGAATCCGCCACCAACTCCACTGATTCTCCGGCCCGCCATTGAACGAAGCGATAGGGTCCGGCCCCAATCGGGTTGCGGCCGAACGGATGGGAGACCAGTTCCCCACGCGGTACCGCCTCCAGCAGGTGTCTCGGCAGGATCCACATGTGGTACACCGCGTCGAACAACTGCTCCAGATATGGTCGCGGGAATCGGAACGCAACCGTGTACGGATCGCGCACGTCCACGCCGGCGATTTGGAGCACCCGAGGTCGCGCGGGCGAACCCACCAGCGAGTCGCGATAGACCTCGTAGGTGAAGGCGACGTCCTCGGCGGTGAGGGGCACGCCGTCATGCCAACGCGCATCAGGGTTCAACGAGAACACGAGCGTCAGGGAGTCCTCGCGAGTCCAGGAACTCGCGAGCCTCGGCTCGAAGCTCGTTGGGTCGACGGTGTTCAAGTCCGGGCCCAGGTCGGCCAGTCTCGTGAAGACGAGGTCGATGATCGATCGCGCGATATCTCCCTGCGCGCTCGGGGGGAACAGCACGTCGGCCTCGGCAGGTGTCGCAATCACGGCCGTGCCACACCAATCGTCGGGGCAAGGCGCCGGTTGCTCGGCGACGCACGCGGTGGCCAGCACTCCTGCGATCAGGGCGGCACAGATCCGAGGCATCAGTGGCCTCCGTTGTCGGTCCATCGATTCGGGGGCCGGCGTCACCGACGCCACGTCCAAGCGGCGTCAGCGAAGCGGGCCAGGTCGTCCGTAGTCGGCACGATCGTGTCGGTGCTCCAGGTCCCGCCCCACGCGGCCCGCGCCTCCGCGACCATCGCGTTGGCGACTTCCTCGAAGTGCACGGCGCGCCCAAGCACCGCCTGGAGGGACGTCGCACCGGATGGACCCGCGGCTCGACGTGTCACCCGTGCCACGAGGTCCTGACCGTCTTCGAGCAGCAGCGATCCGTGCTGCAACAGCGCGCCGCGCTCTCGAACTTGTGCGCTACCCACGAGCTTCCGTCCACCCACCACGATCTCGCCGCCGACGGACACAGCGAAGCAAGGCCCCGCCGGAGGACCGAGGCGCGTGGTCGGTGGGGCGGCGAGGACCGCGGGTGCACCAATCCGGTTGAGGGCACCCGCGAGCATCTCGTGAATCGAAAGGTACGCATTCCCGAGAGACCCGAACACATGCTGAGGCGCGGCGACCGAATAGGTCACCTCGTGCTCGTGCCACACGGCGCGGCCGCCGGTGGGGCGGCGAACGGCGTCGAGACCGAGACGAGCGATTTCGTCGCGGTCGTACCGCGCGCTCGCGGGCTCGTTGCGGCCAAACGAAAGACAGGGTGGATGCCAGCGATAGAGGCGCAGAGCGGCTGAACCCTCCTGGGCGAGGCGCAGGAGGGCCCAATCGATCGCCATGTTTTCGGGGCCGGATCGCCCACCGGGGTCGACCGTGAGCCGCCATGGTAACGTGGCTCGACTGTCAGGGAGATCGACCGATCGCGCAAGGGCGGGTCCGCCGCCTCGCGCTCGGGGTCCGGCCGTCCCGCGACTCGTCACGCTGCTCCGGCCGGTTCGTACGCCTCCAGCGGCGGGCACGTGCAGACGAGATTCCGGTCACCATGCGCCGCATCGGCGCGCCCCGTCGGGGGCCACACCTTGTGCTCCCGCGTTTCCGGTGTGGGGAAGGCGGCGCGTTCACGGGAGTACGGCCGATCCCAGTCGTCCACCAACAGATCGGACAGGGTATGCGGCGCGTTCTTGAGCAGGTTGCGTTCGGGGTCGGCCCGGCCCTCTTCGATCTCCCGGATCTCGGCGCGGATCGCGATCATCGCCCGGCAGAAGCGGTCCAACTCTTCCTTGGACTCGCTTTCCGTGGGCTCGACCATCAACGTGCCGGCCACCGGGAACGACACGGTGGGCGCGTGAAACCCGTAATCCATGAGGCGTGTGGCGATGTCGGTCACGTCCACGCCTGCCGAGTGCTTGACGGGACGGGTGTCGAGGATGCACTCGTGCGCGATCAGGCCGTTCTGGCCAGCGTAGAGCAGGTCGAAGTGCCCGTATAGTCGACGGGCGATGTAGTTCGCATTGAGGATCGCCACCTGCGTCGCCTCGGTGAGGCCGTTGCGGCCCATCATACGAATGTACGCCCACGAAATCGGGAGCACGGACGGGCTCCCCCACGGGGCGGCAGACACCGTCCCGCAGGACTGCTCGATCCCAAGTGGGACGATGGGGTGGTCCGGCAGGAACGGCATCAGATGCTCGGCGACCCCGATGGGACCCATGCCCGGTCCGCCCCCGCCGTGCGGAATGGCGAACGTCTTGTGGAGATTGAGGTGACAGACGTCGGCACCGATATCTCCGGGCCGGGCGATGCCGACCATGGCATTCAGGTTCGCGCCATCCAGATAGACCTGGCCGCCGTTGGTGTGGATCACGTCGCACATCTCGCGGATCGTGGCCTCGAACACCCCGTGGGTCGAGGGATAGGTGATCATCAGCGCGGCCAGATCGTTCCGGTACTGCCCGGCCTTGGCGCGTAAATCGTCCATCTCGACGTTGCCGTCCTCGTCGGTCTTGACCACGACCACCTTCAACCCCGCCATCACGGCACTGGCCGGATTGGTCCCGTGGGCCGACTGCGGGATCAGGCAGACGGCGCGGTGACCCTCGCCTTTGGCGCGCAGATACGCGCGAATCACGAGGAGTCCCGCGAACTCGCCCTGTGAGCCGGCGTTGGGCTGGAGCGAGACGCCCGGAAATCCAGTGATTTCGGAGAGGTACGAAGACAGCTCGTCGAAGAGCTGCGTGTACCCTGCCGCCTGCTCGCGGGGCGCGAACGGATGCAGGCCCCCGAATTCGGGCCAGCTCACAGGCAGCATCTCCGCCGCGGCATTGAGCTTCATCGTACAGGATCCCAACGGGATCATGGCCGACGTGAGCGAGAGATCGCGGTCCTCGAGTCGTTTGAGGTAGCGCAGCATCTCGGTCTCGGAGTGATACCGATTGAAGCACTCGTGCACGAGATACGGCGACGTCCGCCTGAGGGCCGCTGGGATCGCCGACGCCGCGCCCCCCACGAGAGCCGGCACGTCCAGATCGTGCGTGGTTCCGAGAGCGAAAATCGAGATCAGGTCGGCGAGGTCACTTTCGGACGTGGTCTCGTCGAGCGTCACCCCAATCCGGGTCGGCGCGATCGACCGGAAGTTGACTCGGCTGGCGCGCGCGCTCCCGTGCACTTGGGTCACGCGACCCGCATCGGCTTCGACCGCCAG
This sequence comes from Gemmatimonadota bacterium, assembly GCA_039591075.1. GTDB lineage: Bacteria > Gemmatimonadota > Gemmatimonadetes > Gemmatimonadales > GWC2-71-9 > JAOTVV01. The sequence continues at coordinate 118,872 of JBDHEI010000007.1, forward strand.
CGTGTCGAAGAACGCTTCGTGGGCGACACGGTACCCGAGCCGACGCAGCGCGTCCGCCAAGGTCACGGTGAGCGCGTGGACCCGTTCGGCTATCCGTCGAATGCCCGCCGGACCGTGATAGACGGCATACATACCGGCCATTACGGCCAGCAGCACCTGCGCGGTGCAGACGTTGCTGGTGGCCTTCTCGCGACGGATGTGTTGCTCTCGCGTCTGAAGCGCCATCCGTAAGGTCGGTCGTCCCTCGGGGTCGCGCGTGACGCCGATGAGCCGGCCCGGCACGTGGCGTTTGAACTCCTCCTTGGTCGCGAAGTACGCGGCGTGGGGACCGCCGTATCCCAAGGGAACACCGAATCGCTGCGTGTTCCCGACCGCCACGTCGGCACCCCACTCTCCCGGCGGAACCAGGAGCGCCAGGCTCAGCAGGTCCGCCGCGGCCGTGACGATGGCGCCGGCGGCGTGGGCTCGCTCGCACAGACCGCGGAAATCGTCGATTCGCCCTTCGGTGGACGGATACTGTACGAGCGCTCCGGCCACGTGCGCCGTGAATTCGAAATCCTGCGGGTCGGCCACTATGACCGAGATGCTCCTCGCTTCGGCGCGGGTCCGCACCACGGCGATCGTCTGGGGATGGCACCCGGTGTCCACGAAATAGACCGGATGTTCGGCATCCTTGGCCTTGGCCACCGCCATCGTGAAAGTCATCGCCTCGGCGGCCGCTGTCGCCTCGTCGAGCAGCGAGGCGTTCGCCACGGGCAGAGCGGTGAGGTCCGCCACCATCGTCTGGAACCCGAGCAGGGCCTCGAGCCGTCCCTGGGAGATCTCCGCCTGGTAGGGGGTGTACGCCGTGTACCAGCCGGGGTTCTCGAGGATGTTCCGTTGAGTCACGGGGGGGACGATGCAGTCCGCGTACCCCATGCCGATGTACGACCGGAACACGTGGTTCTTGGCCGCGATGGTCCTGAGCGTGCGAAGCGCTTCGTGCTCCGTGAGTGCCAGGGGAAGGTCCAGCGGGCGCTGGAGCCGGATCTCTCGTGGAACGGCGGCCTCGATGAGCTCCGTCAGCGAATCGTGGCCCAGCGTGGCGAGCATATCCGCGATGGCGCTCGGCCGAGGACCGATGTGGCGCCGGACAAAAGGATCACCGTGGCGTGGGGCCGCAGTGTCGTGTGTCATGACTCCCTACCTCTATGCGTGCAAACGCCCCGGGGGGTCCCAGGGCGTCTCACGGCGGATCGGTTGTGTCGTCCCCCAAAACCGGCCGCCTGCTCACTCCCCGATGTGCTGCGCGTAGTCGGCCGCGGTTAGGAGCTGACCCAGGTCCGCTCGACTGCGGATCTCGAGTTTGAGCATCCACCCCTCACCATACGGATCGCGATTGATCAGCGCCGGGTCTGCCTCCAGCGCCTGATTGATCTCGACGACCTCCCCAGCCAGCGGGCAGAACAGTTGGGAGACGGCTTTCACGGCTTCGATGGTGCCGAACTCCTCCATTTCGTTGAACTTGGCACCGACTTCGGGCAGGTCGACGTACACCACGTCGCCGAGCTCGCCCTGCGCGTAGTCGGTGATGCCAACCACGACGATGCCGGCATCGTCCGCCGGCCGCACGTACTCGTGCTCTTCCGTGTAGTGCAGATTGTCAGGGATCTCGGACATGGTGTTTCCGTGGTTAGGCGTTCAACGGCGAGGGTAGGTTATGCGCCCCCCGTCAGCCTGTCAACCGGCCCCACCGATGGTGGAGACGATCCCTCGGGACACCACCCTATGACGCTGCCACACGGTACCACTCGCGACCCGGCATCTCCGCCTGTGTCCGGGTGGATCTCTTCGACAGCCCGCAGGGGATCGTCGCAGGCCCTCCGGCTGGAACTTCCAGCTCCGCCCAGGGGCGGACATCGATGCCGAACAGGATGGGGTCCGTCAGGGCGGCCTGGGGGCGGGGAGCGTTCGCCAGGCAGATGAGGCGCGGGGGCGCTGCGAGGTGTGAGAGGGCCTGCCGGGTCCAGGCGTGCACGGCCTGGTGATCGGCATCGCCGTTCAGTCCGTCGGGCCCGAAGGTGACGACCGTTGTTGGCCGGCCGTCGGCAACCGCTTTCGCCACCGTGCTCGTGGCGGTGGCGTCATCGGGATCGAGAGTGCCCGGTGCCCGCCCGAGGGCGACGATTCCGGATAACCCCTTTACCGAAGGTGCGGTCGTTGCACTCACCAGGTGGACGCCGACCTCGGCATCGCCATATCGCGCCACCGTACCGCGCATTGTGGCAATGAGGTCTTCACCGTGGGCGATGACGATCAGCAGCGGCCCGCGACCACCGTCGGTCGCGCGGGCCGCTGCGTGGCGGATCTCGCGCCAGGCATCCCACGCCGATCGCTGGAGGGCCCCGAGACTTCCGGTGTTCTCGATGACGATGTGGCTGCGCTCGCGCTTGTCGACCGAAGCCAGTTGCGTCTCGATGAGCCGGTCCGCGTCCTCCGCCGCGAGTCCGCGGTGTTCCACGAGACGCTGCCGCCGCAGGTCGGTCGGTGCGTCGACGAGCACCACGAGATCGAACTGGTCGGGATCCAGGACCTCGAACAGGAGCGGAATGTCGTTGACGAGTACCGCATCGCCGCGCGCGTCCGCCGTGTCCGCGAGCCGCGCCCGCCGCTTCCGGACGGCGGGATGGACGATTCCATTGAGGCGAGCCCGCGCCGTGTCGTCTTGCAGGATGCGACGACGAAGCCAGGCCCGGTCGAGCGTGCCATCGGCGAGCAGCACATCTGGGCCGAATGCGTCGATGATGGCGTCGTGGGTCGGCGTTCCCGGCGCCTGTTCCTCGCGCACGAGGCGGTCGGCATCCAACACGGTAGCGCCCCACGCGGCGAAGTGCGTCACGACAGTCGACTTGCCGCTCGCCACGTTGCCGGTGAGACCCACGTTGAGCATGGGTCAGCGGGTGCGGTGGTTGGAGACGATCACAAGAGTCGGGTTTGGTCCTCGTCCTTGCGCGGGACCTCGTGACAGTGTCGGCACCGTGCCTCGTAGCTTTCGCTTCCCCCGACCATGATCGTCGGGGAATCGTACCGGGCTGGACGGCCATCGATGAGGCGCTGGTTGCGGCAGGCGGGGTCGCCGCAGCACACGCAGATCGCGTGGAGCTTGTCCACCACTTCGGCCACCGCCAGCAGGTAGGGCATGGGGCCAAACGGCTCCCCACGGAAATCGGTGTCAGTCCCGGCCACGATGACCCGAAGACCACGCCTGGCCAACGCGGCGCAGACCTCCACCACCGCCGTATCGAGGAACTGCGCTTCGTCGATCGCCACCACTGCGGTCTCGGGCCGTACTTCCCGCATGATCTCGGTCGACGAGTCGGCAGGCTGGGCCTCGACGGACAGTCCGTCGTGGGTGGTGACCTGGTAGACCCCGTAGCGGTCGTCCAGATGGGATTTGAAGACCTGGACACGGCACTTGGCGATGATGGCGCGTCGGACCCGCCGGATAAGCTCCTCGCTCTTGCCTGCAAACATCACGCCGGCGATGACCTCGATCCATCCGGGACGTGTGCTGTGTACCATCCGTGCAGCCTCCGTGTCCGAGCAGGAGGCTACCGCCCCCGGCGTGCCGGTGCAAGCGCTTGCCAAATCCGATCCCTTCCCCCTTTCTTTGATTCCAGCACGGCCGCGGCGGAGGGCGGTCGGAACTCGACCGGAAGGTCAATCCTATTCAAAAGGGGGTACGCGGTGAACAAGACGGAACTGACCGAGGCGCTGGCCTCGCAGGCTGGCCTGTCTAAGGCGGATGCGGGACGCGCCATCGAGGCGATCTTCGGTGACGCCGGGCTCATCGCCGGTGCGTTGAAGAAGGGCAAGAAAGTGCAGATCACGGGGTTCGGGACGTTCGTCGCCCGCCAGCGCAAGGCCCGAACCGGTCGTGATCCGCGCACCGGTAACGCTATCCAGATCAAGGCCGCGACCCTTCCGGCGTTCAAGGCCGGCCAGGCACTCAAGGACGCGTTGAACTAGGCGGGCACTACTTCCGGTCGAAGCGGGCCGACACGGACCGGCCCTTCAGCGAGAGGCCGTCGAGCCCCCTGCGGGCGGCATCGGCGGCCTCTGCGCGTACTTCGACCACCGTAAAGCTCTCCCGCAGGTCCACCCGCCCGACGTCGTCCTTCGCGAGGCCGACGGCGTTGAGCAGGGCACCGACGACATCGCCGGGCCGGAGACCCTCGCGGCGCCCGATGCTGAGGCGCAGGTGCACCCACAGCGGCACGCCCTCGGGAAGGGACGGACCGGTGGTGTCCGCGTTGTCCCGCATGGCGAGCAACGCCGCGGCGACCAGCGCGGGATCATGCTCGTCGAGGAGCGGGGCAAGGGCGAGCAGGCTGTCCTCGGTCCCTCCACCGTCGATACGCTCCCGCACCGCCGCCCGCAGCCGTGCCCGCGCGTCGCGGGCTCGGTCCACCTCCGCAGCAACGTGAACGACCGTCAGGGGTGCGGCAATGCGCCGCAGATACGCTTCCTGCCACGGACGGATGAACAGGATCACGCGTCCCGCGATCTCGTGCATCGCACGCAGCGCCTCCACTGTTGGAACCTCCGTGCCGATCACGAGGTCAACCTGTTGGGTGCCGACGTCGTGCCCGACATGGATCTCGTCCTCCGCGCGGTAGTCGCTCCATCGTACGGTCGCCGCCGTCGGATCCCAAATCAGCACCGACGTGGGGCAGATGGTGTCCAGCGCCGCGCGCACGGTGGCGACGAGATGGGGACGGCCCACGACGGCGTACCGCGTCGGGGTGGTGGGCGCGACCGGCAGCGTGGTGGTCGCCAGCTTCGGAGCACGGCGCGCATGGCGCGTAACGAACTCGGACACGCCGCCGGCGTCTGCGGTCACGACGAACCGCTGAGCCTGGCTGCATTCGCCGAGGATCGTATCCAGGTGCGCGGTAGCTCCCAGCCGCGCGTGATGCTCTGGCCAACACACGACAACGCGCTGGATGCGGTCCAGGCCGAGCCCGCCCTGCTCCAGGAGTTGCATGATCTCCGGTGGGGATGCGACCAGGGTCGCGACCCGTTGTGCCTCGAGTCGTTGACGGGTCCGTGCGAGTCCGCTGGCCTGATGCACGGGCTCGAGGTCACGGCACGCACGAGCCTCGACGACGAGGTCGTCGGCGGTTGGAAGGTCGGGGGCGAGCACGAGCGTAGCGAGCCCCGGCGATGCGCCGGCTGGGATCTGCTGGAAGAGTGGCCGCACCCCCCAGCCCGCCGGTGGTCCCTCGTAGATGAGAGGATTCCCCGTCTCAACGGCCGCACGGTGCGCGGCATCGAACTTCGGCGCAAACGTCCAAGACACGACACCCTCGATTGTCAAAGAGGTGCTGGTGGTACGGTTCCCGGAAGCATGGTAGTTTGCACTCGGTTCCGACGCAACGGACGGTCGCCATGTCCCGAGGTTCTCGATGACGCGCTGGTGGAATCAGCTGATGTCCCGCGTCTTCGCCCGGGTTCCCAGGCTGTCCGAAAGCTACGGCCGCCGATCGGGCGCTGTCGAGGAGGTTCCACTCCCGCCGCTGGCGGGGCTTGCCACGTTGCTGTCGGCCGCGCGGGTCGGCATCGTCACGGCGGGCGGCGTGCACCTGGCACAAGACCCACCGTTCGATATGCAGGACCCGGAGGGCGATGGATCGCTTCGGATGATCCCCGGGGACGCCGGGGCCGGGGCGCTCCGCATCACGCACGACTACTACGATCACCGGGCCGCTGACGAGGACGTGAACTGCGTATTTCCGATCGACCGTCTTCGGGAACTCGTCGCCGCGCGGGAGATCGGTGCCGTCGCGCCCCGGCACGTGGGCCTCATGGGCCACTTGTCGGGAACCCAGCTCGAACGGCTGCTCAATCGGGGTGCTGCCGAGATTGGGAACGTGTTTGCGATGGGTGGGGTGGATCTGGTGCTGACGGTGCCAGGGTGAACGATGTGCCACCGGTCGGTCGGACTGGTTGCCAGGATCCTGGAAGCGCAGGGGATCCCCACGGTTTCGCTGGGGGTGGTGCGCAGTATGATCGATGGCACGCCGGCGCCGCGGAACGTCTTCGTGCCGTTCCGGTTGGGCCAGGTGCTGGGTGAGCCCGGGAACGTGGCGCAGCAGCAGGCGGTGCTGCGGGCCGCGTTGGGGGCGGTGACCCGTGTCGCGGAGCCTGGCGGACTGCTCGAGCTCCCGTTCCGCTGGAAGCGGGGGACCTATCCGGTCCCGGTCGGGATGGCCGGACAACCACCGCCCCGCGTCGATGCCTAGCGGGACACCCGAGGAGTTGAACGGTGACACGATCTGGTTCGAGGTTCATTGTCGGTTGGCTGGTCGCCGGCTTGGCGCTCGCGATGCCGGCTGACGCGCAGGAGCGGGCCGGGATTCGCTCGCTCGGCGTTCAACCGGGCATCCTCCCCACAGGGCCCCTCAATGCGATCACCGACGTGGGAGGTGTCCGCGTCGGACACGTGACGCTCGCGCTGGGTGATTCCATCAACACCGGGGTCACGGCGGTGCTGCCGCACGGGGGCAACGTCTTCCGTGAGAAGGTCCCGGCAGCGGTAGTGGTCGGCAATGGTTTCGGCAAGCTGGCAGGCTTCACCCAGGTGCAGGAGCTCGGGGAGCTGGAGTCTCCCGTGGTGCTCACCTGCACCCTATGCGTCCCACGGGCGGCGGACGCCGTCCTCACCTACTTGCTCGAGCTTCCGGGCAACGAATCGGTGCGGTCGGCCAACCCGGTGGTGGGCGAAACGAACGACGGGTTCCTCAACGACATCCGGCGCCGGCCGATCGAGGAGCATCACGTGCTCGAGGCGATCCGCGGTGCCCGGGAGGGTCGCGTGGAGCAGGGGAGCGTTGGGGCCGGACGGGGCACGATGGCGTTCGGCTGGAAGGGCGGGATCGGTACCGCGAGTCGGATGCTCCCACCCGCGATGGGTGGCTGGACGGTCGGCGCGCTGGTGCAGAGCAATTTCGGCGGGATGCTCAGCATCGCCGGCGTGCCGGTCGGGCGGGAGATGGGACGGTACTATCTCCGGGACAGGCTCGAAGCCGGACCCGACGGCATGCGGGGCGACAGCGGCGTCGACTCGTCCGCCGAGGATCGCGCGGACGGTTCCATCATGATCGTGCTGGCGACCGACGCGCCGCTCTCGCACCGCAACCTGGAGCGGTTGGCGCGGCGAGCACTGGCGGGGCTGGCCCGAACCGGGAGCGCCATGACGAACGGGTCGGGCGACTACGTCATCGCGTTCAGCACAGTGCGGGTGGCGGCGGCGAGCGAGACGACGGAGGTGCCGAATGACCAGATGAGTCCGCTGTTCTTGGCGGCACTGGAGGCCACCGAGGAGGCGATCTACAACTCCTTGCTCTATGCCACCACCGTCCGCGGCCATCGCGGCGTCGGCGAGGCGCTGCCCATCGACGCCACGCTGGAGATTCTCAAGCGCCACGGTATCGTGGAACGATGACACACGAGTCCGCTTCCCCAGCCGTCCGCCTGTCGCGGAACCTCGCGCACCTCGCGTCTGACGCACACGGGTCTCTCGATCGCGAGGTGGAGCGTCGACGCGTCGCCGGCGCTCTGGTTGCGGACCTCGCTCGGGAGGAGCCGGCGATCGACCCACCGCGCGGCTCGCTCGAGGCGGCGCTGAAGACGCTGCGCGAAGGGCATGGGCCTACGTCGGCCGCCGGCGGGCTGGAGCTGCGGGCTGCCGCGGCGCGGTACCTGTCGCTGCTATCCGGAGGTCGGCCCGTGAACGCCGACCACGTCGTGGTGTCGGCCGGCGCGCGGCACGCATGCTTCACCGCGTTCTTCTCCCTGTTCGAACACGGGGATCACGTTCTGCTTCCCAAGCCCGGGTGGCCTGCGTTTGAAGGTCTCGTCCGTCTCGCGCGAGCCTCGCCGGTTGCGATCCAGGGCGACCTCGAATGGAGCCTCAAGGTGAGTGCGCACGATCTCGGTGCGCGAAGTGACGCCCGAACCGCGGGACTCGTGCTCTCGACGCCAGTGAATCCGACCGGCGCCGTGTATACCCGCTCCGAGCTGAAGACGCTGTTTGAATGGGCACTGGAGCGCAATCTCTGGATTGTGTGCGACGAGACGTACCGCCGTGTGCACTACGGATCCGGTCCCGCCCCATCGGCCCTGGATCTGCCCGATGAGTTGCTGCAGCGGGCGGTCGTGGTCACGGGACTGGACGCCTCCCACGGGCTGGCGGGCTGGCAGATCGCGGTGGCCTTGGCACCGCCCGAGGTCAGTCGCGCGATGGGCCGGGTGCAGGAGCACGCGATGGGAGCGGTGCCCTGGCCGGCACAGCGTGGCGCGGCGGCGGCGCTCTCGAGCGACCGCGCCGACCACGATCTAGCTCGGTGGCTCGACACGCTGCGCGAGCACCGTGACGCCGTGGTGGCGTACTTTCGCCGCGAACTCCCCGGCGTCGAGTTCATCGAGCCGCTTGGAGCATACTACTTCTTCTTCCGCGTGGACGGCTTCTTCAACGGCTCGATTGCATCGGCCCGAGCCTTTTGCGAACGGCTGGTGGAGGAACACGGTGTCGCGCTCGCCCATGGCGGCACGTTTGGCGACGAGCGATGGGTGCGGCTCAACTATGCCGCTAGCCGTCGTGATATCGAATGGGGGCTAGAAGGCCTGGCCACCTTCGTGCGGTCTCTTACGGGAGGCGACGTGTCATGACCGAGGCGAGTCTCTTCAGCGGCAGGGTCGAGCCGCTCGACGGTGATCTTCCGACGCTCACCTACACGTGGGACGCCGAGACCGAGATCCTGTCTTGCCATCTCGACGTCAAGAACACCAGAGGACTGACCGGTTCGATCGAGCTGGAAGACGCCCAAGGGGCCATCGTGACGCTCGATTTCGTGAGCGGGGCGATGCAGGGAGTGGAAGTGGTCGTCTGGCCTGAGACGACCCGGGCAAACCTCAGCCCGCCTGCGACCGACGAGCGAGGCCGCTTCGTCGTTCCAGCGCGCCCTTCGCAACCAGGGATCGCCGTTCTGGAGGTCGACGCGGTGTTGTGGGCGGAAGCGACAGCCGACGAGTCTACGATCCACCTGGGGATCGGGGGTCGGCGACCCACACGGGGTGTGGCGCTCGCCGACAAGCTCCTCCTCGACGTGGACGAGCGTGGGGAGCCCGCCGGGTTCTGGCTGCTGTCCGTTCCGCCGTTTCCCCAAGAGAGAGAGGTGTGATGCCCGTCTCTCGAGCTCTCTGCGGGCGGCTCGGTGTGCTGGGGTTGCTGCTGGTGCAGCCCGCAGCTGCGCAGGTGGGCATCGGCACCGAGGTGCTGGTCAATGCCCGCGTGTGGACCGGTGACGCAGACCGACCGTGGGCGGAGGCAATCGCCGTCCACAACGGTCGTGTGATCGCGGTGGGCAGCGCGGCGGACGTCGGGCGGATCGTGGGATCGGAGGCGCGTGCCGAGAACCTGCGCGGTCGATTTGTGATGCCCGGGTTCATCGACACCCACACGCATTTCGAGGCTGCCGGCCGACTCCTGCTCGGCTTGAACCTGCTGGATGTGGCGAGCGATGCCGGCCTCCGCCAGCGGGTGGCCGACGCGCACCGGCGTCTGCCACCAGGCTCGTGGATGGTAGGTGGAGACTGGGGAGCGTACGATCTGAACTCGACTTGGAGGCCGCGGCGGCCGTTGCTGGATTCCCTGGTGGGCGACCGCCCAATGCTGCTCACCAAGTGGGATCGGTCGCAGTCCGTGGCGAACACCGCTGCGCTCCGTGCGGCTGGGATCCTCTCGCTGGATCACGATGGACTGCTCACGACCGCCGAGGCAGCTCGGGTCCGCTCCGTGATCCCCGCGCCGTCGTTCAGCCAACGGCGTGCCGAGGCAGACAGGGCGCTCGCCGACTTGGCCTGGCACGGCGTCACCACAATTCATGACATCACCGGTGCCGAGCAGATGCGGCTGTTCCGGCACCTCCACAACCGTGATTCGCTCACCGTGCGGGTCTGTGCCCGCCCCACGCTCGACCATTGGGAAGACCTCGCTGCCGTCGGCATCGAGACCGGGTACGGTGATGAGATGATCTCGATCTGCGGGCTGAAGGGGTTCGTGGACGGGATCATGGGGAACTCTTCGGCGATGTTTCGCGAACCGTATCGGCACCGACCCGATGTGCGGGGACAGTGGCGCGCCATGATGTCACCGCCGGGGAACATGGAGCGTCTGATCCTCGGGGCGGATGCCGTCGGTCTCACGCCGAACGTTCATGCCATCGGTGATTTCGCGGTCGATACGCTCCTCGATCTGTTCGAGCATGCCATCGCCGTCAATGGGCCGAAGGATCGACGATTCCGCATGATCCACGCGCAGGTCGTGGCGCCGGCCGACTTCGCGCGGTTCGGTCGGCTTGGCATCATCGCCGAGGTGCAACCGTATCATGCGATCGACGACATGCGATGGATGGAAGAGCGCATCGGGGAACGAGCGCGCGGCGCGTATGCGTTCCGGTCGCTCGCCAACGGCGGGGCACTCCTGGTGTTCGGCTCGGACTGGCCGGGCACGAATGCATCGTGGTATCCGGCCGATCCCGTTCTGGGGATCTTTGCTGCGGTGACGCGGCAGACCCCGGACGGTGAACCGGCGATGGGTTGGTACCCCGAGGAACGGCTGACCGTGCAGGAAGCCCTCGAAGCGTACACGGTCAACGCCGCGTACGCCGCATTCCAAGAAGACTGGAAGGGCCAACTGCGGCCCGGTTACGTCGCCGACCTCGTGGTCCTCTCGCACGATCCGTTCGAAGTTCCGCCCGAAGCGATCAAGGACATTCGGGTGTGGAGGACGATGGTGGCGGGGCGGTGGGTGTACCGGGGGGGCGATGGCATCGATCCGTGACCTGTTCCCCCTCCGTCGAAAGGTGAACGCCTGACGGACTCGCCACGCCGTCGACTGATTGCAGCGCTGCAGCAGGCCGGTGGGACGGTCGGGGCAGGGGCAATGCTCACGCACGCCCCGCCACCACTGGGTGCGCCGTTCGGCAGCGCCGACTATGTCGAGGGCCGACTGGTGAGGGCGATCGATGTCGGCGGTGCGATGCCAGCCCCGGAACCGATGGTCTTCGTCGATGGCATTCAGCGCTACGCGGTCGAAGGCCGGATTGGACTGGTGCCGATCGTTCGGGGCTACGTTGCGGCCGCGGCGCTGCGCCGGGAGCGGGGGGAGCTGCGGGTCATCGATTCCGGGACGCAAGAGTTCATCGTGGCACCCCTGCGTCGGCTCACGGCAGACCAGCGAACGGCCCTCGAGCGATCCGATCTTCCACTGCTCGACTGCACGACCGCCGAGCGATCGCATCCCATTCTCGACGTGCAGCTCGCCGCAAAGGTCGTCGAACATCGGCGAGAACGCATCGAGATCGACGTCACACGGCGTACCCTCGTTGCCGACCCGGAGACCTGGATGGTCGTCGACGGATCCCTCGCGGGTATCGACGATCTGAGCGGCCATGGCGCGACGCGGGTGCTCGGCCTCGTCAAGAGCCACGAGACCCAATTCCTCGATGGGCCGGATCTCGAGGTGGCCCTCACCCTGCGGGCGGGCCACCGGACGAGCGTGTTTGCACGAACCGCAGGGCAGCGAGCCACGGTCTACACGTGGTATCTTCGACTCTGGCCGTGGGAAGACCACGAGCTGCTTCACGGCCTCGTCCGCATTGAGCGACCGCCAAGTCCACTCGGCGTGGATGAGGCGACGAGCGTGAGCCGGTGGTTGCTGTCTGAGCGGGCCCCGTTGTCTGCGCCTGACAGTCGATGGGATCGACTCGTGTATCCGATTCAGCAGGTGGAGACGTACTTGCGCGCCCTCGCAGGAGGCTGGTGGTGAGTCAGACGAGTGGAAACGCGCCAATCGGTCGGGTTGTGGCGACGGAGACGCTCCCGGCCGGCACCCACCAGTTCTTCTTCTGGAGCGCGATCGACACTCCGATCGGCATTGGGGCCATCGTACGCGTGGACGACGGGGCGGGCCGCTCCGTCTATGCCGTCGTCGTCGATGGGAAGGGCTATTCCGATTTGGCCTCGCCGCTGCACGAAGTGGTGGTGGCACAGGGCGATCCGGCCGGCGACCGCGCCCCTACGCGTCGTACGGAAGTCCGGTTGTGGACGGCCGCCGTGCTCCGCCAGGATCCGGAGGAGCCCGTCCAGCCCGTTCCACTGGCGGACGTCCGACTGGCAGCCAAAGAGGACGTCGAGGTCGCACTCCGCATGGACGCCTATGTGAGGGGTGAACGGCCCACGGGCATTCCGATCGGTGTGTACCGGGCCGGCGGCTTGTCGGCGCCGGTGTGGATGGATGCCGATTTCCTGCTCGGGCCCGAGTCGGCGCACCTCAACATCTCGGGCGTCTCGGGACTCGCGACGAAAACGAGTGCGGTCGAGTTCCTGCTGGCGAGCATCTTCCAGCGGCTACCGGCACACAAGGGATCGGTGGCAGCCGTGTGCTTCAACGTCAAGGGCCCCGATCTCTGCTTCCTCGATCAGCCGGGAGAGCTGACCGATGCTGACCGCGAGCTGTATGCAATCCTGGGCATCGATCCCCGCCCGTTCGACCGGGTGCGGTATTTGGCGCCGTTTAGGGCCGACGGGGTCAACCTCAACACCTTGCGCTCGCATCCGGACCTCGTGGCCGACGTGCAGCCGCTGGTTTGGGGACTCCGGGAAGTCTTGGGCTTTCACGAGGTGCTGCTCAACCGCGACGACATTGACGCCAAGGCCGACGGGTTCCTCGACTTCCTCGTCGACCGGGTGGTCGAGAAGGAATTCCGCGACGAGTGGGGCACGACCCACCGCGTCCAGAGCTTCGCCGATCTGGATCGACTGTTTCGCGCCATCTTCGACGGCCTGGAGCAGGCCGGGCGCTCGGATATCTGGCGGACACATCACATCGCCACCATTCGCAAGGTGCGTAACCGTCTCCTCAACATCTCCACCCGATGCAAGGGACTCGTGACCGACGACGGCTCGGTGAGCGATTTGCCGTTCGGGCAGTTCGAGGATCGGACGGTCTATGTGCTCGATGTCGCCGGGATGGACCAAGTGGCGCAGGATCTGGTGTTCACTCGCGTGGTGTCCACCCTCCGCGAGCACCTCGAACGCCGGGCGCTTGGCGTCGACCACGTCATCGTGTTCGTCGACGAGCTCAACAAGTACGCTCCGGGAGATGGTCAAGACACGTACGTGCGGAAGATGCTGCTCGACATCTCGGAACGGGGGCGGTATCTGGGACTCGTGTTGTTTGCCACGCAGCAGTTCCGATCGCAGGTCCACCGGCGGGTCGTCGGCAATGCAGGCACCGTACTCTTTGGACGCATGGACATGGACGAGCTGGCTACACCCGGGTATCAGGTCCTGTCGCCGGCCACGAAGATCAAGCTGGCGACGCTGCCGAAAGGCGAGCTGATGGTGCGGCATCCGCACTTCACGCAACCCGTATTCGTCCGCTTCCCGCGTCCGGCGGTCATGAGCGGTCCTACGGGCAGCAAGCGATTCCCGCCCGCGTCCGATGTGTCGTTCGAGGAGGCCGTTGTGCGGCAGCTGACGGCGATGGATCGACGGATCCCGGCGGGCCGGGTCCGTGACCTGATCGCCGGGCGCCGGGACGACGATGTACGCCGTACCCTGCTGGCCACCAAACGCGCCGGACCGGACGACCCATTCGAGTATTTTCGGGCAGCCCTCGGACCGGCGGTCACCCGCGAGCGGGTCACGGCCCGTCGTGAGGGGGTACCGCTCCGGTCGGTGGAGGATCCGTATGCGCCGTAGCGATCTGGCAGCGAGTATCGCATTCGCCGTGCTGCTACTCGGTGTGCGTGACGCGCATGGGCAACGTGCCATCCAGTTGCGGTACGATCCGCCGACGGGTGCCATGGTGCAGGCACTCTGGCGTCACAGCGCCACCAGCACAGTGACGACGCCCCCTCGGGGCATGACGGTTCGCGTGGTTGAGGCGATTGAAGTCACGAGCATCACGCACCGATCCGTCGGACGCGAGAACGGGCGGACCGTGGTCGACGTGACGATCGACTCCACGCTGGTGCAGGTGCGCTCGGGTAGCGGAACGTGGGAAACGGTGCGCGCACCCGAGGGGAGAAAGACGGCACGCCTCGTCGTGGACGAACGCCTCCGCCTGGAGTCCGTGAGCGGTGGCACGGCCGCTGGCGGCCAGGTGCTCGGGCGGCTCCGGGCGTTCGCCTCCGGCTTCGAGTTCCCGCTCCCCGAGGAACCCATCGCGGTCGGCGAAAGCTGGGTTGGGGACGTGATCGACCCGTTGGTGGCGCTGGTGGGGATCGATCCGGAGCCCGCTGCGGCGGGGTGGCTCGCGCAGGCGGGCGCGATGATTGCCCGCTCCACGTTCACGGTGGATAGCATCGTCGATCGAGAGGTGGATACGCTTGCGTATCTCCGGGTGTCGGGCAGCTTTCTCCCCACGACGCTCACGGCCCCCATCGAGACGGCCCAGGGCCATGCCAGGATCGATGGCGGGTTCGGGGCGAGGCTCATCTGGTCTACGGCGTGGCACACGTTTGTTTCGGGGACAGTGCAACGCCGCGTGCGGCTCCGGGTCTACGTGGGCACGCCGGAGGACGAGCGAGAGGTGCTGACGACGACCGCGGAAATCGCGGGGAGGTTTCGGGTACAGTGATGTCGCGACGATGGGTGCTTCTCCTGGGTGCGTTGCTGATGTGGCCAACGGCGGTCGCGGCGCAGCAGACCCTGGACCTGCGGGCCCGTGCGGACGAGGGAACACTCGTCCGCCGCCTGTTCCAGATCTTCACCCGCGTGACGCTGGAGGACCGCGTCCGGGGAACGACCGCGACCAGCGAGATCGCGCGGCTGGGCGGAGTGAGTCAGTACGGGCTGTCGGCGACGGACGAGGAATTCTCGGTTCACCTCGCTCTGGATTCGGTGCATGTTCGTCGGCGCGACGCGGCGGCACCGTGGCAGGAGTTCGCCGTGACGGCGCGAGACAGTCAGTGGGTGCAGCTCACCCTGGACCGCCGGCTTCGAGTACGTCGGGTCATCCGTCCTGCGTCCATGGTGGAGCGCGGGGTGCTCGACCAGATGCTCGTGGGAATCCCGGGCTTCACGGTCCCCGATCGACCGGTCCGGACGGGCGACCGGTGGGCGGTGTCGCTGACGCTCCCCGGAGGCTCCCCAGGGGAAGACCTGGAACTCGCGTCTGAGCGGCCCGTGCTCCTCGCGCGCGGCGCCGTGATAGTGGACAGCCTGGTCGGTCGGGCACGGGATACGCTCGCCTATCTTTCCATCGATGGCCGAATCGATCCCGAGTCCACGAGGGCGGCCGACGGAGTCCGCGTCGTGTATGGTGGACGCGTGACCGGCACGTTGGTCTGGTCCTCCGGGTGGGGTGGGTTGGTCTCGGGCGCCGTCCGGTACGAAGTCGTCGCCGATGAGGGCGGGACGAGCGGGCGCCCGTCACGACGGCTCCAGATCGAGACGACGGTTCGCCACGCCGTGCTCCCCTAGGTCGTGAAGCTCGCGCACCTCGCCGACATCCACCTCGGCTTCCGGCAATACCACCGGCTCACGCCGAACGGGATCAATCAACGGGAGGCCGATGTCGCTGCGGCGTTCCGGCGGGCGATCGACGGCGTGGTGCGCGCGGTTCCCGACATGGTCATCATCGCCGGCGATCTGTTCAACTCGGTTCGGCCGAGCAACCCTGCTATTCTGCACTCATTCAATCTCCTCAGCACGCTGCGGGCCGCTCTTCCCCAGGCCCCCATCGTGGTCATCGCTGGGAATCACGACACGCCGCGTTCCGTCGAGACGGGCACGATCCTCCGCTTGTTCGAGGCCGTGGAGGGAGTGTCAGTCGTGGCCGAGAGACCGAAAGACCTGGTGTTCGACGACCTCGACGTCACGGTCACGTGCGTGCCGCACACGGCATGGCTGTCCGGCGCTCGTCCGACGCTCACGCCACCTGACAGCTCCGGGCGGCACGTGCTCGTCACGCACGGCGAAGTGGCGGGGGTGCTTCGGCGCGACGCGACGGCGCTCGAGTACGGCGGGGCGTTGGTGGATCCGGGAGAGCTGCATGCCGACCGATGGGACTACATCGCGCTGGGTCACTACCACGTAGCGCATCAGGTTGCCGACAACGCGTGGTACAGCGGATCGCTGGAATACGTGAGCTCCAATCCGTGGGGAGAGCTGCAGGACGAAGAGCGGGAGGGCCGCCCGGGACAGAAGGGCTGGCTGCTCGTCGATCTGGCGGACCGGCTCGAGGTTCAGTTCCAGCCGGTTGCCTTGGCTCGCCACATCGTGGATCTCCCGCCGATTCATGCCGCCGGCCTGGCTCCCGCCGAGGTGGATGCCGAAATCGTGGCCCACGTCGAAGCGTGCACGCCCGGCCTCGACGAACAGATCGTCCGTCAGGTCGTGTTCGATATTCCGCGGCCGATCGCGCGGGATCTGGATCACGAGCGCATCCGGGCGTTCAAGGCGGGGGCGCTGCACTTCCACCTGGATCTTCGCCGACCGATTCCGCACCGCGAGATCGGGGTCGGGGCACCGGGCGTGCGTCAGACGTTGACGGACGTGCTCACTGAGTACCTGGGCCGTCGGCCGCTCGATGCCGATGTCGATCGCTCGAGACTCGTCGATCTGGGCGTGCGGTACATGCAGGCGGTTGAGCAGGGACTCCGCGAGGAGTAGATGCGGCTCCATCGACTGAAGCTGCTCAACTTCCGGCAGCACGCTTCCACCGAGATCGTCTTTGGGACGGGGATCACGGCGATCATCGGTCCCAACGGGTCGGGGAAGACGACGCTCCTCGAGGCGATTGCCTGGGCGTTCTACGGGAACCCCGCGGCACGTGGCAGCCGTGACTCGATCCGCTGGAACCGGGCGCCGGCCCGCGCGTCGGTTCGAGTGGAAGTGGAGTTCTCGCTTGGCGCACACGAGTTTCGTGTCGGTCGTGGGCTCTACAATGCGGAGCTGTTTCAGGATCGCTTCGAAGCGCCGACGGTCGTGGGTCATCAAGAAGTCTCGGGACGCCTCGAGCGCCTGTTCGGGATGACGCGCGACGAGTTCTTCAACACGTATTTCACTGGACAGAAGGAACTCGCGGTGATGGCGGCGCTCGGTCCGACCGACCGCGCCCGCTTTCTCTCGCGTGTACTCGGCTACGAGAAGCTCCGGCTCGCGCAGGACCAGGTTCGGGAGACCAGGTCGGGGCTTCGCGGCGAGCTAGCCGGGCTCGAGCGCGGACTGGCAGACGCCGAAGCGCTGGCGAGCGAACACGCCGAGGCCACGGCGCAGCTCGCCGAGGTCCGCGGGCTGTTGAGCACGGCGACGCGGACCCGCGAGGAAGCGACCACGGCGTTGGAGCGCGAGGGCCCGGTCTGGACCCGCATGGCGGAGCTCCGGGAATCGGTACTGGAGTTCGAAGGGGAGCTGCGGATCGCCGAACGGGATGTGGGGGAGGCGCGTCGCGAGTTCGAGCGTTTGGACAAGGAGCTCGCGGAGGCGCTCGCGGCCCGGACGGAATTTGCAGGGCTCGAGAGTGATCTGTCCACGGTGGCGCCGCTTCGAGAGGAGCTCGAGACGTTGGAGCGGCAGGCCCGAGCGGCTGGACAGCGCCGCTCCCTGGCGGGTCAGTTGCGGGAAGTGGAAGGTCAGCTCGAGCGCGAGCGTGAACGCGCCGAGCGGTTTGGCGACGTGGACGCCGCCCTCACCTCGGCTCGATCGGCACTCGACGTCGCTCGCGTGGTACTCGGGCAGGCGGAGGTCGAGGAGGAAGCCGCCCGCACGGCATGGGTTCGGGATCGGCAGGACGCGGAGACCAAACGCCAAAACCTCCGCGATCAGTATGTCGACGTTCAGAAACATCGCGAAAGCGTGGTGGCGGCCGGCGCGGAAGAGGAGTGCCCGATCTGTAAACGGCCCCTTGGGGCCGTTTACCAGGAGGTGCTCGAGACGCTCGATAGGCAGATGGAGGAGATCGAGGTCAAGGGCAAGTTCTTCAAGCGCAGGACGGAACAACTCAAGCAGCCGCCCGACGAGCTCGGGGCGACGCAGGCCGCCGTGAAAGCGGCGCGGACGGCCGTCGAAGAGGCGGCCCAGCTGGTGGCGCGTTGTGAGGACCGTCGTCGCCAGCGTCGCGATGTCGAGTCGGATCTCGAGCGACTCGCCTCGCGACAACGCGAGCTGCACGAAGAGATGACCACGCTCCCGGAAACATACGACTCCGATCGCCACGATCAGGTTCGCGAGTCCCTTCGGGCCCTCGAGCCCACGATCACCAGAGCCGCCGAGCTTCGGTCCGCGGCGAGCAAGGCGGAAGATCTCGTCGGCAAGGCGGAAGCTGCTGAACGGACTGCCTCGGAGTGCGAGGCAAAGGTCAAGGGGCTGGAGACGGCAATCGCCGACCTGGGGTTCAGCGAAGAGGCCTTCACCGCGGCGCGAGAGCGGTACCAGGCAGCGGAGGCAAGACTACGAGAGGCGGAGCTTCGGCTGGCCTCGGTCCAGGGCGACGTTCGCGCTGCCGAAGCAGCGCTCACGAATGCCGAGCGGCGTCTCCGCGAGCGGGAGGAGCGGGTCCGCCGCATCGACGTCGTTCGCACCGACTTCACGTTGCACGACGAGCTGGACCGGGCGCTCCACGACCTACGGCTCGAGCTCAACGCGCGGATGCGACCGGAGCTGGCCGAACGCGCATCCGACCTCCTAGGCGACCTCACCGACGGTCGCTACAACGAGGTCGAGCTTGACGAGAGCTACCGGCTCCTCCTGGTCGAAGACGGCCAGGTCAAACCGGTCATCTCTGGCGGGGAAGAGGATCTGCTCCACCTCGTGCTACGCCTCGCGATCAGCCAGATGGTTGCCGAGCGGGCCGGACAGCCGCTGTCGCTGCTGGTGTTGGACGAGATCTTCGGTAGCCTCGACGAGCACCGACGCCACAATGTAGTGTCGCTGCTTCGCGGGCTGGCGGACCGCTTCCCACAGGTGGTGCTCATTACGCACATCGAGTCGGTGCGTGAAGGGGTCGATCGCGTGCTCCGCGTGGACTTGGACTCCGAGACAGGTGCCTCACTGGTTCGCGAGGACCCCACGGCGTTGGAGGGAGCCGATGCCGCCGCCTGACAACACGCTGGTCCGTCGGCGTATCGCCACGGCGGAGGACATCACCGCGCTGAACCGCGTCTTCGCCAAGGCGTTCACCGAGCGGTACCATCGGGATGGGTTGATTGGGGTACGCGTTCCCCAGCTCAATGCTGAGGTGTGGCAGTACGCCATTCGAGATGCCGGCGACGGTGCCATGCTGTGGGTCGATCGCGACGATCAGCTCTTGGCATTCAACATTGCACACCGGTCGGGTGCCGAGGGGTGGATGGGTCCGTTGGCGGTTCGACCCGATCGACAGGAACAGGGTATTGGGCGCACCATCGTCCAGACCGCCATCGATTGGCTCGTTGCCCAGGGGGCGACGACAGTCGGGCTCGAGACCATGCCGCGGACGGTCGACAACATCGGGTTCTACAGCCGGCTCGGGTTCGCTCCGCAGCACTTGACGGTGACCGTGACGGGTGACACCGCCCACCGGAAGTTGGAGGACAAGGCAATCCGTGTGGGCGAACTCCCGCCCGCCGAACGCACGGCGATGATCGGTCGCTGTCGAGAACGCCTGCAGCAATCGGTGCCCGGGTACGACTACAGTCGAGAGATGGAGCTGACCGCCGAAATCGGCTTGGGTGACACCGTTGTCGTGACCGGTCCGCATGGGATTGCCGGATTCGCTGTCTTCCACTCCGCGGCACTTCCGGCGGGCCGGCCCGCCGAAGAGCTTCGCGTGCTCAAGCTGTTCTCCGACTCGACCCCGAGCTTCCTGCGTGTCATCACGGCCCTCGAGGCTTGCGCGCACTCCGGCCGCCTGCAGCGCGTGGCCATCCGTTGCCAGACGGGGTATGGAGCCGCCTACGCGAGTCTGGTCGAGCGTGGGTACCGAGTGCGCTGGACGGACCTGCGCATGACGCTGCGTGGTCGGTCGGAGGGCGCCGTTCCACGCGGTGAGATCCTCTTCTCCAACTGGGAAATCTGAGTCAGTCGGTCCGCCGCCCGACCAGGCCACGCACCAAGAGGACGCATCCCAGCCCCAGGGGCACGTGGACCCACCCACTGGGAATCGCGACGACGAATGCCAAGATGACCCAGATGACGAGACTCAGGATCGCGAGCATGGTTGCCGGATGCATTGCGACCTCGATTGCAACGATTCTTGCTTGACGCCCTGTTGTATTGCCTCTATTATAGCGAGAGCGGGAGCGAAGAGTTGGATTATTGAGCCAACAAGCTCGACAACGTGCCTGCTTTGGACTTTGGATGACACGCCCCGTAGGGGGACGTCAGACACGGCTCGGCTGGCACGGTTCCTTCGGATTCGGGCTTCAATAAGCGCTCTTCGTTCCCGCATTCTCTTTCTTACCGAGTTCCAGCGCCCCAGGGACGTGGGCGCCGCATATCCCATACACTGCTCACCTGCTACATTGCCAGTCCGGCGAGACGCTGCCGGGCGAGTTGGACGCGCGGGATTGTCACGTTGGGAGTGCGATGTGAGACCTCACGACAAGATCATGGCCATCGATCGAGGCCTCGGCGATACGGAGTTCCAGGCGATGGTGCGGCGCACCTTGCAGCTCCTGGGCGAGGAACCCGAGCGGGAGGGCCTGCGCCGAACCCCCGAGCGCGTGGAAGCGTCACTCAAGTGGCTCACACGGGGCTATCAGCAATCGGTTGAGGACGTGGTGCGTGATGCCGTGTTCGAGGAGCCCCACGAGAGCATGATCCTCGTTCGGGATATCGAGATCTACTCCCTGTGCGAGCATCACATGCTACCGTTCTTCGGAAAAGCGCACGTGGCCTATCTCCCGCAGGGCAAGATCATCGGCCTCTCGAAGATCCCTCGGGTCGTCGACGTGTTTGCGCGACGCCTGCAGGTGCAGGAGCGGCTCACAGATCAGGTGGCGGACGCGCTCATGGCGGTTCTCGAACCGTGTGGGGTCGGGGTGGTGGTCGAGGCCTATCATCTCTGCATGATGATGCGCGGAGTGGAGAAGCAACATTCGAAGACCGTGACCAGCGCCCTGCGCGGCGCGTTTCTCGACGGAACGACGCGTGACGAATTCCTCCGACTGGCGCACGGAGGCTCGTGGCTCCAGTGAGCGCCTTGAGCGGCCGTATCGCGCTGGTCACGGGAGCGAGCAGAGGAATCGGGCGAGCCATTGCCGATCGACTGCAGCAGGATGGTGCGCGCGTGGTCTGCCTCGCCCGCAGCTTCGAAGGTGCGCACGACGCGAGCCGTCTCGAGATCCCGTGCGACGTCACCGTCCCGGACGACGTTCGACGAGCGGTAGCGCACGCCATCGAGGAATTCGGTGTTCCCGATATCGTTGTCAACAACGCCGGCGCCTTTCTCCTCAAGCCGTTCGCCGAGACGACTGCGGAGGAATTCCTCCAGCAACTGACGGTCAACACCTTCGGTCCGTTCCTTGTGGTACGGGAGGTGCTGCCCCACCTCGTGCGAGCCCGACGCGGTCAGCTCATCACGGTCGGTAGTGTGGGCGACCATCGGCCGTACGCCGGCAACGCGGCATACGGAGCCAGTAAGTATGGTGTGCGCGGCCTCCACGAGGTCCTGGTAGAGGAACTGCGGGAAACCGGGGTCCGGGCTACGCTGATCTCACCTGGACCCACCGACACCCGCTTGTGGGATCCGATGGAGGCAGAGGGGTCCTACGACACGCCGGCGCGCAGCGACATGCTAGCCCCGAGCGACGTCGCGGCAGCGGTCGTTTACGCAGTCACGCAGCCTGAGCGCGTGGCCGTGGAGTGGATTCGCATCATGCCTGCGTCCTGACCATCCAGCCGGAACTGCCCGCACGCCGTTTCGGTCGCGATCCATGCACATCGAGCTGACGGAGTTCCTGCGGTGCCCCGAGGGGCACGGGCCGCGCCACTACTGCGTGCTGATGCCCGAGACGATCGTGGAGCGCGATGTGCGCGCCGGACGCATCGCCTGCCCGGTGTGCCAGGCGACCTACCCCATCGCCGACGGTGTCGTCGACTTTCGTGGTGTGGAGGATCGCGGTGGGGGCGCCGCGGTCCCGGATGCGACAGCTCTTCCCGCGGCAGACGATGTGCGTGCACTGCTTGGCGTGGTGGGCCCTGGCGGATATATCGTGGTGCTCGGTTCAGCGTGCCGACTGGTGGCGCCCCTGAGCGAGCTACTGCCGGGTGTGCATTTTGTGCTGGTGAATCCGCCGGCCGATGTCGTGTCCTCGAGTCCTGGGAGCAGCGTGCTCAGCCGGAGGCAGATCCCCCTCGCGCCGTCCATGGCTCGGGGTGTCCTGATCGGTCGCGACCACGTCCAACCCCCGTGGCTCGACGAGTCGGTGAGGTTATTGCTCAGGGGGCTCCGGGTCGTCGTCTTGGGCGAGCCGGAGGACATCCGCGGCGTGAAGCACATGGCATCGGGAAAAGGGCTGTGGGTTGGGGAACGGAGTTGACCGCTGCGGCCCACCCGATGGGGCGGCCCGGACAAGCGGCCGCCCCGTCGGGTTACGGCTCTTACTCCGCGTAGAGCGCGTCGATTCGCGCGCGGTATCGCTGTTCGACAACTCGGCGCTTCACCTTGAGCGTCGGCGTGAGTTCCCCGCTCTCGATGGTGAAGTCCTCCTCCAACAGCAACAGCTTCTTCGGCATCTCGAAGCTCGCGAGGTCGCGCAGGCTTCCCATCACTTCCCGCTCAACTTTCGCGGTCACGTCGGGTAGCGCGAGCATAGACGGGATGTCTGAGTAGGTGAGCCCCCGCTCGTTCGCCCAGGCCGTGATCGCGTCGAAGTCCGGGACCACGAGCAGCGCGGGGAACTTCCGCTTGTCGCCGATCATGACGGCGTTCAGCACGAAGCGGTTCGTCTTGATCATGTTCTCGATGGGCTGCGGGGCGATATTCTTGCCGCTCGCCGTGACGATGAGATCCTTCTTCCGGTCGGTGATAATCACGTATCCGGCAGAGTCCAACTCACCGATATCACCGGTATGGAGCCAGCCCTCCGAGTCGATGGCTTCAGCGGTTGCCTCGGGCTTCTTGTGGTAGCCTTTCATGATGTTCGGGCCTCGCGCCAGGATCTCCCCGTCGGGGGCGACCTTCACTTCGACACCGGGGATCGGCGCTCCCACGGTCCCGATCCTGAGCGCCTCGTACGGATTCACAGTGATGACCGGCGACGATTCGGTCAGCCCATAGCCTTCCAAGATCGGAAGACCGGCAGCGAAGAAGAACTTTGCGATCTCGCGATTCAGCGGGGCGCCTCCCGACACGAAGAACCGCACGCGCCCGCCAGTGCGGGCCCGTAGCTTGGAGAACACGAGGCGATCGGCGATCGCTTTCTTGACGCCGAGAATAGCGGGAATGGGCTGCCCGGCCAGCTTGAGGTCTGCCCAACGTTCGGCATTGCGCCGAGCCCAGAAGAAGATCCGCCGTTTGACGGCGCCCCCGGCCATCGCATTCTCCAATACCCGGGCATAGATCTTCTCGAAGAGCCGGGGCACGGACAAGACGACCGTGGGCTTCACCTCGCCCAAGTTGACCGGGACTTTCTCGATGCTCTCCGCATAGCTGATCGTGGTCCCGGCGTGGAACATCACGTAGTGTCCGGCCATCCGCTCGAAGCTGTGCGACAGAGGGAGTAACGACAGGCACGAATCGTCCGGGCCGACGGACAGCACTTGGAGGCCGGCATGCACATTGGAGCAGAAATTCCGATGGGTAAGCATCACGCCCTTCGGCGGTCCTGTGGTCCCGGAAGTGTAGATCAGTGTGGCCAACGAATCCGGGTCCACGGCCAGTGCCTCCTCACGGTACTTGGGGTACTTCCCGTCTGCGGCGGCCCCACGCTGTGCCAGCTCCTGAAAGCTGATGACGCCTGGCCCGGCCATGCCCTCGGCCACGGTAAACACGATCACGAACTCGAGCTTCGGGGTAGCGTCACGGATGGCGGCGACCTTTTCGAACTGGAGGGTGCCTTCCACGAACACCGCCCGGGCGTCTGAATCGTTCAGGATGTAGGAGACCTGAGCCGCGGGCAGGGTCGGGTAGACCGGCACGTCCGCACACCCGGCCGTCAGGGTCGCGAAATCGGCCATCGCCCACTCCGGTCGGTTTTCCGAGAGGATCGCCACCCGCTCCCCGGGCAGGATCCCCAGTTCCTTCAGGCCCAGCGCCGCATGTTTAACCCGGCGGGCGACCTCCTGGTGTGTGACGTCCTTCCAGACGTCGCCATCCTTGTACCGCAGCGCGGCTTGCTTCGTGCCGAAGCGCTCGACGGCGGTGAAGAACAGTTCGTTGAGGGTGCGTGGGGCGCTCACGGCAAACCTCCTCGAGCCCGTTGGGACCGGGCTCTCATCGGAGCCTGCAGCTCCTACGTCAGTTGTTCTCGAACACCACCAAAAACCTGACTGGCGATCCTGTAACCGTATCGCCGCGGGCGGTGAGGGCCACAGCATCGATCGACGCGGTGTCGGGTTGCGGCACCCCAGTTTGACGCGCGACGACGACGCTCGCCAGTCCATCGGTGCCGGTTGCGACGACCACGCGATGCGGATCGGCGCCGGGGCCCGTACCTGATAGGCTCAGGTAGAAGCCGTCGGCAGCGGCTGATCCCGGAACCGGATCGATCGTGACAAAATGCACCGGCTTCCCGGCCAACGCGAGTGGCGCTCCGGGGTTCGTCGTCAGGTCCACCACCCGCACCACCAGTGCAGGCGACACTGTGGCTGTGGAGTCCACCGTGATTTGGGTCGCCCCTTGAGGACCCACCGAGTCGGGGGCGGCACTGACGGTCACCACCACTGTCCCGGAAGTAAGCTCGCCGACGCGGGCCCGAACGCGTCCGGAGCCAGGCGCGGTGGCCGTCACCAACCCCGTTTCGCTCTCGATCGTAAACCCCACCTGGCCCGAGTCGACGTCCAGAATGCCCCACACGATCTCTGCGTCGGGCACGACGGCGCCGGCGGCGCTCACGGCTCGAGCTGCGAGGCGCACCGTGTCGCCCTCTTCAACCGTCCGGGTCGTGGCACCCAGGATCTCGATGGCAACGACGCGATCGAAATCCCCGACGATCTGGGAACACGCAGCCGTGCACGCCGCAATGGCAAACCAGCGCCTCAGGAAAGCCCCTCCTCGGCCAACTGTTGCAGTGCCCGCTGCGCGTGCTCGACCCACTTGTCTGCGTCGGGTCCCCGCGGCGGACGCTGGAGAAACGTCCGGAGGTGCTCGACCGCGTGCTCCGTCTCCCCACGACGGAGCAGAAGGAACCCCAGCCCGTAATGGGCACCGGCAAGGTCCGGGTCGATCTCGAGCGCTCGACGATAGTGCCGGATGGCCTCGTCGTGACGATTGGTCTTCGTGAACGCGATGGCGATGTTCTGGAGAACCCGCAGGTCGGTGGGATGATCCCGCAGCGCCAGGCGATACGAGGTCAGCGCAGCGTCGTAGTCGCCCTGCCGCTCCAGTGCGAGCGCCTCGTTGAGGTAGTCCAGTCGTTGCGGCTGGACGCTCACATGCCGGCGGCGACCGAAGAGGCGTTTCCAGAAGTCCATTCGAGCGGGAAGATAACGTGAAGCCACCCCGACGCCTAGCGGGGCCGGCCGCCCGTTAGGGCGGCGTCCGATTCAGGTTGTTTCGGTCGTGTGGCGAGGGTATGATGGGTATGGAGATGCGTGACTTTCTCGCTGTGTCGGGTCCCCGGGACGTCCTGGAGGTCGACTGGCCGCTGTTCGGCGAGCTGTGCCGGGCGCTGGCGCTCCGGATTGCCCGGGACTACGAGCCCGAGATCGTGCTTGGCATCGCCAAGGCGGGGGTGGTTCCGGCGGCCGTGGTGGCCTCCATGTTGGGGTGCGAATTCGCCGCCATGTCGATCACCCGGCGCACGGCAGCCGGTCGACCGACGCTCGTCTCCGGCCCGCCGCCCACCGTCCGCGGACACCGCGTGCTCATCGTTGACGAAACATGTGACAGTGGGGATACGATGAAGGTCGCGCTGGTCGCCGTGCGCAAGGTCGCACCGGCAGAGGTCCGTACGGCGGTCTCGATCAAGACGGGTGGCTACCAGCCGGACTACCACGCACTGCAGACCCAAAGCTTCATCATCCTCCCGTGGGACCGAGAGGTCGTGGTGGACGGTCACCTCACCCTCCGTCCCGAGTATGCAGCAAAGCTGGAGGAACTGGAGAGAGACTGAGTGCGGGGCGACGTTCCCCGCCCTCGGTCATCGCAGAACGGCTCGATAATCCTCGCCGCGACTCACCGCGTCGTACACATTCCCCAACGTCTCCGGCGATCCGGTCAGAAAGCGGCAGTGCGCGTCGCCCTGACCCCGGCACTCGATTTCCATCACGGCGATCGGGCCCCCACCCGCCAACGCCGTCAGGAAGCTCGCCAGCATGCCGGTCGAGAAGAAACAGGCCGGACCGTCGCCTACCGTGGGCGTGGTTTCCGCCCAATCACTCGTAGTGATGGCGAGCCCGAGCGCGCCAATCCGCTCCGTTTGTAGGGTCCCCCAGCCGAGGGTGCCGAAGAACTCGGAGAGCACCTCAGGGAGCCGGGACGCATCAAGGTCGGCCGGGTCCTCGATGTCGGTGTACGTCGGAAGCCACTCGCGAAACGACTGATACACCTCGGTCCCCGCCGCATATCCCATCTCCTGCAGACGGGTCGCGCCCTGGTTCTCGCCAAGGTCGTTGAGGAGCGATGAGCGGAGCACACGGAGCGCATTCGCGCCGATGCCAACCACCCCGCGTTGATACGGTGCATGTGCCATGATCAAGACCCGGTAGCAGACGTGGCAACATAGGGGAGATTGCTGGAGTGACGCAAGAGCGATGAGGCATCGTTCTCAGCCGCTCGTGCGAGTCGGATCGCCCTCGACGCCGCCGCGTTCACTCAGTAGTATCCCAGGAGGCAGGGCGAGAGAAGATGCTGTGCCCACCGAACCTGGCGCACTGGCCCGGCCGACACCGGTGAC
This sequence comes from Gemmatimonadota bacterium, assembly GCA_039591075.1. GTDB lineage: Bacteria > Gemmatimonadota > Gemmatimonadetes > Gemmatimonadales > GWC2-71-9 > JAOTVV01. The sequence continues at coordinate 145,964 of JBDHEI010000007.1, forward strand.
GGTGCCACGTGGTGACCGGTGGGCTGGGACGCCGACGCCTCGCGCGGGGTGAGCGGGAGGAGGCCCGTCCCGCGCCATGTGCTGTACGAAGAAAGCGAGCGCACGACGCGCTCGGGACGACAACGACGGGATACCTGGGAGCGACCATGGCACGCGAAAAAGAGCTGGACCTCGTCGATGACGAGGAAGGATTCGACGAGGAGCAGGAGGAACTCGAAGCCCTTGCCTATCACAATGGCGCGGGCGGCATCGTGGGATTCATTGGCGGACTGCTGGTCGGGGCGCTCATCGGTGCCGGGGTGGCATTTCTGTTCGCACCCGAGCGCGGGGATGTGACGAGACGGCGGTTGCGGTCCAGGATCCGCGACGTGTCGGACGACGCGCGCGAGCACTTCGACGACTGGCGCGATGGGGCAGAGCGGGAACTCCGGCGCCGGCAGCGGCAGCTGCGCCGTCGTCTCCATCGGGACTGACGTCGCCGTCCCGCCGCCGTCAGGGCCGGTCGCGAATCTCCGAGAGGAGCGTCCGGGCCTCCGACTGGTACTGCGGGTCCGACACGTCACTCGTCGGCGGCAGCGCCAGGAGCGCTTCGAGCTCGCGCCGCGCATCGGCGTACCGCTCGACGTCGATGTAGATCTCGGCCAGTTCGAGCCGGTGGTACAGATACTCCGGCCGCAGCTCCACGGCCCGCTCGAGATTGACCGCCGCAGAATCCCAGCTGGCACGGTCGAGAAACCCCGCGCCGAAGAACGTCTTCGCGAAGAACTTCGCGATGCCCGAGAGGCGCTTCACCTCGGCATGCCAAGCCCCGAGCACGTGATATGCCCCGTCGTGAGCCGGGTTGAGCGCAACGGCGCGCGCCGCGGATTCGTAGATCTCTTTGGCAAAGCGCACGCGCTCCCTGCCACCGCGGGTTCGAGACAGGCGACCCAACGCGTTGGCGAGCATGAAATGCCCTTCAGCGTCGAGCGAGTCGGTGTGAATCGCCGCTCGGGAATAGATCTCGGCGACGCTGTACAGGCTGTCCCGTAGCTTGGCCTGCTTCGTGTCCTGGAGCCGCTTCGCCACGTCGATCTGCGCTTCGGCGAACTTCCACATCGCCTCGTAGGTTTGATCGGCCATGTAGGCGGCACGGTAGGCCTCCAGCGCCGTGGCCGGTTCCAAGGCGTGGGAGAGACTGTCACCCCGTCGTACCTGCTCGTCGTACGACGACTGAGCGGCGACGGCCGGTGCTCCCAGCAGGAGCATGAGGGTGACCGAGAACGCAGCACGCATGACGACTCCATGGACGCCGAAAGGTGAGTGACCGACTAATGATTGTGCCCACCCTCATCGAGCGCAAGCGGCACGGACAGTCGTTGACGGAAGGCGAGTGGCAGTTCTTGGTGCGCGCCTACACGGCGGGTGACGTGCCGGATTACCAGATGGCCGCGCTGCTCATGGCGGTGGTGCTGCGGGGACTCGACGACGACGAGCTGGGGGCGCTGACCGATGCGATGTGTGCGTCGGGCAAGCGACTGGAGTTCGGAGACCACGTGCCGCCGCGCGTGGACAAGCACTCGACGGGCGGCGTGGGCGACAAAGTGTCCATCGTGCTGGCGCCGCTCGTCGCGTCGATGGGGGTGGCCGTACCGATGATCTCGGGCCGGGGCCTGTCCCACACCGGCGGGACGCTCGACAAGCTTCAGGCCATCCCCGGGTTCCGGGTCGATCTCTCGCTGGCGGCCACGCGTCGGCAGGTCGAGCGAATCGGTGCCGCGATGGTCGGGCAAACAGCGGAGATCGCGCCGGCAGACCAGAAGCTCTACGCGCTCCGCGACGTCACGGCCACGGTTGATGCGATCCCCCTCATGGCGGCGAGCATCATGTCGAAGAAGCTCGCCGAGGGCCTGAACGGTCTGGTGCTCGACATCAAACGCGGCGGCGGCGCGTTCGTGCCCGAGCTCGACCGCGGGCTCGCCCTGGCGTCCACCATGATCCGACTGGGCGAGGAGCGTGGCTGCCCAACGGTGGCGCTCCTGACCGCGATGGATCGCCCCCTGGGTCACGCGTGCGGCAACGCGCTCGAGATTGCCGAGTCGGTCGAGATGCTGCGCGGGGACGGACCCGCCGACCTCTGCGATGTGGTGCTTGCGCTGGGGGCGGAGATGCTACTCCTCGCAGGTATCGACTCCGACCGTGCCGCGGCGAGTTCCCGACTGCGCGACGCGCTCGCGAGCGGTCGGGCCGCCGAGAAGTTTGCGGAGATCGTCCAAGCCCAGGGTGGCGATCCCGCGGTCATCGACCGACCGGAGCTGCTCCCGCGGGCGCCGCTGGTTCGCGAGTATCGTGCGCGGGCACCGGGTTACGTCCATGCCACCCTGTCCCGGGAGATCGGACGGGCGGTCGTGGCTCTGGGCGGTGGGCGCCAGACCATCGACGACGAAATCGATCCTGCCGTGGGTATCGTCGTGCCGGCCAAGCCCGGCGACTTGGTGGAACGCGACGATGTGATCGCCATCGTGCATGCCCGCGACGAATCCGGATGCCGCGCGGCGATGGCCGCGCTCGACAACGCCGTGCGGATCGGCTCGGAGCGACCCGACAGCCCCCTCCCGCTGGTCTCACACCGGGTCACCGCGGGCGGCGTGGCATCCGTCGCGTGATGCGCTACCGCATCGGCCTCGCCCTGTGCACGGCGATGGCGTGCTCGTCACTCCCGCTTGCCGCACAGACGGTGCAGGGTGAGGTCCATGAGTTAACCACAGGCAAACCCGTGCCGGGTGGGTTTGTAGTGCTCCAGGGCGCGGATGGCAGCGAGATCGCACGCGCCCTCACCGACCCGCTCGGCCGGTTCACGTTACGGGCCACGCGGCCGGGACGCTACCGGCTCAAAACGGTGGCCGTTGGTCGCGTGAGCTGGGAATCCGAGCCGTTCGACCTCGAGGCGGACGAAGACCGGACCTTCGACGTGACGATGAGCATGCTCCCCGTGGCGCTGCCGGCGCTCATCGTTGAGGCCGACCGCCGGTGCCGCGTGCGTCCCGGCGTCGGCGTAGCGGCGGGCGAGTTCTGGAATGAGGCCCGCAAGGCCCTCGAGGCCATCGTCTGGACGGAGCGGAACGGGACACTGCGCCATCGGATCGTGCGTTACGAGCGGGAACTCGAGCCGCGATCGCTCGACGTGCGTCGTCACCGGGAATCCACCCGCGAGGGGGTTTACCGGGGGAGCTCCTTCGTGACGGCGGCACCGCAGCTGCTCGCCGAGCGTGGCTACGTACGGGAGACCCTCGACGCCGAATGGATCTATGAGGCCCCGGACGCCCGAGTGTTGCTCTCCGAGGCGTTTGCCGATCTGCACTGCCTCGCCGTGGAGCGGCCGCATCGCCAACGTCCGGGGTTCGTCGGTCTCACCTTCGAGCCGGTACGCGGACGGGACGTCACGGACATCAGCGGCGTGATGTGGCTCGATGCTGAAACCGCCGAACTGCGGCAGTTGGAATTCCGGTACAGTGGCCTCCCGTGGGAGATCGACGCCACCAACATTGGTGGGCTGGTCCAGTTCAGGCGGCTGCCGGAGGGTCCCTGGATGGTGGAGAAGTGGTGGATTCGGATGCCGCAACTCGGGTATCGCGAGCGGCAGATCCTCCCCAACGGCCTACGAGGCGGCGAGTGGATCGTGATCGGCATCCTCGAGCAAGGTGGGTGGGTGGACGAGGTGCAGACTCTGGCGGGTTCGACCATCTGGAACGCTCCCACCGCTCGATTGGAAGGTGTGGTGATGGATGAGTCGTCCGGCACCACGGTGGGCGCTGCCACCGTGCATCTGTTGGGTACGGACCGGTCGGTCACGACCGATGGGCGCGGCACGTTCGCCGTGGATAGTCTCGCTCCGGGGCGCTACCGCCTCGCCGTGGGCCATCCCGCCATCGATGTCGCGCGCCACGTCCAACCACCATTCGTCGCGACGCTCGGTCGGGGTGATACGCTTCGAGTCGAAGTGCGCCTGCGCGCGGTCGAGTCGATCATCGGAGCGCTGTGTCCCGGGATGTCCGCCGATTCGGGCGTCATTGCGGGCCTCGTTCGCGTCCGTGAAACGGGGGCCTCGGTGTCTGGCGCGGCCGTCGCGGCACGGTGGAGTCGGTGGTATCGGGCCGGGGGCGTGTTGCGGGAAGAGCGACTCAGCGCCGAAAGCGAGACCGACGAGAGCGGCTACTACTACCTTTGCGGCATGCCGCTGGACGCCACACTCACGGTTCAGGTGAGCGGCTCGCGGACGGCATCAGTCTCCGATTCCGTCCTGGTCGGCGCCGACCGGGTGCGTCGGCATGATTTCGAGCTTCCCGATGGAGTGCGGCCTCCGAGCTAGTTGCGGGGTGCGCCAGGTCCCCAGTCCGGCAGGTCGTCCTCTGCATCCTCTGGCGTGGCAAAGGCATCGAGATCCCGGACTTCCTCTTCGGCATCCTCGAGGATCTCCGGGTCGTCTGCCACCGATTCGGGCCGCGACGGCCGAAAGCCACCCGGCTTGCGCATGAACCACAGGAACACGGCGAGCAAGAGGAGGAACACGAACGCAAGGGGGACGGACGACATCCCGGAGAGCCTCAGAGGTCGGACGAGCCGAGCTGGTCGAGGATGTCCTTGGACCGGACGAGAACGAGGATGGCCGCCTGTGGCACGACGAGGTAGCGTTTCCCCTCGAACGTGATCTCCACGGCCGCCTTCCGGAAAAAAAGCGCGAAGTCACCGATGCGAGCTTGAATCGGCAGGAACCGTCCCTCGCCACCTGGAATCTTCCATGGCTCGGAGTCGAGCTCGGCGGGTGGAGACAAGGGTGTTCCCGGACCGGTGGCCACGATGCGGCCACTTTGCACGGCCTGATGGTCCACCGCGGTCGGCGGCAGGTACAAACCCACGTTGGTGCGTTCCTCACCTTCCTGGGGAACGACCAAGACGCGGTCTCCCACCACGATGAGCTTCTTGAGGGGATCCGTCATGCCCTGAAATCAAACTGGCCTTCGGAACGCCCGCCAGGGTCGCGCGGAGGGGGGTCAGTCCGCGAGGTCACGCAACACGGCAAGCGGCGACCGACGGACGAGGTCCCAACTGGCAAAGATCCCGATCGCGGTGGTGACGACCGTGGTGCCCAAGGCGAGCGCAAGGAGGGGGATCGACGGGAGGGTGAACCGAAGCTCGAAGAAGAATTTCACCAACACCCAGCCGGCGAGGGCCGCGAGCACCACACCGAGCACTGAGGCGAGACTCCCGAGCACTGCGTATTCGACGCCGAGCACGCGCACGACTTGCGACGTTCGCGCGCCGAGTGTGCGGAGCAGCACGCTCTCCCGGAGCCGTTGGAACCGCGACGTGGCTGCTGCCCCCAGCACAACCACTGCCCCGCAGGCGATGGAGAAGACGGCCATGATGCGGATGGCCAGCGCCACGCTCCCGAGGAGGCGCTCGAGCACTTCTTGCACGAGGGAAACGTCGAGGAGCGAGAGGTTCGAATGCTGGAGGACCAGGTCCCGCTGGACTTCGGCGCGCCGCCGGGCGTCGTCGATGTGCGCCAGGGTGACCAGCGTTTGCGGCGCGCTCTCCAACACGTCCGGCTCGAAGACGACGAAGAAATTCGTTTCGAATCGCGCCCAGTCGACCTGACGCACGCTGGCGATCACGGTTTCGACGGTCACGCCCTGGAAGTCCCAAGTGAGGCGGTCACCGAGTCGCACGTGAAGTTCATCGGCCAGATCCTCTTCGATAGAGATCCGAGCGGGGAGTGTGTCGGGGCGCGCGCCCGTCCACCAGCTGCCTTGGACGAGCCGTTCGGATGCGACGAGCGTATCGCGGTAGGTATTGCGGTACTCGCGCCGGAGCGCCCAGCGGCTCCGCCGAAGGCTGCTCGTGTCGGTCAGCAACTCGGCGACCGGCACGCCGCCGATCCCGGCAATTCGTGCCGGGACGATGGGTACCGCCGCGGTCTCCCCCGCACCCGCAGCCGCCAGTTGGGCCCGCACGTCATCTACTTGATCGGGCTGGATATCGAAGACCACGAGGTTCGGGCGCGATCCCGACGTCTCGAAGGCGAATTGGTCGAGGAGGTTTCGTTGGACCACGTGGAGCGTCCCGAGCAAGAACACGCCGAACCCGACGGTCAATACGACGGACACCGTCTGGTTGTGCGGCCGAAACAGATTGGCGATGCCTTGGCGCACGACATACGGGGCATTGGTGGGAAAGAGCCTCCGCGTCGCGGCAACGAGGGCGCGCGCGGTCGCCCAGAGCACGGCCGTGGTCAGGGTGATGCCGACGGCGAAGGCAAGCCCGACTGCCGGCACCGGCGCCTGCGTCACGCTGAGCACCAGTATGGTCCCGAACACCGCGGCGTAGGCGGCGACGCGAGCGAGGTCCCGTCGCCGTGCGGGCTCTTCGACGGAGCGACGCAGGGCACGGAGCGGTGCGACGTTGCGCACGGTGAGCAACGGCAGCAGACCGAAGGCGAGCGCGACCCAGAGGCCGATCCCCAGACCGGCGGCGACCGGTCCGATTCGGATGCTTGGCTGCACCGCGAGCGGGAGGAAGTCCGCCAGCAGCGTGGGAAGGCTGCGCTGGACGACGAGCCCGAGTACCACGCCGACCATGGCGCCCACCAGCCCCATGAGTGCTGCCTGGAGGAGATAGGCTGCGAACACCGTGCGCTGGGTTCCACCCAAACACCGGAGCACTGCCACCGTGTCGAGCTTCCGACGCACAAACACGTGCACGGCACTCCCGGTCGCGATCCCTCCAAGCAGCAGGGCCGTGAGCCCGAGCAGTGCCAAGAACCGTGTGAAGGCGGCGAACCACTCGCGGAAATCCTCCTCGCGACTGGCAGCTGTGGCGGCCCGTACGCGCTCGCGGTCGAGCATGGGCCTGTGTGCCGTGACGAACTCCGCCGCGGCCAGGGCGCCGGGCAGTTTTAGCAGAGCGTGGTAGCGAGCACGGCTGCCAAACTGCAGGAGATTCGTCTCCTCGACATAGTCGGCCGCGATGTAGACCCGCGGCCCGATCGCGGTCTGAATGCCGATCTCGCCGGGGATGCGTCTCAGCTCGGCATCGACGACGAAGGCCGCATCCCCAAGACGAAGCGTATCGCCGACCTCCGCCCCGAGGTAGACGAGGAGCGCGGGATCGACCAGGGCGTGGTGCCCGTCCCGCAAACGCGACCACCGGTTCGCCGGCGCCGTCTCGATACGACCGTAGTAGGGGAAATCGCCTTCGACAGCCCGCACGTCCACCAGCCGGGTCTTGCCCGTTGCGGTGGCCAATGCCATGGAGGTGAAACTGGTCACCCGCGAGACCGGCACCCCGTCCCGTTGCAGTGAGTCGAGCAGCTCACGGGCCCGACCGGAGAACTCGTTGGTGCTGCGGAGTTCCACGTCGGCGCCCATCAGACTCCGCGACTCGGCGTGGATCGCCTCCGTTACGTCGGCCCGGAAAGAGCCGATCGCCACCAGCGCCGCCACCCCGAGGGAGATCGCCCCGGCATAGAGCCCGATTTGGCGTCGGGCGGCTCGGCCCTCCCGCAGCGCGAGCCGGAGGACAAACAGCGGACCAGTCATGCCGTGCCGGCCGAATCGGACACGATGCGGCCACCGGCGAGGCCAATCACTCGATGCGCACGCCCGGCCAGTTCCGGATCGTGGGTGACCAGCACGAGCGTCGTCTCGGCCTCCCGGTTGAGCGCCACCAGCAGGTCAATGACCGCGTGCCCGGTTTCGGCATCGAGGTTCCCCGTCGGCTCGTCGGCAAACAGGATCTTCGGACGGTTCGCGAACGCTCGTGCCAGGGCGACGCGTTGCTGCTCGCCGCCCGAGAGCTGGGCCGGATAGTGGTGCCATCGATCGGCCAGGCCGACGCGGGCGAGCAGGTCTCGCGCATGGGCAGCGGCCTCTGCCGCCGGCCACGTTCGTGTCGGCTGCAATTCAACCGGCACCAGCACGTTCTCGAGCGCCGTGAGAGTCGGGATGAGCTGGAAGGTCTGAAACACGAACCCGATCTTCTCGGCCCGGAGCCGGGCCCGGTCGTCTTCCGACATCGGGCCGAGGTTCTGGCCATCGAGGATGACGGTTCCCCGCGAAGGTCGATCGAGTCCGGCCAGCAGGCCGAGAAGCGTGGTCTTGCCGCTCCCCGACGGTCCGACCACCGCGACGAGCCCACGCTCCTCGACTGTGAAATTCACGTCGCGGAGGACAGTGAGCCGACGTCCGCCACTGATGTATGTTTGTTCGAGATCCTGAGCGATGATCATCATGGTTCGGAAAATAGTCGTGATCGCGACCCTCGCGCTGAGCGGGGCGTGCGCGGGGGACCAGCGCCCCCCAGCCGACGCCGCCGACCGCCCGGATCTGATGGCGCGCGCGACTCCCGACACACGGCGGGTCGTGCTGTTCCTCGGCACGAGCCTCACTGCTGGTTTCGGACTGGCAATCGAGCAGGCGTTCCCGAGCCTCGTTGCCGAGATGATCGATAGTGCGGACCTCCCATATCGGGTCGTGAACGCCGGCGTGAGCGGTGAGACATCTGCGGGGGGGCTTCGGCGGATCGAATGGTTGCTCAACGAGCCGGTGGACGTTCTGGTCCTCGAGCTTGGCGCGAATGACGGTCTCCGTGGTCTCGACGTGGACGAGATGCAGAGGAACCTTCAGGAGATCGTCAATCGGACCCGAGCGCGGTATCCGCGCGCCCGGATCGTGATTGCCGGCATGGAATCACCACCCAACATGGGAAGCCGGTACACGTCGGCGTTCCGGCGCGTATTTCCCGACCTGGCTGCGACCAATGACGCTGTGCTCATCCCGTTTCTCCTGGATGGCGTGGCAGGCAGGCCGGAGTTGAATCAACTGGACGGGATCCATCCCACGGCGGAAGGGCATCGTCGGATTGCCGCGACCGTGTGGCAGGTGCTGGAGCCGCTCTTGCGTGACCCGGTCTTGGTCGGGGCACCATGAGGTCCCGGGACCGTCACCAAAGCGTGCGTAGGTAGACGGCGTACGCCACGAGCAGGACCGCCCCCTCCCACCTCGCGACCCGACGCCCAGACAGCATCAGTGGAAAGAGAAGGAGCGCGGTTCCGACCATCCACCAATTGTCGCTGCCCACAATGGCGGGGTGCACGGTCTGCGGCGTCACCAGGGCCACGGTCCCGAGAATGCCGAGCACGTTGAAGATGTTCGACCCGAGCACGTTGGCGAGAGCGATATCGGGCTGACCGCGTCGGGCCGCGACGATCGACGTGGCCAGCTCGGGAAGGCTCGTGCCCGCGGCCGTGATGGTCAGGCCGATCACCCGGTCGGAAATTCCGGCGAGGCGGGCTAATCCGGTGCCACCACCTACCAGCATCTTCGCACCGAGGACGAGGATCCCCAGGCCTGCGAGCACCGTGACGATATCGATCATGGCCCGTCGCCCGGTGGTCTGAAGGGTGAGCGAGTCGACCGAGTCCGCGAACTCCCGCTGCGCGGTGGCATTGACCTCGAGGCGCGATGCCCGCACCACGTACGCCAGGAACGCGACGAGCGAAAAGGAGGAGAAATCCTCCCTCGAGACGATCGATGCGACCGTCGCGTGCGAGCACCAGGAAGAGGCCTGCCGCGGGCGATGCCGCCGGCCGTCACCAGCCCCGCGGTGAGAGCGCTCATCTGCACGTCGCTGTCATGGTGTCGGCGAAGATGTACGGTCTACGTCGCCGATGGTAGTGCCGGGTGATAGGTTTGAACCGGCCGCCGGACGGATCGTCCGGTGTGCAGCCGTCGATCGTCCCGAACCGAGGTTGCTTGAGTGTCCACCGGATCCACCGTCACCCCAACCAAGATCGTCTGTGTGGGCCGAAACTACGCCGAGCATGCCAAGGAGCTGGGCAACGCCGTTCCCGAACACCCGCTCCTGTTTCTCAAGCCGCCGTCCTCGGTGATTGCCGATGGTGACCCGATCATGCTTCCCTCGATGTCCCAGCAGGTGGAGCACGAGGGAGAGATCGGCGTCGTCATCGGCCGTCGGCTCCGTCGTGTCGACGCCGATGCCGCGCTGAGCGCGGTGCGCGGAATCGTTTGTCTCAACGACGTCACGGCGCGGGATCTTCAGAGGTCAGACTCACAGTGGACGCGGGCCAAGGGATTCGACACGTTCTGTCCGGTGGGTCCACGGATCGTGCCGCTGGATGCGCTGCCGCCGCTGGTCGAGTTGGAGGTCGTCTGCCGGGTCAACGGCACCGTGCGTCAGCGGGGTCGTGCACGCGACATGGTGTTCCCGATCCCGCACATCCTCTCGTACATCTCTCACATCATGACGCTGGAGCCCGGGGATCTCGTGGCGACGGGTTCTCCGGCCGGGGTAGGGACGCTGGAGCCGGGTGACGTCGTGGAGGTGGAGATTCCGGAGGTCGGGGTGCTGCGCAATCCGGTGGAGCGGGGTTCCTAGCCAGCGGCCGACACCACGTCGCGTCGCGCCGCTTCCCATCCGACAAGCGCTTTCTTCTTGGCCGCTCCCCATCGGTACGCACCGAAGGCGCCGGAGTTCCGGATGACCCGATGGCACGGAATGAGGTACGCGACAGGGTTCCGCGCCACCGCCGAGGCCACCGCCCGCTGTGCCGTTGGCTGCCCGATGGCCGACGCGATGTCGGCGTAGGATGCCAGCGCTGCGGGCGGTATCCGGAGTAGTGCTTCCCAGACCTTGATCTGGAAGTTGGTGCCTCGAAGATCGAGCGAGAGTGGGGTCTTGGCCACCTGAGCGGCGAACACGCGTTGGGCCACCGCCCGAGCCGCCGCGTCGTTCCGCCGCATCGACGCCCGGGGCCAGCGCCGCCGGAACTCGTTGGCCACCGCGCCCCGTGTTCCGTGAGCGACAAACATCAGTCCACAGAGTCCCCGTGTCGTCAAGGCGAAGAACCCCTCTCCGAACGGGGTCGCAGCGTAGCCGTATTCGATCGCCACGCGTCCTCCACGCTCCTTGAACTGTCCCGGTGTGACCGCCTCGAACGTGACAAACAAGTCGTGCAGTCGGCTCGCACTGGAGAGACCGGAGTCATACGCCGCCTCGAGCACGCTCCGCCCTTGCGCCAGGGCGGTGCGGGCGTGGTCGAGAGTCAGGTACTGCACGAACCGCTTGGGCGAGACCCCAGCCCAGCGGCGAAACAACCGCTGGAAGTGATAGGAACTCAGCCCGACGGCCCGAGCGGCTTCATCGAGCGAAGGCTGACGGCGCCAGTGCTCGTCTAGGAACAGAATGGCACGCTCGATCCGCTGTGCGTCTGCTGCCGACATCGCTCACCGCTCCCGCGTGGGTGTGACTGAGCGGAAGGTGGGAGACTCGTTGGCTCGGGGCAACCCGATTCTTGCGCCGGTGCGGCGGTTCCGGTCCCTCAGTTGGCTGTGTCGAACGCGGCGAGTGCCGCCCTGGCGAGGCTGAGCGGATCGACGGAGATGGGTCCGTAGCGGGCGACCCAGTGGAGGTGGGGGCCCGTGACGCGGCCCGTGGCACCCACGTCGCCGATCACTTGGCCAGCCGCCACGGTATCTCCCCGTTGGACGTGGATCTGGCTCAGATGCATGTACACGGTCATGAGACCGCGCCCGTGGTCCAGATAGACGACGTTGCCGGCGTAGTAGAAATCCCCCGTGAGCGCCACCACCCCACGGTTGGCGGCTTTCACCGGCGTGCCGATCACGCCGTTCAGATCGGTGCCCATGTGGCGACTCTGGATGACGCCGTTGAATTCGCGCGCCTCTCCAAAACGACTCGTCACGCGGCCGGCAACCGGGAGGGTGAACTCGCCGGACCACATTCGCGGCGTCCGATGTGACCGCCGCGCCACCGCACCGGCCTGAGCCCGCTCCCCTGCGATCCGCGCCGCGAGCGCTGAGTCGGGAGGCTCCGCGAATCGCGGCGCCACGCGCAGTCTCTCCACGGTGAAGTTGCCCGGCGAGACCGGAATGCGGATGGTGTGATCCGCTGTGCCGCCCGCGGCGTCTGCGACCGTGAGCAGCAACGGAATGCTCTCCCGAGTGGTCACCGGAACGGCGCCGAGTGCTCGATATGACCGGACACCGTCCCACTCGAAATGCAGCGGCTGGCCGGCGAGTGTTGCCCGTACGGGCGGAATGCTTCCGTCTCGATCCGTCATCGGCCCAGCGCGGTCGACGACCAGATGCACGATCGATCCTTGCATCGGCTGTTCGGGGTACCAGGCAACGGACAGCGAGATCGAATCCTGCGCAACCGCAGTCGAGGCCAGCGTCCCGAGGAGGCCAGCCACGACGAGCGTGGGAATCCAGACGCGGTTTTCCATGGACTGGGCCAGCCGAATGCCGCTAGCCAACGACGGTGGGCTGACCGACTTCGGCCGGAGAGGGCACCGCGCCGAATCGCCGTTCCCGGCGTTGGAACTCCGATACGGCCAAGGCCAGGTCCTCCCGCCGGAAGTCGGGCCAGAGGGCGTCGGTGAAGTAGAGCTCCGCATACGCCGACTCCCACAGCAGGAAATCCGAGAGGCGCTGCTCGCCCGCCGTGCGCACGATCAGGTCGGCGTTCGGGACCTGGCCGGCTACTGTTCGGTCGAGCAAGTCCAGTGAGATCTCCTCGGGACGGATGTCACCGCTTGCCACATGGCGAGAGATCGCCCGGGCCGCCTCGGTGAGCGCCCACCGCGACCCATAGTCGATTGCCAACTGCAGATGGAGTCGGTGGCCACGCGCTGTGGCCTTCAGCGTGCGATCCAGCTCTGCGAGCGCGGACTGCGGGATCCGGTCTCGACGTCCCACATGGGTGACCCGCACGCCGTTCTCAACGAGTTCGTTCCGCTCCCGCCGACAGTACTCGCGAAGCAGCCAAAACAGGCGGCCGACCTCGCCTGGAGGCCGCTTCCAGTTATCCGAGGAGAACGCGTAGAGGGTCAGCGTCGTGATGCCCATTTCGGGCGCGCCCCGCACGACATCCCGTACGCTGTCCACGCCCGCCAGGTGGCCGCGCCACCGGGGTCGTCCCTGGGCTCGTGCCCACCGGCCGTTGCCGTCCATGATGATGCCGACGTGTAAGCCACTCATGTTCGCTCCAACGCGTCCCGCGCCTCGTTGAGGATCGCTTCCATCTGCTCCAAGTAGGCCTCCAGTGCCCGGCGCCCCTTGGGCGTGAGCCGGTACTCGGTCTTTGGTTTCCGGTCTTCGAACCCCTTGAGCACCCGGACATAGCCGGCGTCCTCGAGCTTGCGCGCGTGCACGCTGAGATTCCCGTCGCTCGTTTTCAGCACCTGCTTGAGGTCGGCGAAGCTCATCCCCTCGCCCGCCGCCAACGCCGAGACGATGCCCAGACGGATCCGCTCATGGATCAGACGATCCAGCGTTTCGGACACCAGGCTACCCACCATGGCGCATCACGATGTCCAGCCCAATCACCACGTGCAGTCCGCCAAAGCCTGCCGCCATGAGTGGGAGGCCGGCTCCCGGCTCGAGCAGCGCCGCCGCGCCCAAAAGGAGGAAGGAGACTCCCATCCATCGGATAGCGCGAATGGAGAACTCTGCTCCGGCCGTCACCCCCGCGCCGTACAACGCAAGCCACATGCCGGGCAGCAGGTGCTCGGAGCCTCCCCGTGCGAGCGCAACGGTGAGCACCGCTCCCGCCGCCAAGGCGGGGGCCATCACCCACACGAGCCGCCGAATCGCGCCCGACCAGATCGGGACCTCCGTTTGCTTCGCTTTGCGGATGTTGAAGATGCTGGCAATACCGATCGAGATCACCGCTGTGGGCAACCAGACCCGCGGGTCCGAGTCATGGTTTCCGCTCCAGGCCAACCAGGCCGCGAGCAAGCCGACGAAGCCCACCACGATGAGCCCCCAGCCCGACACGGCGGTGAAGGAGGAGGCCGACTCCATCGTGCGACGGATGTATGCCAGCGTCTCTTTGGCGCTCTCGCGATCCTCGTGTGTGGGAATGGTCACGGTTCCCCCGGCATGAGCGCAGTAAAGGACTTTGTATTGTAAAGTAGTACGGTTGGGTGTGCCCGCCAAGAGTAGCGTCCGCGGTCACGGCGTAGGCCGGATCACCCCGCATCAAGCAGCCGCCGCGCCTCCCGAAAGATGCCGAGCCACATCGCGCGGGTCAGTCGTCCCGTATTCGTGTTCTGCCTGCTGGGGTGGTACGAGGAGAGCAGCACCAACCCGTCGGAAAAGTCCCGGCGGGCGCCATGGGCGAACGGTGGTCGGTCTGCGACCGGAAGACGGTGCCACCAGCCTGACGCCTTGAGCCATTGCCTGTGGGCGATCTGTCCCAGAGCCACGACCAGCCTCACGTCGCGGAGGAGGCGGAGCTCCGCCTCGAGATACGGCTGGCACCGGTCGAACTCCTGCTGGGTCGGGCGGTTTCCGGGTGGCGCACAGCGCGCGGCCGCGGTGATGTAGCAGTCGGTCAGTGTCAAACCGTCAATGCGGCTCGTCGAGTCCGGTTGGCTGGCGAAGCCGAACTCGTGCAAGGCGCCGTACAGCCAATCGCCGCTCGAGTCTCCCGTGAACATCCGCCCGGTCCGATTGGCGCCGTGGGCGGCGGGGGCGAGCCCGACGATCAGGAGGCGCGCCGTGGGATCCCCGAACCCGGGCACCGGTCGGCCCCAGTACTCCCAATCGCTGAAGCCGCGCCGCCGTTCCCGCGCCACCGCCTCGCGGTGCCGGACCAGCCGGGGGCACTCGCGGCAGGCGACGACAGAGCGGTTGAGCGCGGCGATGGTCCGGTGGCGTGGCACGTATCCTCACCGAGCGCAGATGGGAGTGGCAGACCGCGGTCGGGTCCCGGCGGCGGTGGTTGGTGGTTGAGAGTATACGCACGCGTGGTCAGCGCCGGGAGAATCCGCTTGATCCGGTCACCCGAAACGTGGAGGCCCCGCCCGCCACTGTGGAAGCGACGGACGGGGCCGGCCCTGCCTCGGGCCTTCAACTCCTGAAATCAGCCGAGCGGCGGGATCCGCAGGGTCTGGCCAGGATAGATCAAGTTCGGATCTTTCAGCATCGGCTTGTTCGCCTCGAAGATGACCGGGTACTTCATAGCGTCCCCGTAGAACTCCTTGGCGATCTTGGACAGCGAGTCACCTTTCTTGACCGCGTAAAACTTTGCCTCGGCTGCCGGGTCGACGACCTCCATCTGATCGTCCACTTGCGCCACGCCCTCGGTGTTGCCAACCGCCAGGACCACCTTCTCCCGCTCGGCCTGTGACTTGGCCTTGCCGGTGACCGTGGCCACGCCGTCGTCGAACTTCACGCGAAGATTCTCGACGTCGAGTTTGAGCCCCATTACATACCGCAGGATCTTGTTGCCCTTGATCAACTCGCGGTTCTTCTCGTCGCGCTCGGCTTCCTCCCGTTCCTTCTCTTTCCGCCCAGCGCTTTTCACGAAATCAAAGAGACCCACGACCGGCTCCTTTCTGTTCTGGTGAATGTCGACTGACTAGCCGCGGCCGCCGAACAGCCCGCCCAGCAGTCCCTTGCCGAGCTTGCCGGCGATGTCGTCCGCAATGCTCCCATCCCCGTCCTGGTCCAGCAGCTTACCAAGCATGCCAAACGCCGGGTTGGCCTGTTCCATTTGCTGCCGCTCGCCGCCCAGCATGCTTGCCAGGCCGCCCGCGTCCAGGTTCTGCTGCCTACGCTGCCGCCCCAACGCGCCCATCACGACCGGCGCGAGCATCGGGAGGAGCTTGGTGATCATCGATGGATCGAGACTGCTGGCCTTGCTCACTCCGGCCTCCACCGCTTGCCGCCGTTCGCCCAGTGCGTGACGCAGGATGCCCTCACCGTCCTTCACATCCGGCGCCTGCAGATACGTGCCGAGATTGTCGAGGACCGTCCCGTCGTGCTTGTCGAGCGCCCGATTCAGGGCCTCGGCACCCTGCTGCTGACCGGAGTTCCGAGCGAGCGCGCCGAGTAGCACCGGAATGGCGGCACCGACGGCCTGTTGCGTGGCTCGTGTGTCGGTACCGAGATTCTTGCTCAACTGGCCCACCTGCTCGCCGCTCCCCAACTGCTGCATCAACATTTCTACGATCGATGACATGATTGCTCCAAGTTCGATTGCGAGGATGTACCTGAGAAAAGGCAACATCCGTACCGGGTGCGCCGGGCCCGGAATATGGCGGCTGTGCCTGCCAGTGTGCCGGTCCGGGCCGTTGTTCGGCGCTTCGGACGTCCCGAATCGAGATTTGGCGTGCCGAATCGGATCTGGACGGGACCACGGCGCCGAAGTGCCTTCTGGTCTGCGGCCTGGCCGACGCCGGCCTTCTCGAGGATCCGCTCCATGAGACACCACCGGGTGAAGCTGGACTGGAGCAGGTTGAGCCCGACGAATGCCGTGAACAGGAAGAAGTACGCACTGACCCGGGTGCCGAGTGCCAGCGAGGCGAGCACCAACGTCCCCGGGGCGTTGGCCTCCAGTGCTCGGGCCACTGCGTTGTCCAGTGAGAGCCGAGAGGTATCCGCCGGAGACAGCGCGAGGCCGGTGCTCAATAATGGTATAGCAATATTCATATGTTTGAGGCCAAATAAAAAGAGTCTATTCCAACCGAGCCCATCACATATCACAGTGGCGGATGCAGTTCAGGATGTGCTGCACCTTGGGTTCGGTGATTCGATAGTGCACGTGGTTCCCGTTACGGCGCGCGGCCACGATTCCGCACCCACGCATTTTGGCCAGATGCTGTGACACGATGGCCTGCGGCAGTCCGAGTGCTTCCCGGATCTCTGTCACCGTCGCCTCACCCAACTCGAGCACCTCCACGATCTTCAGTCGCTCCGGATGGCCGAGCAACTTGATGATCTCGGCCGCCCGGCTGAGCAAGGCCGGCTCGATTGAACGCACCAACGCGGACTTAGACATAGAGACATAGCTAATAGTAATGTTTCTATATGTCAATGGATGGGGTTTGGGTGGGGTCCGAGCGCAGCCAGCCCAGGCAAAGAAACGGCCCCGCCGGGCGGAGACCGTCAGATGTCCAGGTTCTTCACGTACCGCGCGTTCTCCTCGATGAATGCCCGACGCGGCTCAACCTCATCGCCCATGAGGGTCTCGAACACCCGCGCGGCCTCCACCGCATCTTCGAGCTCGACGCGGAGCACCGTTCGGGTGGCCGGATCCATGGTCGTACGCCAGAGCTGGTCCGGGTTCATCTCGCCGAGGCCCTTGTACCGCTGCACGCCGACGTTCCCTTTGCCGCTGCTCCCGTTCGTCAGGCGCTTGATGTAGTCGTCGCGCTCTCCGTCGTCGTAGGCGTAGAACTCTTCCTTCCCCTTCGCGACCCTATAGAGCGGCGGCTGCGCGATGTACACGTACCCGGCCTCGATGAGCGGACGCATCTCCTTGTAGAAGAAGGTCAGCAACAGCGTCCGGATGTGGGCGCCGTCGACGTCAGCGTCTGTCATGATGATGATCTTGTGGTACCGCGCCTCGTCGAGCTTGAACTCGTCTTCGCCGATGCCGGTCCCCAGTGCCGTGACAATCGTGCGGATTTCCTCATTGGAGAGGATCTTGTCCACACGCGCCTTCTGGACGTTGAGGATCTTCCCTCGAAGGGGCAGGATGGCCTGAAACGACCGATCCCGCCCTTGCTTGGCGGATCCGCCCGCGCTGTCCCCTTCAACGAGGTAGATCTCGCACAGGGTCGGATCGCTCAGGGAACAGTCGGCGAGTTTACCAGGGAGTACGCCGTTCTCGAGTGCGCTCTTCTTGCGCACCAGCTCTCGTGCCTTCCGCGCCGCCTCGCGGGCGCGCGCGGCGCTGAGGGCCTTGTCGATCACGGCACGCGCCGCCGAGGGCGTCTCCATGAGCCAGTTCCCGACGTGCTCGTAGACGACCGTCTTGAGGATGCCCTCGACCTCGGAGTTGCCCAGCTTGGTCTTTGTCTGCCCCTCGAATTGCGGCTCTTTGACCTTGACGTGGAGCACTGCCGTCAGGCCCTCTCGCACGTCGTCGCCGCTCAACGTGAGGCTCTCCTTCTTGAACAGGCCCTTGTTCTTGGCCACCTCGTTCACGCACCGCGTGAGCGCCGCTTTGAAGCCGGTGAGGTGGGTTCCGCCCTCGTGCGTGTTGATGTTGTTGACGAAGGTGAAGGTGTTTTCCTGGTAACCGCTATCCCACTGGAGCGCGAGGTCGACCTCGACGTCGTCCTTCGATGTGGTGAGATGGTAGGGCTTCGCGTGCAGCGGCTTGCGGTTTCCGCGCAGGAACTCGACGAACTCGGCGATTCCCTTCTTGTAGAGAAACGTTTCGTTCTTCGGTGTGTCGCCCCGTTCGTCCGTGAGGGTGAGCGTGATCCCCGAGTTCAGGAAGGCGAGCTCTCGAAGTCGATTGGTGATCGTGCCGCAATCGTAGTCCCGGCTGGGGAAGATCTGCCCGTCGGGTCTGAACGTGACCTTGGTGCCCGAGCGCTTGGCCTTGCCTGACCCTTCCAGCCCCTGAACCGTCTTGCCACGCTCGAAGGCCATGTGGTGCTCCTGACCGTCGCGCCACACCCAGACGTCGAGCCGCTCCGAGAGCGCGTTGACCACCGACACGCCGACCCCATGGAGTCCGCCGGAGACCTTGTAGGTGCTCTTGTCGAACTTGCCGCCGGCATGCAGCATCGTCATGGCCACCTCCACACCGGGCTTCTTCTCCGTCTTGTGCAGATCGACGGGGATACCCCGCCCATTGTCCCGCACACTCACGGAGTGATCGGCGTGGAGGGTCACTGCGATCATGTCACAGAAGCCTGCCATCGCTTCGTCAATGGCGTTGTCGACGACCTCGTACACGAGGTGGTGGAGTCCTCTGGGTCCGGTCGAGCCGATGTACATCCCCGGACGCCGACGCACGGCCTCGAGGCCCTTGAGCACTTGAATGGCGTCGGAGCTGTACGAGTCCTGCCTGCGCGATGTGGTCATGATCCAGTCGGTCGAGATACGAAAAACGGGGTCGTGAGCAACCCCGGTGAGGTTCTTTCAATATACCTGAGCGCCCCCACGAAGGCAATGGGGCTCTGGTTGCGTAACTTCCAACGTAGAAACGGGTTAGAGGTGTCCCGGTTGCCCCCCCGTGACGCGCGTTGAGCCGGCCAACGACACCCGGCGTCACGCCCCCGTCGCCCGGTCGGTCCGGCGTTCACTCGGCCCGCCACACGATCCGTCGGATCTTCTTTCCGTGTTGGCCAAGCCGTTTCAGGATGGTCGGCGACATGAGCTGCAATTCCTGCAACCATCCAGCGGAGGCCACACTCACGATCAGCGCCCCGTCCTGTGTGACGAGATGCGGCGTCGTCACGGCGGCGATCTGTGGACCGACCAGCTCCGCCCATTCGGGAATCACGCTCGCCTGGTCGAGTCGTCGCTTGAGACCGGCGCGTTTGATGTACGCTGCAATTGCCTCCTCGAGCGGTGTAGCCGGCGGTGGGCGGTCACGGCCGATCAAGCGTTCCTCCTCGCATGGTCCAGCGCGGCATGTCGAGCAGATCCCGTGGCACCTCCGACTCCCGCGGCGCCACGATGACCGCCTGTCCCGGCATCGTTTCGCGGATCAGGGCCAGGAGACGTTCCTGTCGTCCGCGATCCAGCTCGGCAAAGACGTCGTCATAGAGCGCGACCGGCGCCGATCCCTTGGCCGCCGCGAGCGACTCCGCCTCCAGGAGCCGGAGTGCGACAGCCGCCGTGCGCTGCTGCCCGGCAGACCCGTAGGTCCGCTGGTCGCGTCCGTCCAGGGAGAGCCGCAAGTCGTCGCGGTGCGGCCCCACCGTGGTCATGCCCCGCCGGGTATCGCGCGCGAAGGTCCGCCGGAGTGCCGCCTCGATGTGGTCGGCGGTGTCGTCTTCGCGGTGATGGTCGGGGGCGTAGAGCAGACTGCACGTGCCGGCCTCCCCGAGCGTCGCGCACAGATCCTGAAACCGTGCGGCCGACGCCGCCGCCCAGCGCCGCCGGGCGCGGGCGACAGTTCCCGCCGCCGCCGCAAACGGCGCATCGAACGCGCGGGCCGCCTCGGCGTGACTGTTCCGCAGGGCCGCATTCCGTTGCCTCAGCGCCTGTCGCATGGCGGAGAGCGCCGCCAGATACCCGGGCTCACTCAATGCGAGCACGATATCCAGGTAGC
>JBDHEI010000008.1:0-85744 GCA_039591075.1 Gemmatimonadota bacterium
CGATCCGAGCGTGGTTCCGGTGGCGGTCAGGTACGCGCCATCGCGGTTGGGCTTGATGGGATCGGTGGAGAAGTCGTGGCCGACGCCCGAGTTCTTCTCGTTGACCATGTCGAGATGACTCTGCAGGATTGTGATCGGCGCTGAGGACCGACCGGCAGTGGCCGGCTTGCGCACCACGATGTTGCCCGTGGCGTCCGTCTCGACTTTGAGGTCCTTCGC
This sequence comes from Gemmatimonadota bacterium, assembly GCA_039591075.1. Taxonomy (GTDB): domain Bacteria; phylum Gemmatimonadota; class Gemmatimonadetes; order Gemmatimonadales; family GWC2-71-9; genus JAOTVV01. Next base: position 220 of record JBDHEI010000008.1, read on the forward strand.
CTTCGCGATCCCGATCACGAAGTCCCGCATCCTGCCCTCGTCCTTGGATCCGCGGGGGATGGTGAGAATGCGATCGAAGTGCTTCCAGAGCGCCGGCGGCTCGAGTGTAGCAACGAATGTCATTGGTCCTCCTCCTTGTCGCCCAAACTAGCGTGACGGACCGGCTCGCACGAGGTCGTGATGGGCGTTTGACAGTGCTTTGTCCGGTCAGCTAGAATCCGCGCATCCTTTACGCCACCCTCAGGGGCATTCATGGACAAGAAACCGTTCGTACCCTTTGTCTCGGCGTCGGAGACGATGCCGGAGATGACGTTCAAGGCCATCTTCTTGGGCGCGATCATGGCTGTGGCGCTCGGGGCGGCAAATGCCTACGTGGGCATGCGGGCCGGCCTGACCGTCGCCGCCACGTTCCCGGCGGCCGTCGTGGCCATGGCGGTGCTGCGCGGATTCCGCGGCACCATCCTCGAGGAGAACATCGCCCGCACGACGGCCTCGGTCGGTGAGGCGCTCGTTGCCGGCGCGATCTTCACGATCCCCGCCTTTGTGATCAGCGGTGCCTGGGACGAGCTACGGTATCTCGAGTCCACGTTCATCATGTTGATCGGTGGCACGCTGGGTGTGCTGTTCGTCATCGTGCTCCGGCGTACCCTGGTGGTCGAGGCAGATCTGCCGTTCCCCGAAGCCGTGGCGGCGGCGGAGATCGTCAAGGCCGGGCAAGGCGGTCAGACCGGAGCGAAATACCTGTTCGGATCGCTCGGCCTGGCCGCGTTCTGGGAACTGCTCAAGAACCCCAATGGCATCCCATTCGTCCAGGACGCCGCCAGCAAGTTCTACGCGTTCAAGGCGTCGACCGTCGAGCTGTTCCAGAGCCGCGTAGAGTACAGCGGTGGGCTGTTGCTCAACTCACCCCATGCCTCACCGATGCTCATGGGCGTCGGATACATCGTCGGGACGCGCATCTCGGCGATTCTGTTCAGTGGTGCCGTGACCGGGTGGCTCCTCTTGGTGCCGCTCGCGCTGTTCCTCAATCCGGCGCTTCCCGAGATCCTGTCGTCGGGGCAGAGCATGTCGGATCTCGCCAATCAGGTCTGGCTGAGACAGATCCGCCCGTTGGCGGTCGGGGCCATGATCGTGGCGGCGTTCTACACGCTGTACAACCTGCGAAGCTCCCTGATCGCTGGGATCGGGAAGGCCATCAGGCAGTTCAACCTGTCGGTCCCCGGTGCCGAGGCCGATCGGACGGATGTCGATCTGAACTTGAAGAAGGTCCTGATCGCGGTCGGGTTCGTGGCCATCGCCACGTTCTTCCTCTATCTCCACTTTGCCGATGTCGTCACGGGCGCGTTGGTGCTCACGGTCGCGATGGTGATCTTGGGTTTCCTGTTCGCCGCCGTAGCGGGTTACCTGGTGGCGCTCATCGGAAGCTCGAACAATCCGATCTCGGGACTCACGCTGACGGCACTCCTGATCGCCGCCGTCCTGATGGTGTTCCTGGGCGTGACCGACGTCCACGGCGTGGCTGGCGTCCTCGGCGTCGCCGGAGTGGTCTGCTGTGCGGCCGGCGTTGCGGGTGACATGATGCAGGATCTGAAGGTCGGGCACATTCTGGGTGGCACGCCGTGGAAGATGCAGGTCGGCGAGATCATCGGGGTCATCTTTGCCGCGTTTGTGCTCGCACTGCCGTTGATGGCGCTGGACCGTGTCTACGAGATCGGGTCGGCCGAGCTGCCCGCGCCGCAGGCCGGACTCATGGCGCTCATGGCCAACGGGATCGTCGCGGGTGACATGGCCTGGCCGCTGGTCATCGTGGGCATGTTCTTCGCGCTCGCCCTCATCCTCATCAAGGCGCCTGCACCGATGCTGGTGGCGGTGGGGATGTACCTGCCGTTCCAGGCGACGGCAGCGATCTTCGTGGGTGGGCTGATCAAGTTGGTGTTCGAATTGCGGCTCAAGCGACAAGGTGCCACCGGTGAAGAGCGGCAGCGAGCCGAGAACCTTGGCGTGCTGCTCTCATCCGGCTTCATCGCCGGAGAGTCGTTGATGGCCGTAGCGCTCGCGCTCTTGGTGATCGGCGGGGACTTCGTTCCATGGCTGTTGGGCTTCCAACGGCTCGCCGGTGGAGCGGAGCCGTCGTTCCTGCTGAGCCTGATCGCCTACCCGGCCGTGCTTGTCCTGTTGGCCTGGTTCACCATCGGTAAGATGCGGGAGGGCTCGCTACCGGCCATGAAGGTCGGCGAGTAGCGTTGTGGCGATGTGACCGTGGGAGCCGCCTTCCGCCTGGAAGGCGGCTCCGGTGTTTCGGGGTGTTGACACCGGTGGCGGTGCCATGAGACGTCGCGGAAAACAGGATCCGCTGGCAGGGGTCAACTTGCTGGAGATTGCGCCCACACGGCGTGCCGAGTGGGAAGAGGCGGGATCCCGAATCGTGGTTATCCGTCCAGAGCCCACTACGAGCGGTGCGCGGCTACTGCTGGATCGGATGCTGTACCAACTCTCGGCCAGACGGATCCGTCTCGACGAGTATGGCAGCTGCGTCTGGCGGTATGTCGACGGGAAGCGAACCGTCGCCGACATCGCTGCGGCGCTGCGCGAGGAGTACGGCGACGCGGTCGAGCCCGCCGAGGAGCGGGTAGGAAAACTGATCCAGGTGTTTCGTCGCGAGGAGTTCGTCGCCTACCCCGGTCTCGACAGAGACTGAACGACGAAGCGACCGGCCGCCCCGTTCCGCCTCAGGAGATTTCGCCTTCCTCCTTCACGTACCATCGAAAGAACAGCACCGAGGCCGTTCCGAAGAGGGTGAACCCGCCCACGATCTTCATGATGAGTCCGGCGAGCTGCTGATCCTCCGCCGCCGAGAGGTGACTCACGCGGGGCGCCAGCTCGTAGACCGCATAGATCGGGTAGTCCGCGAACGTGAGGAAGGCAGCCGGGACCGTCGGAATGAACACGTTGAGCAGGACGAAGACAATGCGGCCGGGAAGGGGAAGGGGGTCGAGTTCGGCCACCCGCCCAAGCACCTGCCACCAGAAGAGCAGCCCCGCTCCGAGCCACGCCATGTCGACGGCGAAGGCCCCTACTTGGGTCACCTTGAGGCCATCGACCACCGCCGGCAGATGGGTAGCCACGAGGACGGTGTTGAATATGACGAACGCCATCAGCGGTCGCGTCAGCATACGCACGAGTGGCGCGAGCCATGCGCTGTGCGCCAGCGTGCGAAACAGCGCCGTCGGCAGGCCGTACAGCAGGAGTGGCGGCACGAGCATCGAGAACACGATGTACTGCACCGTATGGACGCTGGCGAGGTATCCCGTACCGAGCGGTCCGACCGGCCAGTCGGCCGCGAGCCAGAAGGCTATGGCGCCGGCGGCGAACGACCAAGGGTGAGCGTCCTCGGGCGCCCCGGTGCGCCTCGCATGGCGGACGGACGCCGTGTAGCCCGCCACGAGAAGCAGCACACAGAGCCACACGCCCGGATAGGGCTGCCACGACCAGTCCCATGGCGTTCCCTGAGCGGAGCACCACCAGCTCACCGGTGTTCTCGATCGGTCTGCTCGAGCCTCTGCACGAGGTCGGTGTAGGTCACGACCGGTGCCCGGAACCGGAGCGAGCCCGCCCGCACGAGGGACAGAACGATCTCGACGGTGTCGCCGTTGCGGAGCGGTGCCGGGAGGTCGGCGAGCATCACATGGTAGCCGCCAGGGCGCAGACGAACCTCACCGCGGCTAGGGATCTCGAGCCGTGCCACGGATTGCATCGACGACCGAGCGTTCACGGAGACCACGGTGTGGAGCATCGCTATGCCGGCCGACGATTCGACGCCCAGCAGGGTGTCCGGCCGCGCATCGGCGTTGCTGATCGTGCAGTAGAACGCCGATGTCTCCGGGGCGGCGGAGACCGTCGCGTAGGCGTCGTACACCGCGATACCGTCATGCTCGGCGACGGGTGGTGGCGGCGCGTCACCGGTGCACCCGATGAGCCCGAGGGCGAGACTCGCCACAAAGCCGACGCCGGGTCTCATCGCGCCCGCTCCATTCTCCGCACCAGCTGCGGCAGGTCGTGTGCCCAGTCCGACTGACGGGTCCCCGACGGGTAGGCGACGGGCGGCTGGTCGTCGGTCGTGAATGCGAGGACGTACGCCGCATGGCCGACCAGGTACGTGTCTCCCTCCCCTTCCTTCACCGCCGGCGGGAGTCGCACCGCCTGTTGCATGGCGGTGATGTCGGCAACCGATCCCGTGAGTCCAATGAAATCCCGATCGAAGTTGTCGAGCCAGGCGCGGAGCCGCTCCGGCGTGTCGCGCTCGGGATCGACCGTCACCATGATCACCTTCACACGACCGGCCACCGTGCTCGGCAGCTTGTGCAGCACGGCGGCGAGATTGGCCATATGGACGGGACAGATATCCGGGCAGCGCGTGTACCCGAAGAACAGCAGCGTCACGTAGCCCGTCGTCGCTCGCGGGAAATCGAACGCCGCACCGTCGGTGGTGGAGAGGAGGATGTCCGGCTTGGGAGTCAGCACGCCGAGCGGGGTGCCGCGCAGCGGGCCCCCACCTTCCGGCGCGCGACACGCCACACCGACCAGAAGCAGTGAGGTCAGGAGCAGAAGCCGCGATCCCCGAATCCCGGTCACCCAACGGGGTGCCCACGACGGGATGCAGCTCGTATCGCTCATGGTGGGAAATCTACCGTATGTCCCCCCCCAACCGCCCAACCGCCTAACCGCCTATCAATACTCCGACCAGTGATCCATCCACCCGTTGGCGACCGGTGAGAAGCCCGAATAGCCTGAAAACGCCTTCTGCACGTGGCAGGAATTGTACAGCACCGTCAGGTCGCGAGGCACGGGTCCGCCGCCCGCCAGCGGCCACTCACCTGTTCCCGGAGAGGGGTTGGTCTGTTCCTCCAGGCCCGAAACGAAGGCGCCCTCGATCCGTACGGAGTCCGCTTGGAAAGTGACGGCTCCGCCCACGAGCACGACCCCCTCCCACTTGAACAGCGATCCTGAAAAGGTGAGGTCCTCTTCCACCACCAACAGGCCGGTCCCAGTGATAGTGTTGAGATTCTGGTTGCCGGTCAGGTAGTACGACGACCAGCTGAACAGGTCGGTGAGCGACGTGTAGTCAGGAATGAACTGGCCGCCGATGACGCCGGCGAAGTTGACACCGGTCTCGCCGGCGACCTCCCACGTATTGTCCAATTCCAGCACCGCCGGGTCGACGTCCGGCGGCCCAAGGTTAGGCGTACCGCCGTTCGGAACCCGGAGCCCCGGTTCCGGGGGACGGACTCCGCACTGGTCGTATCCAATCAGGGTGAACGTGCCGTCGCAGCCCGGCGGATTGCACGGCTTCGTGTAGTGATTGATGGCCGTGTAAGCGCCAATGACCTTCATGGTGCCGTACTCCCACTCGGCGAACTGCGCCACGGTCCGGACGGCCTGCGGGTCGGATCCCTGCGTTGGCCTGATCACGCGCCCGCGAGAGCGCACGACATACATGATGCCGCTCAGGGTGTCGGCCGGCTTCCGAATCACGCGTGCCACCACGTCGGCGTAGCCTCCTGTCACGTTGATGCGAAGCGAGTCACCAGTGGGAGGGCGGCCCGTGAGCGAGTCGTAGTGGGAGAGGTATCGCTCGAGGCCGCTTTGGGCCACCGAGAGCGCCGACACCACGTCGCTGCTGCTCTCGGCAATACGCCGATCGGCCTGCACCTGAACCATGATCGCCGAGAGCATGATCGTGACGAGCGTGAGCACGAAGATCGTGAGTGGGAGTGCGAAGCCGGTTTCGGGATGTCGTCGCATGGGTCAGGTCGGCCGGTTGCGGAAGCGCACTTGCGTGGTCAGGTCGAAGATCTGGGCCCCGGGGGCACCCCGGGGAGTCAGCTCGCTGGCTCCGAGGAAGCGCACCTCGAGCCCCCTGACGGTGGCGAGGTTTCCGGGAGGCGTGCTTTGCACGGCAAACCCCGGGCCGACGAGGAACCCGAACCCTGCACCGGCGTCGAACGGCGCGACCAGCTCCTCAGCTGCCGCAGTTCCGGCGCGGCGCCACAGAGCGAACTCGTCCGGGCAGATCGACCGAAGCCTTGAACCGATAGGTGACGGTCTGGTAGAGGTACCCCACCCGGGCGGACGGTGGCTCGGTCGGCCAGCCGGCGGACACGCCGCTGATTGCCAGGAGCGCTCCGCCGGGGAGCACCCTGATGCTGTCTGCCAAGCAGGTGCTCGAATCGGTGGACGACGCAACACCCACGTTCGGCACGAAGGAGAAGGACCCGTCCGACCGCCGCCACGCCAGGCCCGGGCCCGTGACGGATGTGTAACTCAGCGAATCGACCGGCAGCCGGGACATAATCTGAAGCCCACCCACCCGACCGCAGGTCATGACGAACGCATAGGGGACGCGCACCGTGACCGAATCCGGAGCCGCGGCCACCAGCCCGCCGTTGGAGACCATCCGCAGTTCCGTGACGACCCAGTTCATCGCCGTGCGAGACGTGCGGCGAGAGCTCAGCATGGCGTCCTGGCGCTCCACGAAGCGCGAGTCGTTGACCAGGAGCCTGGTCAGGGCGACGCCAAGGATGCCAGCCACGACGATGGCGACGAGCAATTCGATGAGCGTGAAGCCGCGCCGGGTCATGTGACGAACGGTGATGCCAGCTTGGGTTTGGTGCGTCGCACCACGACGGTCTCAGGGGCCACGACCAACTGCCCGAACGGGCTAATCACCACCGTAAGTTGCTTGAGGCTCGGCTCCGGCGTCTGGACAGACGTGCAGCGGCTGTACTGGAGCAGGCCGGTTGTGTCGGTCACGCAGCCAACCTGACCGTCGATACTGTCCCAGGGGAGGCCCGCCGCCCACGCTTCGGCGCTCGTGATGGCCGCACTCCGGTAGCCGGCCGCCGCAGACAGGCGGGTGTTGCTGGCGACCTGGAACATGAGCCCGCCGAGGGCGATCAGGACACCGCTCAGGATCCCGAGGGCGATCAGCACCTCGATGAGCGACAGCCCCGACTCGCTGCGGGGCCGACTACGGCAGAACTCGGATCTGACCGGCACGTGAGAGCCGAACCTGCTTGGTATACGTGTCGAGAGACGCCGTCAACGTGATCGGGCTCGTGGCCACCCCATTGGGGAAAACCTCGACCGAGGTGACCGGCGCGGCGGTCAGCGCATCGAGGCCGAACTCGGTGTCCGGGCCCACGAACCGCTGCCGAAAGATGGTCCCTCCCCGGCTCCGCACCAGCAGCAGCTGGAGCGACGAGTTGACGATCACGACCACGGGTTCACGCTGTCGGGCTGCGAGCATCTTGGCATATTGCAGGTCAGCGGCCACGCTGGCCACCGCCTGCCGGGTCCGAGCCCGCTGCAGGGCCGGCCCGAAGCGCCAGACCGCCAGCGTCAGGAGGATTCCGGCGATGGACAGCACCACGGCCATCTCAATGACGCTGAACCCCCTGACCCATCTGGGGGGTACCAGCCCTGAGCCGGGCCGGGCGCGGTCAGGACCGCGCCTGCCACCATAAGTCGCCATAGACCTACAACTTAAAGAAGAATCGGCCTATCCGTACTATGTCTCCAACCCCAGGAGCCCTCATGACCCCCTCGGCTGGCATTCTCACGCTCGCGCTCGGTGGTGCGCTCGTGTCACTCCCATCCCCGCAACCTTTGGGCCTGCAGCCCCAGGCGGATGTGTCCTGCATCACCATGAACACCGAGCGGATGCCCCTCGCTCGCCGGCCCAGCCCGCTGGATTCTCTGACGCTGGCCATCGACGGCGGTGCCGTGAAGATCTGCTACAGCCGTCCCTCGGCACGCGGCCGAACGATGATCGGCGCCTCCGCGGTTCCCTACGGCAAGCTGTGGCGGACTGGCGCAAACGAGCCCACGATGATCCACGCCACGATTCCGGTGACTGTCGCCGGGATTCGCATCGCACCCGGATCGTATTCGCTCTATACGGTTCCGGGCGAGCAGGAATGGGAGATCATCGTCAATCGATCGATCACCCAGTGGGGGCACGAGTCGCGGTACACCGACGAGGTGAAAGCCCAGGAGGTCGGGCGTGGGAAGGTGTCGAGCATGCCAATGGACGACCACGTAGAGATGTTTACGATCAGGGCGGAGCCCACGGACACCGGCGCGACGATCCTCCTCGAATGGGAGCACACGCAGGTGGCGATTCCGATCGCTGGGGGCTAAGGCCGCCCTCTCGGCTCGGGCCGGTCAGCGCGCAACGGAACTGCCAGGCCAGTGCCGGCGGTGGGGCAGGATCTTCCAGAGGTCGGGGACTCCCCGATGATGCGGGTGGCGCGATGGCGGGCGAGGTTCCAGGTACGCCAATCGCGATCTTCGACCTCGCCCCACTTCGCCGCGAGGAGTGCGATGATGGCACACTGTGTGTCGTTGGGGAGTCGAGGCGATTCCTCGAGCAGCGTGGGTACCGCGTCGGCACCGAGCCTCGCGACGTAATCGAGATCCAGCTCCGCTCCGGCCGCTGCGCGTCTGAGGTTCGTCCGGGCCACCAGCGCCTCGGGGTTCGCACCATTGAGCATCGCGAGCACCACGAACCCGGCGACGACACTGCCAACCACGAACCGCTCCCGGTGCCCACGCAGCACCGTCGCGCCGAACCACGCGAGCACCGTCCCCACCCAGAGCATGACAGCCGCCGCATACACGCGGCTGTCGGTGAGACCGTAGGTGCCGACATACAGCCGCAGGCGCTCGGCAGCCGAGATCATGATCAACGCCACGAGCGCGAGCAGCAGCGCGGCAAGCCATCGGAATTTGCGACGGATCGTCCCGTCATTGTCATCGAGAAACCAGTCACCGGCCACCAGGAGCGGGATGACGAGCGCGGTGGCCGTCACCAGCTCGAAGAACCCGCGCCGCGCGTAGTCGGCGTAGGTGAGGCCGACCGTGGCGCGGACGAGATCTTCGCCGCCGAACAGATAACGGAACTGCACCGCCACGAAGAGCGCGAACATGAGGGCCAGCGCCGTCAGGGGAATTCCCACCTCGACGAGCCCGAGTCCCGGCCTGCGCGGAAGTCGATCGGCAAAGGGCCACAGAGGTCCGGATGCGGCGAGGGTGAGCAGCAGTCCGCCGGCAAGCCATGAGAGCACACCGGTCAGTCCCATGTGTGATGCCAATTGCTCGAAGTCCCAGTCGATCAACCAGCGAATGGTGCGTTCGAAGATGGGGTCGGCCGAGGCGAGGAGCGCGCCGAATACGAGCATAACGGGCAGCGCCAGCAGGAGACCCACGGCGGTCCTGCGAATGAGCGATCTCCGGCCGGGACTGGCGGGCGCGTTGCCCCAACCGCCACTCAGCAGCGACAGCGGTGCCGCGATGAGCCGCACTCCTGCCGCGGCACCGTCCCGCACGTACTCGCCGATCGTGGATCCTGCCAGTGAGAACCGCCGACCGTGGAGGAGTCCCAGCCCGAGGGCGAGCGCGGCGGCGAGCCCATTCCATGTAGCCAGCACGTCCGCGTCGCGCCAGGCAATGCACCCGGAGAAGAAGATGGCCGCAAGCAGCAGCGGAAGGGTGGAACGGACTGCATTCCGTCGCACGCGCGCGAGGACCGCGGCAGTGGCTGCGGAGACGGCCGCGGTCCAGAGCACGGCGTTCACGCCCCAGGGAATACCCCGAAGCAGCACGTCTCCCAGCACTCCAAGTGCCACGGCCGTCGCGAGGAGCCATGGCAGCACTTCTGACGGTGCCGCGTCTCGCTCGGTCATGGATCAGCTTGCCAAGCGGAAGAGGGTGGGCCGGTGAAAGAGGCTATCCTCGTCGCCGATGAGAAACAACTCGGACAGGCGGGCCAGGAGATCACGCTCGGCCACGTGGAGCTTGGGGTCACGGACGTTCGCCGGCAGATCGAAGACGAGGCGTGTGGAGTAGGCCTCACCCGTTCTCACGGCTCGGCCGAGCGGAGGCTGCTCGCCGACCACGCGCGCGAGGGCCGCTTCGCCGAGAGTGGAGCGACGGTAGCGTCGGCCCTCGGCATCGAACACAACCGCCTCCGGCTGGGCGAGCCCGATGGGAACTCTGTCCGCGTCCGAGCTCCGCTCGACAGTGATCACGTAGAACTCTCCTCCGGCCCTGATCTGGTGGTCTCCCTCCCCCAGAGTTGGAGTGCGCTCCACCTCCCGCACCGTGACCATCGCGTGGCAATCGAGGTAGAAGCCACAAAACCGGTTAGGCTCGCCAGGCCCGAGCACACGCTCCTCGCTGGACAGCGAGACAATCACGACGGTGGCGACGTAGGCGGCGAGCCAGCCGCCGACAGCCGCCGCGCAGATGAGGGCCCGCGTCCGGCGCTCCCGATACAGGCTGTACACGAGGTAGGTCGCCCCGATGGCAACCACAAGCCCGGTCAGGAGTTGGAGCGGCAGGGCGAGAAACGCGAGCATGTTCATGGGGCCTCCCGAGAGACGTGCTCCATTCACAACTATAAAGTACTTTGTAATACAAAGTCAAGTCGTCCGGAGGGTTTGTGGGGACAGTGGTCTGGGCGGGGAGCTAGAGTGGGAGGACCAATGGATTCGGGCGCCAGAAAATGGTAGCTTGATCCTCCCCAATGTCGAGTCCACAGCCCTCCCCAGCCAATCCCGTCCTCACGCGACTGGGTGATCCTCGGCCACTCGTGGCCGTGGAGCTTCGCCCGCCCAAGGCCGGACTCCCCTCGGCCGAGGGAATGGATATCTGGATCGACATGTATCATTCCGTCCAGCGGATGGGGCGCCGGGATACGATGATCTTCCTGACCGACAACGCGGTGGGGGAATCGGAGGAGGAAAACCTCCGGCACTTGGTGACCAACCTCGCGGGAGACGTGAGCACAGCCAAGGTGGTCCCGTTCCTCACGTGCAAGCACACGCTGGACTACTGCCTCATGTACGCGGATCGTGCCGTGTCGTACGGGTTTCCGGCGCTGACTGTCCTGGGGGGCGACCGCACGGTGGGCCCGCCGAGGTGCGTGGACTACGCGTATCAGTTGCGGAGCCGGCTGCGCGATCGGCATCCGACGTTGGCGCTCGGCGGGTGGGCGAACCCGCACCGCGATCCGGCCGAGCAGGTGGGATTCCTTCTCGATGAGGCGTTCACCGCAGAGTTCTATCTCTCACAGATCGTCTCCCATCACCAGCTCGATTCTGTGGAGCGGTTCTTGGCAGAGGCTGAGCGGCAGCGCCTCGCCATCCCGGGCGTCTTCGGCGTGTTCCTCTACCGGTCGGCCAACGAGGCCACCCTTCGGCGGCTGGCGCAGTTCTTCCCGGTTCCGGTCGACGGCGTGCTCCAGGACTTCGCCTCGGGGCTCACCGCCGAGGAGATCTGTGCGCGAACGATCCTCGAGCTGCGCCGGCTTGGGATCAGTCGGGTGTACGTGAGCAACCTCGGGTTCCAGCGTCCGGAACAACGATTTCGGAAGCTGATGGACATGATCCCCGACGCCTGATTGGGTGATCGGCGCGATCAGGCGTCGGCCAGCACCTGTTCCGCCACACCGACCCGTCCACGTGGCAGGCTCAAGTGGACGCCTTGGACGGCATTCCGAACCGCATGCAGCATTTCACGGGCGATGGCCACCCCTTCGGCCATCGCGGCGTCGGCTCCTCGATCCTGAGCCTGGCGCATCCGCTTGATCACCACGGCAGGCACTCGCTGACCCGGGACCTCGTTGGCGAGGAATTCGGCATTGCGCAGTGAGGTGAGAGGCCAGATCCCTACGATCACCGGGAGTCGAAACTCCTCGATTTGCCGCAAGAACGCCTCGAGCACCTTCGGCTCGAACACTGGCTGGGTCACGATGAAATCGGCGCCCGCATCGACCTTCCAGTAGAGCCGTTTCAGCTCGCGCTCCATGTCGACGGCGCTCTGGTTCGCCGCGACGCCGATGACGAATTGCGTGGGATCACCGAGTGGATTGCTTCCGGGGTCGAGGCCGTTGTTGAGGCGATGCACGACGTTCGTGAGCCCGATGCTATCGATGTCGAAGACCGCCGTCGCGTCCGGATAGGGACCCAGGCGTGGCGGATCGCCGGTCACGAGGAGCAGGTTGCGAAGCCCCGCCGCCGCCGCACCCAACATGTCGCTGACCATGCCGAGCATGTTCCGGTCGCGGCACGTGTAGTGCACGATCGTCTCGACCCCGGCGGACCGCTCTATCACGGTGGCGGCGGGAATCGCGGCGACGGAACTTCGGGCCCGTGCCCCGTCGAGCACGCTCACGGTGTCGACTCCGAGGTCTTTGAGGGCTTTGGCCTGCTCTACAAAACTGTCAGGCCTCCACCCTCTGGACGGGGGCAGTTCGGCATTGATGACGAACGTGCCACGGGCGAGTTTCGCTCCGAAGGTCGATCGCTCGGCGAGCGGCACTTCCTCGATTCCGGGCGGCGCGGCCACGGCTCCGCGGGTGATCACGATGGGGGACTGACGGGGCTGCATCGTCGCGACGAGGTTGCGGATCTTCTTGATGTGCTCGTCGGTCGTGCCGCAGCACCCTCCGACAAACCGAGCCCCCGCTCGAATGAGGCGCGCCGCGTAGTTGGCCATGTATTCGGGGCTCGACAAGTAGATCTTGCGATCGCCCACCAGGCGGGGCAGGCCGGCGTTGGGCATCGCCGCGAGTGGTCGGTCCGTCAGTTCTGCCATTCGCTCGATCGCGTCGAGCATGACGGCCGGGCCTACCGAGCAATTGAGGCCCACGACGTCGGCCTCCCATTCGGTCAGGGCGCGCGCGATCTTCTCGGCGGACGTTCCATAGGCCGTGCTCCCGCTCTCGTCGATCGTCATCATGGCGAAGACGGGGAGATCTGACAGCGAGCGAGCGGCTGTGAGGGCGGCGTGCAACTCCTCGAGGTCGCTGAAGGTCTCGAGAATGACTCCGTCAACGCCACCCTCGAGCAGACCGCTGATCTGGCGAGCAAAGAACGCCACGGCCTCGTCACGCGCCGTGGGTCCGAACGGCTCGATGCGGATGCCAAGCGGCCCGACACTCCCCAATACGTTGGCATGGGGACCGGCGGCGTCGCGGGCCAGTGTCGCGGCTGCGCGGTTGATCTCCTCCGTCTTTCCGTCGAGCCCATATCCCGAGAGCTTCACCGGGTTCGCGCCGAACGTATTTGTCTCGAGCAACTCGGCCCCCGCTCGGCAGTACATCTCGTGTACCTCTCGGACCACATCGGGGTGGCTCAGGCTGAGCTCGTCGTAGCACACGTTGACGAACATGCCCTTCGCGTAGAGCGCGGTGCCCATCGCACCGTCCATCACGTGCACTCGGTCGTCGGCGATCCGCTCGCGGAGCGTGGGTGTCATGACCGACTCCGCCGATCGTCGGGCATGTACCCGAGGTTGGGTGCGAGCCATCGCTCAGCGGTTTCGACTGAGACGCCCTTACGATTCGCAAAGTCCGTTACCTGATCGCGCCCGATGTTGCCCAGGCCGAAGTAGAAGGACTCCGGATGCGCGATGTACCATCCGCAGACTGAGGCTGCAGGATAAAGGGCGAAGCTCTCGCTCAACGTGATGCCCGTCGTGGCAGTGACGTCCAGCAGCTCGAACAGCTCCTGCTTCTGCGTGTGATCAGGACATGCTGGATACCCCGGTGCGGGCCGGATCCCCACGTATCGCTCCCGGATCAGATCGGTGTTGTCCAGTGTTTCGTCAGTCGCGTACCCCCACAGCTCCCGCCGCACGCGCTCGTGCATCCGCTCCGCGAGGGCCTCGGCCAGGCGATCGGCCAAGGCCTTGGCCATGATCGCGTGGTAGTCGTCGTCGTCGCGTTCGAACCGTTGCGCGAGCTCGGCGCTCTTGAAACCGGTGCTGACGGCGAACGCGCCGATATGATCGGCAATCCCGGTGTCCTCCGGCGCGACGAAGTCAGCCAGGCAGAAATTGGGTCGGCCGGGGGGCTTGTCCATCTGTTGGCGCAGGTGGTGGATGCTAGCCCGGACCGTGGTGCGGTCTGCGTCGGCATACACGTCGATGTCGTCTCCTCGGCTGTTGGCCGGAAACAGCCCGATCACAGCTCGCGCCGTCAACAAGCCATAGGCGACGATCTCTGCCAGGAGCTTCTCGGCATCGGCGTGAAGCAATCGGGCTTGCTCCCCCACGGTCGGATCGTCAAAGATGCCCGGGAAACGACCCTTCAACTCCCAGGTTGCAAAGAACGGGGACCAATCGATATACGGCGTCAGCTCGTGAATGGGATAGGGGGCCAGTACGGTGATGCCGGGCCAAAGCGGGGCGACCGGATGGTACGCCTCCCAGTCAATGGCGAGCCCCCGCCGCCGAGCCTCGGCAAGCGGGAGAAGGCGGGTGCCGGCCGTACGATCGGCGTGGGCTTTCCTCGCCCGCTCATACTCGGCCCGGACATCTCGAGTGAGTACCTCCCGCCGTTGTGGGTTCAGCAGGCTGCTCACGACGGTAACACCCCGTGATGCATCAGCGACGTGAATCGTGGGACCGGAATATCCGGGCGCGATCTTGACCGCGGTGTGCACCTTCGAGGTGGTCGCGCCTCCAATGAGGAGCGGCGTGTCGAAGCCCTGTCGTTCCATCTCTTTGGCGACATGCGCCATCTCGTCCAGCGACGGGGTGATGAGGCCGCTGAGTCCGATGATATCGGCGTCGACCGTACGAGCCGTCTCGAGGACCTTCGCGGCGGGAACCATCACGCCCAGATCGATGACCTCGTAGTTGTTACACTGGAGCACCACACCCACGATGTTCTTGCCGATGTCGTGGACGTCGCCCTTGACGGTGGCGAGCACGACGGTCCCGGCAGCCGACCGCGTTCGACCGCTGCCGGCGTTCGCCTGCTCGATGAATGGAACGAGATACGCGACCGCCTTCTTCATGACGCGGGCGCTCTTCACGACCTGCGGGAGGAACATCCGTCCGCTCCCGAACAGGTCGCCCACCACGTTCATGCCGTCCATCAACGAGCCTTCGATCACGTCGAGGGGGTGATCGGCTTCTCGCCGCGCTTCCTCTGTGTCTTCCTCGATGTAGTCGAGGATACCCTCCACCAGCGCGTGCGTGAGGCGCTCCCCGACCGGCATCTGGCGCCAAGAGAGGTCTTGCGTGCGGCGCTGTACCGCCCCCTCCACGGTTCCGGCAAGTGCCGTGAGCCGGTCCGTGGCATCTGGCCGTCGATTGAACAGGACGTCCTCGATGGCCGTCCGGATCTCATGGGGCACGTCATCATAGACGGGGAGTGCGCCCGCATTGACGATCCCCATGTCCATACCGGCGTGGATCGCGTGGTAAAGGAAGATTGCATGCATTGCTTCGCGCAGGCCGTTGTTGCCGCGAAACGAGAACGAGAGGTTGCTCACTCCACCGCTCACGAGTGCGCCCGGATGGGTCTCCTTGATCGTGCGGCACGCGCGAAGGTAGGCCTGTGCATAGTCATTGTGCTCGGCGATCCCGGTGGCGACCGCGAAGATGTTGGGATCGAAAATGATGTCGTGCGGCGGAAAGCCGACCGTCTCGGTGAGGAGACGGTAAGCCCGGCTGCAGATCTCCACCTTTCGGTCCGCCGTGTCTGCCTGTCCCTCTTCGTCGAACGCCATCACGATCACGGCGGCACCGTAGCGGCGCACGGCCCGCGCCTGCGCGAGGAAAGCGTCTTCGCCTTCCTTGAGGCTGATCGAGTTCACGACCCCTTTCCCCTGGAGGCACTTCAAACCCGCCTCGATCACCTCCCATTTGGAGCTGTCGACGACGATCGGAACCCGGGCGATGTCGGGTTCGGCCGCGAGCAGGTTGAGGTACCTGACCATGGCCTGGGCGGAGTCGAGCAGCCCTTCGTCCATGTTCACGTCTATCATCTGCGCGCCGCCCGCGACCTGCTCCCGCGCAACTTCCAGGGCCGTTGTGTAGTCGCCATCGCGGATCAGCCGAGCGAAGCGGGTGGAGCCAGTGACGTTGGTTCGCTCCCCGACGTTGACGAACAGGGTATCGGGACGGATCACTAACGGGTCGATGCCCGACAGGTGCATATACGGCTCGAGCGTCGGGATGGGGCGTGGGGCAAGCGTCTGCACAGCGTGAGCGATGGCGGTGATGTGGTCCGGGGTGGTGCCGCAACAGCCACCCACGATGTTCACCAGGCCGCTCTCGGCGAACTCCGCAACGATTGTCGCCATCTCGTTGGCCGACTGATCATATTCGCCGAACTCGTTCGGCAACCCGGCATTGGGATGACAGCTGATCAAGGTGTCGGCTACCGACGCCAACTCGGCGATGTGCGGCCTGAGCTCGGCGGCGCCAAGCGCGCAGTTGAGTCCAACGCTGAACAGGTCGGCGTGGCTTACCGAAATCCAGAACGCTTCCGGGGTCTGCCCCGAGAGCGTGCGGCCGCTCCGATCGGTGATGGTACCGGACACCATGATCGGCACGTCCTCCGCCCGCTCGTCGAGCAGCTCTCGGATCGCGAAGAGCGCTGCCTTGGCGTTCAGCGTGTCGAACACCGTTTCGACCATGAGTACGTCCGCTCCTCCGTCGAGGAGCGCGGTGGCCTGCTCGCGGTACACCCGTGCCAGGTCGTCGAACGTGACCGCGCGGGCCCCCGGATCGGCCACTGATGGCGACATCGAGGCAGTGCGGTTGGTGGGTCCCAAGACGCCTGCCACAAAGCGCGGGCGCGACGGATCCCGGTCAGTGATGCTGTCTGCAGCGCTCCGCGCGAGACGAGCGGCCTCGAGATTGATGTCCCGCACCGCGCTCTCGAGCCGATAATCGGCCTGGGAGATCGCGTTGGCGTTGAAGGTGTTGGTCTCGACGATGTCCGCACCCGCCTCGAGATAGGCCCGGTGGATGGACTCGATCACGTCGGGTCGGGTGAGACTCAGCAGGTCGTTGTTGCCCGACAGTGGGACGGGATGGGTGCTGAACACGTCACCGCGGAAATCGGCTTCACTCAACCGATGCGCCTGGATCATGGTGCCCATGGCGCCGTCGAGGACGAGGATTCGCTCGCGGGCAACCTCGCTCAGGCGTCTGATTCGCGATGCGGGTGTCATCCGACGACCCTTTTCGTCACGCCGCACAGTCGATCAGTAGTCTTCAAAAAAACCCCCCGTCGCCAAAACGCGCCGGAGGACGGGCTTTTTAGCGACTTGTTTAACGTGGCCGCAATATGCCGCAAATCACCACGATATTCGATTGTCCCCACAATCTACTGCGGTCCCGTCCCCGGCGCTATCCGGGGGATGAATCACCGCTCACATGACGCCAAGACGGCGCAGCACCTCCGCCCGCCGGACGCCCGCAATGGTGACTCGCTTGCGTCGGCTCCCGTGGCCCGCGACGATTCGCACCGCCGCTCGCGGCACCCCAACCCGCTGTGCCAGAAAATCGATGAGCGCCTGGTTCGCTGCTCCGTCGACCGGCGGGGCCGAGAGCCTGACCTTGATGGCATCACCGTGCCAGCCACTCACCTCTGTCTCGCGGGCACGGGCCTGCACGTGGAGGCAGAGCGTGACCTGGCCTACGTCGTCAGCCGTGGTCTCGCCGCCATCCGCATCGTCTCGCACGGTCACCGCTTCTCCGGGCTCAACGTCACAGAAGCCCGAGGATCATTCCCCTCAGCAGGAGGATCAGGAACCACGCAATGATGGGTGTGATGTCAATCATGCCCAGCGGCGGCACGACCCGCTGCAGCGGTTTCACGATCCAGTCGGTGAGTGCGTAGAACGGACGCATCCAGCGGTGGAACGGTCCGAGCCCCAACCACGAACCGACGACCCGAACGATGAGGGCAATCAGCAGGATCCCAGACGCGTAGTAGACCACGAGTCCAATCAGGCCGCTCACGCCTTGCTCCGCGGCGCGGGCCGTCCGGCGGACCGTCATCGCGACCCAGTCCGTGGCCGTGATGACCAGGATCCCGCCGACCACGCTGATGCCGAGTAGCCACCACCCTGCCTGCTGGGGGTTACCGCCGCGTTTGAGGAGATACGACTCCAGCGGTTGAAGCACCGGGTCCGAAACCTTGCGAACCAGTTGGCCCGTCCGACCAAACGGGTTGATGCGCCGGGTCCGGACAGCCCACGAACCGGCGGCGACCGCGCCGCTGAACACGAAGACTCCGAAGACGGCGTACCTGATCAGATCGAATACCACGTGCGTTGGCCTTTGGCTCCCTCGTCCTCGAACGGCATCGGCTCGACCGCGTCCGCTCCGGCGTGGCGGCAATGCACCGCAAGGTCTCGTGATGCCGGCCCCCCCGTCAAGGGAGGGCGGAGCGCGAAGGTATGGTTGGCTTCCGTGTGGGACGCATACATCTTGTAGTCCACGAGGGCAGCGTCTGCCGAAGCGTGGTGGGGGGAACGTTGGGCCTACTCGATTTCCCGATCAAGATGGGACGATGGATCCGGTACGGACTCAGGCCGCCGGAGCTCGTGATCGTACATCATCCCCGGTACGCTGCGCTGAAGCTGGGACGGCTTTTCGACTCGGCGCGTGCCGACAAGATCTTGGCCTTCCTCACGGATCGGGATCTGGTGCGTCGCCAAGATGTCAGCCGGCCACGCCCCTCGTCGCTCGAGAACATCTTGCGCGTGCATAGCCCAGACTATGTCGAGTCGTTGGTTGATCCGAGCGTCGTCGGAGCGATCCTCGGTGTACCCGTCGGCGAGAAACAGGTGAATGAGGCACTGGACCTGTTTCGCCTCGCTGTCGGTGGCACCATTCAGGCTACTCGTCTGGCGCTTCGCACGGGGAAAGTGGCAGTGCACTTGAGTGGCGGATTTCACCACGCCACCCCCGACGAGGGAATGGGGTTCTGCGTCTACAACGACGTGGCGATTGCCATTGCCCGTCTCCGCGCGCGGGGATTCGACGAGCCCATCCTGGTCGTGGACCTCGATCTCCACGATGGAAACGGCACGCGCGCGGTGTTTGCCACCGATCCGACCGTCTACACCTTCTCGATTCACAACATCCACTGGGACGAGCACGATGCCATGGCGTCGACCAGCGTGGCATTGGGAAGCGACGTGACCGATGAGAGGCTCCTTGCGACCCTGACCGAGCTGTTGCCCCCAATCGTCGACCGTCACCGGCCGGGGTTGGTTGTCTACGTTGCCGGCGTCGATGGTGCAGTGGACGATGCGCTGGGCGACTGGCAGCTGACCGCCGAGGGGTTGCTCGAGCGGGATCGGTTCGTGGTCGGACTGCTCCGGAACGAGACCCGGGCTATCCCGCTCGCCGTCGTGCTGGCCGGAGGATACGGATCGTCGGCGTGGCGGTATTCGGCCCGCTTCCTTGGGTGGCTTGCCAGGAGTGAGGTGTTCGAGCCTCCCGATGATGCCGAGATGGTGCTCAAACGGTTTCGGGCGATATCCCGAGGGTGGGACACCGAGAGTTCCACGACCAAGGACGAGGACGATTGGGGTCTCACGGAGGAGGACCTGCTCGGGCTCGTCACGCAACAGGAGACACGGTTTCTCGGGACCTTCTCCCGATACGCGGTCGAGCTGCAACTCGAACAGCTGGGCATGCTGGACAAGGTCAGAGACTCCGGGTTCAACTCACCGACACTCGTGCTCGACGTCCCCCGGGGACTCGATCAGGTTCTCCGGCTCTATGGCAAACCGGACCGCACCGACCTGCTCATGGAGCTCAAGGCGTCCCGCAGTCGGAGCATCGTACCCAATGCCGAGGTGATCGAGATCGGATGGCTGCTGCTCCAGAACCCCCGCGCGGCGTTCACGACCAACCGTCCCCAGCTCCCCGGGCAGGAGCATCCGGGACTCGGCCTGCTACGTGAAGTCGCAGGCTGGCTCATCGTGGTATGTGAGCGGCTGCGGCTCGACGGCATCGCGTTCGTGCCGTCGCAGTACTACATGGCAGGCGTCGGGGCTCGGCATCTCAAGTTCGTCAATCCGGCCCATCAAGGCCGGTTCGAGGCGCTGCACGCGGCGATCCGGACGCTCGGATTCGCGGGAGGGAATCAGGCACTCAACGCCGGGGACGTGATCGACGAAGCAACCGGCGAATCCGCGCGGTGGGAACCGCGACCCATGGTCCTTCCGGTCAGCGGTCGGCTACGAGCACGCGTGGCCGGTCGCGCCTACCGTGAGGAAGTCGAACGGGTTCGGTCGCGGGTCTCGTTCAGGTTGGGGGGATAGAAGGAACGGGGCTTCACTCCAGCGCTTCGGTCACCAGGCGCAACTGCTCTGCGGCGTGCGCGGCCGGATACCCCTCCGCCGGACTCGAGTGCTCCGGCCGAGAGATGTACCGCTGGTCGAGCGGTTTCGGCAATGCGGTGCCGATCGCCGGGATCGCCCACTTTCGCGCCCCCATGTTCATCGGCTCTTCCTGGAGCCAGACGACCTCACGCAGGTTCGGCAACGCGTCGACGATGGCGGCCACGTGACCCGCCGGGAATGGGTAGAGCAACTCCAATCGCGCTATCGCGACGTGTTTTGCCTCTGCGCGACGGTCGGAGGCGATGACATCGTAGTACACCTTCCCGGAGCACAACACCAGGCGCGTGACCTCGTCCCGCGTGCCGGGGAGGGTCGTGTCATCGAGGACCGGGTGGAACCGGCCGGAGACCAGCTCGTCGGGGTGCGACGTGGCCTGTGGCAGACGAAGCAGGCTCTTCGGCGTCATCATGACGAGGGGCCGGATCTCCGAGTGTTTCGCCTGGCGCCGGAGCAGGTGGAAGTACTGTGCCGGTGTGGAGCAGTTGGCAACCCGGATGTTCCCTTCCGCACCGAGAGCCAGGTACCGCTCGAGACGGGCGCTCGAGTGCTCGGGCCCCTGCCCCTCGTACCCGTGGGGTAGCAGCATGGTGAGCCGAGTGGTCTGTCCCCACTTCGCGAGACCGGCGATGATGAACTGGTCGATCACGACTTCCGCACTGTTTGCGAAGTCGCCGAACTGGGCCTCCCACAGCACGAGCGCCTCCGTGGCGGCAACGCTGTAGCCGTACTCGAACCCGAGCGCTGCGTACTCCGAGAGTGGAGAGTTGTGAAGCTCCATGGGGGCTCGAGCGTCGGTGAGGTTCTGAATCGGCGTGTAGGGCTCGCCGGTCTCGGCGTCGAACCACGTGAGGTGGCGCTGGCTGAACGTCCCTCGCACCGTGTCCTGCCCGATGAGACGGACCGGCACACCGTCGGTCAGCAGTGAGGCATATGCCAAGGTCTCGGCGTGGGCCCAATCGATCGGTTTCCCTTCGACAATGGCGGTGCGCTGTCGGTCGATGACCCGTTTGAGCTTGCGATTGATGCCGAACGCATCGGGAACGCGATATAACTCGTCGTTGAGCGCACGCAGGCGCTCGGGCTTGAGCGCCGTGTTCGGCTCATCGACGCTGGTCCACATGCCGGAGATACGAACCGGCTCTTCCCCTATCAGCGCGCCCTGCTCGAGGTCCTTTCGCAAACGTGTCTGCGTGTCCGTGAGCTCCCCGTACAGGGTCTCGACCATCCCCTCTGCGCTGTCCGCATCGACGATCCCCTGACCCACGAGCACCTTGGCGTACAGCTCGCGAACCGTCGGGTGGTCGTCGATGAGCTTGTACATGGTGGGCTGTGTGTATCGAGGCTCGTCACCCTCGTTGTGGCCGTGGCGCCGGTAGCCCACGAGGTTGATGACGACGTCGCCGTGGAACTTCTCCCGGTACATCATCGCGAGCCGCACCGCCGACAGGCACGCCTCCGGGTCGTCGGCATTCACGTGCACGATGGGTACGTCAAATCCCTTTGCCAGATCGCTTGCATAGTCGGTGGAGCTTGCCTCCCGCTGAGGCGTCGTGAATCCGATCTGGTTGTTGGCGATGAGGTGCAGCGTCCCGCCGGTGCCGTACCCGTCGAGGCGCGCGAGGTTGAGCGTCTCTGCCACGACTCCCTGGGCGGCGAACGCCGCGTCCCCGTGGATCAAGAGCGGCAACACGTGACTTCCGTCGTGCCGCAACTCGCGCGCCGAACGCTCCGACTGCCGGGCCCGGGCGTTGCCCACCACCACCGGGTCGACTGCTTCGAGATGGCTGGGGTTCGGCAGGAGCGAAACGCCGATCTCCAGCCCGCGGTTGGTGACGAACGTCCCGGTCAGTCCGTGGTGATACTTGACGTCGCCCGTGCCGCCCGCGGGTGTCAGGGTCTCCTCGACCTCGCGGCCGCCCTCGAACTCGGCCAGCAGCGTCTCATACGGGAGCCCGAGGATGTGTGCCAGGACGTTGAGCCGGCCGCGGTGGGCCATGCCCATAACGGCCTCGCGCGCTCCCTGGGCCACGGCGAGGGCCAGTGCCTGGTGCACCATGGGCACCAGCATGTCGAGGCCCTCGATCCCGAACCGTTTGTGACCGAGATAGTTACGGTGGAGGAACCGCTCGAGCGTATCCACCTTCGTCAGCTCCGTCAGCAGACGGCGCTTGACGTCGTCGCGGAGCGGGTACCGATGCTCGCCGGATTCGATCACGCGGCGCAGCCATACGCGCTCTTCGTGGTTGGCGATGTGCTCGATCTCGTACGCAATCGTCCCGCAATAGGTGTCGCGCAATCGCGGGAGCTGGTCCTCGAGCGTCTCGCCACCCACAAATGTCTGCAGGACATCGGCCGGGATCTGGCGCATGATCTCGGGGGTGAGTCCCAGGTTGTGCGGCTCGAGCGCCGGATCGCCCCGGGCCGGGGTGCCGAGCGGATCGAGTTGAGCCGCGAGATACCCGTGCGTGCGGAAATTCCCGACGAGCAACATGGCGGCTGCGACGTGGTAGAGCAGTTCCGGCGACGCCACGGCTTCGGCGGTCGACGCCGCGCGAGCCGGCGCCGTACCCGCCCCGGCGGCCATGGCGGTCCGGAGGGTGGACTCAATTGCCATCCCGTCCAACGCCATTGCCTGACCGATTACCTGGTAGAAGTCACTTTCGCCCTGCAGGAGCTCGTCGAGCTTTTGCAGGAACATCCCCGACTCGGCGCCTTGGATGATCCGATGGTCGTAGGTGCTGGTGATAGTCATCAGCCGAACGCCGGCAACCGTCCGGATGGCACCTGTGGCGATGATCGAGCCCTGGCCCTTCATGAGGCGCGGCACGGACGCGACCGTACCGATCGTCCCGGGGTTGGTCAGGGTGATGGTCGCGCCCATGTAGGCGTCCGGGAGGAGCTTACTGTCTCGCGCGCCGGCGACGAGACGCTCGTACTCCGCGTGGAACTCGGCAAAGCTCAATGTGTCGGCCCGCTTGATGACGGGCACCATCAGCTTGCGCTCACCGTGCTTGCTCACCGTGTCGACCGCCAGCCCCAGGTGCACCCCCTCCGGATCGACCCGGAAGTACTGGTCCCCCTCTCGGGCCACCGCGTGCACCATGGCCGGGTACTGCCGCGCGGCCGCCACGATCGCCCAGCCGACGAAGTGGGTGAAGGAGAGCTTGAGACCCCGCTCTTTCAGCTGCCTGTTGAACGATGACCGGACTGCCCACAGCCGCGAGACGTCGACCTCGCGGAACGACGTTGCCGTGGGGATCTCGAGCGAGTCCTCCATGTTCTTGACGAGACGCAACGCGGGGCCGGAGATGGGGGCGGTTAGGCGGTTGGGCGGTTGGGCGGTTGGGGCGTCGGCCGACGCCGGGGCGGACGGGGCACCTGTCTCAGGTGCTGTCTCCGTATCGAGAGCAGGAGTTCCCGGCAGCGGCTCCTCACCTTTCATCCCGTTGTCGAACAGCCGCCGCCATTCCTCCGGGACCGACGCCGGATCCCGCAGGTAGTCCTCGTATAGCGCCTGTGCAAAGGCCGAATTGACCGTCTCGAAGATGTTTTCGAACACCGGAGCCCGCTGGTCTCGTGAACCGTCTATGGGGGGAGGGAAGATACGGGGATTGTGGAGCACTTGGTAGCGCGAGCGGTCGCAGGGGCTACGCGGCGAGTGCGATACCCCAACCCCTAGGGCTTCTCGGGCGTTGGCGCAGCCAGGAAGCCTACAGCGTGCTCGAGATCAGCATTCAGGAGCACCCGCAACACTTCGCCGTCGCTCTCTCGGGGCACGTCGATCACTTTCAGCGTTTCGGCCAAGTGTGCAAACTCGGGAAGCATTTCTGGCAACACGTTGGTGGACTGCGTGAAGAAGCGCTCCTGGAAAACCGTGTCGGGCTCGTCCGGATACAAGGGCAGGTAACGGATACCTGCTTCCACCAGGTCTTGGAAGAAATGCGTGCCGAACGACAGTTCCGGGACGTAGTTCCCTTTCTTGCGGGCTACCTCCACCAGCATCGCGGTGTTGCTGATGTCTGAGTACGTGACGTTGACCCCCAGCTTGATGTCGCCACGGCTCCCCCACCGACCGGGTCCGATGAGCACGAATCGTCGCTTGGGGAGCATCGCGTTGAGCTTGCCGACGGCGCGCGCGACGTCCTTGAGGTCCCCGTGGCTGGCGAGCCGTCCATATCCGTCAGGATCGACGTACACGATATGAGAGACGGGCGGCACCCGTCCGTTGGCAACGTACCGGCGAGCCGAGAACAGGATCTTGCTCTTCGAGAGGTTCCGGGGAATAGGATCGGGTGCGTGTTCCTCGGAGCGGCTCTGGGCCCGACATTGCAGGATGTACAGGTCCGACCCGTCGCTCGCGAACTCCACGTCCACCGGCATGCCCAGCCGCTCGCTGAGCAGGGTGAACAGCGTCCGGATCTGCCGTAGGAACGGCGTCTTGCCGATCAGGCCCTCGAAGGTGACCACGAAGTGGTCGGCGGCCCAGTCTGGCTCGAGTCCGATCGGCTCGCGCAATTCGTCGCCGTGCGCGACGGAGACCAGTCGTCCTGCGAGTGGGTAGTTCTCCCCGTGCGCGCGGAGGAGTTCGTGCAAATCGATCGTCTCAAACGTGTTGGTCTCGAGGTCGATCACATCGGCGCGCTTCGGTGAGTACCGCTCGGCCTCGTCGGTGGTGACGTTCACGCGGAGTCCCGGTTGTCCGGGACTGACCAGGATGGGGTAGTCGTCACTCACACGATCGACGGCTCGGGTGCCCAGTCCGGCCACCATGCGGACGAGTCCGTCCTCACGCCGTATGCGCGGTGACCAGCGCATTTCCGCGTTGCTGAAGGCGACCCCCGAAAACGCCGGGAGGAAGTACTTTCCGATCCGCGTGCCGACGACCTCCTGGATCAGGACACCCATCTCCTCGCGGAAGTCCAGCAGTCCTCGTTCGGTCCGATACTCGATGGGGTCCGGCCCGAACACGGAGGCCCAGATTTCGGCCACGGCATCCTGGAGCGCCTCGAGTCGCTGCTGCTTGGTGCCCTGGTTGGCCAAGAACAGGCTCTTGTACTTCCCCGAGAACGACGACCCCGCTCGATCCTCGAGCATCGACGAGCTGCGCACGATGAGTGGCCGGTCGTCGAAATCGTCGAGCACGGCGGACAGGCCTTTGGTGATCTCCGAAGTGAACCGCGAGTTCTTGAAGAACTGGATAACGAACGGGTAGTCGCGACGCACCCGATCGATCGGCATGTACTTGCGGTCATAGACTTCGTTCAGGCCGTTCGATTGGATGAAGTCCAGTATGCCATCCGACGCCACGTACCAAGTGCGGGGGAACTTGACGTTCCGGAAGAGGTCGGCGTACTCGGTAGCGGATCCCACAATCTTCTCCGCCTGGAACAGCCCGGCAGCCTTACCGCCGAGTTTTCCCTGGCTTCGAGGCGGATAGACGACGCGGGGCATCAGATCGTAGAAATCCCTGACCGTCACGTGTTTCTTGGCCACGTTGATGAAGTCGAGCTGATCGAGGAACACTCGCCGCAGGAGCCCCACCTTGATGCTGGTGCGAAAGGCGAGCGAGAGCTGGGATTCGTCGACTGATGCATTCCGATAGCGGAGCACGGCGTCGCCGATCTCGTTCATGGTGGTCGCCTGGTTCTCGAGACCATGGAGCAGGAAGACGCACTTGTCTTCGTTGATCCACGACTGAATGACCGAGACGATTTCCGTCTCGCTCAGGTGGCGGCCGGCCAGTTCGAACGTCCGCTCCACGAGACTTGGCGTGGGGCGCAACGCGTGTCGCTGCTGTGGTCGGTTCTCGTCCCACCCCGCGTGCACGCCCCGGGTGCTCGGCAATTCCTCGTGCAGCAGCTTGCCCGCCTCTTCGATGCCGGTCCAGCAGAGGTGGCGGACCATCCTGCGCGTGATGCGCTTGAGAAGCTCTTGGTCGGTTCGCATCAGAAACTCGACCAGCACCCGCCACGATCGTCGCTCGCGACTGGTGAGTTTCGCCACGACCCGCTCCCAGCTCTCTCGGTCCTGGCGAAGCCCCCGCTGCATTGCCCAGAGAGCAATGCGCTCCGCGATGGCATCGATGAGCCGCCGTTCCTCCTTGAGGAACGGACCTTCGTAGAGTGCCGGTCGTTCCTCCCGATAGGACACGGCGACGCTCCCGGTGATCTCTCCCTGCACCCGGATGTCTGTCTCCAAGGTCCAGGGGGTCGAGACGTGATCGTCCGGCTGATACGTGTTTCGGCCCATGGTAATCCTGGCCTGGCAGATGTCCGGGTACTTCCAGCCGGCCGGGATGACCAGGATCAGCTGATTGAAGACATCCGTTTCTTCATGTGCGGCCTGCCTGCTGAGGATCTCGTCGATCCGGTAGAGGCAGTTGAGTTCCTTGGCCCGCTCCTGCAGGTCTTCCAATAGCTGTTCGGCGGACCGGTCAGGATTGATCACGCGCACCGTCCTCGTCGGCGAGTGCTCATGTACGGTACCATACTGCACCACGGCCGGACCGGCCGTCCACCTTGACCAGCAGCGGGCCCGCAGTGCGGATGTGTCGGACAAACTCCGTTTCGGCGACGGCCTCGTTCCCGTCGAGCCACTGCCAGTCGATTCCGGGCGCTGTGTCGTGAGGCACCGAGAAGTAGCTCACCTGGAAGCTCGAGATGTTGTGGAAGAAATGCGAGCCCTGGCTGGCTTCGATCATCATGTCGGGTCGGGTGGCCTCTACGATGGCCTTGGCCCCGCAGATCTGCCCCCATTTCACGGGGATCCCGAGCCAGGGATCTGCGCTTCCCCATCGGCCAAAACCGATCAGCAGGTAGGGGCGGTCCTGATCCAACAGTCCCGCATTCATCTTTTCCAGCTGCTCGCCAACCGTGCGCGTGTGACGGGTCTCGAACACCGCAGGCTTCACGTAGACCACGTCCTCGATGGTCTCGACGACGCCGTTGCCCATCACGTGGCGCGAAGCGAGCAGCACGTTGGGGGAATCGAGCTCGCTCTCGTCAACGTGGACCTCTTTGTCGGGCACCACCATCGGGCGGATTTGCAGAAAACCGAGGTGTGGCTTGGAGCCGGCAGCTTTGGGGAAGGTCATCGCGAATTCAATTTCGACGTCACGCCCCGTGGCGCTCTCGCAGGAGTCGAGGAGCGAGCGGACCACCGAGTTGAGCGGGTACTGCTCGTGCAGGAGCAACGGGGCGAAGTTGAGAATCCGTGGTCCTGCGGTCCCGACGCCTGGCGTCACGCGGTCGGAGTCGGCGACGTATGTCGACGCCGAGTAGCGCAGGGTGCCGTCGTACTCCGCCTCACGAAGGCCCGCCTGAGCCAGATACTCCGTTTCGGCCATGGGGTCGTACGGCGGTGCCTTCCCGACATTGATCGCCCAGAACTCTCTCTGGGTCACGGCGAGGAGGTCTCTCGGCGAGCTGTAGGGCGGTGGGGATTTGGGCCTGGCGGGCGAGTAGGAGTAACACAGACCCCCGTCGACGATGGTCTTGCCGAGGCCCAGGGCCAAATCGACCACGCCCTCGTCTCGATCGGCGCCGCCTGTAGGATAGAAATTGAACGAGCGCGCGACCCCTGAGACATCGGGGTAGAACCGGTCGCCGTGCCGTTGGCCCACCACCTCCTGGAGGATCACGGCCATCTTCTCCTCGCCGTCGGGCGTACGGGATGACCGGCGATAATCGCGGGCCGATTTGAAGAAGGTCGAGGCATAGACGAACTTCAACGCCTCCACCAGCCGCTGGAATCGAGTGGTGCTGTCTGGCTGGTTGTTCGGCGTCATCTTCGTCTCGTAGACGCCGGCGAAGGGGTGGAGCAACGCATCCTCGAGCAGGCTGGAAGAGCGCACCGCGAGTGGCGCGCGGATCAGATCCGCCAGTGTCCGCAGATCGCCGAGGATCTCTGTCGGAAGGTCCCCCTGCTGGAACGCGTGGGCGATGCGCTCGTCGAGGAGGTCGGAGGAGGCGATCTCGCCGAGGTGGTTCCGTTCCAGGAACGCATCGAATACGTCCGTCGCCACCACGGCAAACCTGGGAATGCCGACCTCGATCTGGGCGTCGGTGCGGGGTCCGAACCCCGCGTGCAGCATCTTCCGAACCGAGACGAGGCCCCGGGCCTTTCCACCGATCTCCCCGTGTCCAATGCGTCCCGGAGTGCCGTCGGATCCGAAGGCATCCCGGTCGAACGGGGAGAGGTCATGTCTGTTCCGAGCGTATCGGTCCATGGCGGCAGCCGGAGGGTGGCTATCCCTGGATCCAGCCGCGGTCCCGACACGCTCGGGTCACGCGATCGACCGCGATGACGTACGCGGCCGTACGCGTGAAGAGCTTCCGTTTGCGGGCGAGCTCACTGACGGCGACAAACGCCGCCGTCATCTTGACGTCGAGCTTGCTCAGCACCTCGTCTTTGTCCCAATAATAGTTGGAATTGCTCTGCACCTGCTCGAAGTAGCTGCACGTCACCCCGCCGGCATTGGCGAGCAGATCGGGTATCACGAAGATCCCGCGTCGTTCGAGTGCCGAGTCGGCAGCTGGCGTGGTCGGTCCGTTGGCGCCTTCGACTATGATCCTGACCCGTTTGCCTATCCGGGACACGTTGTCTTCGGTGATCTGGTTTTCGAGGGCTGCCGGGATCAGGATGTCGACGTCCTGCTCGAGCCACGCCTCGCCCGGCAGGATCTCGTAGCCCAAGTCCTGCACCCTGCGCTTGTCGATTCCACCGAACCGGTCCGTAACACCGAGCAACTCGTCCAGATCGATGCCCTCCTTCCGACGGAAGGAGTAGCTGGCCTGGTCGGTCTGATCCCAGCAGGAGACGCAGACCGTACGGCCACCGATCTGGCTGTAAAGCCGAATGGCGTTCTGCGCGACGTTTCCGAATCCTTGGACACTGGCGGTGGTATCGTCCGGCCGGATGTCGAGTTCCTTGAGCGCTTCGCGCAGCGTGAACACCAGACCGAAACCGGTGGCCTCCGCCCGGCCCTGTGAGCCACCCACCCCGACCGGTTTTCCTGTGATGAAGCCGGGCTGCTTGGATCCGTGGATCGCCTCGAACTCGTCCAGCATCCACAACATGTGTTGTGCAGAGGTCATCACATCCGGGGCGGGCACGTCGAGGTGAGGGCCCATGTTGCGGCCCATGCAGCGAACATAGCCGCGACACACGGTCTCTTGCTCCCTGGCGCTCAGGTTGTGCGGGTCGCACACCACCCCGCCCTTGGCCCCACCGAGTGGGATGTCGACGACGGCGCATTTCCACGTCATCCACATTGCGAGAGCCCGGACCGTGTCGAGGGTCTCCAGCGGATGAAATCGTATGCCGCCCTTGCACGGTCCCTTGGCGTCGTTGTGCTGGACCCGGAATCCTCGGAAGATGTGGACGCGCCCGTCATCCATCCGAGCCGGGATGGCGAACGTGAACTCCCGCATGGGGTAGCGCAGGAGATCGCGCGCAGACGGATCGAGATTCAGCAGTTCGGCGACCCCATCGAACTGCGCCTGAGCGATGTCGAAAGCGTTGTACGATCTGGTCATCTGCAGAGTCCGGCCGACGCGATGGTCGGAACGCGAACCTTTCCTTTCTGGAAGTCCCAAGCCCCCCTCATCCCCACCCGGTGCTGCAGCGAGGTGCCTGAAATGTAATAGGGTCTATCGGTTACGGCGTTTCGCGCCGGTTGGGGGCCGGCCGGGAGATTGGACTGGGGGAAGGCGGCAGACCGAGCGAGGAATTGAAAATCTATATGATTATCATATATATGTTATTCATGACACTCGGTCAGTTTGCCGTTGCGGTCGGCGCACCAGCGCGCTGGGTCCAGAACGCGTATCAGGCGCTGGGCATACCGGCGCGATACACGGAGGATCTTGCTCGGCGTCTGAGCTTTGCCCGCACGGTGAAGGCTGCGTGTGGGATGTCGCTGCGGCAGGCGTTCCCGCTGGCGGAGGAGGCGCTGGCCCGGTGGCCGCAGCATCGTACGTGGGAGCTCGCCGGCCCGGATGGCGTCGTCCGCATGACCCTCGATCTGGAGCGGTTCCTGTCCGACTGTACCGTGCGACTGTCGCTCGCGCGATGCTGGTATGCCGAAAAGCGGCGAGGGCGACCACCGAAAAAGCGCCGGCGCGGCATCGCGTGGGCCAAGTGGTACGGCGTGGACATTTCGCTCCTCGAGGCGTCGTTACGGTTGACGCCCGAGCAGCGGCTCAAGCGATTGGATGAGGCGGTGGAGTTCTTCCGCAAGGCGCGCATTCTCCGATGACGCTGTTCCAGTCCCAGATCGATGCGCTGGTGAGAGCGCCTGTCCGGTTCGTGGTTGTCGGGGGCGTGGCGGCTGGGCTGCACGGGATGGCGCGTGCGACCTTCGACCTCGATATCTGCTATGACCCGGCACCGGATAATCGCGGGCGCCTTGCGGCCGTGCTCGCGGAGTGGAACGCCTATCTCCGCGGTGTGGAAGCCGACTTGCCCTTTGTCATGGATGCCCGGCAGCTCGAGATCTCGCCGG
Source organism: Gemmatimonadota bacterium (assembly GCA_039591075.1). GTDB lineage: Bacteria > Gemmatimonadota > Gemmatimonadetes > Gemmatimonadales > GWC2-71-9 > JAOTVV01. The sequence goes on from JBDHEI010000008.1 coordinate 30,949, forward strand.
TGATGACACTCGCGACGTCGTTGGGGGATCTCGACGTCATGGACCGCGTTGAGGGGGTAGGGGACTTCACAGCTGTGCTCGCGAATTCGGTCGAGACAATCGTTGGTGATACACGATTCCGGATTCTGGACCTTCCCGCGCTGATCAAGGCCAAGCGTGCGGCGAACCGCCAGAAAGACCGCGGGCAGCTGCCGGAGCTGGAGGCGTTGTTGGAAATGAGAGGGCAGATGAACGGTTAGGCGGTTGAGCGGTTAGGCGGTTAGATGGTACCGCGGGCGCGGATTTGCATGACACCCGTCAAGCACTGGCGGTCATGTTTCCAGTCATGGCGCCGTACGAGCGATTCGAAGCCTTCCGCCTCTGTCACGAGCTCGCACTGATCGTCTATCGGGAGACGACGTTCTTTCCGAAGGCTGAGCAGTACGGTCTGACGTCACAGGCTCGAAGAGCCGCATTCTCGGCCGCCGCCAACATCGTCGAGGGATCAGTGAAGCGGGGCGCAGCTGAATTCCGCCGCTATCTGGACATCTCCCTCGCATCATTGGCCGAGTTGGGTTACGTCATTCGCCTCGCGCACGAGCTCAGTTTGCTGGATGGCGACCAATTTGGGCAAATCGGTGCCGCCCATACTGAAGCGAGCAAGGCAACCTGGGGTCTCTACGCCTCGATGCGCCGCCAGTCGGCCCAGAAGCCGACCGCCTAACCGCTCAACCGCCTAACCGTTAAACCGCTCAACGGCCTAACCGCCTACCCGCCTACTCTCCTCGTCTTCCGCTTCATGAAGTCCATGAGGATGTACTGACCCAGCGTCATGGTGTTGGTGAAGTAGGCCTTCCCGCGGCTGATCTCGCACACCTCTTTGACGAACTCCACCAGCATTCGCTCGCGCGCGAGCATGAAAGTGTTGATCATGATCCCCGCTCGCTTGCAGGCGGACACCTCGCGAAACGTCTCCCGCAGGATCCGAGGATCGAGGCCCACGGAGTTCACGTACACCCGGCCGTCCGGTAAGGTGAGCGCCGACGGCTTGCCGTCGGTGATCATGATGATCTGCCGCATGTCCTTCTTCTGCGACAAGAGGATGCGACGGGAGAGCTTGAGTCCCTCGGCGGTGTTGGTGTGGTACGGGCCCACCTGTGCTTCGGCGAGCCGCCCGAGCGGGATCTCTTCGGCGGTGTCGTGAAACAGCACGACGCGGATCGAGTCGCCGGGGAATTGCGTACCGATGAGGTGCGACAGCGCGAGGGCAACCTTCTTGGCAGGGGTGAAGCGGTCCTCCCCGTAGAGAATCATCGAGTGCGAGCAATCGAGCAGGAGCACGGTGGCCGCGCTCGAGCGATACTCGCTCTGGTGGACCATGAGGTCGGGGTAGTCGAGATCGAGGAAAGGCGGTTCGGCGGTTGACCGGTCGAGCGGATTGGTGTTCCCGACCGCCCGACCGCTGGACCGCCCGACCGCCTTCTTCAACGTCTCCGGCACGTCGATGTTCATCGTGTCGCCGAACTCGTACGGCTTGGAGGCCGCTTCGGCTTCGACCCCGGTGGCGAGGTGCGGGGTGTCATGCGCACCGAAGCTCGACTTGCCGATACTGCCCAGCAGGTCGCGTAACGCTCGGTAACCGAGGAAGTCCAGGCCCTTGCCGGTGAGGCTGAACTGCACCTGCTGCGCCGCCGACTGGGCCTGCCCGCCCGGGCCGAACATGGGCTGGTGTCCCTCGGGCATCTGCGGGGTCTCCTGCACGTTGAGGTAACCCTGCTCGATGAGCTTCTGCACGATCTGGTCGATCAAGTCCGCGAGCTGCTGCTGGATCTCGGCGTCTCGTGCTTCGTCACCCGATGACTCGCCCCGCAGCACCTGGAGCATCTCCGGCGTGAGCTTGCCCGAATCCACGAGGGCCTGGATGATCGCCGCCTTGAGGGCCTCCAGCGATCGATCGCCGTCGTCGTGCTCGCCGAACTCTCCCCAGAACGGGTGATACATCGACCCGCCGGCGAACCCCGACTGCAGCAGGAAATCGCTCAGCTGGTCGAGCAGGTCTTCGAGGTTGACCGCATCGAGCAGCTCGGGGATGTACTTGGAGTACGTCGTGTAGCGCATGGAGTCTGCCTTCTCACGCTCAGCGCACAGTGCACAGCGCACAGCGCACCGGCGTGGGTCTTCTGAAACGTGAACGGTGAAAGGTGAAAAGGGAACCTCACGGTGGCATTTGGCATCCAGCGCTACCGTGTCGCCCGTACCTCCGCCGACCGGAGCACGAGCCCAATCGCCACCGCCGCCGTCACGGTCCCGCCAATCGCGATGGCATTCCCGGCCCCCAACCACTCGGCCACGGATCCGGCCTGGAGCGCCCCGAACGGGCTCAGGCCCACGAAGGCCCAGGCGTAGAACGCCACCACGCGTGAGCGCAGCTCGTAGGGGGCAAGGGTCTGGACCAGCGTGTTGGTGATCGCCGTTGTCACGATCATCGAGCAGCCCAGGCACGCCAGGAGCACCAGCGACACTGCCAGCGAACGCGAAAGCCCGAACAGGATCACCGAGACGCCGAACGCCGTGGTGCTCCAGCCAAGTAGGTGACCGCGCGGAAGCTTGTGGCCGAATACCGCAATGGTGAGCGCGCCGATGAGCGCGCCCACGCCCATGGCCGACATCATCCAGCCGTACTCCTGTGCACCGCGTCCGAGGACGTCCCGGGCCACCACCGGCAGCAGCACCAGAGCGGGGAGGCCGAACACACTGATGACGGCGATGTTGAGGATGAGGATCCGGGTCCGCCGCTCATCGATCACGTGCCTGAACCCACGGCCCAGTCGCACCCACGCCGACTCTGCAGCGCTGGTTCGCCCCGTCATGGTCGATACCCGCACGGCGACGAGCGCTCCGATCACGGCCAAGTAGGACACGGCATTGAGGAGGAAGCAGAGACCCACGCCCACGGCCGCAATGACAATGCCGGCGATTGCCGGACCTACGATGCGGGTGGCGTTGAATGCCGAGGAGTTGAGTGCGATGGCATTGGTCAGGTCGTCCTTCCCGACCATGTCGACCACGAGCGCGTGGCGCGCGGGGATATCGAAGGCGTTCGCCGTGCCCAGAAGCGCAGCAAGCACCACGATGTGCCACAGGGCGATCGTGTCAGCGAGTACGAGGACGGCCAAGGCCAGCGCGAACACCATGGCCGCCGTCTGCGTGACGATCACCATTGGCCTGCGCGGCACGCGATCGGCCAAGACCCCCGCGTAGAGTGTAAACACGAGCACGGGAAGCGAGCCAAGCGCATCGATCAGCCCGACCCAGAACGCGGAATCCGTGAGCTCGAGGACCAGCCACGACTGGGCCACGCGCTGCATCCACACGCCCAGGAGCGACACCACGAATCCGGCGTAGAACAGCCGGAAGTCACGGTGCTGGAGCGCGGGGAAGATGGGTGGCCGGCTGCGAGGCCGAATGTCGGGGAGTGAGGGGGGAGGGAGGGGGGGAAAGGCTGGGCGGACGGACTGGTGTCATGCATCGCGATCTGTTACCCCTCGGTCCGCCTAACCGCCTAACCGCCTAACCGCCTAACCGCCTAACCGCCTAACCGCCTACCCACCCTCGCAGCCGCGCAGCCTCGATCACGAGGCCCGCCGCGTCGTCGTAGTCGAAGACACCGGTGTTGATCACCAGGTGATAGTTGTCGGCGTTGTCCCAGTCGCGGTCGTAGTAGGTCTCCACGTAGCGACGGCGCCCTGCATCGGTGCGATCGACCGTGTCTTCAGCTTTGTCCCTGCTCAGGTCGAGGCGACGTACGGCCGCCTGCACCCGCACCTCGCGCGGCGCGACGATGAACACGTGTAAGGCGTCGTCCCGTTGAGCGAGGCATGCCTGCGCTCCCCGTCCCACCATGATGAGACGTGGCGCTTCCCGTACGGCCTGTTGGATGACGGCTTCGGTGGCACGCACCAGTTCGGCCTCGTCGGCTAGGCGACCCGCTGGCGGTTCTGCGGCCGTGACGAAGACTTCGGGAGACGAGACGGCGAGTGCGCGGGCCAACCGCTCCACCAACGAGGGAACGCGCTCCTCACGCTCCTCGACCTCCAGACGCGGTACCCCGGTCTCCACGGCCACCCGGTCCACGAACTCGTTGTCGATGAGTGGCCAGCCCAGCCGCTCCGCGATGCGCTTGGCGATGTCCGACCCGCCGGACGCGTACTGGCGTGAGATCGTGATGACCGGCATTGGAGTCGCGACTCAGCCGAAGATCTGCTGACCGCCCGGCCCGCCGGGGCCACCAGGGCCTCGCATACGACTGCGGACGTAGCCGAGTTCGTCGGACCGGGAGATCCGTTTCTGCGCGACGAGCCCTTCGAGAATCAGCTCACACGCCGCCACAACGGAGCCCGGGTCGTTTCTGGGAGCGAGTCCGACGAGGTCGACGGCGTCCAGCAGGCTCGGCACGGTGGCGAACCCCTTGAGGCAGAGCTTGGCGGCTTCGTGTTGGGAGAGTTTCAGGGCGCCACCCTGATCGAACCACTCGACGATGCTGTCGCAGTCCAGTCCGCCGCAACGGTTCTCGAACGTCTTGCCGGCGGCTCGTCGCACGAGATCGCGCGCGATGATCTCGGCACCCTGCAGCTCGCCTTCGTACTCCAGCTCGATCTTTCCGGTGATGGCCGGGAGCGCGCGGTAGAGATCGGCAATTCGGGGAACGATCCGTGCTTCCTTCTTCATGATGGCGCGCTGTTCGGCGCTGGACACGACGTTCTCCAATACCGCGATGGGGAGCCGCTGGCTCACGCCCGATCGACGATCGATGCGCTTGTCCTCCCTGGCCTCGAAGGCGATGCGCTCCACCAACTCCCGAATGAAATCGGGGACCTCGACGGGGATGCCGTCCCGCGCCACCCACGCCTCCTGCTCGGTGATCTCCATCCCGTGGTCGATCGTGACGGGATAGTGCGTGAGGATCTCGCTGCCAACTCGGTCCTTCAGCGGCGTGATGATCTTGCCCCGAGCGGTGTAGTCCTCGGGGTTGGCCGAGAACACCAGCAGCACGTCGAGCGGCAGTCGGATGGGATAGCCTTTGATCTGGACGTCGCCTTCCTGCATGATGTTGAACAGTCCCACCTGGATCTTCCCTGCCAGGTCCGGCAGCTCGTTGATCGCGAAGATCCCGCGGTTGCTCCGCGGCAGCAGACCGTAGTGGATGGTCAGCTCGTCCGACAGCAGATGCCCGCCGCGGGCGGCCTTGATCGGGTCGACGTCACCGATGATGTCGGCGATCGTGACGTCGGGGGTCGCGAGCTTCTCCACGTAGCGGCGGTGGCGCGGAATCCACTCGATCGGCGTCCGGTCACCGCGCTCGTCGAGGAGCTGCCGGCCGAACTTCGAGATCGGACCGAACGGGTTGTCGTTCACCTCGCTCCCGGCGATGATCGGGATCTCCTCGTCCAGCAGGTCCACGAGCTGGCGGAGGATGCGGCTCTTGGCCTGTCCCCGAAGGCCCAGCAGGATGAAGTTGTGGCGGGCGAGCACCGCGTTCACGGCCTGCGGCACGACGGAGTCCTCGAACCCCACGATGCCGGGGAAGAGTTCCTGGTCCGCGTCGAGCATGCGAACCAGATTCTGGCGCATTTCGTCCTTCACGGACCGCCCGTGCACGCGGGGATCGGCCCACTCGGTCTGCTTCAGGTCGGCAAGGGTCGAAGGCTTAGTCATGTAGTAATGATAACGACCAACGCGAGGCCGACGGCGGTCCGGGACCAGCGTGAGAGGAGGACCGTCCCTCGATTCGCGGTCACCGCAGCCGCAGCCCCGAGAGGCGCACGGCAATCACACCCCAGCCACGGACCGACACGGCGATCCCTCCGGGAACGGGCGTCGCCGGCTCCGCTATATCCCGGCCCAGCAGGTCCACCCGGCGAGCCTCGTCGAATGCCAACAACCCATACCCGAGCGTGAGGGACCGAGCGGTTCCTGACAGATCCTGGAGATAGACGATCATGCTGATTCCGTCGGCCTCCGGCTCGATGCCCACGATCGCCGCGTCCTTCTGATCCAGGACAAACGGACTCCCGAACCGGGGTATCCGGCCCGTCGGACTCCCGAGAACCGGCGCTGCCACGAGCGGCTCGCTGTCCCATCCGAAGCGGGCGCACTCCGCCACGGAGAGCGGTGCGTCGGCCGTAGCAATGCGGTATCGGGCCCGGTCGGCTGGGGCGTGGCTCGTCACCGTGCCGTCCTCGTCCACATCGAAGTGCGGCGCATCGATTCCCCGGAACAGCGCCACCCCGCTGCCTGACTGGAGGGCGATCCACCGCAGGTGCACTGCCCCCTCTACGGGCGATGTAGTGCCGCGATGCCCGGCGGGGATCTCCCACCGGGTGAGAGGATACGGTAGAGCAAACGCGAACTCGTACCGCGCGACACCGATGGCCTCCACGGCGACGTTCTCGATGTCGATCCGGGGCAGGGCGTCGTACACGGTGACCACGCTGGTAAAGGCTCCCAACCGTGGCGAGCGGCGCCACGCCGTGAGACGGGTACCGACCCCGGCGACGGTCTCGACCAGGTGGTCTTGGAGGATCGAGCCGTCCACGGTGTTGAGTCCCGCAACACGGGCCCACTCCCGACCGGTTCGTCGGTCCCGGAGCGAATTGATGGCGCCGGTTCGGTCGTCGAGTTCCAGGCGCAGCACCGCTCCCGAGAGGCTACGGGAGACCAGCGGAGCGACGGCCGGATCATCAGCAGGTGATCCCGGCGGCTCGAGGATGAACGCATGGCCCAGGGGAGGGACGTCGGTGACGATCACCGTTCGTCCCTCAGCCAGTGTGACGACGTCCGTCCGTCGATGCGGCGCGGGATTCACGACGAGGTGGCCGGGGAACGTCGTGTCGATCGCCGCCGCCAGCGTACCGAGCGGGTCACTCGCCCGATCGCCGCCCACGACGGTGGCGATGGGGAGCAGCATGGACTCGACGCGTCGCGCGTAGGCCGCTCGGCGTTCGTCGACGAGGGCCGTCAACTCCCCGGGCGACGGGAGCGCCTGGGTGCCTACTTGGACCGCGGCTTGGAATGGTTGGACCCCTTCGGTCGGGAGCAGCGCGTGCAGATCGTCGGATCCGCCGATCACGATATGCGGGTACGCAAACCGGCGGTTCCACTCCCGCACGTTGAGTAGCATGGCCGCCAGCGTGTCGTCGGTCTCCGTGCCCAGCACGAACGTCATCGGTCCACTCCCGCCAGCAACCGGCACTGCCGATGGCGACCACGACAGGAACGTCTCAACCCGTCGGGCCATGACGTCCTGGGAGTCGGTGAAGGCCAGCGCCTGCGGGTCCGCGCCGGCCGGGAACATGGTAGTCACCAGTCGGGTGCCATCGGGGCTCTCCCACCACCGGGCCACCCCGTCGGCCGGCTCACGACGGATGACGTGGCGCACCCCGGATCCCGCAAGGGCCATCGCGGCCGTGGGTGGCACTCGGTCCGGCACATCGACGAGTGCCACGGAACTCGTGCGAATACCGATCCGCCGCTCGAGATTTCGACCAACGCCTCCCAGGCGGAGAAACTCGACGTGGTCCAGCGTCGCAAGATGCGCGGTGGATGGCAGCGGGTTCACGGTCACGCCGGCTTCGCGCCACAAGGTGGCGAGCACAGCCTGGTTCAACATTGGGATCTCGTCGAGACGGCGCTCGAGCGCCACCGGATCGGTGATGGTGAGCCAGATCAGTGTCCACCGGGGTGCGGGGGAGAGCCGGTGGGTGGTCCGATGGATGCCGCGAATGCCCGGTGCTTCCAGCTCGCTCACGAGCAGTGACTGGTCCTCGACCCGTAGCCAGAGTTCACCGAACAGCCCGTCGTTGGACCGCAATACACCGGCGGTGCCGAGGAGTCGGCGGCCGCGATCGTACACGCGCAGCCTGCCTGCCGGGGCATCGATCCCCGCAGCGAGGAACCTGACGAGACTGGCCTGGCCATCGGGCTGGCGATAGAACGGTGTCGACTCGGCGGTCACCGTGGGTGCATCCACCCGGGCGCTGAGCGGCGACGGGCGGGCCACGATGCCGGCGATCGAGCCGGTCACCATCGACAGGAACGTTCGACGGTCCGTCATGCGGGAGTGCCTCGGTCAGACACGCGCGGGTCCGTCGCGCGCCGTTCGCGAGGCTAACTTCCAGTCGCGACCCGCGGTCTCACCCATCGACGCAACCGGAGGTTGGTGCATGAAATGGCTCGTCATCGTGCTGGCAATGATAGTCTCGGTGTCGTGTACCGATCGATCGGAGGACGCGGACCAGTCCCTCGACACGACTCCCGCCGTCTTGGTGCCGGCACCCACGGACTCCGCCGCCCCGGATTCCATCATGGCGCGAGATACGGCGCGGCTGCCGGCAGAGCGGTAGGTCACGTACCGAGGCTGTGTCACGGCTGGGCGTGAAAGAGGTATTGCGCTACTCGAGGGTGAAGTAATTCGGTAGCGGGTCGACGTACCCGGCGGGCACGTACTCGCCGCTCGATCCGTGAAGCCGGTAGTCCGCTCGGTAGTCCCCGCCGGCCACTCGCTGCAACATCTCGATCAGGTGATCGACATCAGTGGTGGTGTTGTAGCACCCGAAACTCGCCCGCACCAAACCCGGCATGTCCGACTTGTCACCGGCGAGCACCTTGTCCTTCCACGCCTCCCGCTCCCGTTCGGGCAGTTGCAGCAGGTGCACGACGTACGGATGGGCGCAGAAGCACCCCGACCGCACGCCGATTCCACCCTCGTAGCCAAGCACCGCGGCCACGAGATAGTGTGAGACCCCGTCGATGTTGAAGGGAATGGCGCCGACGCGTTGTGCCGCCCGTTTCGGGTCCGTGTCACCGTACAGACGAATCTTCGGTACCGTCCGGAGGCCTTCGAGCGCATAGGCGGTAAGCTCCGCTTCGTGCGCCGCTACCCTATCCATCCCTATCTCCATCAGTACCTGCGCCGCCTTGGCCATGGCGACGGCGCCAATCACATTTGGGCTTCCGGCCTCGTCCCGGTCAGGCATGCCGGCCCAGTGCACCTCGTCGAGCGTCACGACGTCCACGGTCCCCCCGCCCGGGTATTCCGGCGCCGACCGCAGGAAGAACTCTTTCGGTCCGACGAGCGCGCCCGTCCCGTACGGTGCGTACATCTTGTGTCCGGCGAGCACCACGAAATCCAGATGCTCGGGATCGTCGTCCGTCTTCATGTCGACCGCCCGATGCGGTGCGTACTGGGCGGCGTCCACCATGATCAGCGTTCTCGCCGCGTGCGCCTTGCGGGCCAGCCGGTGCACCGGCTGAATGAGCCCGGTCACGTTCGACGCGGCGGTCACGGTCACGATCGCCACTCGACCTGCGTACCGCTCGAGCTGCCGATCGAAGTCGTCCTCGTCAAGCCGGCCATCGGGTGTGGCCTGTACGTGCACCACGGTGGCGCGGTTCCGCCACGGGAGGTCGTTCGAGTGGTGCTCCATGACGGTGCTGAGCACCACCGAGTCGTCCCGGAGGGAAATGCGGTAGGACAGTTTGTTGATGGCTTCGGTGGTGTTCTTTCCGAAGATGACGGTATTCGTCGCAGGGTCAGCCCCGACGAAGCGCGCCAGGATCTCGTGTGCCTGATCGTACACCATGGTGCTGAGTCGCGACTTGAACCCCGAACCGCGGTGCACGCTGGAGTAGTACGGCAGAAAGCGCTCGACGGTCTCGACCACGTCGCGGAGCGGCGGCGTGGTGGCCGCATTGTCGAGGTTGATGTACGGCATGAGCCGGCCATCGAGCACCGGGACCTTGCGATCGAGCCCAAGCACGCGGTCGCGAAGGCCAGCCGAGTGGGTTGCCGTACCCGCCGTGTTCATGCCACGCCCTGCCTCGCCGACGGTGCCTCGGCCGGTTCCACCCGCACGGGGCAGACCTTGAGTTCCGCCGTCTGGGTGACGGGATCGTACCCCCCGCCAGTCAGGATGTTGACCGGTACGTCGTTGAAGCTGAAGCTCGCGAACACGGTGCCTCTCGGTGAGCGACGCGTCTCCTTCACCTTGATCACCACGCAACCGCGCCGACTGTGCATGCGGGCCCAGCCGCCGTCGTGGAGCCCCCATGCCGCGACGTCGTGCGGATGGATCTCGAGACTCTCCTCGGACAGGAAGTAGTCGATCCCCTCCGACCGTCCGGTCTGTGTGCGCGTGTGGTATGACTGGAGCCGTCGGCCGGTGGTGAGCCACACCGGGTACTCGTCATCGATCGTTTCGGCGGGATCTCGGTACGAGATCAGGTGGAAGATCCCGCGACCGTTGACGAACGTGCCTTGGTGCAGGATGGGTGTGCCCGGGTGCCCGGGTTCGGGAACCGGCCACTGATACTCGCCGTGCGCGATGCGGTCCCAGTCCAGTCCGGCGTAGGTGACAGACAGGCTGCACAGCTCGTTGAACACGCCCTTGGCGTCCGTGAATTCGAAGCCCTGGAATCCGAGTCGCCGCGCCAGCTGACTGATGATCCACCAGTCCGGCTTGGCGTCTCCCGGTGGCGGGACGGCCGCGCGCAACCGCTGAACTCGGCGTTCCGTGTTGGTCTGCGAGCCATCGGTCTCCCCCCACGCCGCCGCCGGCAGCACAACGTCCGCAAGCTCCGCGGTCTCGGTGAGGAAGATGTCGATCACCACCAGATGATCGAGGCTCTTCAGCGCGTGCTCGCAGTGGTGGCGGTCGGGGTCTGAGACGACCGTGTTTTCCCCGTCGATGAGCATGGCCCGGATCTGGTCACCGGCCATTTCGAGTGCCGTGACCTTCGTGATGCCCTTTTCGAGATCGACCGTGCGGCCGTAGGCCTGCCGAAATTTCTCCTGGTTCTTCGGGTCCGTGACCGGCTGGAAGCCGGGATAGTTGTTGGGAATCGCGCCCGTGTCGCCGGCGCCCTGAATGTTGTTCTGGCCCCGCATCGGGTTGATGCCCGTCCCCTCCCGGCCGATGTTGCCGGTCATGAGGGCGAGGTTACACAGACTCTGGACGTTCTCGACCCCACAGATGTGCTCCGTGATGCCGAGCGTGTAGTAGATGGCTCCCCGATCGGCCTTTCCATACAAGAGTGCCGCCCTCTCGATGTCCTCGGCGGGCACCTCGGTGATCTCTGCGGCCCACTCCGGCGGGAACTGCTTCACGTGCTCGAGGAACTTCTCACCCTCGACCGTGCGATCGCCGATGAACTGTTCGTTGACCAGCCCCTCGCGGTCGATCACGTGTGCCATAGCGAGCAGCAGCGCCGAATCCGAGCCCACCCTGATCGGGAGATAGATGTCGGCCAGGTCCGCCAGCCCGATGTGACGGGGGTCGGCCACGATCATCTTGGCTCCCCGCGCGAGCGCGCGCTTGAGACGCGTCGCGGCGACGGGGTGGCACTCCGTCATATTGGTGCCGATGCAGAAGATCACGTCGGGCTTCTCCATGTCGGCTAGCGGGTTCGACATGGCGCCGCGTCCGATCGAGGCCGCCAGACCGGCGACCGTGGGAGCGTGTCAGGCCCGGCTACAGTTGTCGACGTGGTTGGTGCCGAGTCCCGCCCGCACGAACTTCTGCATGAGATAGCCGGCCTCGTTCGGTGCACGACCCGAGGCGACCGCGTAGACACTGTGGCGACCGTGCTCGTCGACGACCTTGCGAAAACCTTCGGCGGCCCGGTCGAGTGCCGTATCCCAGTCGGTCGGCTGCAACTCGCCGTCCGCTCCGCGCACCAGCGGCGTCGCCAGCCGGTCGGGGTGCTGCACGAAGTCCCACGCGTACTGGCCCTTCACACAAAGCGCGCCGAGGTTGGCCGGGCCGTCCATGGCCGGGAGCACGCCCACCATGGTGCTGTCCTTCGTCAGGATGTCGACCGAACACCCGACGCCGCAGTACGGACAGATGGTCCTGGTCTGCTTCGTCTCGCTGGGCAGGTGCGCAAATCGCATGGCCTTCCGGTCGGCCAGCGCACCGGTGGGACACGTCTGCACGCACTGACCGCAGAAGGTGCAGGCCGAGTGCTTGAGCAATCCTTCGAACTCAGTCGTGATCTGCGTGTGGAACCCGCGGCTCATCACGCTGATGGCGTGGTCGCCCTCCTGTTCGGCGCAGACGCGCACGCATCGGTAGCAGGAGATGCAGAGATCGTAATCGCGGAGAATGAATGGGTTGTCGTCGTCGGGCCGGCTCGCTCCCGACTGCGCGCCGGCAAAGCGGCCGGTGCGGGCGTCGTAGCGGTCCAGGAGGGTGGACAGCTCCTGCGACGCATAGCCTCGCAGCGGATCGACGTCGATTTCCCGATTCTCCGACGCCACCATCTCCAGCAACGTGCGCCGGTGCTTCTCGACGCTGGCGGTGCTCGTGCGGATCACCATGCCCTGCGTGGCCCTCGTGGTGCAGGACGCCACCGGAAGCCGGGAGCCCTCCACCTCGACGGCGCACAGGCGGCAGCCACCGAACGGCTCGAGGCGCTCGTCGTAGCAGAGGGTGGGGATCCGCTTGCGATGCCGCGTGGCGACTTCGTAGATGGTCTCGCCGGGGGTGAACGAAACTTCCTTCCCGTCGAGCGTCAGCGACTCGAGCTTGGCGTCAGTCGGATTGGCGATCATCGGTCACCTCGTGCGTCGTGGCCGGTGCGCTCGACATGCCGCGCCACGTCCTTCGGGAAGTACTTGAGCAGGCTCTCGGTGATGAGCGGTGCCGCGAGGCCGAGCCCGCAGGCGCTCATCGCCTTCATCGTCTGTCCGAGGTCGGCCACCTCGTCGATCCACGCCGAGAGGTCAGTGGGTCCCGCCTCTCCGGCGAGCCGCTCCGTGATGCGTTGGGTGCCGATCCGGCACGGGAAGCATTTGCCGCACGACTCGTGCGCGAAGAACGCCATCGCGTCTCGTGCGACCGCGATCATGTCATGACGGTCGTCGAACACCATGATCCCGCCCGCGCCCAGGAACGAGCCCTTGCTGCGGATGCTCGGCTCGTCGAGGGTGACGTCGAGATCCGTGCCGGCCAGGAACCCACCCGAAAGTCCCGCCATGGTGACGGCCTGAATCGTTCGTCCGGCCTCGGGACCCCCCGCCCATTCGTGTAGCAGGGTCTCGAGTGGTAGCCCCAGCGGAACCTCGTAGTTCCCCGGTCGCCGGATGTCGCCCGACAGGCTGATCACCTTGGTCCCGGCCTGCCCGTTCATGCCGAGTCCGCGATACCATTCGGCGCCGCGGCGCACGATTGCCGTGACCGCCGCGAGCGTCTCGACGTTGTTCACCACCGTCGGCAGGTTCTCGTATCCGTGCGTGACCGGGTACGGGGGGCGGTTGCGCGGGAAGGGATGCTTCCCCTCCAGGCTGTTGAGCAGCGAGCCCTCCTCGCCGCAGATGTAGGCGCCGGCACCGCGCCGAAGGTACAGCCGGAAGGTGAAGTCGGTACCCGACACGTTGTCGCCGAGGAGGGCGGCGGCTTCGGCGTCGGCAATGGCCCGCTCGAGGATGCCAAACGCATCGGGGTACTCGTATCGCAGGTAGATGAATCCGCGCGTCGCGCCGGTGGCGTAGGCGGCCAAGGCCATCCCCTCGATTACCGCGTGCGGGTCGTGATCCAACAGCGCGCGATCCTTGAAGCAGCCCGGCTCGCCCTCGTCGGCGTTGCAGACGATCGACTTGGGTGCCCCGGGGGCGTCGGCCACCGCGGTCCACTTGGTGCCGGTGGGGAATCCCGCGCCGCCGCGGCCCGCCAGCTTGCTGTCGGTGATGGCGGCGAGTACCTCGGCGGGTGCGCCGGATCGCACCACGCGCTCGAGCGCTTCGTACCCGCCGGTGCGCCGATAGCCCTGGAGCGTCGCGCGCCCCGGTTCCCGGATGTGGGCGAACACGCATTCCTCGGTCCCGCCGGGGTTGGGAACGGGGATCGGCGAGGGCTTCGTCGCAAGCGATTCAGGGGTCGTGCCGACGAGCAGCTCCCCACCGCGCAGCACCGGAACGGGCTCGTCGCAGCGACCCGCGCACGGCATGGGCCGCGCCCCGGTCTCACGGAGCGCCTCCAGCAGCTCCAACCCGCCACGGTGCGCGCACACGGGTCCGGTGCACACTCTGGGCGCCCCGTATCCCTGTGGCTCCCTGGCGAAGTGGTGGTAGAAGGTCACATCGCCGAACAGCTCCGCGATCGGAATCCTGAGCGCGCCGGCGATTTCCCGCAGCGCCTCCTCCGAGAGGTACCCATCGCGCTCGTGGAACGCATGGAGCAACGGCAAGAGCGGGGCCGGCTCGGTGCGGCACTGCTCGATCAACTGGTGATTGGTGGGGATCGCGGTGACCGTCATATCCAATTTGGAAACTAGCGATTCCGCGGAGCGGGGCAACGCGGTCGGTCACTCGGCAAGGTGCCCGTGGCCGGCATACACGTTGTAGCTCCGGTCGCGCGAGAACCCAACCAGGAGCATGTCCAGGCCGTCTGCCAGCTCCACGGCCAGCGACGACGGGGCGGAGACCCCGACCACACCACCGATTCCGGCCACGGCGGCCTTCTGGACGATCTCGAAACTTTGGCGCCCGGAGACGACCAGCAGGGTGGGAGGGAGCGGCCAGTGCGCCACGGCGGCCGCCCCAATCGCCTTATCCACGGCATTGTGCCGCCCCACGTCCTCATGGACCACGAGTGCCCGTCCCTCGAGGTCGAACAGTCCGGCGGCATGCAATCCACCGGTCGCGTCGAAGGTCGGCTGCTGCGCGCGGAGCTCCGCGGTGAGACCGGGAAGCACCTCGCGTCGCACCGTAAAGGGCTTTGCCGGTCGGGCGAAGATCTGAACGGCCTCGATCGCCGCCTTGCCGCACACCCCACACGAGCTGGACATGAACAGGTTTCGCTGAAAGCGGCTTGGGTCCACGTCGATGCCCTCTCGAAGCCGAACGTCGATGCGGGAGTCGTCCAGGCGCTCGAGCGTCGCGATCTCGTTGGGGGCCAGCAGGATGCCTTCGGTGAGGAGAAAACCGGTCACCAGGTGGTCGTCGTCGCCGGGTGTCCGCATGACGACCGCCAGTGCGGTACCCGACAGCCGTACCTCCAGCGGTTCCTCGAGCGCAACCCGATCGGTCTTCTGCGCCACACTCCCCTCATGGTGGCGCTCCACCGCGATCTCGCGCACCCGGTCCGACACGTGGTGATCAGTCATGGTGGTGCATAGTGCCGGGCTCGTGACGGCGGGTCAAGCGCTTGGCCGGCCTCCGCGGGCTGGGCTACATTGCGGGCTGGCGAGCACACGGCGCCCCGCCGTGTGCGACTGTACCGCCGGAGGACCTGCCATGGCCGCCACCCCATCGACGATGCTTCCCCTCGGGACCGAGCTGCCCGACTTCTCCCTGCGCAACGCCGTGGACGGACGCCGCGTCACGCCGGCCGACTATCACGGCTCGGTGGCCCTCGTGGTCATGTTCATCTGCAACCACTGCCCGTTCGTGAAGCACGTGATGAAAGAGCTCGGTCGGCTCACGCGGGAGTACCTGCCCAAGGGCGCGGCGTTCGTGGCCATCAACTCCAACGACGTGCAGGCCCATCCCGACGACAGTCCGGAGCACATGCAGGAATTGGCGGTGACGGAGGACTGGATCTTCCCGTTCCTGTACGACGGATCGCAGGAGGTGGCCAAGGCGTTCCGCGCCGCGTGCACGCCGGACTTCTTCGTGTTCGACGAGGAGCGAACGCTCGTCTACCGCGGTCAACTCGACGACAGCCGTCCCGGGAACGACGTGCCGGTGACCGGCAGGGATCTGCGTGCCGCGCTCGACGCCCTCATCGCCGGAAAGAGCGTTCCCACGGAGCAGCGACCGAGCGTGGGCTGCAACATCAAGTGGATGCCGGGGAACGAGCCAGACTACTTCGCCCGCTGAGGTCCGTCCACCTAGTTCCGCGTCGCCGACAGGAAATCCCACACCAGGTACGCCATGGACGTGATGCCGACGGCAATCGCGCCGTCGTCGGCTTGAAAGGTCGGCGTGTGGTGATTGCCTGACGACCCCCCAGGGGCGAGCGTGCCCAGTCGGAAGTACAGGCCGGGAATGACGTTGGCGAAGTACGAGAAATCCTCGGCGACGGTGGCCGGCTGGATGCGCACGACGTTGTCAGCGCCAAGCGCCCGCTCCAGCGACGGAACCATGCGTTCGGTGAGCGCCACGTCGTTGACCGTGACCGGGATGCCGCGGTCGTAGGTCAGCTCGTAAGTGCCACCCCCGGCGCTCGTCACGCCGGCAAGAATCTCGTGCATGCGGCGCTCGACCAGGTCCTGCACGTCCGCGCTGTAACTGCGGACGGTGCCCTCCATCCGCACCTCTTCGGGGATGATGTTGAACCGGGTTCCACCCTGGAGGAGCCCGACCGTCAAGACGCCCGGTTCCATGGGCGACATGTTGCGGGACCGGATGGTTTGGAGGGCCGTCACGGCCTGAGCCGCCATGACGACTGGATCGACCGCCAGATCGGGTGAGGCGCCGTGGGCACCCTTGCCTTTGATGGTGATCCAGAAGTGGTCGGCGGCGGCGAGCGCCGGCCCAGGCGTGTAGCCAACCTGTCCCACTTCCATGTTCCAGAACGTGTGCAGCCCGAAGATCGCCGCGGGGCGCGGGGACTTGAGCACGCCCAGCTCGACCATCAGCTCGGCGCCGCCCCGCTCTCCGGGTGGCGGGCCCTCTTCGGCGGGCTGGAAGATGAACACCACCGTCCCGGGCAACTCGTCGCGCAGCGACGCCAAGACGCCTGCGAGTCCGAGCTGCACCGCCATGTGAATGTCGTGCCCACAGGCGTGGGAGACGCCCACGTCCTGTCCGGCATAGGTGGTGTGCTGAGTCGATTTGAACGGGAACGGCGTGGCCTCGGTGACCGGGAGCGCGTCCATATCGGCGCGGACGGCTACCACGGGTCCGGGACGGCCGCCCCGCAGGATGCCGACGACGCCCGTGTGCGCTACCCCGGTCCGGACCTCGTCGAAGCCCAGCGAGCGGAGTTGCTCGGCGATCAGCTTGGCGGTTTCGAACTCGCGGTTGCCGAGTTCGGGGTATTGGTGCAGGTGGTGCCGGATCTCCACCATCCGGGGCGTGACCTCTTGCACCACCCGGTCGATCTGCGCGTATTGAGCGAGCACGCTGCCAGGGACGATGACGAGTGCGACGAGTATGGAGGCGAAACGTGACATGGTATCGATGGGCGAGAGTCGAAGGTTATGTACGAAGTGCAATACTACCCGTCCGGTCGCCGGTATGGCCAGCGCGGGATGACTTCTGGAAGGAGGACCGAGTGTTGAAGCGAATCGGAGTGATGATGGTGCTCGCCATGGCGGCCTGCGCGGGAGCGGGCACGACGGCCACCGTCGAAGACCTGTTCGAGGCGGACCGCGCGTTTGCAGAGGCGATCGCAGCGCAGGGCGTCGAGGGGTGGGTCTCGTACTTCGCGACGGATGGGATCCAGTTCCGTCAGGCCCAGCCGGTGATTGGGCACGAGGCGATCCGGGCGTTCATGGGACCGGCGTTTCAGGATCCCAACTTCAGCCTCACGTGGGAGCCCTTGAGCGGTGAGATTGCGGCCTCCGGCGACCTGGGCTACACGCGCGGCCGTTACGAGATGCGCGTCACGGCGCCTGACGGCACGATCGGCACCAGTGCCGGGAGCTATGTCACCATCTGGCGCCGGGTGGCCGACGGTTCCTGGAGGGTTACGCTGGACATTGGAAACCCGGACCCGCCGCCCGCCCCGGAGGGTGGCTGATTCTCTCGAGCTGGGTCGCTGCGCTGTCACATTGCTGGTTGAGTCGCAGGGCAGGACGGCGTTGGCCGGGCATCGTGCTCACGGCCACCGGTGCCGTGATGGTGGCGTTCCCCGGATCGCTCGCCGCGCAGCTCGTTCGGGGTGAGATCGTCGATGCGCTGAACCGTCGTCCGGTCCCGGCCGCGTTCGTGCTCCTGGTGGATAGTGCGGGCGCCGAGACCGCACGCACCATGACGGACCCCACGGGCCGCTTCACGCTCCGCGCCGGCCGGCCGGGGACGTTCACGCTGCGCACGCTCGTGGTTGGGTACCAGCGCTGGGAGTCGGATCCGATCGTCCTGGCGGGAGGGCAGACCGTGGAGCCGCGGATCGAGCTGATGCTCGTGCGGGTGGAGCTGCCCGCGTTCACGGTGGAGGGCGAGCGCACGTGTCGCGGCCGTCCCGACGAAGGCGCGGCCGCGGCCACGTTGTGGGAGGAGATCCAGACGGCGCTCGCCGCCACCGAGTGGGAGCAGCACGCACGTCGGTATCGGTTCTGGACGGTCACCGTGGAGCGCACGCTCGATCGGTATGCCGCTCTCATATCTCAGGATGAGCAGGTGGGCGCCGGGTTCGCCTCGTGGCCGTTCGGGACGCTCGAGCCCGAGCGGCTGATGACGCTGGGGTTCGTGCAGGACGCGCCCGGCGGCCCCATCTACTACGGGCCGGATGCACGGGTGCTCGTCTCCGAGGAGTTCCTCGCCGAACACTGTTTTCGGCTGGAGAAGCGTCGCGATGCCGACACGCTGCTCGTCGGCCTCGGGTTCGAGCCGGTGCGCGGGCGGCGCATCCCGGACATCAAGGGGGTGCTGTGGGTCGACAGCGCCACGGTCGCGCTGCGGCGGCTCGAGTACCGCTACGCGAACCTGCCCCGTTGGGCCTCGGAGCCGCAGGTGGGTGGCACGGTGGAGTTCGCGCAGCTGCCGGGCGGCGCGTGGTTCATCAGGCGCTGGCGTCTCCGCGCACCGATCCCTGAGGTGCGGGCGATGCGTGGCGACACGGTGTTGTACGGCTACCGGGAGCGCGCGGGCGACGTGGTGGAGGTGCTGACCAAGACTGGGGAGTCGGTGATCAGGTTCGAACATCGTTGAGGCGTGCGTGCGGCTCACCGCGCCGGCGCCGCCCGGTCCATGAACCACCTGACGGTCCGGCGCAAGGCTTCGTGGGGCTCGGTGGTCGGCACCCACGCCAACTCACGCACCGCCTTGGCCGACGTGTAGGGGTTCTCGCGTGCCAGGAAGTGTCCGCTCGACGCGCCGACTCCTCGGTAGCGCTTCGGGTGGATCAGGTGGGTCACCGCGTGCCACACCTTGCCGGCGGCCACGGCGGTACGGGGTGCAATACGCATCAGGCGCAGGCGACGGCCAGTCGTCTCCCGGATGATCTCGTAGAACTCCCGCTGCGTGAACCCGCCGTCGTTCGCCGTGTTGAACGGGCCGGTCGCGTGCGGGTGATCGAGTGCGGCGACCAGGGCGTCCACCACGTTGCCGACGTACACCATGGCCAGCCGGTTCTCGCCGGATCCCACGAGCGGAGCGACACCGAACCGTGTTGCGCGCAACACCGGCCCTATCAAGAGACGGTCACGCTCCCCGTAGATGACGCAGGGCCTGAGCGCCACCGCTGAGACCCCTAGACGCTCGCTCTCGTGCCACAGCACCTCTTCGGCGAGCCGCTTGGACCGAGCGTAGTAATCCGTTTCGGCGATCACCCCGAAAGGGGCATCCTCGGCGACCGCCGTGCCCGTCCCGGCGTCCGGCTGCCGGCCGTACACGGCCACGGAGGAGATGTGAATGAGTCGCGCGTTCGCTCGCGCGGCCGCCCGGACGGCATGGCGGGTGCCCTCCACGTTCACGCGTTCGTACGTGGTCCAGTCGGTCGGCGTCGTGACGAGCGCCGCCGCGTGCACGATGGCGTCGACGGGGTCCAGCGCGCGCCAGGTCGCTTCGTCCTTGACAGTGCCATGACGCGGCGCGGCACCGAGGCTCGTCACGAGTCGACGGGCGGGCTCCGAACGGGTGAGTGCCTGGACCCGGCACCCCGATGCCACGAGCCGCTCGATGGTGTGGCTGCCGAGCAACCCGGAGCCACCGGTGACGAAAACCTTCACAGCGCGAGCCAAACGGCCCGGAGACCCAGGACCGCGCACAGGAGCGCGACGAGGCCTCCGGCAAGGTTCCCCCGCCAGGTGTTCACGTGGCTGCCCAGGCGACTGCGATCGTTCATGGCGACCAGCAGCACGACGGCGATGATCGGGAGGACCAGACCGTTGACGACCTGCGCCAGCACGATGAGCGGTACCGGACGCACGCTGGCCAGCGCCGTGACCGCCCCGACGATCACACAGCCACCCCACACCAGGCGCGCCGTAGGACGCCGCACGTCTCGGCCACGCCCCAGGGTGTCCAGCACGGTGTAGGCGGCGGCGAGCGGCGCGGTGATGGCGGATGACACGCCCGCGGCTGCGTAGCCCAGTGCGAACGCGTGGCTTGCCCAGCGGCCCAGCAGGGGCTCGAGCTGCGCGGCCATGTCGGACGCCGAGTGGACCTGCGCGCCGTCGAGTGCCGACGCCGCCGTAACGACGACGGCCGCCGACACCACGCCACCGAGGCCGATGGCTAGCACGAGATCCCACCGCGCGGCGGGGAGGTCCTCCGGACCGGACCACCGCTCGCGCACGGCGGCGGCGTGGAGGAACAGATTGTACGGAACGATAGTGGTGCCGATGAGGGCCAGCGCTGTCACGTCGGCGCCGGACGGCAGTCGGGGCCACACCGCGCCCTGAAGCAGTGTGGCGACTGCGGGCGCCACGAGAATGGCCGTGGCGAGGAACATCACGCCCATGGTCGCCACACAGGCCGCGAGCACCCGCTCGAGCAGTTTGTACCGGCCGCTCCAGAGCAGCAGTCCGGCCACGACGGCGCCGAGCGCCACCCATCCTCTGAGCGGCACACCGGTCATCGCTTCGAGACCCAACGCCGCGCCGGTGAGATTCCCGGCTTCATATGCCGCGGCGCCGCTGACCACGGCGGTCGCCGCGAGTGCGGCGAGAGAGATGCCGAGCCATCGCGGACCGCGGACCGCCCGAAGAGCCGTGCCGAGCCCGGCGCCGGTCGTGAGCCCCAGTCGTGCACTCATCTCCTGGAGCACGATGGTCGCGACGGTCGCAAACACGAGGGCCCAGATGAGTTGTGCGCCAAACCGCGCGCCGGCGAGGGTGGCAGTGGTGACCGTGCCCGGCCCGATGAACGCGGCCGCGACGATGATGCCGGGGCCGACGCCCCGCCAGCGTCGGGTCACCTGATGTCGAACGGAAGGCCCACGACCTGCGCGGAGGCGCCGGCCGCATCGACCGTGGCGTTGAGCTCCACCTCTCGGCGCAGTAGCGCCAGCCCCAGGTAGCCGTTGTACCGGTGGACCCAGGCGATGCTGGTCACGCGACCCGCGTCTTTGCCGTCGCGCTCGACGGTGGGGTCGTCGGGATCGGGAGGGTCATCCCACATCAAGCCCCCTAGCCAACGGTTGGGGTGGCCGCGGAAATGGACGCGCGCGACGGTCTCCTGCCCGGTGTAGCACCCCTTCGTGTACGACACGCCGTCGATCTCGTCGAACCGCACTTCTTGCGGCAGGGTCTTAGGTCCGATCTCGGTCCCGACCTGCGGCCAGCCGGCGAGGATGCGCGCCAGCTCGAGCAGGTGCGGGTCGCCCGCCAGGATTTCGGCCTTCCCCAACACGTCGAGTACACTGTCCGATTCACTCGCCACGCACGAGATCTGAAACGCGAAGGGAACGTCGTCCGGCGGTCGCGAGACGAGACAGGCGACGTTGCCGATCGACGTGTCGATCGTCTTCCCCGGCTCGGGCACGGATAGGCCGGCACCGCGCGCTCGCCCGCCCGCCTCGGGTCCCACGACGCGGAACACGGCCAACTCGTCGGTGCGGTCCAGGATCCGCGCGAGGCGTGGGGGGAAGTAGCGATGGAACATCTGCAGAATGGCGGCCCGTGCGGCACCCGGCCCGAAGGCGAGAATCTCGCCTTCAGCGCGTGCGATCCAGAGATCGCTCACGATCATGCCTTTGGGCGTGAGCACGGCTCCGTAGACGAATCCCCGCCCGCCGCGCGCCTCGACGTCACTGGTGAGCACGCCCTGGACACACGTGACGGCACCCGCGCCCGCCAAGCTGACCGAGCTGCTCTCGTACTCGGCCACGGCGGCGCCGTCGAGCACCTCGCTCTCCTGTGCCAGCGCCAATGCCTCCTCGTCGAGGAGGAAGACCGTCTGAGCGGGGAGGTCGTCCCGCTGGGTCTCAGGGCGCGTATCGTCCGGCTCGTTCATACGACCAATCGAGAAGCTCAACCGGGTGGACGACGGGAATAGTGAGGCCGGCTGCGAGGAGTCCCGCGCCGATCTGCATGATACACCCGGGATTGCCACTCGCCACCACGTCTGGCCCTGCGTCCCGGATGGCGGCGACCTTTCGATCGAGTACTGCTAGTGAGATCGCGGGCTGGGCCAGCGAGTAGCTTCCGGCGCTCCCACAGCAGAGGTCCGCCTCGTGGTGGCGGACGCGCTCCAGACCGTCGATCGCGTCGATGAGCGTTTCGGGCTCGGTGGTGATCCGCTGCGCGTGCGCCAAGTGGCACGGTGGGTCGTACGCCACTCGCAGGTCGAGCCGAGCGCCGGGCGCGGGACCGCGAGCGCTCAAGAACTCACTCACATCCCGGACGCTGGCGGCGAGCATCTCCCCTTGGGTTTGGAGCGGGTCGCCTTCGAGCAGCCGGCCGTATTCCTTGAGGATGGCTCCACAGCCCGCGGCATTGACCGCGATGAGGGCGCCGTCGGGACGGGACGAAAACGCCTCGACGTTCCGGCGTGCCAGCTCGCGCCCGGCCTCGTGCTGGCCCGCGTGCACGTGCAGCGCGCCGCAGCACCCCTGGCCCGCCGCACCGTGGACTGCGTAGCCGTTGGCCGTGAGCACACGCTCGGTGGCATCGTGCACGTGGGAGAACAGATCGTCCATGATGCAGCCGCGGAACAGCGCGACTGGTGTGCCGGCTCCGTCTGTCGAAATTCCGCGTCTCGCTGTGTGAGTGCGCAGCGGTCGCGTCGCGGCCAGCATACCGAGCGCGAAGCCGGGTCGGGAGCGACCCGCCAGGCTGGCCGCGAGCGGTCGCACGAGTCTCGCCGCGGTCAGGAACGGTCTGCGAAACAGCGGCTCCGCCATGATCGCGTGCGTGATGCGAACGATCGGATGGAGCGGCCGCGCGTCGTGGAGGACGCGACGGGCGTCCTCGATGGCCGGCCCGTACTCCACCCCCGACGGACACACGGGCTCGCAGGCGCGGCATCCCAGGCACCGATCGAGATGGTGGGCGACCACGCTGTCGCCGGGCACGAAACGTCGAGCCGCCATCGCCCGCATCAACACGATGCGTCCGCGTGGGCTGTCCGCCTCGTCGTCGGTGACCAGATACGTGGGGCAGCTCTGGAGGCAGAACCCGCAATGGACGCAGGGGTCGAGCCCGGCCAGGGCGCTCGCTCTCACGCGTCGTTGCCCAGCGGCACCACCAGGGTGCCGGCGGGATCGAAGGTCTCACGGAGTTTTTCGACCAAGCGGCCCACCCCTTCGCGGTACGCACCGAAGTGACCGAAGCGAGACCGGAGACTCCACGGCGCGCGCTCGAGGGTGAGCGGGAACTCCATCTGCGCGGCGGCATGTCTGAGCACGCGCAGGTCTTCGAGCCTCGCGGTCCCGCTCCAGCGTACGATGCCGGTACCGACTGACGCCGCGATCCACTCGTCGGCGGTATGGTGGATCAAGAGATCCAACACCCGGTCGAGTGCCCCGGGCAGCCCGCCCAGTCGCAGTGTCGTCGGATGCCGCGTAGCGAGGGTCATGGCGCTCGACCAGAACGCGGCCGCGTCATGAGGCTCGAGATCGGTGGTATCTGCCCGCAGGAGCCCGCGGACGCTGTCACGGATCGCCGCGACTTCGGCGTCGCGGCCCACCACGCGAACGGCAAGGGTCCAGGCGTCGTGGCCGGTTGCCGCGGGAGACAGCAGCTCGAGGGCCCCGGGGGTAATGCCCTGTTGCAAAATGTCGAGCGCGCGGGCCAGCAACTCGTCACGCGGTCCGTGGGCCGCCAAGGTCACATCCGCGCGCGGCACCGTGCGCAGCCGCACCGTGAGGCTCGTCAAGACACCGAACGCGCCGAAGCTCCCGAGCCCGAGCTTGGCCAGGTCGAATCCGGCGACGTTCTTCACCACGCGACCGCCGGGCCGCAGCACGCGGCCGTCGCCCGTGACGAGGGTCAGGCCCAACACCTGGTCGCGCAGGTTCCCGAACCCCGCGCGGAGTGGTCCGCCCGTTCCGGTCGCAGCAATAGAGCCCACGGAGCGATCGGGACCGACGTGATCGAGGGCGACCCAGACTTCCTGGTCGGCGAGTACCCCGCGCATCTCGCTCCACAGGGTTCCGCCTTCGACGGTGACCACGAGGTCGCGCGGGCTCAGGTCGATCACATGGGTGAGCCGCCGGGTCGAGAGGGTGAGGTCTGCCGGCGCGTCGGCGGGCATCCACCGACCGGATCCCGACACGCGCACGCGCCACCCCTCCTGCGTCGCGGTGCCAAGCACGAGCGCGGTGGCC
The DNA here is from genome assembly GCA_039591075.1 of Gemmatimonadota bacterium. Lineage (GTDB taxonomy): Bacteria > Gemmatimonadota > Gemmatimonadetes > Gemmatimonadales > GWC2-71-9 > JAOTVV01. The sequence goes on from JBDHEI010000008.1 coordinate 55,362, forward strand.
GCATCGTTGCGCGGGGCGACAATCGGGATACCATCGGGACCGCCATCGTCCACCGCGTCCGGGCCGAGGAGGGTCCGGAGGTGCTGGGCAATCACTTCTGGGCCAGCCACGGCGCCGCCAACTCGGCGGTCGCGTCGATGAAGCTTCTCGCCTCGACGACATACTTCCGAGCGTCCGTCGTCCGCCACGGGCTCGTGAGCACCTGTTGAACGTCCATCCCCGCGAGAGCGGCGAACAGGCTCGGCAGATTTTCCTGGACTCGTCTGTGCATGGCCTCGGGCGTCATCACGTGCTGCCACGGCGGGCTCTCGACCCAGACGCGGATTGTCGCGCCCGCGACGACGGCGGGGTACGCCTCCTGCAGCGCGCGACCCCCGTCGTCGTCGGCAAGATGGCGTTCGGCCTGCTGTACCCGCCGTTGGGCGCTCTCCACCTGATCGTGAACCAGCGTGCGCCATCGTGTCGGGATCGGGGTCACGACGCGAGGGCCTCATGTGTCTGCGATCCGAGGATGCCGCTCGCCGGGAGCACCTTGCCCGGGTTGGCCACCGTGAGGGGATCGAACACCCGTTGGACGTCCCGCATAGCGCCCAGCGTGTGCGGATCGTACACGAGGGGGAGGTAGCGGATCTTGTCGGCGCCCACGCCGTGCTCGCCCGTCACGGTACCGCCGGCCCGAATGCACGCGTGCATGATTGCCTCTGCCGCGCGCTCAACCCGCTCCGACTGCTCTGGGTCGCGTGCGTCGAACCCCATGTTGGGATGCAGGTTACCGTCGCCCGCGTGGAACACGTTGGCGATGGTGATGCCGAAGCGCTGGCCGATCTGCTCGATCTCCTCGAGCACGCTCGGCAGCGCGGATCGGGGCACGACCGTGTCCTGAACCACCAGGTCGGGGCTGATCCTGCCCAGCGCGCCGAACGCCTTCTTCCGACCGTGCCACAGGCGGGCACGCGTGGAGGGATCGGCCGCGGTTCGCACGTCCCGGGCCCCCGAGTGCCGGAGGATGGCCTGGACCTCCGCCGCGTCGGCCTCGATCGGCTCGGCGTGCGGACCGTCCAGCTCCACGAGTAGGATGGCTCCGGCGTCGGTGGGATAGCCGGCGGCGTAGATGGACGCTTCCACCGCCCTGATGCAGTTGCGGTCCATCATCTCCAGCGCGGCCGGCACGATGCCGGAGGCGATGATCGCCGACACGGCCTCGCCCGCAGTGGGCAGGCTCTCGAAATCGGCGAGCAACGTCTGCACGGCCCGCGGCAGCGGCGTGAGCCGGACGGTGATGCTGGTGGCGATCCCGAACATGCCCTCGCTCCCGACGAACACGCCGACGAGGTCCGGGCCCCACGGTTCTCCATTCGGCGAGCCCAGGGTGACGACACTCCCATCGGGCAGCACCACCTCGAGGGCGAGGATGTGGTTGGTGGTCACACCGTGCTTCAGGCAGTGGGGGCCACCGGCGTTTTCTGCCACGTTGCCCCCGATGGTGCAGACCGTCTGACTCGACGGGTCCGGGGCATAGTGCAGGCCATAGGGGGCTGCGGCGGCGGTCAGCCGATCGTTGACGACACCGGTCTCCACCACCGCACGCCGGTTCCGCGGATCGATGTCGAGAATGCGGCTCAGTCTGGTGAGCACGATCAGCACCGAGTCGGGCGAGGCGATGGCACCGCCCGAAAGCCCGGTGCCGGCGCCGCGGGCGACGAACGGGATCCGCTGGCTGGCGAGGTGCGCCACGACGCGCGCCACCTCGTCGCGCGACCCGGGGATGACCACGGCGCCCGGACGGCACCTCCGCGTCGGGAGGGCGTCGGCCGCGTAGGTCTCGAGCGCAGCGGGCGTGGTCCGGACCCAGTTGGGGCCGACGATCGCCTCCAAGTGACGCACGACCGCCTTCGGGATCGTCATTGCGGGTCCCCGTCCGGCGCGTGGTGCAGCAGTCCGCGTCCATTCCGCTTGGCACGTTGGTGGTGCACCACGCGCCGGGTGACTTCCTCGTTGAGGGAGGCGAGGAGTCCACGCAGGCGCGTGAGGCGGTCGATGGTGGAACGCGACGTGAGCAGTGGCAGCGCGTCGGCGAAGTCCAGGTCGAGTGACCCGGCGACATGAAACGACGTGGCGGTCGGCTCGAGCGGTATCTCGACCGATTGCGGCGGCTGGTCGTTCAACACACCCATGGCTGTCACGAAGCGCTCGAAGGCCCGGCGTACCTCGCGCGCCAGCGCCTCGGCCTCCGCGTCGTCCGGCCAGGGCCCGTCGCCAAACGGCTCCACGTCCGCCACGAGGTACAGGCGGTCGGTCTCCACGTAGCGGGACAGCACGTAGCGGTCACCGCCGGTCACCAGGATGTTCGAGCGTCCGTCCGGGAGGGGCCAGACATTGTGGATGATCACCGATGAGCCGACCGAGCCGGGCGCGGGCGTGCCCTCGACCTCGTCTCCGGTGAGAGGTGAAATTCCGAACTCCCGGTCTCCATGTTCGCAGTCGGCGAGGAGCTGTCGGTATCGGGGCTCGAATACGTGGAGCGGCGTGGGCGTGCCGGGGAAGACCACGAGTCGCAGGGGGAAGATCGGGAGTCGACGTGGCGACATGGGTCAAAGATACGAGCCCGGGGTGAGGAACGAGAGTGGTGGGCTCGGGAGCCGCGGAGCGCGCAAGACAAAACGGCCGGCCCAAGGGCCGACCGTCCGTGGTGTCGCGTGGGAAGGGGACTAAGCCGCGACCCAGAAGCCTTTGAGCGCCTCGCCGTGGGGGCTCTCGCGCAGTTTCTCGAAGGCCCGCTCCCGGATCTGACGTATTCGTTCGCGGGTCACGCCCATCAAATCCCCGATTTTCTCCAGGGTCATGCCTTCGGAGCCTTCCTCCAGTCCGTAATACAAGTACAGGATCTTGCGCTCCCGGGCGGTGAGGTAACGCTGGAGCACCTCGTCGATGAACTCGCGCATGAGGCGCCCGTCGGTGATGGTCTCGATCTCGCCGCCCTCGTCGGCGGTGAAGCGCTCGCCGAGCGTGGCTGCGTCGCGATCGGAGCGGTCGACGGGGGCGTCCAAGGACATCTCGGCGGCTGTCATCCTGCGCGCGCTACGGACGTTCTCGACCGTGTCGTTCAGCGCTCGGGCGATCTCGTCATCGGTGGGCTCGCGTCCCAGCTCCTGCGAGAGGTAGGTCTCGGTCCGAGACATCCGGATGAGATGGCTGTTCTGGTTGAGGGGGATTCGAACGCTGCGGGTCTGTTCGGCGAGCGCCTTCAATACTGCCTGCCGAACCCACCACACCGCGTAGGAAATGAACTTCACACCATGTTCCGGATCGAATTTCTTGACCGCCTTGAGGAGGCCCTCGTTGCCGATGGCCACCAACTCCGACAGGTCGAGGCCGTGGCCTTGGTACTTCTTCACGTAGGAGATCACGAACCGCAGATTCGCGGTGACCAAACGCTCGGCCGCCTTCTGATCACCCCGCCGCGCCCGGCGGGCGAGCCGCCGTTCCTCCTCGACATTTGGAATGAGGGGGAGCTTTTGAATATCCTGCAGGTACTGGTCGAACGCGGACGACGCAGGCGAACGGAAAAAGCCTTTCGCCTTGCCACTGCGGAGTTGGGTCATACACGCCTCAAGGTCGTTATAAAGGTCGGCTCTGGGAGGGCCAGGTGACCGTGGCGAAAACCCGCCAAAATGACCGATACCAAGGCGGGCCGAATATAGGAAGCACCATTCAATCAGTCAAGAAAATTAAGTTTTCCACATCACAAATCATTTGTTGCCAATTTGTTCGGAGCTTTGTCCACTTTCGGGCCGATTTGGGCCGGTGTGGCGATGGTGTCGTGAAACCGTAAGCTGTTGTGGATAGGAGACTTGTGGCCGGTGGTCGTGTGGAAAACCTGTGGGAATCCCCGTTTACCAGTCGAGTGACCGAATCAGATCGCCAATCTCGGTGAGGGGTACTGGGAGACCACCCATTGGACCCGGTCCCGAGGCCATTTCGCCGATCGCTCGCGGGAATGCAAAGCTGACAGTTCCATCCGCTGCGGTCCTCGTGCGCTGGAGCGCCTCGACGAGCTGGTCGGGGGCGGCCGAGGACAGAGGTGTGTCTGGCAATCCGAACGTGGTGAGGGCTTCCTCGATCCGGCCCGGCACGCCGCGATCGGTGACGCCGAGCGCGACGCCGAATTTCGCCTCCGCGAGCATGCCGACGGCCAGCGCTTCGCCGTGCAGGACCTCGTATCCCAGCACCGCCTGCAACGCTTCTGCGATGATCTGGCCGAAGTGCGATTCCACAGGCGCCCCGTCCCGATCGTCTCGCGCCGTCATGATCTCCCGTTTGATCTCCACGCTTCGGCGTACTACCGATTCGAGTACGGCTGGTTGTTTCGCCACGATGCCCGCGCGCATCTCGAGCAGGCGCTCGAAGTAGTCGACGTCGGCGATCACCCCATGTCGCAGCGTGTGCGCCATTCCCGCGGCCAACTGGACCGGTGGCAACGTCGCCAACGTGGCAACGTCGCCTGCCACCAGCGCCGGCTGATGGACTGCCCCGACGAGATTCTTGCCTGCCGGGGTGTCCACCCCCACCTGTCCGCCGATCGCGCAGTCCGCCATCGCCGAGAGCGTGGTTGGGAGCGAGACGTAGCGGATGCCATGCAAGAGGGTGGCTGCTACGAACCCCACCAAGTCGCTGCACACACCGCCTCCGAGCCCGATCAGCGCCACACGGGAATCGAGCGGGTTCGTCAACAGCTGGTCGGTGAGGGTTGTCCAGCTCTCCCGGGACTTGTTCCACTCGCCGGCAGGGAAGGTGAGCAGGATAGTGGGGGCGATGGTCTTGGCCGCAGCCACGGTGCGCTCGGCGTACAGAGGCGCAACGTGGGAATCGCTGATCACGGCGTACCGGGTGGCGGGACAGTGGGTGGCGAGTAAGTCGCCGAGAGTCGCGAGCAGTCCCGTACCCACGATCAGGTCATGCGACCCGCTTGATGCGTTGTCGGCAACCCGGCGCGGGGCTATAACGTCACCTCGCCTTCGATCACGGTGATGGCCTGTCCGCCCACACGCACCTCGGCGATGTCACCGCCGGGTGCGACATCGACCTCGACGTCGATCCGGCTGGGTCGGCCGATTTCGAGCCCCTGTTCCACCACGACGCGAGCAGTGCGGTCCGTCGCAGCCACGAGGTGGTGCCGAACCATGTAGGCGCCGAGGGCTCCGGCGGCGCTCCCGGTAGCGGGATCCTCTGGCACCCCGAGTCCGGGCGCGAACATCCGGCAATGAACCGTGGCGTCCGCCGCGCGAGTTTCCCGTGTGAAGCACATCGCGCAGTCGGTGCCCAGGGTCCGGAGAAACGTTGCGAGATCGCCCCCGCGACCGCCGCTCGGCAGGGCGGCGAGCGCATCGAGCGACCTGACGGGGACCATGAGTTGGGGCAGGGCGGTCGAGACGACCTGCGGGGGTGGTTCGCCCGCGACGAGCTCGGCTCCGCCACCCAGCATCGTGCCGAGGGTGCCCACATCGGCAACGGTCGGCCCGAACTGTGGCACGGCCTGGACCATGACGACGTTGGTCGGCTGCCCACCCACGGTCCGAATGCTCACGGGCAGCACCCCGGCACCGGTCTCTTGCGTCACCTGGGTGACCCCGTCGCGTGGGAGATCAACGTTGCCCCGTTCGGCGAGCGTCCACCAGGTGCCGATCGTCGGGTGACCGGCCAGTGGGATTTCCGCCGTCGGCGTGAAGAACCGCACGCGGCGCGTGGCGCTATCCGATGCGAAGACGAAGGTGGTCTCGGAGAGGTTCATCTCCCGCGCCAAGGCCTGCATGGCGGCGGGATCGAGGCCCGCGGCGTCTGGAAAGACGGCAAGCGCGTTGCCGGCTAGTCGGCGATTGGTGAAGACGTCGATCTGGTAGAATCGATAGCGGTGCATCTCACCATTTCACGTCCGGGACACCGGCGCGGTGGTTGGCCAAGCGAGCGAGCATGAAGAGGAGATCCGACAGCCGGTTGAGATAGCGGAGGATCTCGGGATCGACCGACGACTCCCGCTGCAGGGTGACGACTCTCCGTTCGGCGCGGCGGCACACGGTGCGGGCCAGGTGGAGCTGCGCCGCCTTCGAGGTTCCGCCCGGGAGAATGAACTCGTGCAGCGGGTCGAGCTCGCTGTCGGCCTGGTCGATCGCGGTTTCGAGCTCCCCGATGCGACCGGCAGGGATCACGGCCTTCCGAAGTGCCTTGGCCACCAGCTCCGGGGCGGGGCTCGCGAGTCGCCCGCCGATAGCAAGGAGGTCGCTCTGGATGGACTCCAGAAGTGGTCGCTCGAAGGCCACCGGCTCCGTCGCGAGCGCGACCCCGATCGCGGCGTTCGTCTCGTCCACGTCGCCATAGGCGACGACGCGGATCGCATCTTTCCGCACGCGATCACCGCCAAGCAGCGACGTGTCGCCCTTGTCACCCGTCTTGGTGTAGATCTTCACGCTGACCAAGGTAGAGGTTCGCGCGTCGAGTCGCTACTCTCTCGCGTGCCGCCCGAGTCGCTGACTTACCTGGACGGTGCCGAGCGGATATGATGCACGCCACTGAGAGCAGCAGGGAGCGCATCATGCAGGTTGGTAGGTCCCGACCGTTGCGGGTGGCGATCGTCGGATCCGGACCCGCGGGGTTCTACACGGCAGAGCATCTGTTCAAACGCGGGGGAGACCAGGTTCACGTCGACATGTTCGAGCGGCTCCCCACGCCGTTCGGGCTCGTGCGGTTCGGGGTGGCTCCCGACCATCAGAAGATCAAGAGGGCCACCAAGAGCTTCGAGCGCATTGCGACCAACCCCCGATTCCGCCTTTTCGGCAACGTGGAGTACGGTGAGCACGTCCGACTCGAGGATCTTGCCCGGCACTACCACGCCATCTGCTTCGCCACGGGTGCGCAAACCGACCGCAGCATGAACATCCCCGGCGAGGACCTCGCGCGCAGCCACCCCGCGACGGACTTCGTGGCGTGGTACAACGGTCATCCCGCCTTTCGCGATCGAGAATTCGATCTCTCGGTGGAGCGGGTAGCGGTCGTAGGGGTGGGGAATGTGGCGGTGGACGTGGCCCGGATTCTCTCTCGCACGCCGGAAGAGCTGGAGCAGACCGACATCGCCGACTATGCGCTCGCGTCGCTGCGCGAGAGTCGCATCAAGGAGATCTACGTCTTGGGTCGGCGCGGCCCGGCGCAGGCCGCGTTCACGAACCCCGAGATCAAGGAACTCGGTGAGCTCGCGGGGGCCGACTTCGTCATCCCATCTGAGGACGTGATGTTGGATCCGCTGAGCGCCGCGGACCTGGCGAAGAGCGAGGACCGTGCCCTGCTGAAGAAGGTGGAGATTCTCCAGGACGCGGCCCGGCGCTCGCCTGCCGGCAAGCCCCGCCGGCTGACGCTTCGGTTTCTCGTATCGCCTGTGGAGCTCATGGGGGATGCGGCAGGCCGGGTGGCCGGGATGCGCATTGTGCGCAACGAGCTGTATCGGGCGGACGACGGTACGCTTCGGCCACGGGCCACCGACCTGACCGAAGATCTGGCGGTGGAGCTGGTATTCCGTTCGGTGGGGTATCGGGGCGTTCCGCTTCCCGGTGTGCCCTTCGACGACCGGCGCGGCGTGGTTCCCAATCAGGAAGGTCGGGTGATCGACCCCGCCACCGGCGAGCCCGTTCCCGGCCTCTACGTAAGTGGATGGATCAAGCGCGGGGCAACCGGGGTGATCGGGACCAACAAACCGGATGCGGGCGAGACGGTGGAACGCATGCTCGAAGACGTCGAGCGGGGTGCGGTCCCGAACCCGGGTGATCCGGACCCAGCCGCCATCGAAGCGCTCGTCAGGGATCGCCAGCCGGCGTGCGTGTCGCTCGACGACTGGACACGGCTGGACGAGATCGAGGTCCGGCGCGGCGAGGAACTCGGGCGGCCTCGGCTCAAGTTCACATCGGCAGCCGAAGTCGCGGAGGCCCTGGGACGCCCCTGAGTCGTTACCGGGCCAACTCCAGAACCAGTGAGTCGATCTGCTGGAGCATGGCCGAGTACGGCACGGTGTGGTTGTTGGCGAAGATGGCAAAGGCGACGGTACGGCCGTCGGGCCGCTCGACGTAGCCCGCCAGCGAATTCACCCGTGCGATGCTCCCGGTCTTGGCCACGACTCGGCCTTCGAGCGGAGTCCCGATGAACCGGTCACGGAGCGAACCGGGCTGCCCCGAGCGTGGCAGTCCGCGGATAAACCCGCCTCCGCTCGGATGGGTGCGCATATAGGCCAGCACCTGCACGAGGGCGCGTGGGGTGAGCAGGTTCGTGGTTGCCAGTCCTGAGCCGTCGCTTAGGGCAATCGCGGTCGAGTCCACGCCGACCGAGTCGATGAGAAATCGCCGTTCGGCCGCCAGCCCGGCCTCCCACGATCCGGTCCCCGCCGTGTGCCGGCCGAGGTTCTTGAGGATCATCTCGGCAAACCAGTTCTGGCTGGAATTGAGGATCGGATAGACCAGATCGTCCAGCAATCGGGATGCCACCTCGGCGACCGGCGCCGTCGTGCGGAGTGACGCGTACAGTGCCGGATCGACCGTAGAGCGAGTCGGTCCCAGGACGCTCACGCCGCGCCGGGCCAACGCTTCGCGCAGCGCGGCGGCAAAGAACAGGTTGGGATCGGGGACCGCGAAGTACTCCGTACGGGGGCGGGCACGTGCCGACACGCCACCCTCTGCCCAGATCCGGGTCGTGCCGGGCTCCCGGAAGAAATCGATGGTGCGCCGCTCCCCCGCGTCCAGAGTGCGGGTGCGGTTCTCGAACAGGAACAGGCCGAGGTCCGGCCAGAACTGCACCTCGACCGGAGCGCCGACAGCCGGGCCCGGCCCGTACGTCACGTCGAGGCTGTTGTCGTTGAATCCCAACCCCGACACCGGTGCAGCGTACCACCAGTTCAAGTCGTAACTTTCCCACCCGGGATGGGTCAGTTCGGGGTCGAAGTGGCTCCCGTCGCCCACGACGGCGCCCGCCACCCGGCGGATGCCGCGGGCAACGAGCTGGTCGGCCAACGTGTCGACCCGCGCCCACGCGGAGTCGCATGCCCCGGCAGCGAGAGTGTCGGTGCCGTAGCACCGGGTGGAGAACGTGGGGTCGCCCCGACCGAAGATGACGAGGTCCCCTTGGAGGATTCCATCCGCTATTGGTCCCGCCGCATACACGCTCGTGATGGCGCGGAACTCGGCTGGGAGCAGCGCGCTGGCTGCCGCGGCGACCACGAGTTTCGCGGTCGAGGCAGGAATAAAGAGCCGGTCGGCGTTGTGCTCGTACAGCGTGCGGCCGCGCTCGTCGATCGCCAGGATACCCCAGTGAGCCCGGTCGAGTGGCGGGCTCGCGAGTCGGCGCTCGATGCGCCGCGCCGGGGCGCCCTGGGCGTGGAGCGGGACGGCACCGCCGACCAGGGCGGCGCACGCTCCCAGGAACCACAGGTTGCGACGTAGGTTACAGTTCTTCATGGGTTACTCGGGGATCGCCGGTCGCGGGATGCGGCAAGCTATTGAGGTCCGCACATGAGGTCAATTCGTGTGGGGTGCCTTCTTGCCCTCCTCACCCTGGCCGCTCTGCCCCAGGGACTCACGGGTCAGGCTCGTGATGTCCGGGGTCCCGTCGTGCGAGGGCTCGCCTTCGACGGCAACAAGTCGATCGACGACAACACCCTCGCGATCTCCATTGCCACCTCGGTGTCGACCTTCTTTGCGCGATCGGCCCTGGTTCGTTGGATGGGGTTCGGCGAACGGCGGTACTTCGACGAGGTCGAGTTCCAGCGAGACGTACTGCGAATCCTGGCCCTGTATCGGCAGAGTGGGTTCGCAGACGCCACGGTCGACACGGTGGTGCAGCGGTTCGACGACGCGGTCAAGGTGCGCTTCGTCATCACCGAGGGCGAGCCCATTCGGCTGGCGGCATTCACGGTGCGGGGTCAGGAAGACATCATCGCGACCCCCGAGCTCATGAGCACGTTCCCGCTGCGGGTAGACGATCCGTTCAACCGCGTGCTGATGCTGGCTTCCGCCGATACGGTTCGGCTCCGCCTCGCGAACCGTGGCTACCCGTTCGCCGAGGTTTTTCGGAACTTCGACATCGACCTGGAGAGCCGCACCGGAACGATCGAGTTCGAGGTGGATCCGGGTCCAAAGACCATCGTCGAGCGGGTGGAGATCGGCGGTCTCCGCGACGTGGACGAACAGGTGGTGCGGCGATCGGTATCCGTCGAGCCCGGGAAGACGTTCCGATTACGAGACCTCTATCAGAGCCAACTCGATCTGTACCGTACCGACCTGTTCAACTATGTGAGTGTATCGCTCGTCGATACCGCGCGGGGCCGGAGTGCTCCCGAATCGCTAGTCACCGTCCGGGTCCGCCTCGCCGAGGGGCCGCGACAGCGCCTTCGGCTCGGGGGAGGGTACGGTACGATCGACTGCTTCCGCACGCTGGGGAGCTGGACGCTCCTGGATTTTCTCGGCAACGGTCGATCGGTGCAGCTCCGCGGACAGGCCTCACAGATCGGGGTGGGGTCTCCACTGAGCGCCGGGTTCGAGCGTTCGGTGTGCGGAGCGCTGGCGAGTGAAGACACGAGTCGATTGAAGCTGAACTACAATCTGACCGCCACGTGGCACGAGCCCCATGTCTTCTCGCGAAAGACGAGTGCCAATCTCACTCTCTACGGGGAGCGCTACACCGAGTACCGTGCCTATCTCCGCGAGGCCGTCGGCGGCGAGGTCAGCGTCACCAACCATCCCCGCCCACAGCTTCCGGTCACGTTGTCGTACGGCTTGTCGTACGGGAGTACGAGAGCCGACCCGGCCGCGCTCTGTACCTTCCTGAACGTCTGCCGCAGCGAGGACACTCGGGTGTTCACGGAGGATCGCCTCCGGGCGACGTTATCGCTGTCGGCAGTGCGCGATGTGCGGAACTCCGTCTTGAATCCCACGGGAGGGAGCTGGCTTGGCTCGGAGATTCGGTGGGCCTCCCCGGTCATCGGATCCGACTCGCTGATCCGTTTTGCCAAAGGCACGCTGGAATTCTCGGTGTACGGCCGCGCCGGCCGACAGAGCGTGCTCAGCGTCCGAGCCAAGATTGGCCGGATCCTCCCGTCGACGCTGGGGGCCAATGCGCAGGATCTCAGGTTCGTACCGCCTGAAGAGCGGTTCTATGCCGGGGGTGCCAGCACCGTTCGCGGCTACGGCCAGAACGAGCTTGGACCGAAGGTGCGCGTGCTGGATACGGTCATTGTGCGCACGGAGGACCGAAACGGGCAGTCGGTGCAGGTCGTCGACAGCGTGATTCGGACCTCTCCGATCGGCGGAAACGAGCTGATCATTCTGAACGCGGAATACCGGGTGCCGTTGGCGGTGTTCTCGAACCGGCTCGCGGCAGCCGTCTTTGTGGATGCAGGTCGAGTGGTGGACCGTACGAGCGACGTGGCACGCGGGAGCGGCTTGCGCATCACGCCGGGGATAGGGATGCGGCTCGCGTCGCCGCTCGGCCCCATCCGCCTCGACGTCGCGTTCAATCCGTACCCGACCGATCTGAGCCCGCTCTATAGAAAGGAAGGCCCTGACCTGGTCCTGGTCACCCAGACGTATCAGCCGACCCGCTCGTTCCTGGGTCGCTGGCGACTGCACTTCTCCGTGGGACAGCCCTTCTGATGGCCCGTCGTGTGGTGACGGTGCTCGCCTTACTCGCGGCGTGGGTCACCGGCGTGACCATGGGTGTGGCCGGTGCGGCGCTCAGGACGCAAACCGGTCGGCTCGCTGTGGTCGCGTGGGCGCTCGACCTGGCCAATCGTGCCGTGACGGGGTCGATCGAGGTCGGCGACGTCGACGGCTCTTTCCTTCGCGGGCTCGAGCTGCGTGAGGTCGTCGTCCGCACCGACGATGGGTCCACCGTTGTGCGGGCGGAGCTGGTCGGCGTGGGGTACGGCATTCGAGAATTGCTGCGGGGACGGATCGTGTTCGGGGAGCTCAGGCTCCTACAACCGGAAATCACGGTTGTACAAGTCCGGCCCGGAGCCCCATTCAACTTCGAGACGTTGTTCCCGACCGACGACCGGGCCGAGCCCAGGCCTGGACCACTCATCGCATTCGGCGACGTATCGATCACCGCGGGCCGCATCGTGGTGAAGACACCGGTTCCGGATGGGGCCGTAGGCGTCCGCGAGCGGGAGCGGGGTCCGGATGGTCCGCTGCAGGTCCGTCGATTCAAACGCCTGGACGGCCACCTCGGCTATCTCCGAGTCTCGTCACCGAGGAGGGACGATCCTATCCTGATCGAGGTCACGCGGCTTCGCACGGATGTCTCTGATCCCGTGCTGAGCGTGTGGGATCTTCGCGGGACCGCACGTGTGTGGAGTGATTCGCTGGCGCTGGATCTGAGTCGTGTCATGCTGCCACAGACGGAGGCGCAACTCGAGGGAACCGTGACGTGGAGTTCCGGATCGTTGGGTTTCGATCTCGAAGGTCGGGCGTCGCCGGCTGCGACCGACGACGTCCTGGGGTTGGTCCCGGCGCTCCCTGCGGGGCTCCGCGGGCAGGCGCGCTTCGAGATGCGCACGCCGCGCGCGGACGTCCTCGCGTTTGCGGGGCACGGCCTGGACGTGCGGGGGCTGGAGGGCGGCCGTATGCGCGGACGCTTGGGCATGATCCTCGGACCCAGAGAGCAGTGGGCCTTTGAGCAGACCGCGCTCGAGCTCGACGACTTCGATCTGGAGTACGTGCGCGGCTACCTCGATACGCTGCCCTTTGTGGGTCGGGTGACGGGTCGGGTCGCGGCGGACGGTCCCGCGGAGCGGCTCATGCTCGAGCTCGACGCCGGGTTACGGGATCTCTTGGTCGAGGGTGAACCGGTGTCGACCGCCCGAGGCTCGGGCATCGTCGCCTTGAGCGACGAGGACTTCGTCTTCCGGGACTTCATGGTCCAAGAGGCCGACATCAGCCTCGCAACCGTGCGGCGCTTGGTCCCGGCCATGCTCCTGCAGGGGCGTCTCGCGGGATCGGGTGTCCTCACCGGCCCGTGGCTGAACGCGACGTTCGACGGGCGGCTCACGCACCGCGATCGTCCGTTGCCGGAGAGCGCCGCCACGGGTCGGCTCACGCTCGACGCGCGCCGCGATACGCTGGGCGCGTGGGCCGAACTCGTGTTCGATTCGCTGCGCCTGGGTGGGCTGCGTTCGAGTTTCGAGGGACTCGACCTCGCGGGGGCGTGGCACGGGACGGTTACCATTGCGGGCTTTGTCGATTCGCTCGCCCTCACCGCGAGGCTCGACGGCGATGGCGGTGTGCTGGACCTCGGTGGCGCGTTCTTCTTCGTGGAGGCCGGCATGGGCGCGCACCAGGTTCAGGTCCGAGGAGAGCGTCTCGACCTGGCGCAGCTGTCGCCCCAATTCCCCATGACCGACTTGAACGGGTTGATCATCGGCGCAGGCAGCTTCGCCACCGACGATCGTCATCCGTTTCGCGCCGACGTCGCGCTGGGACGATCGTCGGTGCAGCGCGTCAACATCGATACCGCGACCGCCGTTGCACTGCTCGCCCCCTCGCGCGTGACGTTCGACACCCTAGCGATCGAGGCATACGCCCTGCGCATCCACGCCGTGGGGGGAATGGGCCTCGACACGGCGGTGCGGGACACGCTGACGTTCACGGCCGTCACGGACTCGATCGGCGTCTTCGAGCCCGTGCTCGAGCGGATCCTGGGTCCGCTCGAGACGACGGATGAGACCATTCCGCGTCCGTCGGGGTCGGCGCGAGCCGCCGGGCGGGTCGTGGGATCCGTCGACGAGTTCCAGGTGGTTGCCGACATCGACTTGGCGCAGCTGCGCCGCGCCGACGCGTACGTCTCCCATGCCGGCGGCGTCTTCACCTGGGTATCCGCCACGCGGAGCCTTCGGCTCGACGCGTCAATCGATTCGATGGCGGTTGGCGCGGTGGCTCTGGGTGATGCGCGTGTGGGGCTTCACGGGCAGCTCGATTCACTGGGGTGGCACGCCCAGTCGCGATTGGGTCACGGGGCGTGGATCGGGGCAGGGCGATGGCTCCGCGACTCGACGGTTGCAGAGTTGGCGTTCGATTCGCTGGGATTGAGCCTGGCCTCGGGCCCATGGTTCTTGGATCCCGGCGCATCCGTCGCGCTGGACGACAGCGGACTCACATTTACCGAGCTGGTGCTGCGCAATGCTCAAGGTCCGGGTGTGGCCTCCGTCCGCGGCCGATGGCCGTTCCGCGGAGAGGGCGTGTTGGAAGGCGCTATTGACGGTCTGCAGTTCGGTGACGTGATGGTTCTGGCCTTCCGGGATCCGGAGGATGCGGCCGGCGAATTGAGTGGGACGTTCACGCTTGGAGGTACGGCCCGCGCTCCGGTGCTCTCGCTGTCCGCCAACCTACGCGACGTGCGCTATCGGAACTTCAGCGCTCCGTACACGCAAGGCGTGTTCGAGTACCGAGATCAGCGGCTTCGCGGTGATTTCGAGCTGCGGCGACTCGGGGTCCCGATCCTCTCGGTGACGGCGGAATTGCCCGTCGACCTGGCTCTCGCGAGCGTCGAGCGACGGCGGCTCCCTGGGCCCGTGAGTGTCCGGGCGCATGCAGAGGGCGTCGATCTCGCCCTGCTCGAGACGACATTACCGCAGGTTCGTGAGACCATGGGAACCTTCGATGCTGACTTTGGCGTCGAGGGTACGTGGGAGCAACCGCGCCTGACCGGGCAGCTCGCGATCAGGAACGGCAGCGCAACGTTCCCGGCTCTAGGTGTGCGTCACGAGGCAATCGATGGCCGGCTCTCGCTCTCTGGCGACACGGTCTGGGTGAATGAACTCTCGCTCCAGAGCGGGTCCGGGACGGCGACGGTGAGCGGCTACGTCCGATTCGAGGAGTTGAGCAAGCCGATCCTCGCACTGCGCGTCGCCTCGGCAAACTTCCGCGCGATTGACGTCCGCGGGTTTCTCACGCTCGCTACGACGGGGAGGGTTCAGCTCGATGGGCCGCTGTATCAGGCCCGGTTGACCGGCAGCGCCACGGCCACGCGTGGGGTGCTCTACTTCGCCGACCTCGTGACCAAGGAGATCATCAATCTCGAAGATTCGCTCTATGCCCAGTTCGTCGATACGGCCCTCGTGCGGCGACAGGGGCTCGGTGCCGAGTTCCAGAGCCGATTCCTCGATAGCCTGCGCATCGACAGCCTCCGAGTAGACATGGGGCGGGACTTCTGGTTGCGTTCCACGGAGGCCAACGTCCAGTTGGCCGGCAACGTGTTCGTCAGCAAGGTGCGAAAAGAGTACCGACTCGATGGGATCCTCGAGGCGCCGCGTGGCATCTACCGGCTCCAGCTCGGGCTCGGGACGAACCGGGATTTCACGGTGACTAGAGGTCAGATCCGATACCTTGGCACCACGGATTTGAACGCGGACTTGGACATCGACGCCCGCCACGTCGTACGTGGGACGGTTGGAGAGGACGTGAACGTGAATGTTCACATCGGTGGAACGCTCTACGATCCTCGGCTGGCGCTCTCCAGTGATTTCCAGCCGCCGCTGTCCGAGCCTGAGATCATCAACTACTTGGTGTTCGGTGCCCCGACTCTTCGTGAGGGGCCGGGCGCTGGATTGGATTCGAGGCTGTTCACCCAGTGGCTCACTACAGCGTTCTCGGGTCAGCTCGAGTACGCGTTGATCTCGGATCTCGGCGTGCCGCTGGACTACCTTCAGATTCGGCCGACGACGACCGTGAGCGGACTGAGCGGTGCAGAGGTCGCCGTCGGAAAGCAATTCCAGGTTCTGGGGACCACGGCGTTTCTGACGGCCAGCCCGCGGCTATGCCGGCGGCAGGCCACGTCGTTTGCCAGCATTGGGGCGAGCCTCGAGTTCCGTTTGAGCCGGCAGTGGCTGGTCGCGGCAAGCGTGGATCCTCTGACCAGCTGCGAAAACCCATCGGCACAGTCCGCGGTGAACTACCAGTTCGGGGCCGACTTGTTCTGGGAGAAGCACTACTAGTGGCGCGTGCCCTGTTGATCTTCAATCCCGTCGCCGCCCGGGCCAACCTCAAGGTCGTGGACACCGTGGTCAAGGTGTTCAAGCGTGAGGGGTGGAGCGTGGAGGTCGAAGGGACCTCGCGCGTCGGGCATGCCAAGGACCTGGCGCGGGCGGGGGTTGAAGGAGGCGTCGACCTCGTTGCCGTGTACGGTGGCGACGGAACGACCATGCAGGCCGTGGCAGGCATGGTCGACCACGGTGTGCCGGTCGCCCTGATCCCCGGAGGGACCGGGAATCTCCTTGCCGGCAATATGCGCCTGCCACGGCGGCCGGCCGCGGCCGCGCGGGTCGCGATTCGGGGGCGACCACGGCCAATCGACCTGGGAATACTCCCGAGGGAGGACGGTCTGCACTACTTTGCCGTTGGCGCCGGGGCCGGTTTTGACGCCGTGCTCATGACCGAAACCACCGGCGAGGCGAAGCGGCGATGGCGCATGGGGGCATATGTTGCAACCGGTGTTGGGGCGGTCGCGAAACTCAAGGCGGTGCGCCACCGAATAACCGTCGATGGGACCCCGATGGATGTGGAGGCGGCCATGGTGCTCGTGGCCAACTGCGGGGAGATCGTTCCGCCGTTCCTGCGCCTGCGGAAAGGGGTCGCTCCCGACGACGGTGTCTTCGACGTGATCATCGTCAATGCGACGACGGTCATGGAGGGTGTCTACGCCCTCTGGCGCTTGGCTAGCGGGCTCGCCGCGGACAATTTCCGTATTAGGTTCGCCCGGGGCCAGGAGGTCGTCGTCGAGCCCGAAGAGCTACTGCCGGTTCAGTACGACGGCGAGGCAGCCGGCTGGACCCCGTTCACCGCCCGCATCGTGCCGCACGCGATCAGCGTGATGGTACCGCGGACCTAGTGGGAGTCGTCATGGGTCAGGAAACCGATATCATGATCTGTCGCGCCTGCGGAAACCAGGAGCGTGCGTCCGAAGGCTACCCGTGCACCGAGTGTGGCGCGTTCATTTGCGTCGTTTGCAACATGCGTGGCGTGACCATGTGCAAGAGTTGCCGCGAGGCCGGCAGCCCGGGTGCGAAGCCGGCCAATGGGTAGCGGATATCGAAAGCTGGTTCTGTTCGATATCGACGGCACGTTGTTGTGGTCGGGTGGGGCCGGCCGCTCCGCGATCGGTCAGGCGCTCACGGCGGAGATCGGAGCCGCCGGACCGATCGAGGGCTATCGGTTTGACGGCAAGACTGATCCGCAGATCGTTGCCGAACTGATGACCGCGGCCGGTCATCCCGATGCCGAGGACGAGTCCCGTATCGCGGCGGTGTGTCGCCGCTACCTCGAGTTGTTGAGAGTCGAGCTGGTGACCCGCAAGACCGGCATCCGTCTGTATCCCGGGATTGCCGCATTGCTCGCCGCGATGGAGCGGCGCCACGACGGGCTGGTGGGTCTGCTGACCGGCAACCTGGCGCTCGGGGCCGAACTCAAGCTCACGGCAGCGGGGGTCGATCCGGCCCGCTTTCGCGTCGGGGCCTATGGGTCTGATTCGGCGGTGCGGGCGGAGCTTCCCGCGATCGCCGCGGCCCGTGCCGCGCCCATGATGGGTCGCGTGCCGCAAGGCAAGGAGATCGTGATCATCGGGGACACGCCAGCGGACATGTCCTGTGGGCTCGGGGTCGGTGCCAGGGCCCTCGGCGTCGCGACCGGCCGCCATTCGGTGGTGGATCTGCTCGCGGCGGGGGCGGACGTGGCCTTCGAAGATCTCACCGACACCGATCCCGTCCTCGACGCCATTTACGCGTGAGCAGTTCGACGACGCTCTTGCCGCTCCGCATTCCGGAATTGGGCCCCTATCTGGGGAAGCTCGTGACCGGAACGGGCCGAGCACCCGGCGGGCTGCGGCTGGACGCGGTGCGCGTTCGCCTCGTGACGCGCATGTTCGAGCGGGTTGGTGAGGCGAAGCGACTGGCCACGCGTGAGCAGCGTCAGCAGGCGGTTAGTGCCATCGGCCGAGCCGCATGGCTAGAAGCATGGGAAGAGGCGGTCGCCGGAGCGGCGGATCTGCTCGTCGCGCGAGCGTCGCGCCGTGTCCAGGAGGAGGCCGAGGCGGTTCGCATGCCACGTCGTGGCCGCCGCCGTCTCGCTCCGAGTTCGGCGGACCGACGAGCCGTGGGTGCGCGGCTCGGCTCGGCAGGTGCCGCTCTCGTGCCGGCGCTCGACGCCGTCGAGCGCAGCGGATCTGCGGCGCTTGCGGCCACGGGGACCGAGCCGGCGGCGCTCACGGGCTGGCAAGAGGCGTTGACCACGGCGGGGCGCCGACTCGAAGCGGCCTGGCTCGCGCTGGAACAGGCGATCGAGGTCGAGTCGGCACGGTGGGAATTCGTTGCGTCCGATGTGGCACGATGGCGACGATCGTTGTGGCCGGTGGCGGCCGTCGGGCTGGTGGCGCTCGCCGGGGCCACGTGGTTCGGACTCGTCCTCGGTGGCTACGTGCCACCTCCCGACTGGCTTGCGACGCTCTGGCAGCAGGTGTTCTGAGGATGACGGTCCTCGGCCTCGGCATCGATCTCGTCGACGTGTCCCGTGTGCGCCGGCTACTCGACCGCCACGGCGACCGAGCCTTGGAACGATTGCTGACGCCAGACGAACGGGCGTATTGCACGACACGAGCCATCCCCTCCGTCCATATTGCCGCTCGGCTTGCAGCCAAGGAAGCCGCGTTCAAGGCCCTGGCCGGCGAGTCCGAGGCGCGACGGATCTGGTGGACGGATCTCGAGGTGCGGCGGGAAGGCGATGGCCGGCCCACGCTTCACCTCCATGGAAGGGCCAGCGCGCGTGCTGAGCGCTTGGGCGTGCGTTCCTCACTCCTGTCCCTGACACACGAGCGCGATCACGCCGCAGCCGTGGTGCTCTTGATCGGCTAGGCTCCGATCCAAGGGGCGCTCGGCGGCGCGCCCCGTTCTTGCCTCCGATGGATGGTGCGCGCACTATTGGACTGAGTTGAACCAGTGAGGAGCCATTCGCCGCGACTTTCTCCCCATCGTCCGCCGAGCACTCGAGGGACGGTATGTCGTCGAACGTGAGATCGCGCGGGGCGGTGCTGCCCGGGTATTCCTTGCGCACGATAAGGACCAGCGACGGGTTGCACTGAAGGTTCTCCACCCGCAACTGGCCGTGTCCGTCACGGCTGACCGGTTTCTCCGAGAAATCTCGATCCTGTCCGAAATCGAGCACCCCCACATCGGGAAACTCATCGACTGTGGCGAGAACGACTGGTTGATCTACTATGTCATGCCGTTCATCGAAGGTCCCAACCTCAAGGAGCACCTGACTCGCGTCCGCCAGGCGTCCATCTCCGATACGCTGCAGATCGCGGTCGATGTCCTCGAAGCGCTCGAGTACGCGCATGGCAAGGGGATCGTCCATCGTGACGTGAAGCCGGAGAACATCATGCTGACGTCCAGAGGTGCCGTTCTCCTGGACTTCGGCATCGCCCGCGCGATCCTGCAGGCCGGGATGGATCGGATCACCCGGTCCGGATTCGCGGTTGGCACGTCCACCTACATGAGTCCCGAGCAAGTGCAGGGGAACATCGACATCGACGAGCGGAGCGACTTCTACTCGCTTGGCTGTGTCTTGTTCGAGTGTCTTGCGGGGCGACCTCCGTATTCGGCGCAGCGGGAGGAGTTGGTACTACGGATGCATTTGCAGGCTGCTGCGCCGGACGTCCGGCAGTTCCGAAGCGAGACCCCCGACGCGCTCGGGCTGGTCATCGCCAAGGCGCTGAAGAACCAGCCAACCGACCGCTGGCAGTCGGCTCACGAGATGCGTGAGGCGCTTTCGGTGACGACGGGCTCCGGCGAGTGATGCTGTAAAGGAGGCCTGCCCTCGTCCCGGGTCTCAGCGCTTCCCCGGGGCGGCTGGTGGTTTCAACGCTTCCACGCGTTCCACAGCCACGACAGGCTTGCTCTGAAAAGCCGCTGCCAACATCGCGCCGATCGCCACGACGGCGAGGGCCGTGAGTTGCGCCAGCGACAAAGCGCCGAAGAAGCGGTCGTCCTTGGCCCTGATGAACTCGACGAGAAAGCGCTCCGTTCCAGCGAGCATCAAGTACAGACCGAAAAGCCAGCCGGTACCCCGGGGATGTGCGCGCAGCCGCCACAACAGCCAGAAGACGAATAGCATGATCGCGGTCTCGTAGAGCTGGGTCGGATGGACCGCGAGCACGTCAAACGGGCTCGCGTCCGGCGGGACCTCCACTCCCCAGGCCGCGAGGTTCTGCGCAGTGGATGCCGGCAAACCGTGCGGGAACTTCATGCCCCACGGCAGCGATGTCGGGATGCCGTAGTCATCCTGCACTAGGAAACACCCAACGCGGCCGAGCGCATAGCCCACCGCCAGCCCCGGCGCCGCCAAGTCGAGCGTGAACCGCATCGGCACCCGGCGCCATCGCCCGTTGAGAAGCACGGCGGCCGCGCCACCCAACAAGCCGCCGTACCACACCAATCCCGCTCGGTGAAACAGGGCACCCGGATCGCCGTACAGGGCGACGTACCACAGCTTGGCTCCCAGCAGTCCGCCGATCACACCAGCCACGATGATGTCCCACGCGTAGTGATCACTCCTGCCGAGTTCGCGGAGGCGCTCTTGCATGACCCAGCCGGCTATGAAGAACCCCAGCATGACCATGATGCCGAACCCGGTGATCTCGATCGGGCCGAGCTGGATACCGAAAGGATACACCGTCATGACGGCCCTCCGATGTGGGTGGGGACCGGTCCCCGCTCGAGGCCGGGCCACGGAAGCCGCGGATCGGCGTCCAGGTAGGCGTTACTGCGCTCGCCGCGCTCGAGATGAAACCACCCGGCGCGAGCGATCATGGCGGCGTTGTCCGCGTTCAGGCGGGGCTCGGCGACCACCACCCGTGCGCGTCCGGCAAGGTGGACCGCCATCACCTCCGCGAGGGTTCGGCTGCAGGCCACCCCACCGCCAAGCACCACGGTCGCATAACCGGTTTGCTCCACAGCCCGGTCTACCTTGTCGGCGAGCACGTCGAACACGGCGGACTGAAAGGACGCCGCCAGGTCGGCCTGATCCCGCGCGACATCGGACGACCGCCGTACGGCGTGGAGAACTGCAGTCTTCAGCCCGCTGAACGAGAAATCGAACCCGTCGCCCCGCATCGGCCGCGGCAGGTCGAAGCGATCCGTTCCACGGTGTGCCACGGACTCAATGGCGGGGCCCCCGGGGTATCCGAGACCGAGGAGGCCGGCCACCTTGTCGAATGCCTCTCCCGCGGCGTCGTCCCGGGTCTCACCGAGGACGCGGTAGCGCCCCCACTCGGGTACGTCGAGGAGCAGCGTGTGGCCGCCCGATACGACGAGGGCGACGAATGGTGGAGTGCAAGCGGGATGCTGGAAGGTCGGTGCGAAGACGTGACCTTCGAGGTGGTGCACGCCGATGAGTGCCCGGTTTGACGTGGCGGCCAGCGCCTTGGCGTAGCACACGCCAACGAGGAGAGAGCCGACCAGGCCCGGCCCAGCCGTGACAGCGATCGCGTCGATCGCACCGAGTGACACGCCGGCGAGGTCCAGAGCCTGTCGCACGACGGGTCCGATCGTCCGCACGTGGGCACGCGAGGCTAGCTCTGGCACGACGCCCCCGAACACGGCGTGAATGTCCTGTGACAGGATGACGAGGCTCGCGAGCTCGATGCGCTGACCGTCGCGGATCAGCACCGCCGCCGAGGTCTCGTCGCAGGACGTCTCGATGCCGAGGACGACGTCAATCACGGATGGCTCGGCGGACCACGACCGAGTCGGGGGTGACCCACGCGGTGACGTCCCTCGGTGCCGTGACCTCGAGCCCGACGATAGTCTCGCGGGTTCCGCCTTGGGGCCGTGCCCGCACGCGCACGCTGTCGCGCGTGAGCGCCGGCAGCCGGATGCGTCGCCCGCGGATGGTGACGCTCACCAGGCGAGGATCGCTCACCCAGCCGCCCGGTGGGCTCGACACGACGACCACGGGGATCCCCATCAGGACCTTCTCCGCAAAGCCGCCGACATCCGCTTCGACGAGCACCTCCTGGTGTGACAGCCGAAGGCCACCCAGACCCGCCGTGTCGATCGCCAGGCGTTGGCTCACGGGGTTGGTCACCCCACGCAATTCCAGTGGAACCGTCAGCACCGAATCGAGGTCCGACATGCGAGCGTCGGGTCCGCGGATCGTGATACTGCTGGGCGTCACGAGGATGGTGCCGAAAAGCTGATATCCGGAATCCGGCTCTAGCGCGACGCGCGGGAGAACCGGCACGCTCCGCTGCACCACGTCGTCGAGCTGGACGGTGACCGTGCGCGGCTCGATTTGCTGCACTTTGACGGCCGCGCCTTCGATCGTGCCGAGGTCCGCGATGCTGAGCTGCACCTGGAACTCGGACCCGGAAATGCTGTCGGGCAGTGCCTTGCGAATGACGGGAGGCCGTCCGTAGAGCTTGATCAACTCGCGCGCGGTTCCTGTAAACAGGGCCTGCACGGGAGGATGCTCGCTGCTGACGATCGACCGTCCGGGTGGCGGCTCGATCTCGAGTCTAACCGGTACGAGCTGGGTGGAGGGTTCCTCCGCCGCGACCGCCGCCCACAAGATTGCCGCAAGGATCAGCGCGGTGACCTTGATGGGCCAGTTGTCGAGCAGGACGGCGCGAAACTTACTGAACGCGTTCTTCCACTGTGTCATGGGAGCCCAGGAGTCGACGCATGAGTTGGATCTGTGAGGGGTGGTCCCAATCCGCAGGGCCGATGACCTTCTTCACGATTACGCCGTCACGGTCGATCACGAAACTCTCCGGTACCCCGGTAGTCTGGTAAATCCGCTCGATCCGACCCGACCGATCCTGCAGGACGTCGAACGTCAACGCACGGGCCGCAATCCACTCGCGAACCTCTTCAGAGCCGGCATCGTCCACACTGACGGCTACGACGCGAAGCCCTGCGTCGTGGAGCTCGTCGTAGAGCCGCTGCATGGAGGGCATCTCCTTCACACAAGGCGGGCACCACGTCGCCCAGACGTTCAGCAGAACCACCTGCCCGCGGTAACTGCTGAACATCACGGTGTCGCCGCTGATCACGTTGACCGCCGTGAAATCGGGCGCTTCGCTTTCCACGCCGACCGGCTGTAGCGAGGGCGTGAGTAGCAGCCCGGCGATCAGGCCGGCACCCAAGGTGCCGATGATCGCAAGAACGAAGATCCACTGACCGCGTTGCGTCATTTCACGTCACCGTCAAACAGCGTTTGCGCAGTTCCCGTACCTCCCGTGCCGGATCGTCGGCAGCGAAGATGGCCGATCCCGCTACGAACGTGTCGGCCCCAGCCGATCGCGCGCCGAAAATCGTCTCTCTCGATATACCGCCGTCAACCTCGAGGTACGCTGCGCTCCCTCGCTCTTCCAGGAGGTGGCGAGCCCGCCCGATTTTGCCCAGCGAGGCGGGAATGAACTCTTGGGCGGGGAATCCCGGGTTCACCGTCATGAGCAGCAACAGGTCCAGATCGTCGAGGACCTCACCTGCCAGGCTGAGCGGCGTTCCGGGATTCAACGCGAGTCCGGCGAGCATGCCTCGCTGGCGCACGGCCTGCAGCTGCCGTTGGACGTGGCGCGTCGCTTCCGGATGAAAGGTAAACACCGACGCGCCCACATCGGCAAACGCGTCGATGAAGATCTCGGGCCGCTCCACCATCAGGTGCACGTCGATGGGGAGCGTCGTCGCGCGGCGGACAGCGGCGATCATGCCCGCGCCGAAGGTCAGGTTCGGCACGAAGTGACCGTCCATCACGTCTACATGAATCCAGTCGGCACCGGCGTCCTCGACGAGGCCGATCTGCTCTTCGAGCCGCAGCAGGTCCGCACTGAGCACGCTGGTTGCGATCCGCATGCCGCTCATGGTGTGGCACCCCGTGCCAGGGTCACGTTGATGGGTGTTCCGGGGGCACTTAGCGTCCTGGGTGCCGGATCCTGGTCGATGATGGTGCCCGGCGGGGCCGTCGGGCATCGTTCGCCGCACCGACGTCCCGAGCCGTAAGCCCACCCGCGCGAGCGCGGAGTCGGCCTCGAGCGGGGTCAGGCCGGCGAGGTTGGGCACGGGGATCGTCGGCGCGCCGACGCTGACGACGAGGGTCACCGATGCACCGGGAAGGAGACTGGTGCCGGCCGGTGGTCGGGTGTTGATCACGACGTCTTTTGGTGCCGGTGCCTGAGTCGCCTCGGTCCGTCCAACCGAGAGGCCAGTCGCAGCGAGGATCTGCTCGGCCAGCGCGGCATCGTAGCCGTTCAGATCGGGTACAGGAATTCGCTGCGGGCCGCTGCTGACCACCAGCGTCACCGTTTGGCCGCGCGTCACGGACGTCCCGGAGGGTGGATCCTGCCACACCACGTGACCCTGAGAGGTGGTGGGGTGACTTTCCGTGCCAACCTGCCCCAGCCGCAACCCCGATTCGGCCAGGGCTGCGGTGGCCCGGTCCTGAGGCAACCCGACGACCCGTGGGACGGTAATGGTCGTGGCGAAGATTGGCGCGGGAAACAGGAAGAGCACGGCCGCCAGATACCCCAGGCCGAACGCGCCGAGCGTGCCGCCAACGAGGAACCAGGTTCGTCCCCCGCCCGGTGTGCGGCGAACCAGGACGGGGAGCCAGGTTGCCACCCAGGTCCCGACGGTTTCGGCCCAGCGACGGATGCCAGGCCGCCGTCCACTCCCCGACGTGTGTCGTCGAAATTTCACCCGCGTCGCCTCATGCGTGCGCCATACCCGCCATCGGTTCCGGAATCGGGAGGAAATATCGACAGGTCGTCGCTTTCTCGATAGAACCCGGGGTGACGTTCAAGGAATCCGTCCACCTGATCCCCGTTTTCCTCCTGCTCGAGTGAACAGGTAAGGTAGATCAATCGTCCTCCGTCACCGACCACGCCGGCGGCGGCATCCAGGATTTCCCGTTGGCGACGCGCCTGTTCTTGGATGCGGCGTGCCGTGAGCCGCCACCGAGCGTCCGGGTGGCGCCTCAGGGTACCTGTGGCACTGCATGGCGCGTCAATGAGCACGGTGTCCATACGTGCGGCGGCGAACGGAGGGTAGCGTGCGTCCGCTGCCAAAACCAACACCTCCGGCGCGGCGCGGCACAGAGTCTCGCGTAACAGGGCCAGGCGAGGGCGGGCGCGATCGGATGCGACGACGCGGTGTCCTGCCGCCGCGAGCACGGCGGCCTTGCCCCCAGGCGCCGCGCAGGCATCCCACACGCGGCCGGTCTGCGGCACTGCCGCGAAGCGCAGGAGCCGGGCCTGCGCCGCGTCCTGCACCACGAAGGCTCCGTCGGCGAATCCCGGTAGCGACCGCACTGACGGTGTGCGAACCACGAATCCGGCGCCGAAGGGCGCGTCCTCGAACATGATCCCCGAGGCCTCGAGCGCCGCCCGGAGCCGGTCGGGCCCCCAGCGGGTGGGCCGGATGGTGATAGTCGGTCGCGCGTTGTTGTGGTGGAGCAGGGCCTCGGTGCGGTCCGCCCCGTAGCGCGCGAGCCAGCGGCGGACCAGCCACCCCGGATGGGAGTGGCGTTCGGCCAAATCGAGCCCGTCGGGGGTGGGAGCTTCTTCGCCGTCGGAAGCACTCAGGCGGCGCAGCACCGCGTTCACCATGCCGGCGGGACGGTTACCGACCGCCGTCTTCGCCACTTCCACGGTGGCGGAGAGCGCAGCGTAGCCGGGTACGCGATCCAAGTACGTCAGCTGGTAGGCGCCGATTCGAAGCAGATCCTTCACGTCGGGGTTCACGCGCTTCCAGGCCGGGCTCGTGAGCTGGCGGAGACGTCGATCCAGCTCCCGTCGATGCCGCAGGACACCAGCCGCCACCTCGTGTGCTAGACGCCGGTCGGCAGCGGAGAGGTCGGTGACCGCCTCGTCCAGCGCCTCGTCGAAGCGGCGACCCTCACGGACGCGGCGCAGCACCGTTAGCACCGCCATCCGAGCCGCCATCCCTGACGGCACCGCTCAATCCAGCATGCCGGACGTGGGGCTCGAAGGGACGGCAATTTCCCGCGTCGGCATCCGCCCGGCTAGGAAGGCCAAGCGTCCGGCATCGACGGCGTGGCGCATAGCCGTCGCCATGGCTACCGGATGGCGCGCGGCAGCCAAGGCTGTGTTCATGAGGATGCCGTCGACACCCTGTTCCATCGTGAGGCACGCGTCCGATGCCGTGCCGACACCCGCGTCCACGATCACCGGCGCCGTGACACGCCGCTTGATCGTTCGGATCGTGTAGGGGTTGATGAGACCGAGACCGCTCCCGATGGGCGAAGCGAGTGGCATGATAGCGGCGCAGCCCACATCCTCGAGCCGCAGCGCGGTGACCAGGTCTTCGTTGGTGTAGGCCATCACGTTGAATCCCTCACCCACCAGGACCTCGGCTGCCTGGAGCAGACCCGCGACGTCAGGGAGGAGCGTCTCTTCGTCGCCAATGACCTCGAGCTTGATGAATTCGTTGAAACCGGCCTCGCGCGCGAGGCGTGCGTATCGGATGGCGTCATCTGCCGTGTAGCACCCCGCCGTGTTGGCGAGCAGAAAGTAGCGGCTTGGGTCGAGGTGATGGAGCACACCCTCTTCCTTGGTTCGATCGAGATCGACTCGCCGCACCGCTACGGTCACCACCTCGGCCCCGGAGGCCTCGATGGCGTGAATCATGGTGGCATTGTCACGGTATTTCCCAGTTCCTACCATGAGGCGGGACCGGAATATTCGCTCGCCGATACGGAGGGGCTCGTCCCTGATTCCCTCAGCTCGATTGCTCATCGACTCGTCTTTCCGCGTCGGAACGGTTTGCAGGTTAACCGCCTCCGACGAAATGCACTATTTCGACCTGGTCCCCATCGCCGAGCCGAGTGACCTCGAGTTCCGGCCGACGCACGATGGCGCGGTTCAGCTCGACCACTACTGCCCGCGGATCGAGATCGACCTGATGCAGCAGATCTCGCAGCGAGGCGTTCGCGGTGATCCGCCGCGCCTTGCCGTTGACCGTCACGGTGATGGAATCTGTCATGACGAGCAGCTACGTGTGGCTCGATCCGGTGGACGTGGTGCCGGTCCTCGCGTCAATCCGGCCTGTCGGTACTTCCCGCTAAACATAGCAGCATCCGCGCCGCGACCGCATTGGGATCGGAGGCGGTCCACAGGGCCGAGATGGCGGCGACCCCCCACGCGCCGGCGTCCCGACATTTCTCCACACGCGCTGCGGTCACGCCGCCAATGGCGACTACCCGTGCCGGAGCCGCGTGCTCGATGGCCGCAGGTCCCAACGCCGGTCGTCCCGGATGGGAGGGGGTTTCCCATATCGGTCCCAGGAAGACGTAGTCGGCCCCGTCGTCCCACGCGGCCCGCGCCTCCGCCGGGGAATGGGTGGATCGGCCAATCAGTGTGTTGGCTCCTAGCAGACGGCGGGCATCGGCGACGGAGAGTCCGCGGCTCGGGAGGTGCACCCCCGCCGCACCGAGGTGCGGGACGAGATCGAGCCGGTCGTTGACGAAAAGGAGGTCCGGTGGCCAGCGCAGCTCGCGCGCCAGGTGGGCCAGCGGTGCGGCGGGCAGGGATTGAGATCGGAGCTGGAGTGCCACCGGCCCGGCGGCCACGATCAGGGCCGCCCGTTCGGCGAAGTCGGGGAGCGCCAGAATCTGATCGTTGGTGACCGCGTGCAGGCGAGGGGGCTCTCGAGTCAGGCGAACGTGTCTCCCTTGACGGCACCCCGGCCACGAATCCAGTCTGCGGCCGCCATGCGCGGACGTCCGGCAGGCTGGACGTCGAGGAACTGCACGGCACCATGGCCCGTCGCCACGATAAGGGCCGGATCCGTCTCGACGATCTCGCCTGGGGCACCCTGGGCCGGCTCGATTCCCAGGATGGGTCCGAAGAGCTTCACCTCGCGGTCGCGAAGCGTGGTCCACGCGCCGGGCCGCGGATCGAACGCGCGGGCCTGTCGGTCAATGCGACTGGCGGGCTCCTCCCAGCGAATGGACGCAAGCTCTCGGGAAATCTTCGGCGCGAACGACGCGTGCTCGTGATCCTGCTCGTGCCAGACGGCGGTGTCGGTCTCGATGAGGGCCAGGGCTTCCACCAACGCCAGCGCGCCGAGCTCCGCCAGCCGGACGGTGAGCTCGCCTCCAGTCTCGTCTGGCGCGATCGGGGTGGGAACCTGGAGCGCGATAGGCCCTTCATCCATGCGGGCGACCATCCGCATCACGGTGATCCCCGTCGTGTCGAGCCCGGCGAGGATGGCGTGCTCGATCGGCGCTGCCCCGCGCAGGGCCGGGAGCAGCGATGCGTGGACGTTGAGCATCCCCATCGAAGGCACGTCGAGCAGCGCCTGTTTCAGGATATGTCCGTAGGCCACCACGACGCCGATATCGGGGGCGTGGCGCTCGAGCAAGGCGACCGTGTCGCCGGTGTTCGGCGTCTCGGGCTGGAACACCGGGACTTCCGCCTCCTTCGCTGCCACGTGGATTGGCGAGGGCACCGTGCGCGAGCGGGACCGTCCCTTCGGACGGTCCGGCTGCGTGATGACTGCCGCGACGTCGAACCCCTCGCCGACCAGCGCCCGCAGTGACGGGACCGCAAACTCGGGGGTGCCGAAGAACACGATCCGCACGGTCAGAACCTCGAGGGGGTCTCGCTCGGGGTGGAGATGTCCTTCAGATATCCCTCCTGGCCCTTGCGGAGTCGGCGCCACTTCTGCAGCAGCATGCGGCGCTTCAACGGACTCAGGTGGTCGAGGAACAGGATGCCGTCCATGTGGTCGATCTCGTGCTGGATCACTCGGGCAAGTAGATCCGCTGCCTCGAATTGCATGCGCTCGCCGTCGAGCGTCGTGGTCTCGATCACCACGCGCTGCGAACGGTCGACGTCGGCAAAGATGTCGGGGATCGACAGACATCCCTCCTCTCCCCGCGTCTTCCCATCCCGTTCGAGGATCACCGGGTCGATCAGCACCACCGGGTCCTCCTCGTCCGGGTGCACCACGGCGACTCGCCGTGCCGTACCGACCTGATTGGCCGCCAGGCCGATTCCGCTGTCGGCATGCATCGTGTCGAAGAGATGCCGGACGAGGTCCCGGACCTCGTCGTCCACCTCCCCAACCTCGGTCGCCCGCTGACGCAGGACCGGCGAGCCCAGGAGGTGGATCGGCAGCAGGCTCATGAACTCTCGGACTTGTCGGACAGGACGTTGGCAACCCGGTCACGCTGAACGACGAGTCGAGATTCGCCACTCTTCACCGTAAGCTCGTCGTCCTTCATGTGCACCACCTCACCGACGATCCCTCCGACGGTCACGATACGATCGCCCTTCCTGATCTGGGTGAGACGCTCCCGGTGCTTCTTTTCCTGCTGCGTCTTGGGTCGGATGATGAGAAAGTAGAAGATGGCGACGATCGCCAGCATCTGGACGAAAAAGATCGTCATTCCACTGCTTCCGCCTTCACCGGAAGGGGCGAACAGGAAGAGCGTTTCAGGTATCACGTGTTCTCCGTGCGTTGTAGCGGTTCAGCCACTCACGATGCCAGGTATCGAAGGTACCAGCGAGGATGTGCGCGCGCGCCTCGGTGGCAAGGCGGACGAGAAACCTCACGTTGTGGAGCGACAGCAGCCGCAAGCCGAGCAGCTCCTCGGCAGCGAACAAGTGGCGCAGATACCCTCGACTGTAGGTCCGACACGTCTCACAGTCACAGGACTCGTCGAGCGGACCGGGGTCGGCTCGATGGGCCGCATTGCGGATGTTCACCGCTCCATCCGGCGTATACGCCGACCCGTTGCGGCCGTTGCGGGTCGGGGCGACGCAATCGAACAGGTCGACGCCTCGGGCCACCGACTCGAGGAGATCCTCCGGAAACCCGACTCCCATAAGATAACGCGGCCGCTCCCGGGGGAGCCCGGGCTCGAGGGACTCGAGGACCGCGAGCATCTGCTCCTTCGGCTCGCCCACAGCGAGGCCACCAATGGCGATCCCCGTCCAATCGGCGAGTCCCAACACGGTCCGCGCCGTCGATCGGCGGACCTCGAGGTGCCCAGCCCCTTGGAGAATCGGCCACAGCGTCTGGCGGTCGGGGTCCTCCGCAGCCAGGGCACGATGTCGATCCACGCACCGCTCCAGCCATCGCTTGGTTCGCTCGGCGGCGTCCTCGGCCGCGAGCCGATCCGCCCTACCAGGCACGACGTGATCGAACGCCATGGCGACGTCGGCGCCGAGGATCCACTGGATTTCGGTGGCGCGCTCCGGCGTGAGTCGGCGACGTGACCCGTCGACGTGCGAAGCGAAGTCGACCCCGTCGTCGTCCACCCGGCGGAAACCTTCGAGTGAGAAGATCT
>JBDHEI010000009.1:0-70749 GCA_039591075.1 Gemmatimonadota bacterium
GAGAGCCCGCGCATTGTGGTGGCCACCGGAGCGGTGCCCGCCGTCCCACCAATCCCCGGCCTGAAAGAGGCGGGGTACCTGACCTATGAAACGGCCTTCGATCAGGAGACCCTTCCGAACCAGATGGTGTTGCTCGGGGGAGGGCCGATCGGCATCGAGTTCGCGCAGATCTATCGCCGTCTGGGTGCCGAGGTGACGCTCGTCGAGATGTTGCCGCAACTGCTCCCGCGAGAGGAACCGGAGGCAGGGGCGGAGATCCAGCAGGTGCTCGAGGACGAGGGCGTGGTCGTGCACGTCGGGGCTCGGGTCGAGCGTGTGGACCAGTCCGACTCGGGTGCCAAACTGGTCAGGGTCCGGAAGAACGACGCGGAAATGGTCATCACGGCGGACGAGGTCTTCGTTGCCACCGGGCGGCGGGCGAACACGGCGGGGTTGGGTCTCGAGGCGGTCGGGGTCGAGGTGCAGGGTGGTGCCGTCGTCGTGAATAGCGCCCTCAGGTCGTCGGTCCGGGGCATCTGGGCTGTGGGTGACGTGGCTGGGGGGCCGCAATTCACCCACGTTGCGGAATACCAAGCCAAACTCGTGCTGCGGAACGCGGTGTTCCCGTTCACGAGCAAAGCGAGCTACACCACGGTCCCGGGCGTTACGTACACCGATCCCGAGGTGGCCCGCGTGGGCCTCACCGAGGGCGAGGCTCGCGAGCGGTGGGATCGCGTGGCGGTGCACCGCTACGGGTTTGCCGATCTCGACCGGGCCATCGTGGACGGTCACGATCGGGGGTTCGTCAAAGTCGTGACCAAGCGGAACGGGAAGATTCTCGGCGCCACGGTGGTCGCGTCCGGGGCGGGGGACCTGCTCATGCCGCTGGTGCTCGCCATGCGGCACGGCATCCCGTTGCCCAAGCTATCGCAGGTCGTGTATCCCTACCCGACCATGGTGGAGGGGATCAAGCGTACGGCAGACGGCTAC
This sequence comes from Gemmatimonadota bacterium, assembly GCA_039591075.1. Lineage (GTDB taxonomy): Bacteria > Gemmatimonadota > Gemmatimonadetes > Gemmatimonadales > GWC2-71-9 > JAOTVV01. The sequence continues at coordinate 970 of JBDHEI010000009.1, forward strand.
TACCGCGAGAAGCTCCGGGGTCGCGCGGGTCGGTGGCTCAGGCGGATCGTGCGGGTGCTCAAGTGAAGGCGCCGGGAGCGTGGGTCAAGCTCGCCCTGTTGGTCGCGATGCTCGTCGGGGCCGCGGTGATCGTTCGCGTCACGCCGGTGGGTGCCTATCTCAGTCGCGAGGGGCTCCAGGAGACACTCGACGTGCTCCGGGCCAGCACGGCTGCGCCCGTCCTGTACGTGGTGGCCTACGCCGTTGCTACGGCGATCGCACTGCCCGGTTCGATTCTCACGATCGTCGGCGGGGCGGTGTTCGGGTTCGGGTGGGGAGCCGTGCTCGTCACCATCGGGGCGAACGTCGGAGCCAGCGCGGCGTTCGCGCTCGCCCGCGGATTGGGACGTGACGGGATCGAGCGGCTCTTTGGCACACGACTCGCCGGCCTCGACAGGGCCACGGCCGATCACGGGTTCATGGGGCTGTTGGTTCTGCGGCTCATCCCGCTGGTCCCGTTCAACGCGCTCAACTTCGGTTCGGGGCTCACCGCACTCCGATGGCGCGACTACGCGCTTGCGACGGTCATCGGGATACTTCCAGGGACGTTGGTGTACACGTTCTTCGCCGACGCGCTCGTGCTGGGATCGACCGAGGCCACCGCCGACGCACGGATCAGGCTGTTCATTGCCGGCGGGCTGTTCCTCGCGCTTGCGCTCGTTCCGCTCGTTGCTAGGCGGCTCGGATTCCGACCGCCCTCCAGGTCAGTGGGAGAGAATACGTGATGCGTTGTCAGTGGATGATCCCAATTACCCTGCTCGTCTCCCTGGCTGCCGCGCCGGCAGCCGCACAGGAGCTTCCGGACCATTCGGCCTTCACGGCCGTGCTGGGCCAGCACGTCCAGGGTCCGCTCGTCGACTATGCGGCACTGCAACGGGACCGGGATGCCCTGGACGCCTATCTCGCAACTCTGGGACGAACGGATACCGCGGCGCTCGCCGCCGCTCCAAGGGACGAACGACTCGCCTTTTGGATCAACGCATATAACGCGTGTGCCCTCCGCCTGGTGATCGATCACTATCCTATCCGTAAGGCCGGCTTTCCGGCGTCGCTGATGCGGAGCCTCCAAGGAGTGCCGGCCAACTCGATCCGGCAGATCGCCGACACGTGGAAGCGGGAGTTCTGCGAGGTGGCCGGGAAGGCACGGGCGCTGGATGAGATCGAGCACGAGATCCTCCGGCCGATGGGTGAAGCCCGCATTCACTTTGCGGTGAACTGCGCCTCGCGGTCGTGCCCGGTGCTTGCGCCCAACGCGTATTCCGGGGCCCTACTGGGGGAGCAGCTCAACGCGGCCGTTCGACGGTTCATGGCGATTCCCGAGCACTATCATCTCGAAGCCGGTGACCAGCCGGTGCTGCGCCTGAACAAGGTCCTCGACTGGTACAAGGACGATTTCGGTGGGACCGACGGCGTGGTGCAGTTCTTCGTTCCCTTTGCCCGCGCGGACACGGCCGCGATCCTCGCGAGCGGACTTGTCCGTGTGGAGTACCTCGACTATGACTGGACGCTGAACGACACGGCGGTCTTCGGGAACCGCTAGCCGTTCGCCTGAATCCTGCGTGCCGATCCTCGGCGTCGTCATCCCGACCCTCAACGAGTCTCTCCTCTCCGATCTGGCAGCGCTCGCGGTTCCAACCGACATCGTGGTTGCCGACGGCGGTTCGAGCGACGACACCGTTGCCGTGGGCCGCGCGCACGGGGCGCGGGTTGTCAGCGCATCGCGGGGTCGCGCTCCGCAGATGAACACCGGGGCCGCCGAGGTGCGCGGGGAGTGGTTGTGCTTCCTGCATGCGGACGTGCGCATGTCCGAGGCAGCGCGCCGGGTCCTGGCGGACGCGCTCGACGCCGAACGCAATGCTGCGGTGTGGCGCCTCACCATCGACCATGCTGATGGGTGGGCACGGATCATGGAGTGGGGCGCGCGGCTCCGTGACCGGATTGGCGGTCTGCCCTACGGTGACCAAGGGCTGGTAGTGCGGCGCTCGCTGTTCGAGGCCGTGGGGGGATTCCCCCTGGTGCCGATCATGGAGGACGTGGCGCTCGTCAGGGCCGTGCGAGCACGGACGTCAGTCACCCGGCTCGAGGCACCGCTCCTCGTGTCGCCACGGCGCTGGCTCCGGCAGGGCCCCTACCGCACCTGGCTCAGGAACATGGCATTGATAACGGCCTACGCGGCGGGCGTGCCTCCCGAGCGGCTGGCACGCTGGTATCCGGCCGAGGGAACGTGACCGCGGTCCTCTTGTTTGCGAAAGCTCCGCGGTTGGGCCGGGTAAAGACGCGCCTCGCTGCGGATCTCGGCGAGGAGGCCGCGCTCCGTCTCTACCGGGAGATCGGTGCCCGGGTGGCAGCGGGCGTCGGCGAGCGCTACGCCCTGACCGTATGGCACGACCCGCCGGAGGCGCGGGACGAGATGCGTGCCTGGCTCGGAGAGCACCTGTATCTCCCGCAACGGGGCCGCGATCTGGGTGAGCGGTTATCGCACGCCTTTGCCTGGCATTTTGCGAAGGGCGACGGTCCGGTCATCGTGATTGGGGCCGATGCGCCGGACGTTTCGGGGGCCACGGTAGCCGAGGCGGAGCGACACCTGGGTGCCAGGGATGTCGTGATCGGCCCTTCCGTCGATGGCGGGTACTACCTGGTCGGGTTGCGCGCGCCTTCTCCGACGGTGTTCGAGGGGATTCCGTGGAGCACCGACCGCGTGTTCTCCGTCACTGTGGCGCGCTGCCGGGCGTGCCACCTTCGAGTACAGGTGCTTGCGGTTCTCCGGGACCTCGACACGGCAGCCGATCTCGAGGCCCTCGGGATCAGGCGCCCTTGACCCGTTCCTCAGGCGGCCCGCATATTGTCCGGACGTTTTCCCCTGAGCGACGCGCGAGGTGATGGTCGATGGCCTGGAGAGTGATTGACACGGGTGAGGAAGTCTGGCATGTGCAGCCAGCGGCCGAGATGCGGCCTGATGCCAGAATGTGGCAGTTGACTCTCTCCTTCCGGGCCGCCAAGACCGATCGGGAGCCCCGTGCGTTCTGGGCCTCGTTCCCGATCGAGGCGAACTCCAAGTCCTCCCTCTTCCAGGCAGCCGATCGGCTGACCAACGATACGCTGAAGGAAGTCCTCGTTCAGCATCTGAGCTAGGCCGCGCCGGCGCCTGCCCGATGTCGCTCACCCCGGTTCAGGAGCTTCGCCGCATTGCCGAGGCGGTGGGCCAGATCCAGGGGCATACGGTGCAGGATGTGGAGATCCGAGCAGATTGCCGGCAGCTTCGCGTAACCCTGGAGGACGGGAAAATCTTGTTGCTGTCGGTCTTGCTGGACGATTCGGGAAAACCCCGCTTGGACGCCGACCTAGTGCGCCTCGAGGAGGTCGTGCCCACACCGCAACTCGAGGTCCGTTTCGAGGAGAGTGGCTGAGAGCCCGTTCGAGATTGTGACTGCTCCGCGCTCGCGTGAACGCCTCAAGTTCTTGGACTTCGAGTTCGAGAAGCTACCGGACGGCCAGTGTCGGTCCCGGGTGGTGCTGGAAATGCACGACGGGGCGCAGTTCGTTGGCGAGTCGACGGGTATTGGGTCGGCGACCGGCGAACTGCGGGTGGCCGCGCAGGCTGCCACGATCGCGCTGCAGGATGCGGTGGGGAAGAGGCTCAACTTCGAGCTCCTCGGCGTCAAGGCGGTTCGCGCCTTCGACGCGGTGGTCGTGATCGTGTCGATCTCGTGCCACAACGGGGTCCCGGCCACGAGGCTGGTGGGATCGTGCCTCAGCGAGACGGAGGTCCAGCGTGGCGCAGCCCTTGCAGTACTAAATGCCACGAACCGCCTGCTCGGGAACATCGTGTTCGTGAGGTGAGATGCGTCAACGAGCCCATTTCTTCTCCATCCCCATCGTGGCCCTCTGGGCCGGGGTGGCGGCGTGTGCCCCGGCCACAACGGGACTCGCTGACGGCGTGGCGCCCGCGGACGCGAGCCCCGGGGACCTGCCGGTGGTGGACCCGTGGGTGCTGGCGGAGTCGACGCCGGAGGACTCTCTCGCTGACTTGAAGGCGCTCGAGGCGCTCCACGCGCTCGAGTTCAAGAGCTTGGGGAAGGGCACCGAGCACGTGCGCGGCATGCTCTCGGCGCTCGATCTCGGATCGGTCGGTGCGGCGCTTGCCACCGGTGCAGAGGCGAGCGGCCCGCGGGGCGGGCCGGCGAGCCTCGAGGGGCCGAGCTACGACATTGACGTGATCTCGTTCGCCGACCACCAGCAGGTGCGGTACTACGAGCAGTTCTTCCTGGGGCCCGCCCGCGACCGGTTCCAGATCTGGCTTGGCAGGCTGCCCCGTTACGAGGGAATGATCCGTGAGCGGTTCCGGACGCTCGGCATCCCGGAGGACCTCGTCTATCTCGCGCTGATCGAGAGTGGATACTCCAATACGGCGGTGTCGCGGGCGAAGGCCGTGGGCATGTGGCAGTTCATCGCGTCGACGGGCCGGAACTACGGGCTGACGATCGACACCTGGGTGGACGAGCGACGCGATCCGTTCCTCGCGACCGAAGCTGCGGGACGGCACCTCGCCGACCTGTACGAGCTGTTCGGGTCCTGGTATCTCGCTGCGGCGGCCTACAACGGCGGGGCGGGACGAGTCACGCGGGGAATCCGACGGCTCTCGCTGGGCGACCCCGTGAGTGACGAGACGTTCTTCCACCTTTCGGACCGCCGATATCTGCGGCGGGAGACCCGCGACTACGTTCCGAAGCTGATTGCAGCGGCGCTCATCGCCAAGGATCCGGAGCGGTACGGGTTCGCCCGGAGCCCGGCGCTTCCGCCCATCGAGTTCGACGAGATCACGGTTCCGGACGCGACGGGCTTGGACGTGCTCGCCCGCCTCGCCGACACCCTGGCAGTTGCCCTCGCGCACCTGAATCCCCACTATATCCGGGGGGTGACGCCGCCCAATCGGAGCGCCATCGTCCGCGTACCTCGAGGCACAGGGGCACTCGTGGCCCAGCGCTACCACGACCTGCCCGCGAACGAACGCGTCAACTTCGTGGAACACGTGGTTCGCCGGGGCGAGACGCTCTCGCAGATCGGGAAGCGTTACGGCGTGAGCGTCACGCTCATCCGCGCCGCCAACCACAACGTCCATCCCCAGCGGTTGCAAATCGGTCAGCGGCTGGTGGTTCCGGTGAGCCCGGCGGCACGGAGCCGCACCGCGCGGGGCCGGGCGCCGTCACCCCAGCCAATCGTGTCCGGGGTGCGGCACCATGCTGTGCGGCGTGGGGAATCACTGTGGGGGATTGCCCAGCGCTATGGTGTCCGCGTAAACGATCTCACGCGCTGGAACGGTCTCCAACGGAACGACGTGCTGCGGGTGGGGCAGCGCCTGGCCGTCACCGCGCCTGGAACGGAGTAGGCAGCGGTCGGCTCGAGATCACCACGTCCCTACATAGCCATCCATAATCGAGGACGCATACCCGTTCCTGGGATTGCGGCCCTGCGCCAGCAGTTCCTTCAACCGGGTCGGTCCCCAGTTGTACGCCAACAACGCCAGCTCGACATCCTCGTAGGCGTTCAGCAGGTCGCGGAGGAACTGGAACCCGATCCGCAGGTTGGTCTCGGGATCGTATAGCCGGTCGATCGTGATGGTCTCGTCGTAATACCTGGCCGTTGCCAGCTGCACCTGCGCGAGCCCGACGGCCCGGGCATGGCTCGTGGCCAGCGGCCGGAACCCACTCTCTAATTTCACGAGGCGAAACGCCAGCTCGGGGTCCAGGCCCTGCTTGAGGGCGGCCTCGTACACGAGCTCGGCCATGTCGGCCGGAATGGCGTAACGCTTGGAGAATCCGACAATCGCCTCCAGGCGCCGGAGCTCGATGCGGGTGAGCTCGAGCTCGCCCGCCGTGGTATCGAGCGATTGCCGCAGGAGTCCGAACTGCGACCGAATGGCCGTTCCGGTATAGCCCAGCCCGTCGTCGGCCGAGGCGACGGCCGGTGGGCCCCACATGCCGGCCAGGCCTCCGAGTGCGAGCACGGCCCCGGCGATCCCGAGCCCGCGGAGCATGAGCCGTTGCGTCGTGGAGAGCCGTTGCCACGTCGCCGCGAGGCGACCGGTGACGGCCCGAGTCAAACGTCGTATGTCCATCATCGCGTATCCTTGCTTTCGCTGGTCCAGTGTCCGGAGCGTCCCCCTGCCTTCTCGAGCAGTCGGATCGGTCCGATCTCCATAGCATAGCCTGTCGACTTGACCATGTCGTACACCGTCAGGAGCGCCACCGACACGGCGGTCAATGCCTCCATTTCCACACCGGTCCTGCCGACAGTCCTGACTTCGGCCTCCACCCGCACGCCCGCAAGCTGCGAGTCCAGCGTGGCCCTGACCGCCACATGGTCGAGGCCGAGGGGGTGGCACAGGGGGATGAGCTCGGCGGCCCGCTTGGCCGCCATCATCCCTGCCATCTCCGCCGTTGACACAACGTCACCTTTCGGGCCCGAGTTTCGCTCGACCTGGGCGAAGGCTTCGGGGGATATTCGGATCCAGCCCTCAGCCCGCGCTAACCGTCTGGTCTCGGGCTTGCCCGAAACGTCGACCATCCGCGCTCTGCCGCCCTCATCCAAGTGCGACAGCGTCACAGCAACGCCTCCAAATCGGCCGCCAGGACCGCGAGCGCGAGCTGGGGGTTGGCATTCCCCTGCGCAGCCTCGCGGGTCTCCTCGACGCGTTTGATGGCGCGCAGGCGGCCCTCGATCTTCTGACTGCCCTCTCCCGCCTCCCGCTGCACCTCGTCCCGCAGCGTGAGCGCGAGCGCGTCCAGCATACCGGTGAAGTCTCCCCTGGCCGCCCACGGCGGCTGAGCCAATGCCATCGGGAGCCACGACCGATCGCGCTCGCGGACCGCCGCCAACAGCAGGGCGGCTACCCGGTCAGGTCCGTCCGATCCGTCTTCGGCCCTGAGTGCTCTACCGATACACCCTTCGGCCAAGAGCACCCGGCGCTCCAACGCCTCCCCCTTGGGGGGCGTCTTGACTTCGGCCTTCAGGAACGCGCGGACCTCGTCATCCTTCAGCCGCGGTATCCGGATCGCCACGAGCCGGGACCGGACGGTCGGCAGCAGCGCGTGCGGATCCACGGCGGTCACAATGATCGTCGTGTCGGCCGGCGGCTCCTCCAACACCTTGAGGAGCGCGTTGGCCGCCTCTTGACTCGATTCCTGGACGATGAGCCGCTCGGCGTCGCCCAGGACGAACACTTTCCTGGCGCCCGAGAACGGCGTCATCCAGGCCAACCGATGGAACAGCCTCACCGAGGCCAACGCGTGGCTCGTCAGCCCTTCTGGGCGCCCCCAGAGGGGATCGCTGCGCCGCTGGGCCATGACCTCGCCCAGGAGCTCCTGGGCCTCCTCGACCTGCTTGGCCGAGTCGCCGGCCTTGGGCCGTGGAATCGGGACGAACCAGTGCAGGTCCGGATGCCCGAGCCCAAGCACCTGCCGGCAGTGCGAGCAAGAGCCGCACGGTGCCCCCGGCCCGCTGAGGCAGAGCAAGCCCTGCGCCACCCAGAGGGCCAACCGCTGCTTTCCCACGCCCGCAGGTCCCGTAAACAGGACCGCCTGCGGGAACCGGCTGGAGGCGAGGGCGCCAGCCAGCCGGTCGAGCAGGCTCTTCTGACCGTAAATCGGCCGCAAACTCATAGTCCGGCAATCTACCTCCCCGGTGGAGCCAGCGGTAGTCAACCGGTCCTAAGTCAAAGCGTGACAATTCAGTACGCGTGGCAACAGTAGGGCTGTCCGGAGAAAAAGCAAGGCGTCACAACGAGTGAGCGCTCACTTCGTATATGTGCAGATGTGAGTGCTTACTCACATGACGTGACATCCCGACGACAGTGTTCGTACAGCGGCTCGATCTTGCGTCAGACTCCGCGCGTCCCGAAGTTGCGACCGCCTTGGAACGCATCGCGAAGGTCGAGACACGGGCCCTGTATGATGGGGAGGCTGGCGATGGCACGGTGGATGGTAACGGCCGGTCCACGGCTGGCGATTCTGCTGCTGCTGGCGACGATGACAGCGTGTGACCCCTCGGCCGACGTGGTGCTGACGGGCGGTGCCGTGTGGGCTAGTCCGGGGACGGCGCGGCGCGGTGCCGGCGCCCCGACGGCCCTGGCAGTTCGGGGTGGAACGGTGCTGGCCGTCGGCAGCGACGAGACGATCCTCCGGCTGGCCGGATCCCGGACCAGGCGGGTAGATCTTGCCGGTCGTCGGGTGGTCCCGGGTTTCCTGGATGCCCACACCCACTTCATCGCCGGGGGTTTCGAGCTCGCCGGGGTCCAGCTACGGGATGCGGCGACGCCAGCCGCGTTCGCTGAGACGATCGGTGCGTTCGCCGCCGGGCACCCGGGAGCGTGGGTTACCGGCGGGACGTGGGACCACGAGCTTTGGGGCGGAGAGCTGCCGCACCGCGATTGGATCGATTCGCTCACTCCCGAGTCCCCGGTCTTCGTGAGTCGATTGGACGGACACATGGGACTGGCAAACACGCGGGCGCTGGAGCTGGCCGGCGTGTCGGCCGCCACCCCCGACCCGCCTGGCGGCACTCTCGTGCGCGACCCGGACGGGCGCCCGACCGGGATTCTGAAGGACGCCGCCCAATCGCTCGTCGCGGCGGTGATCCCCGAGCCGTCAGAGGAGGAGTTCGATGGCGCCCTCGCGGCGGCCGTCGCCCACGCCGTGGAACGCGGCGTCACCACCATCACCGACATGGGGAGTTGGCGCGGTCTCGACACGTATCGGCGGGCCCACGATAGGGGCGACCTCCCGATCCGGGTCTACGCCGTTGTGCCGCTCGAAACACGCGATCGGCTGGTGCAGTTGATCGCAGGTGAGGGCCGGGGTGACGCCCAGCTGTTTTGGGGCGGGGTAAAGGCCTTTGTCGACGGATCCCTGGGCTCGACCACGGCCTGGTTCTACGAGCCGTATGCGGACGATCCCTCGACGGCCGGTCTCATGGTCACCGACACGGCCGAGCTACGCGAGGCGATCTTGGACGCCGACCGCCGCGGTCTCCAGTTGATCGTCCACGCCATCGGCGACCGCGCCAACGACTGGCTGTTGGAGACCTATGCCGCCGCCCGTGCCACGCACGGTGAGCGGGATCGGCGGGCGCGGATCGAGCATGCGCAGCACCTCGCGCGTACTGCCATTCGGCGGATCGCCGCCGATGACGTGATCCCTTCCATGCAGCCGTACCACGCGATCGACGACGGACGATGGGCCGAGAAGCGCATCGGTCCGGACCGCATTCGCACCACCTACGCGTTTCGGGCGCTGCTGGAGGCCGGGGCCCGTCTGACGTTCGGGAGCGACTGGACCGTGGCTCCGCTCGACCCGTTGCTCGGGGTCTACGCGGCCGTCACGCGCCGCACGATCGACGACGCCAACCCGGACGGCTGGGTGCCAGAGGAGAAGATCACCGTGGAGGAGGCGATGACGGCCTACACGGCCGCTGCCGCCTACGCGGCCCTCAGGGAGAAGACGCTCGGCACGCTCGAGCCCGGGAAGTACGCGGATCTGGTGGTGCTGTCCGACGACATCTTCAGCATCGATCCCGCCGCCATCGCGACCGTGCGGGTGGACCTCACCATGGTGGGGGGCGAGGTGGTGTTCGAGAGGTAGTTCTGGAAGGGAAAAGGGAGGAGGTTTCGCTCGACACCTTTCCCTTTTCCGGTTGCGCCTTTCGCGCTTCTTCCCGTTCCCCCTTCTCGCGTCCCGGTCTCTTACGCTCCGGGATTCATCATCCTCCCCATGAACAGGATCGTGCCGGACAGGCGCTCACGGATGGCGAAGATGAACGGGCGGTCGACACGGATCACCATCGGAGCGCTCGTCACGGCCACGTTGACCGAGGTGACGGCCGCCGCCGTGGTGCCCTCCTCGTTCACCTCCACGAACGTCTTGTGCTTCACCTCGGAGATGTACGCCCGTTCGGGTCCGGCGTAGAGGTTGCTGAAGTCGGCCTCTGTATCGGAAAACGCCACTGCCATGCCTAGGGCCTTGAGCACGTCGTTGAGCGTGACGTCGTACTCGAGGGTGAACTTCGGCATGACGACTTCGATCGAGTCATCCTGGAGTGCGGTGATCCAGGTGTCCCAGCGATCGCGCGTCAGCGTCTTTGACAGCTCAATGATCCGGCTCTCGTCGCGAGGCACGACCAGCGTCATCGAGAAGGCCTGGCCACCGTACGGGAGATCGGCCACGAGCACCTCGCTGTCACCGAACGCCCGCAAGGAGATCTTCGCACCCGACGACATGGTTGGCACCGAGGCCTGTGATCCGTCGGCCAGGGTGAACGGCGCGTCCCGCGTCAGGTCCTTGTCGAACTTGGAGGTCCAGTCGCCCTTGAAGTAGATCGCGTTGATCAAGTACATGATCGTTAGGCTTGGGATGGGTGGCTCGACGATCCGAGCGATTCGCCCCTGCGTCTTGTCGTGCACCCAGTCATTGATGGTGTTGGCCGCTGAGGGAGCGTCGAAATTCAGGGCCGTGACCTCGGCGTCGAAGTACTGGCGGTTGAGATCGATAAATGCCGGAACCACCTGGATCCCCTGCCGATACCAGATCGAATTCGCGATGAGCATCTCGACGTGGGGATCGAGCTCTATGAGGAGCTGGATGAGGCTCTGATACGACTCGTTCACTTCCTGCAACGTGAGGTCCTGGAGCTCGAGGGTCTCCTGCATGGCGTCGCGTGTGGTGCCTGCCGCCCCGTTGTAGGTCATCCCCAGCGCCATCCCCACGCTCAGCGGGGAGATGAACACGTTGGCGCCGTTCTCCTCCTCCGTGTTGACCTGCCGGAACAGCTTGAAAGCGAACCGGTTGTCAGCCTCGACGAGTTGCTCTTCCGCCACGGTGAGCTGGCGAGGCAGTTCCAAGATCGGTGCCAACAACCCATCGCCGCAGGCGCCCGCTCCGACGAGCAGGACGGCGAGAACAGACCGCCGATGTCGCTGATGCATCGTGCCCTCCGTCATCGTTCACCCCCGCATACCCCTGGTGGTGCCTCCCGGGTCACCATCCTGTCTGCGGAAGGCCGACCATCGTCTTCCCGTTGCCGCCACCCTGGGGGCGTCCGTCACCGCTCCCGATGGATGAGCCACCGGTCGACTGCCTGTTCCCCACGCACCACGTCGTAGGCGTCGAAGCATGCTACGGTGAGACAGGAGTGGTTGGGGAGGATCCGCACCCGAGAGCCGACGGGGCGTGGCGCATTGATGACGCCGTGCTCCTGGCTCAGCGAGACGAGCCGTGCCGTGGGATGGAGCCGGCCGGCCGCGTAGTCGTCGTACAGCTCGCCCATGGTGGGGTGTGGGGCGTCGTGTCGGCCTGTGTCCTTGGAGAGGGCAAGCGCGCCGGCGTCGGTGACGGCGTGATCGCCACCGGGCTGGCACGAGACGACACTGGCAAGCACGGTCAGCGCGCAGTCGCGGACCGTGCACGACCCCAACAGGACCTGCGTGCGGTCGTAGAAGACGTAGTTCCCGGGCCGCGCCTCGTCGACGCCGTCGAGATGATCGATCACGGCCATTGACGGGGTCGAGCCGACGCTCACGGCGGGCACCGCGATGCCGGCGGCGCGGAGCCGTGCGGCACAGCGCACCATCGTGTCCCGCTCCTCGATCGCCGCCGCGAGCACTTCCCTCGGGGACGGCCCGCGGTAGGCGTGGCCGGAATGCGAGAGGATGCCGTCGAAGGTGAGGGTCGGGGCCGTGTCGATGGCCCGAGCGAGCGTGACGACCAGTTCGCCGCTCGGATCCACCCCCGCCCGGTGATAGCCGCAATCCACCTTGAGCCAGATGTGAAGGGGAACGCCGAGGCGGATCACCGCGTCGACCGCCTCGTGGGAGTCGACCACCAGTCGGAGGGTCGCCCTGGTGGAGAGCGTGCGAACCTCGTCGAGCCGTGACAGGACGAGTGGGAAGGCCCACGTGACGTCGTCGAATCCATGCGCCACGAAGGCCCGCGCCTCGGCGAGGGTCGAGACCGTCATGCCCCGGGCGCCGAGCGCACGCTGCCGTTGGGCGATCTCCACACACTTGTGGGTTTTGAGGTGCGGGCGCAAGGTGACACCCAACTCCTCCGCTCGCCGCGCCATACGCTCGAGGTTCGCTTCCAGAACGTTCAGGTCGAGGAGGAGCGCGGGTGTCGGGAGCTCGTGAATGGTCGGCATGACACGTCCGGTGATGTTCGCTGCAAGTTGAGAGCCCGCCGCCGCCGTGGCAACCGGAGCAAAACGGCCCCCGCCGAGGACGGCGGGGGCCGGGCGTCGCGCGTCGCGGTGAGTGGGTCTACCGACCGACCAACTCCCGGACGATCCGGTCCGCGCCATACACGTGACGCAGGGCCTCGAGGATCCCGTCGGCGCGCACTGACACCGAGCGCGCACCCTCCGTGGTGTAGATGAAGTCACCTGACAGGCTCTCGATGTTGCCGTCGAACAAGAGCCCGACGAGCTCGCGATCGATGTTGATCACCGGACTCCCGGAGTTGCCGCCGACCGTGTCATTGGTGTGCACCATATTGACGGGTGTACTCAGATCGAGCTCGGGTGGCGGTGTGTGCCACCGCTCGGGCAGCGCCCACTCCTCACGTCCCTTGTGGGCCGCCCAGCGATCGTACAGGCCGTAGAACGTCGTGTACGCCGGTGCCAGCGTCCCGTTGTACTCGTAGCCGCTCACCACCCCGTCGGCGATGCGCAGCGTGAACGTGGCGTCGGGCGCGATATCCGTCCCATACACCTCGAACAGCGCCCGCGCGAGCTTGGTGGCTCGGGTCTGCTCCTGCACGGCCAGCATCTGGAACTGGGCACCCGCCTGCTGGACTCTGGGCAGGGCCGCCTGCACGAGGGCGAAGGCCGGCTCCGCACTGCTCATGATCGATGCGGGATCGTCGAGCAGCACTCGTCGCGCCTCGGGGTCCACCACGCTCGGCGACTCGGCGATAATCGCCCGCGCGGCGTCCAGCGGCGCCCGGCCGGCGAGCGCCATCTCGACCCACGGGTCGGCCTCCCCCAGGAAGAAGATGACGTCACCGATTTGGGCCTCGAGCATGTGGCCGTCCAGATCACTGTTGATGTCGGTACCGTCGAGGCGGCTCCGCACTGACTGGACCATGCTGTCGGGTGCCCCACCCGCGGCCATCTGCGCGTACTGCATCATCAAAGCAGCGGTGCCGAGGGTCTGTGACCTGATCGATCCGCCCGTGCCGAGTGATGCCAGCGTAGGGAAGACCTCTGCCATGCCCGACTGGATGTCGGCGATTTCATCCCACAGCGACCCATACGCGCGCTGCAGGTCGGGACGCTTTGCGATGTCGGCCCGGAATTGCCGCTCGAATCCGAGCTTGCGGCCCATGATCGCGGGATCATTCAGTGCCTTGGTGCGGCCCTGGTAGAGCTTCAGCCCGTTCATCCACCCGAACCATTGGTTGATGTAGCGCGACCGCTGATCGGGGTGGTGCTCCATGAAGTGTGCGAGGATGTCGGTACGGGTCTTGAGCAGCCGAGTGGTGAACGGCTCGTTGTAGTCACGGGCGAACTCGAGCTGCGCCATCGTGCTCAGACGCTCCGTCGATCCGGGATTGCCGATCACGAAGACCGCGTCGCCCTCGGTCACGCCGGTCCTGGTCCACCGGAAGTAGTTGGCCGGCCTGAGCGGCTGCCCGGCCTCGTCGTAGATCCGGAAGAGCGAGAAATCCAGATTGTACCGCGGATAGGTGAAGTTGTCGGGGTCGCCGCCGAAATAGCCGATCTGCAGCTCCGGGACGAAGACCAGGCGCACGTCGTTGTACCGCTTGTAACAATAGAGGGAATACTTCCCGCCTTGGTACAGCGAGGTGACGCCGCAGTCGAGGGCGTGCAATGCGCTCGTGCTGTCGTCCACCAATTCGATGCGCATCTCGATCGCCTCGAACTGCTCGGCTTCGGACGCGGTGGGGTCGACGGCCCGCTCGACGAGGTCGGTCACGTCTTCCATGCGCACCAGCTGGTCGGCCCACATGTTGCCTGCGGGGCGCTCGTCGGCGAGAGTCGCGGCGTAGAAGCCGTCGTCGAGCAGGTTCTCCCCCTCCTTCGTCACTGCCGACGTGGCACCGCGGGCGCAGTGGTGATTGCTGAGCACCAGACCCTCGCCCGACACGAACGAGGCGGTGCACCCCGGGATGCGGAGCGACGCGAGCCGCACCTGGTCCAGCCACTCTTTGGTTGCACGGAAGCCGTAGGCTTGCTCGAAGTACTGCACCGGGGCGTTCTCGAACGTCCACATCTTGCCCATGTCGAAACGGCCCGGCTCGAGCGCTTCGATCGCAGGCTCCGCGGCCACCTCGGCAGGTGCCGGCGGGGCGATCGCGGGGGCCGGCGCCGCAACCGGGGCGGTCGTACCACTTGAAGCGCATCCGACGGCGAGGGCGGCGAGCGATACCGTGCCGAGGAACGATACGTGTCTGGTCATGCGAATCCTCTCGAGAAAGACCACATCCATTGGCCGTCCGCGCTCGTGGACGGGGATCTGTGGGAGGGAACCCTGCTGTGGGCCCGGAATGCTGCGCGCGAAAGATACGAAGACGCCCGCCGCGGCGTGAAGGCCACGGCGGGCGTCGGTGCAGGCTGAAACTCGGGTTACCGCATCCGGAAGACCGGGGACAACATGACTCTGCCTGATCCAGTGCCATGCAGGTTCTTGTAGGTGGAGCTGGGATCGAACACCAGATTGACGTCCGTCGGGTTGCCGTCGCCGTCGGCCGTAACCTCGAAATTGGTGTCGGTCTTGAGCCCCGTCTGCATACCCGACGGGACGGTGACCTCGTGCGGCACGCCTTCCTCGAAGCTGGCCGCGTTCCCGACCTGGATCGGCTCGTTGAAGATCACATAGGCATTGCCGACCAGGAGTCTGACCTTGCGGTACATGCCGACAGGCACGTCGCCAGCCGCGATGATCAACGGATTGGTGGTCTCGTCGGGCAGGTTCGCCAGGTCGATCCACACGGCGTCGGTGAGGCCCAGGTGAATCCAGTAGCCGCAGCAGTCTTCGGCGTCAGGATCGGTCGCGACATCGCTCGAATCGGCGAGGAACGAGATACTCGTCACCTCGATCAACAGCGAATCGACCTGAGAGGGGCTTACCTTGCCCTCGGCATCGAGCCCGGACAAGGCCAGGCCGTCGACGATCTGGACCAAGGGAACCGCGCTCTGGCTCATCGTCACTTCCACCGATCCCGTGTGCTCGAGTCCGGCAGAGTCGGTGCATGCACCGGCACCTACGGCCATGGCGCCCGCCATCGCGAGCCCTAAGATCTTACGCATCATAATGTTAGGTCCTCCAGAGGGGATTGGGGTCGGAACCATCATCCGTCGAGAGAAAGACGGGACCGACTCCGAAAAGGTAACGCGCGCCGTCCGTAGCGGAGGCTACCGCACGAGATGAAGGCGATCCTGACGCCGGAGCACCCAGCGAACTCGGCCCTCCGCATCGAGGGCCGCGTCTTCCTCCAGCATCATGCGGACCCGCTGTCCGCCCCATTCCGGCACCGGCGATGTGGCCTGTAGCTCGATCGAGTACCACGTCGAGGGCCTGACGCGGACGTCTCCCCGCCCGGGCACTCCGTCCTGGCGGTCCCACAGCCCGATGAGCGGGCCGGCCCCGTGTCCGTGGTCGCCGATGGGGTGCGTGTAGACGGTGCCGTCGATGCCCGCCTCGCGCATCGCCGCCAACGAGGCGTGGAGGATCTCGTTCCCCGTGAGCCCGGGTCGCAACTCGGCCATCACGATGTCCTGCAGCCGATTCGCCGTGGCCAGGGCGAGACGCAGCCCTTCCGGCGCATCCGTTTCTCCCTCGGCGAGCACGTAGCCCATATGCTGGGTATCGGTGTTGAGTCGGAGGGCCGTGAGCCCCACGTCGCAGTGCAGCACATCGCCGCGCTGGATCACGGGTGCCACCGAGTCACCCATCTCGACGCCGTGACGCTGGACATCGATCGTCGGGTGGAACCAGGTTCCGAGTCCGAGATCGTTGACACGTTGGCGGAACCACCAGACGACATCGTCGGTGGTCGTCACGCCGGGGGTGATCACCGCGCTCGAGAAGGCCCCGGCGATGAGTTCGTGGACCAGGGCCTGCATATCGCGATACGTCGAATCCATCGAGGGGACCCGCACGGCGAGATAGTCGAGCGCGAGTGTTTCGGCGCGTCGCACACGGCTCACGAGATCGGGGCCCAGGGCCTCACGGAGCTGCTCCCACTCCCCGGCCGAGAGCCCGTCAGCGAAGTTGTGTGCCTGGGAGATGTTGACGGCAATCGTGCGCGGGTTGCGTTCACGGACTGCGCGGGCCACGGCATCCCACTGATCCGGGCCCCAGAACTCGCGCTGACGTCCGTCGGGTGCCAGCTCGGTGGCGCGGACGGCCTGATAGACGCCGCCCTGCGAGCCGCCCCCGAGGGCGATCCGCTCGACCCCCCGGTCGGGGCCCCGATCGTGGAAGATGTAGACGGTGCGGCGTCGTGCGGCGAAGGTGGTGGCCGCAACGAGGCCCCGAAACAGGGGGTCCTCGTTGTATTCACGCATGGCGATCAGCCACATCTCGACCCCGTGCTCCCGCATGAGCGCCGGCAGGACCACATCGAGACGCTCCTGCAACCACTGCTGTTGCAGCGCGGCTTGCTCGCGCAGCGTGCCGAACGGACGGGTCGGTGCCGGATGCTGGGCCCGGAGCGTGGTGGGCTGAGCGACGAGCAGCAGGGCAATCAGGACTGTGAGCGTTCTCGTCATAGGGGCGTCCTCGGTTCGATCTTCACAGCTTGGGGATGCGGGGGGAAAATAGATGAAGGTTCGGAGAACGGCCACGCGAGTGGACGTGCATACGACGAGCAACGCTCAGCGCGAGGGTGCCCAGTGACGCGTCCCACGCCTCCAGATCGCCAACTCGAAATGTCGGGTGCCGAGTTCACGGCCATGGTCGACGCCGCGATGGAGCGCATCGCGGCCCACGTCGATTCGTTGCCCGCGCAGCCGTCCCACCATCTGGAGGGCGCAGCCGCTCTCGCGCGCGCGCTCAAGGAGCCGCTTCCGGAACGCGGGAGCTCGCTGGACGAGTTGCTGCACACGCTGTTCGATCGCGCCCTGCCCACCAGCTTCAACACCGCCGGACCTGGCTACCTCGCCTACATCCCGGGCGGCGGGCTGCTGCACTCCGCCGTCGCCGACCTCATTGCCGGGGCCGTGAATCGGTACACTGGCGTGTGGCTCGCGGCCCCGGGGCTCGTCCAGCTCGAGACCAACGTGCTGCGGTGGCTCGCTGAGATTGTGGGCTTCCCGGCATCAGCCCTGGGCGTGCTCACCTCGGGTGGGTCGCTGGCGAACTTCTCCGCGGTGGTCACGGCCCGGGTGGATCGGCTACCCGAGAATTTCCTCGATGGCACGATGTACGTGTCCGATCAGGCGCACCATTCGGTGGTGAAAGCGGCTACCCTGGCCGGGTTCCCGCAGCGGAACGTGAGGATCGTTCCCTCCGACGAGCGGTTTCGGATGCGCCTGGATGCGCTTGGCGCGGCCATCGCCAAGGATCGGCGGGCCGGTTACCGGCCGTTCCTGGTGGTAGCGAGTGCGGGAACGACCAACACGGGCGCGGTGGACGATCTGCGAAGTCTGGCCGACATCGCCGCGGCAGAGCACCTCTGGTATCACGTGGACGCCGCCTACGGCGGTTTCTTCGCACTCACCGAGCGCGGTCGACGCGTGCTCGCCGGTATGGAGCGTGCCGACTCGGTCACCCTCGATCCGCACAAGGGTCTCTTCCTTCCCTACGGCACCGGGTCGCTCCTCGTGCGGGACGGACATCTGCTGCGACGCGCGCATGCTACCGAAGGCGCCTACTTGCCGGCGATGCAGGACCGCACGGAGTTCGTGGACTTCTGTCAGGTGTCTCCCGAGCTGTCGCGTCCGTTTCGGGGACTCCGGCTGTGGCTGCCCCTCAAGCTCATGGGGATCGGCGCCTTCCGCGACGCCTTGGACGAGAAGTTGGATCTCGCCCAGCACGTGAGCCGGGAGCTCAACCGCATGAGTGGGATCGAGGTGATCGTCGAGCCCGAGCTATCGATCGTGGTATTCTGCGCGAGCGGTGATCGGCTCGATGCCGAGGGTACCAATGCCCTGAACCGGCGGATGCTCGACGCCGTGAACCGTCGCGGTCGTGTGTTCCTGACGGGTACCACGGTTGGCGGCCGCTTCCTCCTGCGGGTCTGTGTACTCTCGTTTCGCACCCATCGCGACCGAATTGAGCAGTGCCTGGAGGACATCCGAGCGGCGCTGACCGAGGTCCTGTGACGTGCGCGGCCGAGACTCGGCGCAGATCTGACAGCCGGTCTGCAGCTTTGGCAATCGTCGGCGCCGGCACCGCTCCCTAGGTCCGTCTATCTGGCGCATTTCGCTGGCATCGAGGTTGCCCTCCAGAGACGCGGCGGTCGCCAAGCGGTTTCGGCGGCCGGACAAGAGCGATGAACGTTTCAATGGAGGATTGCACCATGCTGTACCCGACGATTTGGCGCCGTCAGGCCCCCAGCCTGTGGGACGACATTTTCAACATCCGGAACGAGTTCGATCGGCTCCTGGGCCAGACCGAGACGCAGGTCGGCAGCGCCTGGGTCCCCGTGGTCGACGTGCGGGAGACCACGGACGAGTTGGTGCTGCAGGCGGAGCTGCCGGGCCTCACGAGCAATGACGTGGACGTGAGCGTCGAGAACGGCGTGCTCGCGATCACCGGTGAGAAGAAGCAGGAGGTCCAGGAGGGGAAAGAGGAATCCGAGTATCATCTGATCGAGCGGCGCTACGGACGGTTCGAGCGCCGGTTCACGCGGCCGCGGTCGGTAGACGCCGAGAGGGTCCGGGCGGAGTTCTCCCATGGGGTGCTCCAGGTCACCTTGCCCAAGGTTGAAGCGGCCAAGCCGCGCAAGATCGAGGTGAAGGTCGGCGAGAACGCTCGGCTCGGCAGCAAGTAGTCCGAACGGATCGGACGACATGGGGAGCCCGGCTGGTGCCGGGCTCCTTTCGTTTTGCGGCTGTGGAAGGCCCACAGCGAGGGGTTGCGGCTCAGCGCGAACGGTCGATGAGCCGCTCCTTCGCTTCCCGATACCCCTCGAGGATCGCCTCGCCGGCGCGGTGGAACTCCATCGAGCGGATGTGGCCAACCTTCGGCTGAATCAGCAGGTCCGGTGGGTCCGCGTCGAGCCTGGTTGTGGTGATGAAGGTCTCCATGATGTTGATCGAGGTCGTCATCACGTCGAAGATGCTCGGCAGCTGCTCCCGGCTCCGCCACCGCTTGATCTGGGCCAAGGCGGGACCTCCCACGCGTGCCATTCGCGTGTGCAAGGCGCGGGAAATCCTGCTCTTGATCTCGGTGACCGGTGCGTCTCGCACCGGCGGTTCGAGGGCGGTGGCGCGTCCTCGGGACGCTCTCTCGCCTACGACGCCGCGGTTCAGGTCCACCGCGATGACGAAATCGGCTCCCATATCCCGCAGCACGTTTACCGGAACCGGGTTGACGAGCCCCCCGTCCACCAGGATCCTGTCGTTCCATCGGACCGGCGTCAGGATACCGGGAATGGAGAAGCTGGCTCTCACCGCTTCAACGATGTCGCCGTCCCGAATGGCGACTTCCTCGCCCGTTTCAAGGTCCGTGGCGACGGCACAGTACGGGATCGGGAGCTGCTCGATCCGGGTTTCCTTTACGTAGTTGCGGATGAAGGCCGAGAGCTTTGTCCCGTCGATGAGCCCGGACTTCGGCAGGACGGCGTCGTAGAAGGACGCGACCTGCCTCCAGTCGAGTTCGAGTGCGACGTCCTCCAGCGCATCGAGGTCTCCGGAGGCGAACACGGCACCCACGGCGGCTCCGATGCTGGTGCCTGCCAAGTAATCCACGGGGAGGCCAGCTTCGGCCAGGGCGCGGATCACGCCGATATGCGCCCAGCCGCGCGCGGAGCCGCTGCCAAGCGCGAGCCCGACAGATCCCTGTACTCGACGCGTCGTTCTCGGCGATGCCATGAGTACTTTTCCTGTGATCTCGGTCAGCGGTCAGCGTGGGTTACCGAAAAACAAAATGGGTCAGCCTGTTCCGCTAACCCGTTGACCATTGCTCGGTTCCGGATGGCGATGTGTGGCATGTCTCCGGCCGGCCACTGCAGTTGTTCGTCGCGGCCGCCCAGAACGGGCCGGCGCAGCGGGAGTTTCGGCCCCACATCCCAAGCGGGCCAACCGGTGGGGCTGGACGGTGTTCCTGCTTCCCATCGGGGGCAGGAGGGCGTGAGGGAGAAGCTCCGGAGGAGGGACTCGAACCCCCGACCCGGCGGTTAACAGCCGCCTGCTCTACCAGCTGAGCTACTCCGGAATGCGCGGGGGGGGTGAAACCGCCGCGACGCCGTCAGTCTAACCGTGCCCGGGACACCACGCAAGCGAGTCCAGAGGGCCGTGGAAACGTCAGGTCACGAGCGACGGTGTGGCGCCAAGGGCATCGCGTAGGTAGTGGCCGGTGGCGGTTTCGGTGCCCGCGACTTCTTCGGGCGTCCCGGCGGCAATGATGCGCCCCCCAGCCTCGCCGCCCTCGGGACCGAGATCGATCACCCAGTCCGCGCGCTTGACCACATCCATGTGGTGCTCGATGACGACCACTGTGTGGCCGGCGTCGACCAACCGATCGAGCACTTTGATGAGGGTGCGCACGTCGTCGAGGTGGAGACCGGTCGTGGGCTCGTCGAGGATGTACAGACGACGCTCTCGTTTGCGACCGAGCGTGGCCAGCTGGCGGGCAATCTTGAGCCGTTGCGCCTCGCCGCCGGAGAGCGTCGTTGCCGGCTGTCCCAGTCTCAAGTAGCCGAGGCCGACCTGCTGGAGGTGCCACAGCGCCTTTCCCAGGCGCTCCTGGTGGCGGAAGCGTGTCATGGCCTCGTCGACCGTCAGGTTCAGCACGTCGTGGATCGACAGGCTCTTGATGCGGACGTCCAGGACTTCGGGCTCGAACCGCGTCCCTTCACACGCCTCGCACGGGACGAAGACATCGGCGAGGAACACCATCTCGACCTGAACATGGCCCGCGCCTTCGCACAGGCAGCAGCGCCCGCCTTTCGGGGCGTTGAAGCTGAACGTGGTGGCAGTGTAGCCTCGGGCTTGGGCCAGCGGCTGCGCCGCGAAGACGTCGCGGATCTCGTCGAAGGCCCGCACGTAGGTAATCGGGTTGGATCGCGGTGTCCGCCCGATCGGTGACTGGTCGATCATGACCACGTCGCCCAAACTCTCCCACCCGGACAGCTCGTCTACAGCACCCACCGGTTCGCCCAGGTGCTCCTTGGCTCCGTGCGATCCTCGGAGCCGCGCCGACAGTTGCCGGTACAGCACGTCGTGCACGAGCGTGGACTTGCCCGATCCGGACACGCCGGTCACTACCGTGAGGACCCCGAGGGGGACCACGACATCGACGCCGGCGAGGTTGTGGCATCGCGCCCCGCGAATCGCGAGGTGTCGGGAGGAAGGTCGGCGGGCGCTCGGAATGGAGATGGAGCGCTCCCCGCTGAGGTACTGGCCTGTGAGGGTACGGTGATCGCTGGCTCCCTCCACCGGTCCCGCGTACACCAGCTCGCCCCCCCGTTCACCGCTGCCGGGACCCAGCTCGATCATGTGATCCGCCGCGCGGATTGTGGCGGGATCGTGCTCCACGATCACCACTGTGTTGCCCTCGTCTCGCAGGCGGTGAAGCAGCGAGAGGAGACGATGGATGTCGCGCGGGTGGAGACCGATCGAGGGCTCGTCGAGCACATACATGGTGTCGACGAGGCGCGATCCCAGCGCGTTGGCCAGCGAGATCCGCTGCGCCTCGCCCCCCGACAGTGTCCGTGTTTGGCGGTCGAGCGAGAGGTACCCGAGGCCCACGTCGCTAAGGAAGTGGACCCGATCGTGGAGCTCACGGAGGATCGTGGCGGCCACCGCCTCCTCATACGGGGTGGACTCGAGGGTATCGAGCCAGGTGGCGAGACCATCGGAGGTGAGGCGTGCGATTTCCCCAATCGAGACCCCGGCGATCCGCACGGCGAGGGCCTCGGGGCGGAGTCTCGCGCCGTGGCAGTCCGGGCACCGCTTTGCGAGTTGGTACTGACGGAGGAACACGCGGATGTACTGCTTGTAGCGCTTCCGCTCGAGGCCGCGGAGGAACGGGAAGACGCCCTGAAAGCGACCGGTCGCGTTGTGCAGCAGAAACCGCCGGTCGGTCTTCGTGAGCGAGCTCCAGGGCGCGCCGTAGTCGATCTCGCGGGACTCGGCCGTCTGTTTGAGCAGGCGCCGGCGTCGGGTGTATCGCGGCTTGGTCCACGGATCGAGCGCGCCATCCTCGAGCGAGCGTTCGGGGTCGGGCACGATGAGCGACTCGTCGTACTCGAGGACGGCACCGAAGCCGTTGCATCCGGGGCAAGCGCCACGCGGGTTGTTGAACGAAAACAGCCCAGGGGAGAGCGGCACGGTCGGGGTATCGCAGGCCACGCATCGGGGGTGCTGCGAGAAGCGCAAGAGTGTGGCGCTGCCATGCACTTCGGCGCGCCCCTCCCCTTCCGCAAAGGCGATCGCGATCGAGTCGGCCAGGCGCCCGCGACCGGTCGACGTCACCGCGATACGGTCCACGACCACGAGACAGGGCATGTGATCCAGCCGCACGTCATCGGGCAGCGTTTCGAGTTGGTACACGTGGTCCTCTACCATGACACGGACGAAGCCCATGGCACGGAGGTTCTCGAGCACGAGGTCATGACTGGGTCGGCCGGTGATCGGCAGCGGGAAACAGATGAGCACACGATCGTCCGGGAGACGCTCGAGCAGCCGACTCGCAGCGGTGGAGGGCGAATCGACCGTGACGGGCTCGCCGCAGACATGGCACATCTGGCGGCCGATGCGGGCCCACAGCAGGCGGAGATAGTCGGCGATCTCGGTTGCCGTCCCGACGGTAGATCGACTGGACGTCGTAGGGTTCTTCTGCTCGATTGCCACGGCCGGCGCAACCCCGTCGATCCGGTCCACCACCGGCTTGGGCATCCGGTCGAGGAACTGCTTGGCATAGGTGGATAGGGACTCGATATACCGCCGCTGTCCTTCGGCATAGAGGGTGTCGAACGCCAGCGAGCTCTTTCCCGATCCCGACGGGCCCGTGATGACCGTCAGCGCTTTGTGGGGAATCTCCAGCGAAATCCCCTTCAGGTTGTGCTGGTGCGCTCCCTGAATGACGATCCGATCGGCGGGCATGGCTCGAAGCTTAGTCGGATCCCGCGGCCCGCTACAAGCGCTGGCGTTGACGACCGGTGACGGCAGACGGTAGCTTGGCTCCTTGCCATGGTGAATCGCCTCGCCCCACAGCTGCTGCGTCGCGGCGTCGAGATCTTCGCGCTGATCTCGGTGATCGTGTTCGCGGCATTGCTCTTCTACGGGAACAACCTCGAGCTGTTCCTCCGCGCGATGGTCACCCTCCACTGGGAATGGCTCCTGGTCGGGTTGGGGCTCGCCTCACTGGACTGGTTCGGCGGTGGTCTGCGGGTCTATGTGCTGGCGCGGCACGTGCATCCAGAAACGTCCTTCAAAGGAGCGGTGCTGTCGGCGGGACTCAACTTCTGGGGGACGCTGGTCACGCCGACCCAGGCGGGCGGTGGGCCACTTGGGGTCTATGTGCTGCACCGGTACGGCACGCCGATCCCGGTGGCGATGGTAGCGCTGTTCATGTCCTTTGTCGCAACGATCCTCTTTTTCACCGTCGCCGGTCCGCTCGCCGTGTTCTTTGGCGCCGGCCGATCCCTCGAGCAGCACGGTATCCTCGGCGACGCCGTGTCGCTCAACGATCTCTTTCGGCTGAGCCTTGGTGGGTTCATGGCGATGGGTGCCGCGATGCTCCTCGTGATGATCTTCCCAGGCACTGCACGCCGAATTGCGCAGTGGATCGTGAGTCTGTTCGAGCGCAGGGGCCACCCGAAACTCGCAGGATGGGCGACGACGATCAACGAGGGGATCGATCACGCCCATGAGGCGATGGTGGCGTTCTATCGCGGAAAGGGGTGGCTGTGGCTCGGCGCGGCGATCGTGCTCACCGGTGCCGCGATGGCCAACAAGTTGCTTTCCGGCTACGTCGTGCTCCGCGCCCTCGGGATCCACGCCCCACTCGTGGATGTGTTGCTGTTGCAGACGCTGATCGTGTTTCTGCTGTATTTCGCGCCCACCCCGGGGGGGTCCGGCCTCGCGGAGGTGCTGTCGGCTGCCGTGATGTCGATCTATGTGCCGCGCGAGCTGACGCCATCGTACGTCTTGCTGTGGAGGATCTTCGTAGCCTACCTGACCGTGATCGTGGGGTCCGTGGTGTTCTGGCGATGGCTCAAGCTGTGGGAACAACAGGCTAGTGGTGGCGACGGCGGGGGCAAAGGCCCGGCCGACGCGGTTTCGGTTGCACCACCCTCCGTGGACCACTAGCTTTTCACAATTCCTCCCGAATAGTGAAGGATTGCAGGCGATGGCATATCTGTCAGTGCGTGGCCGGAGGATTCCCGTTCCCGTCGGAGACATGGTGATCGGGAGCGATGCGGCCGCACATCTGGTGCTCGCCGGTGCGGATGTGGCCGCACGGCACGCGATCGTCCAGGGAACGCCGGATGGACAGGCCGCCATTCGTCTCGCCGCCGGGAACGTAGGGGTGCGGGTGAACGGGGTGCGGCTGGGTCCGCAGCCCATTCCGCTGCTCCACGGCGACAAGGTGGAGATTGGCGGGACCGAGTTGCTGTTCGTCGACGAGCGGCGCAGCGGGAGCACCCAGTATATGCAGGCCGTGGACCCATCACTCGTCGAGAAGGGAAAGCCCGCGGCTCGCTCCGCTCCGGGAGGCACCGGAGGGAGCCTGGTATCGCTTACTGACGGTCGCGAGTACGTCCTGGGCGGCCGGTCGCTCGTGATCGGCCGCGAGGCCGGGTGTGATGTGGTGCTGGCCTCCTCGAAAGCGTCTCGGCGGCATGCCGAGCTGATGGTGTCTGCGAGAGGGTATGTGCTTGTGGACAGTAGCACTAACGGTACCTTCGTCAATGGCGAGCGGGTGCATGGGGAGCATCTCTTGGCGCGTGGTGACGTGATCCGGATCGGGGACGACGAGTTCCGCTTTCACGCGGACGTTCCGAAGCCGGTCTCTACGCTCGTGGCGAACGGGCCGCCGAAACCCCCGGTTGCTGCGGCGCCCCCCCAGCCAAAGCCACCTTCGAAGCCGGCGGCCGCACCAACCCCTCCACCGGGCGCTGCTGAGCGTCTGAGCCACACGTTGCACGGATTGCCCGCAGTTCCGCGATCGGTGACCCCTGTGCCGAAACCTCCGCCACCGGCGGTAACGCCACCGGTGGCGCAACCAGCGGCCTCTGCACCGAAGCCGGTGGCCGACGCGCTCGCATACTTGATCGTTCGCAAGGGACCACTCAAGGGGCAGCGGCTTCCGATCAGGGTCCCAATCGTCAATATCGGCCGGGCCGACTACAACGACATCGTCCTGTCAGACGACAGCGTCTCGACGACGCACGCCAAGATCCAGCGCCGCGAAGGTATCTGGGTATTGGTGGATCTGGACTCGACAAACGGCACGCTGGTCGACGGTGAGCGCGTGTCGGGCGAGGTACCACTGGCGCCCGGTGCGCTGGTGCGCATCGGCCAAGTGCAGACGATCTTCGAGCCGACCGATGATACTGTCGATCCCAAGAAGGGCAGCTCGACCCGGCTCATGGGCGCGATCCGTCTGCCCGACCCTCCACCGGGCAAGCCACGGACGTAGCGTGACGCGTACTGTGCGATTTACCTGTGCGGGCCGAACCGACGTCGGCATCGTCCGAGCGGGAAACGAGGACGCGTTTCTGATGGTCCCCGACGCCGGTGTGTTCATCGTCGCGGATGGGATGGGTGGACACGCTGCCGGCGAGGTGGCGAGCGAGATGGCGGTCACGATCGTCGGCCAAGCGTTGCAGCAGGTCGTGGGACGGTCGGACGCCGACGCGGCGGAGATCATTCGCCGATCGCTGGTCGAAGCCAACGCGGAGATCTTCCGACGAACCATGGTCGAACAGGACAAGCGTGGGATGGGCACGACGGCCACCGCCATGGCGATCAATGGCGAGCGGTACATGGTCGGTCAGGTGGGCGACAGCCGTGCGTACGTCTTGCGCGATGGCCAATTGCTGCAGATCACCAAAGATCACTCGTACGTGCAGGAGCAGGTGGATGCGGGCTACCTGACCCTCGAGCAGGCACGCACGCATCCCTACTCCAACGTCATCACGCGCTGCGTCGGGGCCAATGCCGATGTCGCACCGGATGTCTACGGCGGCACCCTCCATGTCGGTGACGTGTTTCTGCTGGCGTCCGATGGGCTCACCGGCATGCTCGAGGATTATGAGCTGCACTCCATCCTGAGCTCGGACCGCACGGTGGGCGAATTCGTCGACTCGCTCATTGCCGAAGCCAATCGACGTGGCGGTCTCGATAACATCACCGTCATCGTCATTCGGATCGACGCCGTCGAGCATTCCTCACCAACAGAGTGACCCCCGGCCCGAATCCGGAGGCCCTCGGCCAAGTGGCCGCCGACCATCTCGGACCGCTCCTTTACGCGCTGGAGACCTGCGCCCTCACGATGGAACAGGCGGGCCGACAGGAGGAGGCTGGGTACTACCGAGCCCTCGCCGGCCGGTTGGCCGAGGCCGGTGGCTCTCCCCGGCAGTCTTCGACCGAGCCTCCCGCAGGGGATTAGCTGGCCGGCTCCAGCGGTCTTCCGGCCTCGAGGTCGGCGTTCATCTGAGTGCCCGTGCGCTCCGCGAGCGCGAGGATGGCTGCCAAATCCACCTGAACCGGTTGGTCGACGAACACCCGGAGCCGGCGTGCCTGCATGTGAAGCTCCTCGGCGATCCCGTGAATGCTGAGGAGTTCGGCGCGATCTTCCGCCCCGATTTGCTCGGTCCCGCCGTCCCGCATGCGGAGTGGGAGATCCACTGCGAGCATGGCCGGTTTGGCGGGGAAGTCCAACAACACACTTCCGGAGCGCATGCCCAGCTCGGTCGCCAGGCGATCCTCGACCATCGTCACGAGGTCGGGATCGCGGGCCATCCAGTCGTCCCCGCCCGACGGCAGCTCGCTGGCCCGGATGTCGAGCGCGCGCTTGTACAGTTGCCGCCGCCGCAGCCGGTCGGATAGGTCTGTGTCGGGAAGTCCCCGCACCGCGTCCATCAACGTTTCGTCGGTGCTCTCCGCAATCCAATCGGCATCGAGGTGGCCGGTGGCCATGGCCGATCGGATGAGCCGCTTGAACATCGCCGTTGCGCTTCGAACTGCGTGGTGCCAGTAGACGTTGCGGTACATCTGGTATTTCGCGAAGAGGAGCGACTCGAGTGCACTCACCCCCTTCTCGTGTACCCCCACGCGCCGTCTGCCGCCGGGCGCCGACACCAGCACGATCGAGTGGAGGAGCCGGTCCACATCGACGGCACCGTAGGGGACACCGCACATCCATGCGTCGCGCGTCAGGTACTCGATCTTGTCGAGGTCGAGCGAGCCCGCAATGAGCCCCTGAAGCGGGCTCGGACTCAGGCCGCGAATGAGTTCCACGAGTCGGTCCGCGAGACCTGGGATGTCGAACTCGGCCAGGGCGGCGCGGAGCTCGGGGTGGGCGAAATGGCGCGCCGCGAGCGTCTCATGCGACTGGAGACCGGCCTCTTCCAGAGCGTGCGAAAACGGATAGTGGCCGATATCGTGCAGGAGCGCGGCGAGGGGGATGGTGGCGACCTCGTCGCTGTCGAGGTCGCCGAGCTCCCCATGCTCGGCCAGATGTCCCAGCGCGCGCCGGGCCAGGTGATAGGTGCCGAGGGCATGCTCGAACCGGGAGTGCGTGGCGCCGGGGTAGACCAGGTAGGCGTGCCCCAACTGGCGCACGTAGCGCAACCGCTGCGCCGGGGCGCTGTCGACCACGCGGAGGCTCCGCGCGTCGATTTGGATGTTGTTCCAGACTGGGTCGCGCACGACCTCGAAATCGCCGGCCAGGGCCATGGAGGCCTACGGGGTGCGGGGTCCCGCTGCCCGGACGCCGGGGTCGACCTGGTCTTCGTAGGCACGGAAGTTGTCGCGGAACATCTGTGCAAGCTTCGCGGCCTGTCGATCGTACTTCTCAGGATCGCTCCACGTGGAGCGCGGCGTCAGAATCGTATCAGGCACTCCGGGCACGGCTAGCGGTACCTTCACCCCGAACACCGGGTCGGTCCTGGTCGGGGCGTCGTGGAGGGTGCCGCTCAGGGCGGCCCGGACCAGGGCCCGGGTGAAGGGCAGGTTGATCCGATGGCCTTCGCCGTACGGCCCGCCGGTCCAGCCCGTGTTTACGATCCAGCAACGGGCGCGATGTGTGGCAATCCGCTCGCCCAGCATTTTCGCGTACACGCCCGGATGCCGTGGTAGAAACGGCGCACCGAAGCAGGCGCTGAACGTGGCCTGGGGCTCGGTCACCCCTCGCTCGGTCCCGGCGACCTTGGCGGTGTAGCCCGACAGGAAGTGAAACATGGCCTGCTCCGGCGTCAGCATGGCCAGAGGAGGCATCACGCCGAAGGCGTCCGCCGTCAGGAAGACGATGTTGCTCGGGTGTCCCGCCCGACCCTCGGGGAGGTGGTTCGGGATGTAGTGGATCGGGTACGATGCCCTGGTGTTCTCGGTGATGGAGTCGTCATTCAGATTCACTCGACGACTCACCGGATCGATCACGACGTTCTCGAGAATGGTGCCGAACATCTGCGTCGTCGCGTGGATTTCGGGCTCGCCGTCGACCGAGAGGCGGATGATCTTCGCGTAGCAGCCGCCCTCGAAGTTGAACACGCCTTCGGTGCTCCAGCCGTGTTCGTCGTCGCCGATGAGCGCCCGCATCGGATCGGCCGAAAGGGTCGTCTTTCCCGTGCCCGAGAGCCCGAAGAAGAGCGCGACGTCGCCTCCTTCACCGACGTTCGCCGAGCAGTGCATCGGCAGGACACCGCGTGCCGGGTAGATGAAGTTCAAGATGCTGAACATCGACTTCTTCATTTCGCCGGCGTAGCGGGTGCCTCCGATGAGCACGGTCCGCTCCGAGAAGTTGATCACGATGAAGGTGCCGCTTCGGGTGGCGTGCCGTTTGGGATCGGCCTTCATGTCGGGCGCGTGCAGCACGGTGAAGTCGGCGGCAAAGGACGGGAGCTCGGAGATCTCCGGCCGGAGGAACATGTTGTAGACGAAGAGCGCGTGCCAGGCGTTGGGGGTCACGAACCGCACGGCCATCCGGTGCTTCGGGTCGGCGCCGGCGAACACGTCGCGGACGAAGAGCTCCCGCTGGGCACCGAGGTGATGGATCACGCCTTCGTGCAGCAGTCGATACTGCTCCATCTCCATGGGCTGATTCACCTTTCCCCACCAGATCTCGGACTCCGATGCCGGCTCGCGCACTACGAACTTGTCGTTGGGAGACCGGCCCGTGTGCGGGGCAGTGATCGTGATGAACGGGCCACGAGCCACGATCTGGCCTTCCTGACGGTGGACGGCCGCTTCGTACAACGCCTCGGGGGGGAGATTCCACCGTACGGTTCCGCCAGGCATGAGTCCCGGGGCGATGGCGGATTCGGAGTCGCGTGGCGTCGGTCCGGTCATGGGCTGTTTCCGTGTCGTGTGTGGGTGCGATCGATCCTGCGAACGCCACGAGACGACGCGGGTCGGGCACAGGGATCCCTCAAGTATACACGGAGGCGGGCGGCGATGAGGGTCAGCGGATCGGGGTGGTCGCCGCCACAGCAGGGCTCCCCGGCGTCGGGATCCAGGGCAGAATGTCGGCGGGGGTGTGGTACAACACCTGGATCGTCGATCGGTCCCGCAGGGACGGGGCCGGGGCATCCGGTCGCAGGAACATGAGATCGTTGGGGTCGGCGCTGTGGGCGAAGATCCCCAGCGCGTGCCCGAGCTCGTGCGCGGTGACCCGTGCCAGGCAATTCACCACGTCGGTCGCTGCGAAGCCCGCGTACCACCAGACGTCGACCTCTAGGCGACCGGCGAAGCGGGTGCCGCCGCTGGGGTCCGCCTGTCGCGCCGGCACCAGCGTCACGCCCTCGCACACCAGGAGCGGAGGGTCGTCCGTGAGCGGTGCTTGGGGCGGTGGGTCACCCACCATGAACACCAGCACGTCCGCCGCTGCGGAGTCGCTCACCCGAAGACCGCGGAACTCGCCGTACAGAAACTGCCGCTCCCACATCCGGAGTCCCCGGTCGACGTACTCCGGGAGCGCGCCTGCCGACTCGACCCAGAACCGGACGGGGAGTGACGAGCTGGGCCAGTGAAACACGGTATCCGTGCCCGCCAGCCGGAACTGATACGGCGTGAGTCGCACCGGTGTATCGGGCGATTCGCACGCCGCGATGGCCGTGGCCGTCGCGATGGTCAATGGGAGAAGCCATCGTCGGGTCATCGAGCGCTCCAATACACCGAGATGCCGCCCGAGACGCGGTGCACCGTGCGAGCGCCGCCCGCACCGCCGGCCCGCAAGGCCTGAGTGACGAACTGATGCACGTCGTACGCCAGATATGCCCCGAGGGCCCACCGTTGCGAGATAGGCCGACGAGCACGCGCGCCAAGTCCGACTGTCGCGGCCAGGGGAGCATCGTCCTGGAACAAGGTGGCGCGGCGATCGTCCGACCCCGGCGCATACTTGATCGCCCCCACCGCGGCTTCGACGGTCCCCCAGTCTGTGAGGCGACGCTCCAGGGTCACCGTGCCGGTCCACACGGTGAGCGGCAGCACCGTGAAATCGGCGTCGAGCTCGTGGCGGGTCACGTCGCTGTGGGCCCATCTGACACGGATGCCCACGCCGTAGGCATCGGAGATCGGGGTGCCGACTGCGACAGCGATTGTTGGCGCCACCGCGGGTGCGACGGTGATCGCGTTGACGATCACGTCCTGCGCAAGGTCCGACGTCCACACTCCGCCCACGTCCAGCCCAACGATCACCTGGCCCTCGGCGGGTGGAGCCGTCCCACAGAGGAGTCCCAGGAAGATCAGCGTGAAGCCTCTCACGCGGGGCTCCGTTGCGGAACCAGCCAGCGGACGACGAAGGCCAGGAGGAGCGCGAGCGCAAACGCACACACTACGACGGGGCCCGTCGGTAGGTCGCTCTTGTAGGACACGAACAGCCCGAGGATGGTCGCCAACGTGCCCGTGCTCCAGGCGACGGCCAGCATCCGACCGGGCGTCGACTGAAAGAGGAACCCGATGACCGCGGGGATTACCAGGAAGCTGAACACCAGCAGCACGCCGGCGATCGCGACAGATGACGTGACCACTACCCCGAAGAGCGCATAGAACAGGAAGTCCCATCCCGCCACCGACCACTTCTTTTCGCGGGCGACTTCCGGATGCAGCGAAATGGTGAGGAAGCGCTTGCGGAGCAGCCAGTGGACGATCCCGAGCGCAGCGTACACTAGTCCCGTCTTCACGATCTGTGGCCAGGTGACCCAGAGGAGGCTACCGGTCAGCAGGTGCTCCACGTTTTCCGCGCCACGTGGTGACTGGGACGCCACCAGGAGCGTGGCGGCCGACGCAACAACAAATACGATCCCGATGATGGCCTCCTGGGGCACTCGGTCGTGTTCCAGCCGGGTGACGCTGAGGATGGCTGCCGCGATGAGCGTTGCACAGAGCGCGATGACATACCCCGCCTCTCCCTCCGGGAGCCCCGTCAGCCCGGTGAGCCACTGGGATAGGCCAAGCCCGGCGGCGGCCCAGCCAAATGCCGCCACTTGTGCCAGGGCGAGATCCACGAAGATCACACCCCGGGCAATGATGTGGATCCCGAGGTAGCCGAGTATCCCGGCCAGGATCAAGGAGGCGATGAGGGCGGGCAGCATCAGCTCGATCATGATCAATCTCGCATCAGGTGGTGGGTATCACGCGCCATCGTGCCGATCAGGGATGGCCAGCCGCGGTCCCGCGAAAGCCGGCTGCGAGCGCGGACACCCAGCGGTCGATCAACTGGAAGTAGTCGTCCACGACGGCCTCGCCGCCCACGTGCTCCGGAACGATCACGGCATGCGCGCCGGTCCGGGATGCCACGCGCTCGACCTGGGTCCGGCTGAAGTAGTTGGCCGCGAACAGCACGGGAATGTGCTCCCGCTCGATGAAATCGATCACGGTGCCCACGTGTCCCGGCGCTGGCGGGATGCCGGGCTTTGGCTCCACGAACATCGCGCACTCCACTTGAAACCTCGCGGCGAAATACGCCCAGTTCTTGTGGTAGCATACCATGCGCCGGTTGCGGAACGGCGCTCCGTCGGCGAGCCAGCCCTCAACGTAGCTCGTGAGCGGCATCCCCTGAAACGACTGCGAGCGGGCGAAGTCCCAGAACCGGTTGTCTCTGGCGAGAGTGAACAGGGTTTCCCTGCCCAGCATCTCGACCAGTTGGTCGCCGTACAGGCGTCGAAGCACGCGGTCCTCGAACGTGCTGAGGTTCTCGTCGTACGTGGCGCCGTTGTCTCGGTCCACCCGCTTCAAGCCGGCCACGATGTTGCGGGCGACGATGATCCCGTTGATCGGGTCCGTGTGGATATGCGGGTTGCCGAAGACGTGGACGTCCCCGCCGGTTCGTGACACGCTTTGCGGGACGTCGAGCAACGTGACGCCGGCGTAGGCCACCACGTGGCCCGCCGCGCCCTCCAGGATCTTGGCGTTGTTTGCGCGATCGAGGAGGGCCGGAACCCACAATTCGAGATCCAGGCCCGTAACGACGAACAGGTCGGCGCGCTGCAGCATTGCCACGAAGCTCGGGCGGGGCGTGACGAAGTGTGGATCCTCATCGCCCCTGGCAATGGCTTGGACGTCGGCGAGGGGCCCGGTGATCTCTTGCGCGATGGCCGCGTAGGTGGGGAGCGTGGCGACCACCCGGAGCTTCCGCTGTGCAGCAGCCGGCGCGGCGAGCACCGCCGCAGCGGCGACCAGGAGCAGAACCCGTGGCACATTCCCGAGGTAATGAGGCCGGACTCGGCGTGCGTGTCGTGACATCGGTGTGGCTCCCATCGAATCAGTAGGTCTCGTGCTTGTGCGGACCCATTGCCCAGACCACTTGGAGGAGCGCAGTGTGGCTCGCCTCCAGTCCACGGGGCTTCACGAGGTTGTATTGCAGTCGGATGCGCACCCACTCGCTCTGCCACCACGACACACTGGGCACTAGCTGTACGATGCTGGGCCCGGAGCCATATCCGTCGAGGTAGTCGGCTCGCACGCCCAGCACCCATCGCGGACCGGTGCGATAGCTCACCTGTCCGTAGCCACCGTGCCCGGTCTCGACCACGCCGTCGATCTCCTGCCGAGCGACGTACCACTCCGACTTGACCAGCAGCTCGCGAAACCGTGCGCGGCCGCGGGGGACCCATCGCAATGCTAGGTCGGTGCCCAGCACGCGGGAGTCGAGCAGGATCTCGTCGTTCCCTCCCCAGACGCCCGACGCGCCGAGCTGGACATAACTCCCACTCCCCACATCCCAGAAGCTCTGAAACCGTCCGAGCAGGCTGAGGTCGTTTCCGTCGGCAAACAGCGCCTCGTTGGTCGCCTGCGTGACCTCGACGGCGAGGGTCTGCGTCGCGGGGCCAAAAGCGAGTGTCGGTGACGCGAGCGACACCCCCGGCTGGATGAGCCCGTCTTCGCCGAGAAACACGACGGCCGCCAGTGGGCGATCGACTTCGAACAGGGCGTGCGTGTGCCAGCGATTGTAGAGACCGATGTCCTGACGAAACTTCCCGGCCTTGAGTCCCAGCGCCCCCGGCAGTCCCACCCAGTAGAGGTAGCCTTCCTCGATCTCGAATCCGCCGTGCGCTTCCTCGGCGGTCGCGTCGTTGGGGGCGGTACCCGCGATCTCGAGCTCTTCCTCGCGGGTCACGAAGATCTTGGTGCGTGTGTACGGATCCAAGGCGGACTGGAACGAAAACTCGAACTCGCGGGGGATGGCCCGGCGCTCGTTCTCCGTCCCGGCCGGAGCGGCGAAGCTGCCGACGAAGTCGCCGGTCACGCTGATCTCGGGATTCAGGAGCTGGAGATTCCGGGTGCGACTCTCCTGACCCGCGGCGGTGTCGGCCTGGGCAGCCGGGTCGCCGGCCGCCCGGCGAGCTGCGTCCCGGAGAGCGGCGAGTTCGTTCGCGACCGGGGTCGTGTCGCTGCCGCCGCGTGTCAGCCGCTCTAAGACCCGTTCGAGCGAGTCGAGGCGCGCCTTGAGCCGCTCGATTTCGGCCTTGAGCGTGTCAGCTGGGGGACCCCGTTCTTGAGCCGTCATCGGAGCGGCAAGGCCCACGAGCAGCAGCATGATTCCAAACGGTATTCGCATCGCACTCCAGCAAAGAGTGGTGTGTTCCAACAACGAGATATGGGATTGGGCCGCCGCGTGGCTCCGTGGTCGACGTGCGACCGCTACGCTAGGGGCGGGGCTCGAACAGCATTCTGCCGAACCCGATAGCGGGCGGTGACCGGAGCGGCCTGGGACGGCGTTTGGTGGACGGTGCCGGGTGCAAGAGCAGCTCGCACGGAGGTGGTCGGGAGCAGTGCGGTCAGGACCGTGGTGGCGAACGTACATCCGTCGCCCCCGTGCAGCACGGGGCATGCCTGGGTATGGCCGGTCTCCACCGAGGCTTGCGACCGGAGGACTTCCGTCCGGGCGTGGAGCGGCGGTAGGCAGGTGATCGCTGCGAGATACGCGATCAGTGCCACTGCCCGCGCGCCGCGGCAGCGGCGTTTCTGGAGCCGGGTGGCCATGCAAAAGTATAGCACCTGACGCGGTCCCGAGTTCCGTCAGCGTTGTACCAAGTCGCGAAGGATGCGACCCACCTGATCGTTGCCCAGCAGCCCGTGGAACCGATCGGCCTCCGGCCCACTAGCGAACAAGGGGAGCAGTCCCGCCGTGTGTCCGGTGGTGGTATAGCGCAGGATGGGGGCACCGGTGCTGTCCACTTGGACGGTGAGTCCACCCGTCTCGTGGTCCCCAGTCACGATGATCAGGGTCTCGGGGTGACGGCGCTGGTACGCGACCGCGACGGCGATGGCCTCGTTGAAG
Organism: Gemmatimonadota bacterium; assembly: GCA_039591075.1. Lineage (GTDB taxonomy): Bacteria > Gemmatimonadota > Gemmatimonadetes > Gemmatimonadales > GWC2-71-9 > JAOTVV01. Next base: position 36,134 of record JBDHEI010000009.1, read on the forward strand.
GCCAGCATCTCGGCTGCGAGAACATCGAACCCCTGATTCCGGTGTGCCTGCGTGTCGGTCTCTTCGTTCTCGACCATGAGGAAGAATCCGTTCGGCTCCCGATCGAGGATCGCGATGGACGTCCGGGTCATCGCAGCCAGCGACGGCGCGCGCTCCGGCGCCAAGGCCATGTCGCCCTCGGCGAACAGACCCAGGAGTAACTCCACGGTGTCGGGCCGAAGATGCTGGAGCTCCTCGGCCGTTTCGACATAGGTGTAACGTTGGCGCATGGCGGCGAGGGCCGTCTCTGCACCGTCCGCCGGAGCGAGGGCGAATATCTCCCGTCCGCCACCGAGCAGCACCGTGACGTGCTGAGCGGCCATCTGACGTGCCACTTCGAGATGGTCCCGTGCGGGATAGTGCGTCGAGAAGGCGGCGGGGGTCGCATCGGTGAGCCGCGTGGTTGTCACCAGGCCCGTCGCCATCCCTCGCGCCTGGGCGATCTCGAGCACGGTGGTGCGTGGCGCCGAGTCGGGGCCAAGGCTGAGCGCGCCCATGACTGACCGCTCGCCGGTGGCCAACGCGCTCGCCGCCTGGGCACTTTCCGTGACGAGGTGGTTCCACCCCCGCACATCGACTAATCCAAGGGTCGTGAAGCGGTTCACTACCAGGTCGGGGACCGCGATGCGAGCAATAGCCCAGTGCCCGGCGCCGGCACCGTCCGCAATGAACAGAATGATCTTGGATGGCCTATCCGCGAGCGGCCGGTGCGCAGCCGGCGCGCACGACGAGGCGAAGAGGCTCAGTCCCACCACACCCACCATCCACCGCGATTTCAGCATCACATTGCCTCCGCTGCCTCGAAGCTGTTCATTTGTCTCATGGTACGGCCCGGCTGCCGCCGGTACGCCGTTTCACCACCGCACTCCACTTGGGAAGGTTGGCATGATCAGACGGCTCTCCTCCGTCCTCCTCGCGGCACTGGTTCTCATACCCGTGACCGTCGGACTCGCGCAAGAGGCTCCGCGACTTCGGATCCTGGTCGTCAACGACGACGGGTACCAGGCTCCCGGGCTGGTGGCGCTCGTCGATTCGCTGGTTCCCATCGCCGAGGTCATCGTCGTGGCGCCGCTCGAGCAGCAGAGCGGAACCGGACACGGGATCACCTATCGCGAGCCGATCAAAGTGCTGGAGTTCGGCAACCGCTACGCCCTTCCATGGTACGCCATCGATGCCAAGCCCGCGACCTGCGTGCGGCTGGCGCTGACCGTCTTGATGGATTCCCTCCCCCCGGATCTCGTGGTGTCGGGCATCAACACCGGCGACAACGTCGGGGCGTCGGCGTGGATCTCGGGGACGGTGGCAGCCGCCCGCGAGGGGGCGCTCAACGGCATCCCGGCGATCGCCGTCTCCGTGGGCGTTGGATCGCATCAGGACTACGAAATCGCTGCCGGCTATGCCCGCCAACTGGTCGAACGGCTTCGCGCCCTCGGCAAGATCGCCCCGCCGCTCCTCCTGAACGTGAATGTGCCGGCCGGTGGCCCTGCCGGCATCAAGGTCGCACCCATGAGCCTCGTTCTCGGCGAGCAGGCTTACGATCGCCGGTACACGCCGCGCGGGCAGCTCTACTTCTGGGATGCGTGGTCGCCGCCCGAAGGCGAGGCCGTCGAGGGAAGCGATCACTATTGGTTCAGCCGCGGCTACGTGACGGTCACGCCGCTCCGGATCGATCAGACGGATACATCTGAGCTGCCGATCTTGGAGCAGGGGCTCAACCGGAAGTAGTCGCCCGCGGCCGAGCGCTGCGCCGCCGACGCGATCGGCCATCAGAACGGTGTCCCGAATGCCTCGTCCGAGAGCAGGGGCACGAAGCGGCACGCGCCGGCCCGCGTGGTGCGGAACCCTCCGGCGGTGCGCTCGATGATGGTGAGGTCCTGCAGGGCGCGATCGCCGATCGGGACGACGAGGCGGCCACCCTCATCGAGCTGGTCGAGCAGTGGCCTGGGTGCGCTCGGCGCTGCCGCTGCCACAACGATAGCATCGTACGGGGCCGCTTCGGGGCATCCGCGCGCGCCGTCACCCACGATGAGTGTCACGTTATCGATCCCCAGCCGACACAGGCGCGCGGCGGCCTGCTCTGAGAGCGAGGCCAGGCGCTCCACACTCCACACGTGTTTGGCGAGCTTGGCGAGGATCGCCGTCTGATAGCCGGAGCCCGTCCCCACGTCGAGCACGACGGACCGCCTCGTTACCCGGGCAGCCTGCGTCATGAGCGCCACGATGTAGGGCTGTGAGATCGTCTGGTCGTACCCGATGGGGAGCGGACCATCGTCGTACGCACGCTCGCGGAAATGCTCGGGGACGAACTGCTCGCGTGGGATGGCGGCCATCGCTGCCAGGACGCGACGGTCCGAGATGTCCCGGGCGGCCAGGTGCCGCCTGAGCATGGTACGAACCGCCTGGGATCGGGTGTGGGCCACGGCTCCTCGAGACGAGACGACCGATCTGTTCCGCGGAAGATATCCTTTTGGATTCACACCTGCAGAAGAGCCGGGCGCCGCCCGACTACGCGGCGATACTCTTCGGAAACCGTGCCACCGCGAGCCGCAGGACGGCAACGGCGATAACCGCAAGCGCGACGTATTGGGGCCAGAGTGTCGCCAGTCCCTCGCCCTTGAGAAATACCGCGCGAATGATTTCGAGAAAGTGGCGCACGGGGTTGAGCAGGGTCACCCAACGAAACACCGTCGGCATGCTCTCGATGGGGTAGAAGAACCCGGACAGGATGATAGCCGGTTGCAGGAAGAGAAACATTGACATGAAGGCTTCCTGTTGGGTGCGCGAGATCGTCGAGATGAGGAGCCCAACCGCGAGCCCCGACAGGATGTACAATAGCGCTGCCAGAAACAGGGTAGGTGGGAATCCCCGAATCGGGATATCGAACCAGAATACGGCGATGAGGGCGATGGCCGTGAGGTCGATCACGCCGACAACGGCGACCGGAAGCGTCTTGCTCAACATGAGCTCCTGGTGGGTGAGCGGGCTCACCACCAGCTGGTCCAGAGTGCCGAACTCCCGTTCCCGGACGACGGCGAGGGACGTGAGCAGCAGGCACATCAGCATGATGATCACGCCGACCACCGCCGGCACGTTGTAGACGCGACTCTCGAGATTGGGGTTGTACCACGCGCGCGTGCGGAGCTCGATGCCGCCGGAGGGCAGGGCACCTCGTTGGCGTGCGCGCTCGAGCGCGAAGCGCTGGACGATGCGTTGCGCATAGCCCTGCGCCACGGTGGCACTGTTTGATTCGGCCCCGTCGAGGATCAGTTGGATACTGGTTCCCCCGGCCGCCAGGTCTCTAGCGAACCCCTTGGGGATCTCGATCCCCACGAGTGCGTCACCGTGATCCAGGGCCCGCACCAGATCGAGCGGTCGTTCCGACCTCTTCACTACCTCGAAGTACCCGGTGGCGCGAAACGCGTCGACCAGCTCCCGCGATTCCAGGGTCCGATCGTGGTCGATCAGAAACGTGGCGGTCGATCGAATGTCGGTGTTCACCGCGTAGCCGAACATGAGAAGCTGGATCACGGGTGCGACGAAGATGACCGCCCGGGTCCGGGGATCCCGGAACAGCTGGCGGAACTCCTTTCGCACCATCTCGCGGATCCGCATCGGTGAGGGGAGGGTCACGCAAGCTCCTTCCGAAACACGCCGATCGCCATGGCCAGGCCGGCAACGGCGAAGACCACCATGGCGAGGGCATCTTCCCAGAGCACCGACGCCCCCACGCCCTTGAGCAGGATGCCCTTGGTCACGGCCACGTAGTAGCGGGCCGACACGACATAGCTCAATCCCTGGAGCACGATGGGCATCGTTGCGAGGGTGAAGATGAAGCCGGAGAGGAGGAGCGCCGGGAGAAACGTGGCGAGCATGGCGACCTGCGTGGCGAGCACCTGCGACTTGACCGCTGCTGAGATGAAGATTCCCAGGCCGAGAGACCCGATGAGGAACAGTAGCGACAACAGTCCGAGGAGCAGCAGGTTGCCGCGAAACGGGACGCCAAAGAGCACGACGCCCACCAAGAGCGCCAGCGCCACATCGAAGAGCCCGATCGCCACATAGGGGACGAGCTTGCCTATGACGATCTCCAGGCGGTGCACGGGGGTGGCCGCGAGCTGCTCCATCGTGCCCCGTTCCCATTCACGGGCAATCGTGAGTGCAGTGAGCATCGCCGCGATGATGGACATGATGACAGCGATCAAGCCGGGAACGATCATGTTGCGGCTCTCGAGCGTCTCGTTGTACCAGACTCGCGACTCCGCCGTCACCGGTAGGGTGACGCGTCGTCCGCGGGCGACGGCCCGGGTGGAGTAGCCGCTCACGATCGCCTCCGCGTAGTTCTGGGCGATGGTTGCGGAGTTCGCGTCGGCCCCATCCAGCAGCGCCTGGACGACGGCCCCGCGGCCCGAGGCCAGGTCGGCGGCGAAGGTCGGCGGGACGATTAGAACGAGACGCACGGCGCTCGACCCCAATGCCCGGTCGGCCTCGGCGGGTGTCTCCAGATGCTCTACCACGGAGAAGTACCCGGACCCCGCAAACGACTCGATGAGTTCCCGGCTCTCCGGCGTGCGACTCTGGTCCAGGACGGCCATCCGGATGTTCCGAATGTCGAACGAGATGGCGTAACCGAAGAGGACGAGGAGCACGAGCGGGAGGATGAACGCGAGGTACAGGCTCCGCGCGTCGCGCCGGAGCTGCAAGAGCTCCTTGCGACTGATGGCGAGCAGACGGGTGAGACTCATCCGACCGGCGCGCCTCCCTCCCGTCGCACCAGCGCCACGAACACGTCTTCAAGGGACGGCGGAATCATCTCGAGCGCCTCGCATGCCAGCCCCGCCGAGCGGAGCACCCGCGGGACCTCGTCCATGGCCCGATCGCGATCGCGGACGAGCAGGTGCACGGCCCGTCCGAACATGGCCGCCTCCAGGACGACCGGGTGTTCGCGCAGCGCCTCCACTGCGCGCGCCGGATTGTCCGTTCGGAGCTCGAGGAGAGGCTCCTGCACCGCTTCTCTGAGACGATCGGGACGGTCGAGCGCGATGAGCCGGGCCCGGTTCATCAAGGCCAACCGATGGCAGTACTCCGCCTCCTCCATGTAATGGGTGCTGACGAACACGGTGGTGCCGGCCTCCGCAAACTCGTAAATCAGGTCCCAGAAGTTGCGCCGGGACACGGGGTCGACACCGGACGTCGGCTCGTCGAGAAAGAGGATTGGTGGCTCGTGGAGGACGGCGCATCCCAGTGCCAGCCGTTGCTTCCATCCCAATGACAGCTCGCCGGTCACGCGCGTCCGATGGTGAGACAGGCCAGCCATCTCGAGAATCCAGTCGCGCCGAGCGGTGAGCCGGGCTCCCGTCACGCCGTAGAGACCGCCGAACAAGCGGATGTTCTCCTCGACGGTGAGATCGGCGTAGAGCGAGAACTGCTGCGACATGTATCCCAGATTGCGCTTGACGACAGCGACCTCGCGGGCCACGTCGTGTCCGGCGACGATCGCCTGCCCATCGGTCGGTCGCAACAGACCGGTGAGCATTTTGATGGTCGTCGTCTTGCCGGCGCCGTTCGGGCCCAAGAAGCCGAAAATCTCTCCTTCCGCGACATCGAACGACACGCGGTCCACCGCGACGAAGTCGCCGAACGTGCGGGTGAGCGATCGAACGGAGACGGCGTCAGGCATGGGCTGGCGCGCTGGTGACGAGCTGGATGAACACGTCCTCGAGTGACGGCTCGCCCGCGGCCTCCTCGAGGATCGTGATGCCGGCCGAGGCGATGCGCGACGTCACGTCGGGCCAGTCGCGTGCGGGGTCGTCGAGGATCGCGTGCAGCATGTCACCGAACAGCACCGCGTGTCGCACGGCAGGATGCGCGGCCACGAGGTCACGCGTCTGCCGCGGCGCGGACGTCCGCACCGTCTGAATGCGTCCGGTGAGGCGTTGGCGGAAGCCCTCGGGTGTGTCGAGCGCGAGCAGACGCCCGGCATGCAGCATGGCCACCCGGTCGCAGCGTTCGGCTTCGTCCAGATACGCCGTGGCGACCAAGACCGTGATACCGGCGGCGACCATCTCGTGGACGATCAGCCACAGGTCGCGCCGAGAGATCGGGTCGACGCCGAAGGTGGGCTCGTCGAGCAGCATGATCTCCGGTTCGTGCACCAGGGCGCAGCACAGGCCGAGTTTCTGCTTCATTCCTCCGGAGAGCTGCCCAGCCAGGCGGCGCTCGAAGGGCCCGAGACCCGAGAACCGATAGAGGCGCTCGAGGCGGCGGGCGCGCTGGTCGGCCGGTACGCGGAAGAGGTCGGCGTAGAAGTCAATGTTCTCGCGGACCGTGAGATCGGTGTAGAGCCCGAAACGCTGGGACATGTAGGCGATATGGCGCTTCACCCCCTCAGGATCGCGGGTGATGCTGACGCCTCCCACGCGGGCATCGCCTCCGGTCGGCCTCAGCACGCCGGCCAGCATGCGGAGCGTCGTCGTCTTTCCCGCCCCGTCGGGGCCGACGATGCCGAACAGCTCGCCGCCCCCGACCGTGAAGGTCAATCGGTCGACGGCCTCGACGTCCCGGAACCGGCGGGACAGATCGGAGAGGACGACGGTCGGTTGAGCCACGATCAGCGAGGCGAGGTGTCCAGCACCACGTCGGCGGGGAGGCCGGGTTTCAGATCGAACGAGGGATCGTCGGTCACCTGAACCTTCACCCGATACACGAGCTTGACCCGCTCGGCCGTCGTCTGGACGTTGCGTGGCGTGAACTCGGCGTCGCTCGCGATGAACACCACGCGCCCACCGTAGCGACGGTCCGGAAAGGCGTCGGCGGTGATCGTTGCCGGTGTCCCGATTGCCAGCCGTCCGACCAGGTTCTCCTGTACGTAGATGCGGATCCAACGATCGTCGGGGTTCATGACGGTGGCCACGGGCACGCCCGCCCCGACGATCTCGCCGACCTGGCGGTGGCGTACCGTGACGATGCCCGCAAAGGGCGCCCGGATCACCGTGTTCCGCAACGCCACGTCGACCTGCGCGACCACGGCCTCGCCTTGTGCCACCACAGCACGCTGTGCCTCGACCTGTTCGCGCCGAGGGCCTCGCTCGAGGATACGGACTCGTTCCTCCGCGCTCTCGCTCTCCGACTGCGCCAGTGTGAGCGCGGTTTGGAGGTTCTCGTACTGCTGCCGACTGATGGCACCGCCCTCGTACAGTCGTATTCCCCGGTCGGCATCCTGACGAGTGTTCTCGAGTCGGCGTTCGGCCGCACGGAGCGCTGCCCGACCCTGGGCGATCTCCTCCTCGCGGAAGCCGCGCTCCAGCTCGTGCAGTCGGGCTCGGGCCGCCGTCACCCCTGCCTTGGCGGCCCGCAATTGGGCCTGCAATTCCGCTCCATCGAGCGCGGCCAGTTCGTCACCTACAGCCACATTGTCCCCTTCGTCGATGTGCAGCCGCTCGATCCGACCCGGGATCTGGAACCCGAGGTCGGCTTCGGTTGCCTCGACCGTGCCGGAGGCGGCAATCGTCGCGCCGTTGGAGCGGGGGACAAGGATGGCGATCAGTGCCACGATGGCGGCCGCGACCACCACCAGCGCGACGATCACCCGTCGTCGTTGCTTGGTCATTGCTGGGTCTCCAGGATGGTCGTGAGCCAGGCGGGGGATAGCTCGCCGGTCGACCGGGCGAGCTCCAAACGGGCAACGATTTCGGCGTGGCGCGCTTCCACCAGGGACGCGCGGGCGCGCCGCAGATCGGCCTGCGCCCGGAGGTACTCGGTCTGAGTGCCGGCGCCGGTCTCGAGCGCGAGTTGTTCGATGCGCGCGACCTCGGCGAGCTGTGCCACGGCCCGGGCCACGGCGGCGGCCCGCGCGCGCTGCTCTTCGAGGCTCGTGAGGGCCCGATCCAGCGCTTCGGCCTCCTGCAAGCGGACGAGTCGAACCTGTTGGCGGGCGTACGCGGCCCGCGCGCTGGCGCCCGAGACCGCGTTCGACCGGGCACCGCCAGTGAACAGGGGGTATGACAGCCGCATCCCGACCTGCCACTCGAACACGTACTCGCCTGCGGCACTACCCCACATGCCGTACGAGCCCACGGCATCGAGGCGTGGGAACCATGCCGCCCGCGCGGCGCGCCGCGCCCATTCGGCGGTCTCCGCGTTGCGCTCCGCCCGGAGGACGTCAGGGTTCGTCGCCTCGAGCTGCGCGAGGAGGATGGCGCGTGGTGCGAGGCTCGAGTCCCCGAGGACGACGGGTCGGAGCCGGGAGGAGCGCGTCTCGTCGGGATCCAGCGTCAGCAGGCGGGCGAGGCTCCGCTCGACGGCATCGAGACGCGCCGCGGTCGAGATGTGCTCGGCCTCCGCCTGCGCCAGGGCCGCCTCGACGCGCAACAGCTCGACCCGCGCGGCGCTCCCCTCGTCGAGAGTGCGTTGTACCCGGTCTCGCTCCGCGGCGAGCGCCGCGAGATTGTCGTCCAGGGCGTCCAACACGCCGGCGGCCGAGAGCACGCCCACGTAGGCGCGCGTGACGCCCGCGATGAGCTCCATCGTTGTCGTCGCCGTCCCCGCCTCCGCCAACCGGGCACGGGCCTTGGCGCTCCGGATTCGGGATCGCCGTCCGCCGCCGTCGAACACCAGCCAGCCGAGGTCGAGTCCGCCCTGGAGCAGCGTGCGGTTGAAGTCGGGAAACGCACCCACGTCCAGCTCATGCAAGGGGAAGACGAGCATGGGCTCTTGGAACCGCGTCACCGTGGCGCGGGCGCTGAGCTGCGGGAGCCATTGAGCGGTGGCCTCGCCGACCTGCGCCGCTGCTTCGTCTGCGGCCGCCCGGGCCGATTGCACCGCCGGGTGCGCCTCGAGTGCCAAGGCCACGGCGCGATCCAACGTGAGCGCGGCGCCCGTATCGGCCGGACTCTGGGCGTCGACCCGGGTGCCCAGGGCCAACGCCAGCATCGCCGCGGCGAGCGCGGTGCGGGAATGAAGCGCGACTATCATCGGCGTGCCTCCGACTGAGCCGACAGTCCGGCCCGAACGAATCGTACGGTGGTTTCGACCAGGTCTTGTCGTGTGTGCTGCTCGTCCTGGTCGATCCCGATAGTCTGCTGCAGGAGATGGCGAACCAGGGTGAGCCAGACGGGTTGTGCGATGATGCTGAGCGCGAGGAACCGGGGGTTGCCGTGGCGGATCGTCCCGTCGGTTTGTCCCTCGGCGAGGACTCGGGTGAGCGTGTCGTGATTGGTGCGGATAATCCGGCTCACCGCGTCCGGCGCGGGTCGCCCACTCGCCAGCTGCTGGACCATGAGGCGGGCGGGTTCCGGGTGAACCCGGAGGTATTCGAAGAACCCGCGGAGCAGTGCTTCCACCCGGTCGAGCGGTGGTTGGCCGGAGCCTGCGATGCTCACCAGATGATCCTTGAGTGGTGTCATCACCGACTCGGCGACGGCCTCGTATAGCGCGCTCTTCGAGCCGAAGTGATAGGTGACGGCTCCCAGGTTCGCCTGGGCCCGCGACGTGATGGCACGAATCGAGGTGCCGTCATAGCCGAGGGCGATGAACAGCTCCCGTGCGGCGTCGAGCAGGGAACGGGCAGTACCCGGGCGCTGAGTCATACGTATGTATTAACACTCGAATGGCCAAATATGGCAAGAGCGCCGGGCGGGCATCCTATCCTATCTCATTGGTTTATTTACGCTTGAGCCAGGTAAGCGGGTCGAGAGCGATCCCGCCTTGGCCGCGGATCTGAAACTCGACGTGGGGACCGTCCCCGCTGCTGCTCCCGCCGGAGCGGCCTATGACCTGGCCGGCGGCGATGGCCTGGCCCACCACCACGTCCACCCGCGACAGGTAGAGGTACAGCGTGTAGAAGCCTCCGCCGTGGTCTAGCAGGACGGTGGGGCCGTAGGTACCAAAGGGTCCGGCGTGTTCCACCGCGCCGCCGGCCACGGCGCGAACGGAGGTGCCTTCCGGCACGGCGATCCCGATGCCGTGGCGTCGGATCGCGGTGTTGCTGGGTCCCGCTTGTCGCCCGAACCGATAGATGACGCGGCCGTCCACCGGCCAGCTGAGCGTCCCGATGCTGCCGTCGGTGATCGTGCCGGCCACCGACGGGTTCCGAGCTCGCTCCCGCTCCAGCTCGGCGATGATCGTCCCGAGGCGTTCCTCGTCGCGGGCCAGGGCGTCCAGGCGCTGGGTGGTCTGTTGCTGTGATGCGCGGGTGGAACGGAGTGCCAGCTGTCGGCGCTGCTCGAGTGACACGTAGCGCGACAGTTCCTGAACCCGATCGCCGCGCTGTCGTCCCATCTCGGTGTGGACCGTCACGAGTTCCCGTCGGCGCTGTCCTACCCGATCCCTGAGCTCCTCGATCTCCCGGGTGAGCGCCCGATCCTGTCGGCTCACCAGGTAGAGGTACTTGTAGCGGCTGAGCAGATCGCCGAAGCTCTCGGCGGCCAGCAGGACCTCGAAAATCCACAGTGACCCGCGTTTGTAGATCTCCGTGAGCCTGGTCTCCAGCACCGCGCGCTTTTCGGCGAGTGCATCCTGCGCTAGCATGAGGTCGATAGTGACGGTGTCCAGCTCCGACCCTAACGAACCGATCTGGCGGTCCAGCTCGTTGACGATCCGCGAGGTCGCCGACTTCTGCCGGTCGATGTTGTCCAGTTCCTGCGACAGGGTATGCGCCTGTCCCTGGAGCCGGTTGAGGTCGTTCTGCAGGCGCAGGCGTTCGCGGCGGATCTCCTCGAGGCGCTCTTGGTTTTCGCGGAGGCGCTGGGTGATCGTGGGTCGTTGCTGTCCGGACGCCGGGAGCGGGAGCAGGGCGACGAGGCCGATCGCCGCCATGGTACGGAGGGCGATCACGTCGCCGGCAGATGGCGGTTCACGCTGGCGGCACTCGCGGCGAAGCCGAGCAGCGTTCCGAACAGCAAGAAAGCTGCGGCCTGACCCGCCGAATAGAAGGAGGCCTCGAACAGCGCCCGGGAGACGGCAGCGTACGCCACGTAGTTCAGCACGATAGCCAGGGCTCCACCCAGCGCGCCCTTGATGGCTCCCTCCAGCAGGAAGGGCCGCCGGATGAACCCGTCGGTCGCGCCGACCAGGCGCATGAGCTGAATCTCGCTCCCCCGGGCGAGCACCGTCATGCGGATGGTCGTCCCGATGATGATGACCGCGGCGGCCCCAAACGCGGCCCCGATCACCAGACCCACGGCGGCGGCGATGCTCCGCAAGCGGTCGAGCTTTTCAACCCAGTCACCGCCGTACCGCACGTCCTCGGCGAAGCGGAATCCCTCGAGACGCTGGGCCACCGCCGTGACGTGCTCGCTGTCGCGGAAGCCCGGCTTGAGCCGGATCTCGAGGGAAGCCGGCAGCGGGTTGGTCTCGAGGTCCGAGAAGACGCCCTGGAACTCCGTCAACTCCTGCCGTGCCCGTTCGAGCGCCTGATCTTCCGTGACGTACTCAACCTCGTCCACTTCGGGGAACGCCTGGATGTCGCCGATGGCAAAGGTCACGATCTCGACCGGTGTTCCCCGCGTCATATACAGAACGATCTCGACCCGTTCGGCGAGACCGGAGAGCGTGGCGCGCAGGTTGAGCGCGACGAGGCCGAACAGGCCCAGAACGAACAGCGCGAACCCGATGGTGGTCACCGCCAGCACGGAGAGCACTGGGGCCCGCCGGAAGGAACGCAGCGCTTCCCGAACCGTGAGTCTCATTCGCCGCTCGTCATGGGGACCTGTCCCTCGCACGAGTCGAACACGATCGCTCCTTCTTGCAGCTCGAGGGTCCGGTAGCTCGTCGGCCGCACGATGCTCAGATCGTGCGTCGCCATGATCACGGCCGTCCCCATCGCGTTGATGTCGCGGAGCAGCTGAACGACCCCGCGCGTGGCCCGCTCGTCGAGGTTCCCGGTGGGCTCGTCGGCAATGATCACCACGGGATCGTTGACGAGGGCCCGGGCGATTGCCACCCGCTGCTGCTCACCACCAGACAGCTCCCGCGGAAAGGCATGTGCCTTCGCCGCGAGCCCCACTTGGGTCAGCACCCGCATCACCTTTGGACTGATGGCGTTGTGCCGCGCGCCGGTGACCTCGAGCGCAAAGGCCACGTTCTCCTCGGCTGTCCGTTCCTCGAGCAGCCTAAAGTCTTGGAATACGATGCCCATGCGGCGCCGGAGCCCTGCGATCTCTCGGCGCGACACTTCGTGCATGTGGGATCCCAGGACCCAGACCGTTCCCGAGGTGGGGGGCTCGTCGGCGTAGATGAGCCGCAGCACCGTGGACTTGCCCGCGCCCGAGTGCCCGGTAAAGAAGACGAACTCCCCCCGCGCGATGCGGAACGAGACGTCCTTGAGCGCGAGGGAGTCTTTCGTGAAGGCCTTGAAGACCTTGGAGAAGCGAATCACGGTCAGAGGCTGCTGAAGGCTTCCTCGAAGTCGGCGATGATATCCTCGACATCCTCGATCCCGACGCTCACCCGGATGAAGCCGTCCGGGATGCCCTGCGCTGCGCGCTCTGCCGGTGTCAGAGAGGCATGCGAGGTCAACCGTGGTTCCGAGACCAACGTCTCCACCCCACCGAGGCTGGGAGCGTGCGCGGCCACCCGAAGCTTGCGCAAGACGATTTCGGCGGCGGCGGGCCCGCCGGCCAGCGTGAGTCCGACCATCCCGCCGAATCCGTCGAGCGCCCCGGCAGCTGCGGCGTGGTCCTCGTGATCGGGCAGTCCGGGATAGTGAACCGCGTGGACGGCAGGCTGGGTGTGTGCCCACTCCGCGAAGGCGAGACCGTTGGCGTTGTGCCGCTCCATGCGGACCGCGAGGGTCTTCAGGCCCCGCTCGGTAAGCCAGGCCGCATAGGGGTCGGGGGCCTGGCCCCACACCTGCATCAGCTGGCGGACTTCCTCGATCACCGCCTCAGTTCCCGCCACCACGCCGCCGATGACGTCGGAGTGCCCGTTTAGGTATTTGGTGGCGCTGTGGATCACCACGTCCGCCCCGTGCTCGAGCGGCCGGAAGTTGATGGGGGTGGCGAATGTCGAGTCGACGATCATCGCAATGCCCCGTTCCCTGCAGAAGGTCGCGATAGGCTCGGGGTCGAGCACCCGTATGAGCGGGTTGGTTGGTGTCTCGACGAACACGGCCCGCGTGGTCTTCCGGATCAGTTGGCGCCAGTTTCGTGGATTGTCCGGCTGCGCAAAGGTGACGTCGATTTCGAGTTTGCCGAACTCCTCGACGAACAAGCGGCGCGTTCCACCGTAGATCCATTCGCTGGCGAGCAGATGATCTCCGGGCCGGAGCATGGCGAGATGGGCGAGGGCGGTCGCGCCCATGCCGCTCGCCACGAAGATCGCCCGCTCGGCGCCTTCGAGGGCCGCCAACTTAGCCGCCACCGAGATCTGGTTCGGGTTGTTGCCGTACCGCGTGTACAGCACCTCCTCACCCGAGCCGACCGGTTGGTGGAACGTGCTGCTCTGATAGAGGGGGGTCGCGACCGGTGCGCGATCCGGCTGACGCTCTGGAGCGCCATGAATCGCCTTGGTGGACGGGCCGAACTTGGGCTCCGTCATTCCGGTGCTCCCGCCGAGGGCTTATCGGCAGGGTCCGGGGGGAGAGGACCGGAGGATTGGAGAAGCTGCAGCAACTCCTTGGCGGTCCCCCCGGGGAGGACCAGGGCATCGTTGTCTGCCGGTGATCCCGGCTCGACCCGATCGGTCAGCGCAGACAGCACCTTGCGTGCGCCCTCGGGAACGTCTCCCAGCATTCGCACCCGTCCCTCACGGTCCCGGGCGATCGCGGCCAGCTTGTGCCGCCGGAGCACTGGCTCGATGGCCTCGCAGTGCGACGCGGTGACGCCCTGCAACAGGAACACCCGCGCACCACCCCGCTCGAGGAGCAGCTTGCCGACAATCTCGTCGGCACAAGAGTAGTCGAGCAATCGGACCGTGCTGAAGTCGATCACGGCCACGGGTTCCGTTTCGAGATCGTCGAGCGCCGCCTCGATGCCGTCGCGCACCGCCTTCCCAGTTGGGCGGGTTACGAGATCGCCGTAGGCGCTGGAAACCGTGTGCTGGAGGATGGCCTTGAGATCGATGAGTTGCATGGTCACTGGGCTTCCTGTGCGGGAACGATCATCAGCACCTGGCTCCCCGGAAACAGTGTGAGGCCCTCGGTCAGGGGCTGGTCGTCGTCCCAGGATGGCACGATGGAGATCCGCGCGGCGCCACTCCGGACAGCCAGCTTTCCCGACCACCGGTTCACGTAGCGGGCGATACCACCGAGTCCCTGCCCCCGGCCCGGATCGCGAAACCGGCTCGCTCCCTGGAAGAGCGCCGCTTCCAGCGCGGTCGCATCGCTCCAGCGATCGCCGAATCGGCTGGCCTGTGTCGCCTCGAGCGATCGGCGAAATCCGATGCCAGCGTCAGCCACCGCAATGACCACGACCCGTCGTCCGAGGCGCCGCCGCCAATGATAGGCCTGAACTGCCACCCACCCCGATGTACCGGCGTGCTCTACAATATTTTGACATGCCTCTGAAAGCGCCATAGCGAATCCCATGGTCGCCGTCGCTTCGAGGCCGAGTTCACTGGAGAGAATCGCCGCCGATCGCTCCTGGACCGATTCCACCACGCCGTGGACGTCGTCCGTTCCGCGGACCGGTGTGATCGCGAGGAGGACGTCGGACGAGGTTGCCGGTGTGACACGCGGCACCTTGCCATGGAGCTCGTACCAGTCTGCGGCGTGCGCGAAGAACCCGGCCCGCCCCCAGTAATGGGCGACATCGCGGTCGCTGGGCACGGTGAGCAGCGGCCGCTCCGGTCCGTGCTCCGCCGCCCATTGGCCCGCGGCGAGGAGCCCCACCAAGCCGAACGGCGAGGCCCACTGTGTGGCGTGCGCGTCGAAGAGGAGCCGATCGTCGGTCATGTCGCCGCAGGCCTTGGCGAACTGCTCGAAACTGCGATCATCGAAGTGGCCGGGAACGTTGACCACGCGGGTCATGTGGGAATGATCTCCCCCCGAAGGTGGAAGTGCAGATGGCTCGCGCCGCGGTACCGCACGTTCCGCGCGGCCAACCCGTTGGCGGCGCGCACGGCGGCCACCGTCGGGGTACCGCCCACGAGGCTGCCCACCATCGCGCCGCCAAACACGTCGCCGCATCCTGTCGGATCCAGAGCCTCGGTGGGCGGGGGCGACAGCCGCTCGGTGGTGATCGGCTGCGGTCTGGACGGGCGCCCCTGCCGACACCTGAGGAAGTCGAACTCCGGCGTGGTGAAGTACACGGTGCCCCGCTCGCCCAGCGTCACGATCAGCAAAGCTACACCATGATGCATGGCCGTGGCAGCCACCGTCATGGGATCGTCGCCAATCAGCGCCAACTCGTCTTGGTTCATCTGTATCGCGTCGAAGCACTGAAACCACTGCACCACGTCGGTCAGTCGTTGCGGCACGCGCGTTCCGTCGCTCGTGACCCCGAGCAACAGGCTGTGGAGATCGGCATAGACGGGTCCGTCGAATCCGTGTCGGAGTGCCTGTGCCGTGTCGAGGGTTAGCTCGAAGCCCGAGATGAAGTTCACGTAGATCGCGTCCAGGTCGCGCACCAGCGGCCCCAACTCCTCCCACTGCCAGGGCGGCACGCCCCCGCTCAGCCGCTCGGCCCGCCGTTGCGCGGACTCGTAGCGAATTGTCACCCGGTTGTTGGGCTCTGGGACTTCGATGAATCGAGCTGCCGAGGAACGTCGCGTCAGCGTCGTGAGGAACCGGTTGGCGCGGTCGGCCATGTCGCGGCCGACCTTGATGAGTGGGACCATCGCCCACTCGGGCGGAAGCGACACCTCGAGCGCCGCGAGGGCGTAGGCGATGCCGCCCCACTCCTCCACTGGCCCGGTCCGGTCGCCCCGTCCGTGAATCGTGTCCCAGACCATCGTACCGACAACGCCGAGTCGGTTCACGCCGCTCCCCACGTCTGCACCTTGAAGACGGCGGCCGCGCCACAGACACCCGCGGTGCCGGCCAGCTCGCCCGGTACGATCCGGCAGCGCTCGACACCCGGCCGAAAGGCACGGCGCGCCACCTCTGCGCGGAGCGGCGTGAACAGACGATCGCCGGCTGCCGTCACGCCGCCGCAGATCACTATGATCTCGGGGTTGAAGATGTTGATTAGGTTGGCGACGCCGGTCCCGAGGAACCCTGCCGTATCACGGATGACCTCGAGGGCATAGTCGTCGCCGTCGTGGGCCGCGTCATAGACCACCTGTGCGGTGACGGCGCCGAGCTCGCCGTTGACGTACCGTTCCAACGTCGTGCTGGCCCCGGCCGCGATGCCCTCCACGGCGCGCTCGGCAATCGCCGTTCCCGAGGCGTACGCCTCCAGGCAACCATAGTTACCGCACCTGCACCGCCGACCCGTGGAATCGATGGTCATGTGCCCGATCTCGCCGGCGATATCGCTCGCGCCGTGAAAGATCTTGCCATCGAACACGATCCCGCCGCCGATGCCGGTTCCGATGGTGAGGCCCACGACGACGTTCGCGTCACGCGCCGCACCGCGCCACCACTCGCCGAAGATCGCGCAGTTTGCGTCGTTGTCGAGCGTGGCGGGGAGCCCGACCGCCTCGCTCACGCGGTCGCGCAGCGGGAAATTGCGCCAGCCGAGGTTCGGGGTCAGCAGCACCACCCCGGTGCGGGTATCGAGCGGCCCGGGCGAACCGATCCCGACCCCTGCCACGTCGAGCGTCGCGGTTCCCAAACTGGAGCGGGCGGTGGCCATCGAGTGGTTCACTATCCGGGCGATCTGTGCCACGACTGCATCGGGGCCATCGGCCACGATCGTGCGTTCCTTCGTGAGGCCGAGCACGTGGTGGCCGTCCTCGGTCACGGTCCCCACCACCACGTTGGTCCCACCGACGTCGACGCCGACAATGTGCCGCATCGCTCGCTCCTCTAATCGACGCGCAGGACGGCGAGGAACGCCTCCTGCGGGATCTCGACAGTGCCAACCTGCTTCATACGCTTCTTTCCCTCTTTCTGCTTCTCCAGGAGCTTCCGCTTCCGCGTGACGTCGCCCCCGTAGCATTTTGCCGTGACGTTCTTGCGGAGTGGCCGAACCGTTTCGCGGGCGATCACGCGAGTTCCGATCGCCGCCTGGATGATGACCTCGAACAGTTGGCGCGGGATGAGATCCTTGAGCTTCTCGGTGACCTTCCGGCCCCACTCCTGCGCCTTGTCACGGTGAATGATGATGCTGAAGGCATCGACCGGCTCGCCGTTGATGAGCATATCCAGCTTGACCAGGGTGCCCGTGCGGTAGCCGGACAACTCGTAGTCCATCGACGCGTAGCCGCGCGAGACCGTTTTGAGGCGGTCGTAGAAGTCGAGGATGATCTCGGCCAGCGGAAATTCCCAGTCGAGTTCCACGCGTGTCGGGTCGAGGTACCGCATGCCGAGATACTCGCCCCGTCGTTCCTGACCGAGCTGCATGAGCGCGCCGATGTAGTCCGTCGGCGCGGTGATGCGGGCCTTGATGAACGGTTCCTCGACCCGGCCTACTTCGGAGCCGGTCGGAAGCTTCGTCGGGTTCTCGATCACGACCATGGTGCCGTTCGTGAAATACACGTGGTACTCCACGTTCGGCACGGTGGCGATCAGGTCGAGGTCGAATTCGCGCTCGAGACGCTCACGCACGATCTCCATGTGCAGCAGCCCCAAGAACCCGCACCGGAACCCGAAACCGAGTGCCACCGACGATTCGGGCTCGTAATGCAAGGAGGCGTCGTTCAACTGCAGCTTCTCGAGTGCGTCGCGCAGCTCCTCGTATCGGTTGGCATCGGTTGGGTACATGCCGGCAAACACCATGGGATGCACTTCCCGGTAGCCGGGAAGGAGCTGCGTGGCGCGCCGACTGGCGTCGAGGATGGTGTCCCCGACACGGGTCTCCTTCACCCCCCGGACGTTCGCGACCACGTACCCCACCTCACCCGCCTCGAGCACGTCGCAGGGTCGCTGCCCGAGCTGGAGATACCCCACCTCCGCCACCTCGTAGCGATCCTCGGGGTGGGTGCCGAACGCGATCTCTGTGCCCTTGGCGATGCGGCCGTCCACCACGCGGATGCTGGGGATCGCTCCCCGATAGCGGTCGTAGTACGAATCGAAAATGAGCGCCCGTAAGGGATCGTCAGGGTCGCCGGACGGTGGCGGTATTCGACGGACAATGGCCTCGAGCAGGGCCTGGATGCCCGAGCCCTCCTTGGCCGAGATCTGGAGGATGTCGGTCGGGTCGCTCCCGATCAGCTCCGCCAGCTCGGCCACCCGACGCTCCGGCTCCGCCGCCGGGAGATCGATCTTGTTCATTGCCGGGACGATCTCCAACCCCGCGTCGATGGCGAGCAGCAGATTGCTCACGGTCTGTGCCTCGATGCCCTGGCTGGCGTCCACGACCAGCACGGCCCCTTCGCAGGCATTCAGGGACCGCGACACCTCGTAGGTGAAATCGACGTGCCCCGGGGTGTCGATCAGGTTCAACTCGTACAGCTCCCCGTCACGTGACCGGTAGTTCATCCGGACCGCGTTGAGCTTGATCGTGATGCCGCGCTCACGCTCGAGGTCCATCGTGTCCAAGACCTGGGCGCGCATTCGCCGTTTCTCCAGCGTCTGCGTGGCCTCGATGAGACGATCGGCAAGGGTGGACTTACCGTGGTCGATGTGGGCGACGATGCAAAAGTTGCGAATGCGGTCCTGGCGCATGGCGCAATATAGCCGCCTCGGTCAGGAGCGTCGTGCCGGCTCCCACCGCCGAGCGCACCGCACACGCTGCCTTCCGACGGCCGCGTGCGTGCCCTATCGTTGTCGGCATGGGTCGCCCAGGCTGCGTGACGATGTCGGGGCGTGCGGTGCTCGTGGAGTTCGGGAGTCGACACCGCGAGCGGGGCCGTTCGATCATATCTATGTGCAATCGAGACAAGTGAGCCATGACGTCACACAGAGTTCTTCCCCGTAGTGCGATGGTTGTCGCCCTCGCGGCAGCCGTGTCACACACCGTGGCAGCACAGACGGTACCGCGAACGGATCAACGGGTGGTCGCGAGGCACGGGGTGGTGGCGGCCGCGCACCCGGAGGCGGCGCGCGCCGGGCTCGCCATGCTCAGGACCGGTGGAAATGCGATCGACGCGGCCGTGGCCGCGGCGTTTGCGGTCGGCGTCGTCGAGCCGATGATGTCGGGTGTGGGCGGGGGCGGTGCGATGACGCTGTGGCTCGCCGGCGAGGGCAGCGCGTGGCACGTGGAATTCTACGCCTCATCCGGCGAAAGACCCGACCACGACCTGGATCGGTACGACGAGGACGAGGCAATCGCCGACTCACTCGTCGCTCCGGAGCGCTGGGTGGCGGTGCCGGGCGCCGTCGCAGGCCTCCTCGAAGCGCACGAACGGTACGGGGCGCTGCCGCGCGAGCAGGTGCTGGCGCCTGCGGTCCGACTGGCCCGACAGGGGTTCATCGTGCACCCTCTGCTCGCCTCGGTGATCCGGGAGGCATACGACAAGCTGCACTACGACCGGCGAGCCGCCGCGCTCTTCTACCCGGAGGAGCTTCCGTTGCAGGCAGGCGATCGCTTGATGCAGCCGGACCTCGCGACGACCCTCGAGCGGATCCAACGTGAAGGACGGGACGGGTACTATCGGGGGGCCGCGGCCACCGAGGTGGTCGCCGCGCTCTCCGCCGGCGCGAACCCGATCACCCTGAGCGACCTGGCGAGCGTGGCACCGCGCTGGCGCCGTCCGCTCTGCGGTACCTACCACGGCTATACCGTCCTCACCGCTCCGCCTCCGCTGGCGGGTGTCGAGGTGCTCCAGACCCTGGCGCTGCTCGAGCCGCTCGATCTCAGGGCGGCGGGACTGCCCATTCAGAGCGCCACGGTGCTGGGTGCGATCGTCGACGCGATCCGGGTCGCCCGAACCGACTACGATCGATGGATCGGTGATCCGCGCGATGCCGGGGTTCCCGCAGTGGGCATGACGAGCCGCGCCTATGCCGCTGAGCGATCGTCGGTCGTGGACCTCGCATCCGTGCCGGCATCGCTCGCCCCGGGAGATCCCTGGGCCGAGGAGCAGCAGCCCGTGCCCGAGGCGTGTGTGGCGGTGGGGAGCTTCCCGGCCACGACCCTGGATCGGCCGGTCGAAACGCCGGAGCGCTCGGAGGCGGAAGCCGAAGGTGAAACGACCCATATCTCGGTGATCGATGGGGACGGAAATGCCGTGTCGCTCACCTACACCCTTGGGCTCTACTTCGGGACAGGCACCTACATCGGCGGGGCGTTCTACAACACGGCGTCGGGCAATTTCGGCGCCCCCGCCGCCAACCGACGCGGGCCCTTCCGCACGCCTCGATCGAGCACCGCCCCCACACTGGTGCTCGCTGACGGACGGATCAAGATGGCGGTGGGCTCACCGGCGTCGGGCCGCATTCCGCCCGCAATCGTGCACACGATTCTCTACACGCTCGACTACGGACTCGACCCGTGGACGGCGGTGTCGATGCCACGTATCTACCCGTACTTCTCCAGTCCGGAGGTTCGCCTGGAGCCGGGGTTCGACACCGAGGTGCTCGCCGCGCTCCGCCACCGGGGCTATGAGCTCACCGCGCATGGCCCGCACGATCTGTATTTCGGAGGGGTGACCGTGGTGTACGTGGCGGAAGACGGACGCTTGATCGGTGCGGCGGATCCGCGGCGCGACGGGGCGGCAGTAGGGTATTAGGCGGTTAGGATGATCGCCAACCGCCCAACCGCTTAACCGCCTAACCGCTTAACCGCCTGACACGATCCGCTCGTAACTCTGTGGGTTCCACTTCGGCCGATTGGCGCCGTTGGCCACGTCGAGACCGAGATAGAACATCAGCTGCACGATCCGCGACTCCTTTTCCGCGTCGATCTTGTCTGGATTGTCGGTCGCCTGGTGGTAGTCCTCATGGGTCCCATTGAAGAAGAAGAGGATGGGCACACCGCGCTTGGCGAAGTTGAAGTGGTCCGATCGGCCGTAGAAGTTCTGCTCGGGCCAGAGATCGTCGATTGCCGACATGTGCAACTCCGGATGGGCCGCGACGACCCGGGCAAGGGTCACGCCCAGGTCCGAGTGCTCGCGCCCGATCACGACGATCGTGTCCTTCCAATTTCTTCCGACCATGTCGGCGTTGAAGTTGGCGACCATCTGCTCCATCGGGACGGGTGGGTGCAGTGTGAAGTACTCGCTCCCCCAGAGCCCCTTCTCCTCTCCGCTCACGGTGAGGAAGATGATCGAGCGTTTTGGCCGCGGGGCGAGCAGTGCAAAGGCCTCGGCCAGCTCGACGACCGCGACCGTGCCGGACGCATCGTCATCTGCACCGTTGCAGATGTCGTCACCGTTCTTGGGCCGGCAGCTACCGTCGGCCGAGGTGCCGACGTGATCCATGTGCGCGCTGAACACGAGATACTCATTCTTGAGCACGGGATCCGATCCCTCGAGGATCCCCACCGTGTTGGGTGCAAAGAACTCCTCGGTGATTTCCTGAACGAGCGTCACGGTGGGGCGCAGGGCGGCAAGGGAGGTCACGACCATGCGGTCGGCCTCACCAGCCCGAGCCTGGGCTATGTCGAACCCGTGGGCCGCGAGTGTGGACGCGGCGGTCTCGTCCCGGACTTGGACCCAAGGCGCGCGGGACTGCTCCAGCCACGGCTTCGACAACCTGGTTCGCACCGGTCGATCGACGCGGAGCTGCCACTGGTCGTCGCTCAGGACACTCACCTGGACGACTGCGGCGGCTCCGGTCTCCCAGAGTTGGCGGCGAAGGGCGAACACTCGCCTCGCCGCCTGGCCCACCGCTCGCTGGGGCTCGATCCAGAACACCACGGCACCCTCGACCGCAGTGGGGTCCAACTCGTCGCCCACAGCCGGCACCCCGGCAATCACCACCGCGGGACCGCTCACGCCGTCCGGCCCGGTCGCTCCAGCGAATGCGACGGCCTCTCGGCCAACTGGCCAGGACATACCCGCCGCAGGGGCGACGCCCGATCGCGCGACGTTGAGGCGGGTGTTCGCCAGCCGGTAGTGCTGGATGAACGTGCCGTCATCGCCGCCCGGTACAAGGCCAAACCGTTGAAACTCGGCCGCGATGTACCGCGCCGTTTTCTCCAGCCCGGGACTCGGTGTGTCTCGGCCTCCCATGGAGTCGTGAGCGATGATCCCGACGCGCTGCGCCACGTCGGCTGGCGTGATCGAGGCGGCGGCACGGGCCGACGCCGCGGGGGCTTGCGCCGCGAGGACGGCCGGCACGGTGGCTGCGGTCAGTACGAGTAGGGCAGCGCGCATGATGGGGACGTTCTCCTGTCGATGCGATGGCATGACGGTCTGGATGGGGGTTCGCGACTGAAAGGTACACTCGGCGGCCGGCGATGTTGCCGGCGGCGGGTCGGCGCGGTCCGCGGGTTTGCTCAGGGCCGGCGCGACGCGGACGGCTTCCGCTGCGGCTGCTTGCCTTTCGATGGGGATGCCGGCTTCCGACCGGTAGCGGTGGCCGGCGCGGGCCGCCTCGTGGGCTCCGCCCGCTGAGCTGGGGTCACGCGCGGCGCCGTACCGGACTTGCCGGGGCGGCCGGATTTCACTGCCGGCCGCCGCGTGGCGGCTGGGGTCTCGGGCTTCTCTTTGGCTCGCCGCTCCAGTTGCGGCCGGGGCTGAGCGTCGGGCGATCGAGACGCGTCGGGCCGCACACGTGTGGCTGGTCGTTTTGCGTCCTGATCCCCAACCAGCCGCCGCAACACGCCGGAGAGCCCACCCGAGGCGCCCCCGCCGGCCCGAGCCTTCGGCGCCGGAACCGACCCGATCCCGCCGAGTTGCCGTCCCGTGACGCCGCCGTCCAGCGCAGGAGGAGTCCCAGACGCCATCGGACGGATCCGCGTGACGTAGGGATCCGTGTGCAGTCGGGTCTTGATCACGTACCGTGGTCGCAGGCTGACCCGCGCCGCGACCACCACGCCGCGCCCCGGATACAGACGGGACGGGTAGCGGTAGAAATCGTCGTAGATCACGATGCGAAACGTCCCGCACCAGTCGCGATAGGGGTCCCACACCGGATACGCGACGTAGGTATGGCAGTCGTAGCACAGGAACCGGGGGTACTCGTACCGCTGCTCCACGAAGTAGGGCAGAACGTCGATCCCGTACATCGTGTACCCTGGCGGAAGCAGCTGATCTACGATCTCGTCGACGGCCACGTAGGGATCACCGGTGATGCGTCCCTCGTGCGCGACGGCACGATACTCCCAGTGATCGTTCCGCACGTAGGGATCGAAGTCGTACGGGTCCCGACTCACGACGGCCACCAGATATCCCACGCCGGGGTAGTCGTCCACCGCGAACGTGAATCCGCCGCGGTAGCCGTGGGGATGGGGCACGCGGTAACGGCGGCTTCCGACGGCGAAGTTGTCGTCCCAGGGCTGCGTGGGGAACAGAATGCGGATCCGGCCGTCCGTGTCGACCCGGAACAGCGTGACGTACCCGTCTTCGTCGGTCTCGAACGACACGGCCACCCGGTCGGAGCGTCGGACGACGTCACCGCGATCCGTGCGGATCGTGACGCGGGGATGGAATCCCTCGTCCGCCTGCCACTCGTCCTGGCCCCATGCGGGGGTGGCCAGAAGCATCGTGAGCAGTACGGCGCCGACAGCTCGGTTCATCACGCTTTCCTCGGTCTGGGAGTCACTTCCCCGCTACAGATAGTGCACGGCGTGTGCCAGCCAGAGAGACGTATCTAAGTCATGGTACTGCAATTACTTGTGGCTATTGACCGTGAGCTTGCCGCACCAGGTTCGTCCTCGTGGGGGGACGCTGCCGGTCGACTGCTGGGCAGGGGATCGGGCCGCCGTCAGAGACCCCCTGGGCAGTGGCCGGCCCGCATCGGCTGGTCCGCCCGAGACTGGTTAGGTTAGGGCGGTGATGGCGCAGCGATTGGACCTGCTCGACCCGTACGAGGTCGCCCAGCTGGGCGACCTCGAGCTCGTGGCGCGCGGCGTAGTCGAGGGCTTCCTGACCGGCCTGCATCGGTCACCATTCAAGGGGTTCTCGGTGGAGTTCGCAGAGCACCGTCCCTACCGCCCGGGCGACGAGCTGCGCTATCTCGATTGGAAGATCATGGGTCGCTCGGATCGGCTCGTCGTGAAACAGTTCGAAGAAGAGACCAACCTTCGCGCCATGATCGTGCTGGACGTGAGCCGGTCGATGGACTGGACGGGACACGAACGGCGCCTCACCAAGCTCGAGTACGCCAAGCGGCTCGTTGCAGCGCTCTCGCTGGTGTTGCTCAAGCAACGCGATGCTACGGGGCTCATCGGGTTCGATGACGAGGTGCGGACGGTCGTGCGGGCGAACGCCCGGTATAGGCATTGGTGGGAGTTGCTGGCGGCGGTGTCCGCACTGCGGGCGGGCCGGGGCACGGTGGCCGAGCCGGCTCTGCGTCGGGTGACCGACCTCCTGCGGCGCCGGGGTCTGGTGGTGTTCGTCTCGGATCTCCTTCTCGACCGAGAGCTGGTCATGCTCGCGCTGCAGTTCCTTCGGCACCGGGGGCACCAGGTGATGGTGTTCCATTTGATGGATCCCGGGGAACGCTCCCTCGAGGGTCCACCGGAGGCGCGGTTCGAGGATCCGGAGACCGGTGCGGGATTCGTTGCGAGGCCGAGGGAGCTCCGGGGCGTGTACGAGCGAACGGTGCGGGATACCGTGCTGGCATGGCGAGCCCGGTGTCGCGCGGGTGGGATCGACTACCACCATGTGCTGACCGACGTTCCGTTCGGCCATGTGCTGCGGCAGGCCGCCAACCGCCGGTCACGTCTCGGGTGATCGGCTTTCTCCAGCCGCTCGCGCTTCTCGGCCTTGCCGCCGCAGCGATCCCGCCGCTGCTCCATCTGCTCGGAAGGCGGCGGCCGCCGACCGTGGTCTTCCCGGCAATTCAGTACCTGACGGCAACCGAGCGCGAGCACAGTCGCCGCCTCAAGTTGCGAAACCTGCTGCTCTTGCTGCTTCGTGTGGCCGCGATCGTGTTGATCGTGCTTGCGGCGGCGCGACCGGTGGCCCGCGTGCAAGCAGGGACCTCGCATCCGCCCACGGCTCTGGCGGTCGTGGTGGACAACTCCCTGTCGTCGGGTGCTGTGGTGGCAGGGCAGACGGTGCTGACTACACTCACTGCACGCGCTCGGGACGTGCTGGAGCACTCGGAGGCCGGCGATCAGCTGTGGCTCGTCCTGGCCGATGGCGAGCTCCGCAGGGTGACTCGAACGACCGCGCACGGCACGCTGGACAGTCTGACACCGTGGCCGGTCCGGCTCGACCTTGGCACCGCGGTGCGCGCGGCTGCGCGTGGGGTGACGGAGAGCGAGCTCGGGTTGAGTGAAGTCGTGGTGCTCAGCGATCTCCAGGCGAGCGCTCTGTCGTCGGGCCCGCCGGTCGAGGGGCGCGTCCTCATACTCGAGGCACCGTCGAGGCCGGAGAACCTGGGCGTCGACTCCGCCGTGTCAGAGCCGGCCCGCTGGACGCCGAGCGGGTCGGTGATCGCCAGCATCGGTGGGCACGCCGCCGGCCGCACCGCGGTTCGTCTCGAGATCGATGGTGTGGAGGTGGCACGAACGGTCGCCTCGGCCGGCGACCGGGTCGTGTTGGAGGGAACGGCACCGGGGAGTGGTTGGCTCACCGGTGTCGTCCGGCTCGACGCCGACGAGTTGCGCGATGACGACACATGGTATCTCGGGATTCGCGCCAGCGGCCCAACCACGGTCGGGGTCGTCACCCACGTGGGCCGTTTTGTGGAAGACGGCCTTGCGGTGCTCCGCGAGAACGGACGGATCGCTCTGGGGAACGCGGTGCAGCTCGCGGACCGACCGCAGTCGGGTGCGACGGTCGTGGTGCCGCCTGCCGAGCCCGCGCTGACGGGTGCAATCAACCGAGCACTGGCGGCTCGCGGCATCGACTGGCGCTTTGGAGACCTGCTGGAAGGCGAGTGGTCGATTCGCGGGGACCTTCCCGGAGCTGGCGAGGCCGTCTATCGGCGGTACCGCTTGAACGGGTCGGGAGACGTACTGGCCACGGTGGGCGGCGAGCCTTGGTTGGTTCGGGCGGGCGAGGTCACGCTGCTCGCGAGCCGCCTGGAGGAATCGTGGACGGCGCTGCCGGTGCGGGCCACGTTCCTTCCCTTTCTCGAGATCCTCGTCAATCGGATTGCCATGGGATCGCCGGGGATCGTCCGCGCACGGCCGGGCGAGGCAGTTCGCATGCCCGGCGCCGCTGTGCGAGTCGAGTTGCCCGAGGGCACCGTCGCCGTTCCGGCGAGCGGCGCCATCCTCGCGCCGCAGCGAGCCGGCGTCTCCATGCTCGTCGACGCGGCGGGCGATACGGTCGGCGTGCTCGAGGTGAACCACGACGCGCGGGAGTCGGTGCTCGACCCCGCCGATCGTGCCACTCTCCGTGCAGCGCTCGGCGACGGTGTGAAGGTTGTGAGTGAGGCATCGCTGGCCCGGGAGCTCTTCGGCGGCGCGCGTCGGGCCGAGTTGACGGGCATCCTCCTTGGCGCCGCCCTCGTCATCGTGGTGATCGAACTGGTCGTCGCCACGTTCGGAACAGGCGCCACGAGGGCCTGATGCTCCCGCACCTCGTTCGCGCGGTTCGCGATCTTCCCCGCTTTCGCGCGCTGCGGGCCGATCTCCCACGACGGGGTACGCAGCGCACCGTCGGTGGACTCCGCGGTGCCAGCCAGGCCGTACTCGCAGCCGCGCTGGCCGCCGACCATCCCCAGCGGGTATTCCTCGTGGTGGCGCCGTCACCGACGGGAGCCGAAACCTGGTTGGGTGACCTGGCGGTGCTCGTCGGGGAGGACGTGGCGCTGTATCCGCAGCGCGAGGCGCTCGGCGAGGAAGAACCGCACTATGAGATCGCGGGCGAGCAGGTCGAGACGATTGCGGCGGTGCTCGCCGGCCGCGCGCGTGTCGTCGTCACCACCCTGCGCGCGACGGTCGAGCTCACCCGGATGCCCGAAATGGTGGCCACGCGTCGGCTCGAGCTCCGCAAAGGTCGCGGATTGAGGTGGGGAGCCGTGATCGAGCGGCTGGAGGCCATGGGCTACGAGCGCTGCCCGTCGGTGCGTGACGTCGCGGAATTCGCGGTGCGCGGTGGGATCGTCGATGTGTACGGCTTTGGGATGTCCGATCCCGCGCGGCTGGAGTGGTGGGGAGACGAGCTGAGCTCGATCCGGACGTTCGATCTCGACTCGCAGCGGTCGATTGACGAGGTGGATGCCGCGACGGTGCTGCCCGTGGCGGCGCCCCGGGGGGACCACGGTCAGGATGCGGACCTGCGAGCGCCGGCGACGCCTCCCAATGATCGCGCCGAGCGGCAGTCCCTTCTCGACCTGCTCCCAACCGACACGCTGGTCATCGTGGATCCACTGGTGGACGATGCCGACGTTGATCGGCTGTGGCAGGAGGCCGACCATCACGTTCAAGTCGCCCAGCGCCGGGGCGAGGAAGTGCCGGGGCGCGAGGCCGTCCTCCGAGATCCGACGGCGTGGCGCGAACGTTGGCGGCAGTTTGCCACGTTGGTGATAACCGGCGAGGGTGGGGACCACGATTTCCGATTCGGTGCGCCGCCGCCGGTCGAGCGCAAGGTCTCACGGATCGCTGTGATCGGACGGAGTCATCCGGTCCTTGTTCTGTGTGACAACGAGGGGCAGCTGGAGCGGCTCGAGGAGCTGCTGTCGGACGAACGGAGCGGCGGCCGAATCGTACCGGCGTCGGTGACGCTCGCCCTCGGGTCGCTGAGCGGCGGGTTTGCCATGCCCGAGCTCGCGGTGCTCACCGATCACGAGATCTTCCAGCGTGCCCGACGACTGCGACGCCCCAGGCGCTACCGGCAGGCCCTTGTGGAGGGCGCGGCACGCTCGCTGACGCCCGGGGACTTCGTCGTGCATCTCGAGCACGGGATCGGGCTGTATCGCGGGATCGAGACCCTCACCATCGGCGATGGCGGCACCGTCGAGGTCGCCGTCCTCGAGTACGAGGGTGGCGACCGCCTCAACGTTCCTCTCTACCGACTCGACCAGATCGAGCCCTACCGCACAGCGGAAGGCACCGCCAGTTCCACGCCGAAGCTGTATCGCTTGGGTGGGAGCCAGTGGAAGCGGCAGCGGCGAAAGACCGAGTCCGCAATCAACAGGCTCGCGGCGGAACTGCTCGAGCTGTATGCTCGGCGGTCCCTTGCCGAGGGATTCGCCTTCCCCGGCGACACACGCTGGCAACGCGAGTTGGAGTCGTCGTTTCTCTACGAAGACACCCCCGATCAGCGGAAGGCCTCCGAGGAGACCAAACGTGATATGGAGCGCCCTCGCCCCATGGATCGGCTCATCGTGGGCGACGTAGGCTACGGAAAGACCGAGGTGGCGGTGCGCGCGGCGTTCAAGGCGGTCCAGGCGGGCAAGCAGGTGGCCGTGCTCGTGCCGACGACCATCCTTGCCGAGCAGCATGCTCGAACGTTCAGCGATCGCCTTGCGGACTTCCCGGTCCGGACCGAAGTGCTATCACGCTTCCGGACGCGGACGGAACAGGAGCAGGTGCTGGACGCCCTCCGATCCGGGGCGGCCGACATCGTGATCGGCACGCATCGCCTCCTCTCACGGGACGTGACATTCCACGATCTGGGCCTGCTGGTCGTGGACGAGGAGCACCGGTTCGGCGTTCGCCACAAGGAGCGTCTCAAGACGCTGAGGCTGGAGATCGACATCGTGACGCTCACGGCGACACCGATTCCGCGCACCCTGTATGGCGCGCTGGCCGGGCTCCGGGACCTGACGATGATCGAGACGCCCCCGCGCGATCGATCGCCGGTGCTGACCTTCATCGAGCCATGGGACGACGATCTGCTGGCCGAAGCGATGGCAAGGGAGATCGATCGCGGTGGGCAGGTGTTCGTCGTCCACAATCGCATCGAAACGATCGAACCCGTGGCGGAGCGTATTCGTCGCCTCGCGCCTCGGGCCAGGGTTGCAGTGGCGCACGGCAAGCTGCGCGAGCGCGAGCTAGACGACGTCATGCGGCACTTTGTGGACGGGGAGGTCGATATCCTGGTGTCGACCATGATCGTCGAGTCGGGCCTCGACGTCGCCAACGCGAACACCATGCTCGTGCACGATGCGCACCAGCTCGGTCTGGCGCAGCTATATCAGCTCCGCGGCCGGGTTGGCCGCGGTCATCGGCGGGCCTACTGCTACCTCGTGGTCCCCGATGTTGTGGACGAGGAGGCAGATCGTCGGCTCAAGGTTCTGGAGCACCACACGGAGTTGGGCTCGGGCTATCGCATTGCGCTCAGGGACCTCGAGATCCGCGGTGCGGGGAACCTGCTCGGCGCCGAACAATCGGGACACGCGCACGCCGTGGGCTTCGATCTCTACCTGCGGTGGCTGGAGGATGCGGTGCGGGCGCTGAAAGGCGACGCGCGGGCCGCGGAGCGTCCGACCGCGGACGTCACCTTCTCGGCGCCGGCCCGGTTTTCCGACGAATACGTGTCCGATCAGGACGCGAAGCTCGATCTGTATCGGCGGCTGGCGCGTGCCTCGGAACGTGGCGAGATTGCAGCCTTGCGAGAGGAGTGCCGCGATCGGTTCGGTCCCCTTCCCGACGAGGCGAACCGGCTGCTCGTGGTCTCGGAGCTGCGGATGCTCGGGACGGAGCTCGGCCTCCAGTCGATCCTGGTCCGTGGCGACGAGGCTCGGCTGCGGTTCCGGACCGGCGCGACCCCACGCCTCATGCGTCTCACCGCCGCACTGGATGATGTCCAGTTCGCGGCCGACGTTCGGCACACGGTTCCGCTTGCAATGCGCCTCCGACGCTTGGGGGGATTGGGGATCGAGGCAGGACTGGTTCGGGCGCTCAGCGCCGCCGTTGGCACCGATACAGAAGGAGAGGGGTAGGACCGTACATGCACCGATTCGTGTTCGTTGTGCTCACCGTAGGGCTGTTCGCGTGCAGCCTGCAGGACGCCTTCCGGGGGGACGTAGGCATTGTAGCGCGCGGCGGGCCGCTGCAGCTGCAGCGGGACTCGCTGGCGGCCGTTCTCGCGAGTGGGCCCAACGTGCCCCTGCGTCGGGACATCGCCGAACAGTGGGCCTACCGCTGGGTGGAATTCGCGCTCTTCGTTGAGCGGGTCGTGCAGGGAGACTCCATGCTGGACTCGGTCACCGTGCACCAGGCGATGTGGCCGGATGCGAACCAGATGTTGGTGGACCGGTACCACGACAAGCTCGCCGCGGAGCGCGTGCGACTCGACTCCGCGGTGGTCGACAGCGCCTATGCCGCCGGTGATGCACGACTCATCGACCACATCCTCATCCGCACGCGGCCCGACATGTCGCCGCCGGAGCGTGCTGCGGCCCAGCGGCGCGCGGAGGCACTGCGTGCCCGACTCCTGGCCGGCGAGTCCTGGGAGATCGCGAATCGCGAGAACGACGATCCGGCCGCGAAGCAGGCCGGCGGGAGCCTGGGCGTGATCGAGCGTGGCCAGATGGTGCTGCCGTTCGAGGAGTCCGCCTTCGCCCTGCAGCCGGGCGAGATGTCCGCACTGGTCGAGACCCAATATGGATACCACGTCATCCGGCGTCCCCCGCTGCGCGAAGTCCGAGATCGGTATGCCGAATCGGTCGAGGATGCGTTGACCGTCCGGATGGACAGCGTGTTTCTCGAGGAGCTGGCCGAGCGGTGGCGCATCGACGTCAGGGGGAACGCTCCGGCCGCCATGCGCGAAGCAGCGGCGGCTCCATTGCGCACGTTCAAGTCTGGCAAGGTTCTGGCCACCTATCGTGGTGGCAGGTTCACCTCGACCGATTTCGTTCGGTGGCTGCAGGCGCTTCCCGTGCTCGTGCACCAGAACGTCGCGGGCGCGGACGACGAGCAGTTGACGGAACTGGCCACCTCGCTCGTGCGTAACGAGGTGCTCGTGCGCGAGGCAAGCGAGGCAGGCACGTCGCTGACCGACGAGGAGTGGTTCGATCTCCGCGAGCGGCTTCGCGGCCAGATCGAACAGGTGAAGACGAGAATCGGCCTGGATTCAGCGCTTGCGGGCGCAACGGCACTGGACGCGCGTCGACGCGCGGGCGCCGACGCGGTCACAGCATACTTCTACCGCCTCGCCGCGACCCTACGCGGTGTCGTGGTGGTACCGGCATTCCTGGCCGCCGAGCTCCGAGACGATATGTCGTGGGACGTCTCCCAGCAGGGGATCGACCAGGCGCTCGAGCTCGCGACCCGGTGGCGGCAAGAGGCCGAACAGGCCGCTGCGAGCCCGGCTCCTCAGGCCCCGCCGGCCGATTCCGGCGCACCAAGCGGTGAGCAGCGATGAGGCGCCTTCGGCAGATCATTGTGGTGGCGCTCGGGTTCGCGATGAGCGCGACCCCCGCAGCATTGCGGGCTCAAGACACGACCTTCGCGGTGGTCGATCGCATTGCCGCCATTGTCGGCGATAGTGTGGTTGCGCTCTCCCGGGTCGAAGAAGAGCTCAACGTCTATCGGCAACAGGGTGGGACCGTCCCACAGGATCCCGAAGGCCGGCAGGCGCTGATGCGGGAGGTCCTCGACAACCTGATCGACGAGCAGCTGATGGTGCAGGCGGCACTGCGAGACACGACCATCGTGGTGTCCGAGCAGGACGTGCAGGTGGCCGTCGAGCGCGCGATGCGCGAGATCCGTGGGCAGTTCGCGTCCGAGCTCGAGTTTCGGCGCCAGCTCGAGGAATCGAATTTCGGGTCGCCGGAGGAGTACCGCCGCTGGTTGACGGACCAGCAGCGTCGCGAGCTGCTCCGCAGTCAGTTGCTTCAGCGCGTTCAGGAGCGGGGAGACCTCACCCCTCTGGCGCCCAACGAGAAGGAGCTTCGCGCGTTCTACGAGCAGAGCAAGGCGCAGCTGCAGCGCCGCCCGGCCACGGTGAGCTTCCGGCAGGTCGTGATCCGGGTGGATGCAGATAGTGCCGCCATCATCGCGGAGCGCACGTTCGCGGATAGCCTCGTTCGTGAGCTCCGCAATGGAGCCGATTTCGCGCTGCTGGCGCGACGACATTCCCAAGACGCCGGGACCAAGGAGCAGGGTGGAGACCTGGGGTGGAGACGTCGCGGGGAGTTCGTGCCGCAGTTCGAGGCAGCGGCCTTTCGGTTGAAGCCAGGCCAGATCTCCGATCCGGTACGGACGGTCTTCGGGTTCCACATCATCCGCGTCGAGCGCTCCCAGCCCGCCGAGGTTCAGGTGCGGCACATCTTGATCCAGGCCCCCGTCACCGACGCCGATCGGGCACGTGCCCGGGACCGGGCGGAAACGGTGGCCCAGAGGCTCCTGGAAGGGGCTTCGTTCGACTCGCTCGCGGCGACCTACCACGACTACGCCGGGCAAGAGCAGGTCCTCATCGAAGGATTTCCGCGCACCCAACTGCCTCCGGTCTACCGCGACGCCTTGCAGGGCGGCGCGACCGGCGACGTCATCGGTCCCATCTTCGTCGAAGAGGAGGGCCGGGCCAAGTTCGCCGTCATCCGCTTGACGGACGCGCGCCCTGAAGGGGAATACGAGTTCGAAGATCTCCGCGACCAGCTGCGGAACACGCTCGCCGAGCAGAACGCGATGGAGCGATACCTGCGAACGTTGCGGAACGCCGCCCACATCGAAATCCGACTGTAGCGACGACGATCATGCGCCCGCGCGTCGCGATCACTATGGGAGATCCGCGCGGCATCGGACCGGAAGTCGTCACAAAGGCGCTCGCCGATCCGCCGCCCGACGCGGATTGGATGGTGATCGGGCCTGAGGCACTGCTCGAGACCATTCCAGCGGACCGGCGGATTCCGATCCCTTCCCGCTTCCCGCGTCCCGCTTCTCCCTTCACGCTTCCCGTGTCTCCGCACCAGGCAGGGCTCTGTGTCAAATACTCGATCGAGGAGGCAGCCCGCCTGGCGATGGCCGGCGACATCGACGCCATCGTGACGGGCCCCGCCGAAAAGCATGCGCTCCATCTTGCGGGTGTGGGCCATCCCGGGCACACCGAGTGGCTCGCCGACCTGGCGGGCGGCGTGGACGTGGCGATGATGCTGGTGGCCGGCGGACTGCGCGTCGTGCTCGTGACGACCCACCTGCCGCTCCGGGAGGTCCCTGCTGCCGTCACGCTGGAGCGCGTGCTCGCCGCCGCGCGCCTGGCCCGATCGGCGCTAGAACGCTGGTGGGACGTGCGGGCTCCCCGGCTCGCGATCTGCGCGCTCAATCCACACGCCGGAGAGGATGGCCTGTTCGGCTCCGAGGACGCGGAGGTTCTGGCGCCGGCCGCTCGGGCGCTCGGTGCGACGGGCCCAGTGCCGGCAGACACGGTCTTCGTCCGGGCCCTCCGGGGCGAGTTCGACGTGGTGGTCGTACCGTATCACGACGTGGGCATGACGGCGGTGAAGCTGGCCGGATTCGGGTCGGGCGTGAACGTCACGCTCGGTCTGCCCTTTGTCCGAACCGCTCCGGATCACGGCACGGCGATGGACATCGCCGGGAAGGGTGTGGCGGATCCCGGGTCGATGCGGGAAGCTGTGAAGCTGGCGGTGGAGTTGGGGCGACGCGCGATCGGCTGACGGCTAGCGGCCGCCGGGCTCCCTGTCAGACGGTGCCGGATTGCTCGGTGGTCTTTTGCCCGTCCGCCTTCACGAGCCGCAGGGTGCCGACCCGGCGTCCGTCCATCGTGAGCACCTCGAACCGGGCGCCGGTGGTAGTGACCCGATCGCCGACCTTTGGCAGCCGCCCGAGCGCACCGAATACGAAGCCCCCGATGGTCAGGTAGTCCTCGTCACTGATCGCGAGTCCGTACCGCTCGTTGAGATCCTCGATCTCCATGTCACCGGGGACTGTCAGGCCGTCGCCGACCGGCTGCGCCTTCGGACCGGTGTGGTCGTACTCGTCGTAGATCTCGCCGACGATCTCCTCCAGCAGGTCTTCCATGGTCACGATGCCGGCTGTGCCGCCGTATTCGTCCAGTACCACGGCCATCTGTGCCTTGAGACGCTGCATGTCGGCCAGGACGTCCTCGACCTCGCGCGTTCCCGGAACGAAGAGCGGCTCGCGCGCGATGGAGGCCACGGTATCCCTCCCGCGGACGGCCAAGGCACCCAGGATGTCCTTGATGTGCACCACGCCCACGACGTCGTCGGGAGATTCGCCGTAGACGGGATACCGTGAGCGCCGCGACTGGGACACGTGGTCGACGGCATCGGCAATTGTGAGGTTCGACGGGAGGGCGATCATGTCGGTGCGCGGGGTCATCACGTCGGAGACGTTCTTCTCGGTGAACTCGAACACCCCCTCCAGCATGCGGAGGTCTCCCTTATCTAGGTGTCCCGAGCGCTGGCTCTGGCGAGCCAGCATGACGATCTCTTCCGGTCGGTGCACCCGCTCAGCCTCACTCGGTGCGCGCATCCCGAACATGCGGAGGACCCCGTTGGCGGTCCCGTTCAGCACCCAGATGAAGGGATTGGTCGCCACCGTGAATCCCATCAGCGGCGCCACGACCCACCGGCTGGTGGCTTCGGGATGGAGCAGGGCGAGCGCCTT
>JBDHEI010000010.1:0-64764 GCA_039591075.1 Gemmatimonadota bacterium
ACGCCGAACGGCGCGCGCGAGATTCCGCTCAGGAAGTCAGTCGGATCCGATCCCGTGCTCTTCGCGGTTTGGTACGTGTAGGAGACCTGACCCGAGAAGACGTTCCCGAACCGGCGCAGCAACTGCATGTCCACGCCGCGGACGTTGCCGAAGTCCGCGTTGGTTAGGATGTTCACGTTGCTCGTGCGATCGGAGAACGTATCGAAGAACGGCAGGGTCCGGTACGTGACGTCGGACACCTTGTCCTTGTTGTAAGCCGAGATGTCGAACACCATGTCCGGACTGAACGCGTGCCGGATCCCGAACTCGAACAGGATCGTCTTGCCGAGATCGGCGTCGCCGCCGAACCGGTCGTTCGTGTTCGAGTTGGTGAGGTCGTTGTTGGTCCCCTCGTACATCGAGAAGAACTGGGGAACCTGCGTCTGGTGCGCGTAGGAAAGGCGGAAGCCGGTCCGGTCCGTGATCGGGAAGGACACCCGCACCCGCGGCGAGAAGCCCGAGTGTTTCTGACCATTGAACCAGACGTGCTGGAAGATGTCGCAGTCCTCCCGCGCCTCTTGGCAGGTCATCTCCTCGACCGTCTTGGTCGCGTCGAACGCCGGGTTCGTGAAGATCCGGCCTGGCACAAGCGGGAACACGGTGCGGGTGTCAAACTGATCGTAGCGAATCCCGAACTCCAGGACGACGTCGCCCAGGTCCAAGCGATCCTGCGCGTACGCCGCCCACTTGTACGGCTCGCCCGTGTAGAAGTTGCCGAAGCTCTTGTCGTTGAACGGCGTCCCATCGAAGCGGGCCAGCCGACCCATGGTTCCCTCGGCGCCGAACTTGAACCGGTTGTAACGGTTGAACTGCCAGTCGATGTTGGCGCGACCGACCAGCCGGCGCTCCGACTGGAGACCGCCGCCGTTGGCGATGGAGCCGAAGTTACCGAATCCGGTCGTGATGCCGTACACGTTCATCCGCGGAATCGACACGCCGTCGAGCTCGAACCGCCCGAAGTACGGACGCGTGGTGCCGCGGTCGTATCGGATGTTCTCGATCAGCCGCTCAAAGTCCTCGAACGTCTCCATCCGAGACAGGAGCCAGCCGCCGTCCGCATCCCTCGTCGCGTGCAGCGTCGGATCAACCGGGGAGAACCGGTCGTTGTCAACCACGAAGTCCAGTGGGTTCAACACGATCCCCATTGTCGGATCGCGGAGATCCAAGTCATTCGCGCGATCCACGGTGCCGTTCAGCGCCCTGTCGTTCTGGTAGGACAAGTTCAAGTCGAAGGCCAACTCGTTGTCGGCGCCGCGGAACACCTGCTGCACCCAGTTGAGGATCAAGGCGTTCGAGTTGGTCCGCGTACCGCCGGCCGCCCACTGGTTGTAACTCCCGCCCCCCATCGTCTGGAATTGGTCCGAGAGACCGGTGACCGACACCCGGGAGCCCGAGCCGTACGTGTACTGGAGCTTGGCCGTGCCACGAGCGTTGGTGTTCCACCCATACGGCCGCAGCCGGCCCTGGCACTCGAATCCGTAGTTGTCTTCGGGAGAGGCGGGCTCGATCGTGCCGTTCCCGTTCAGGTCGGTCGGCTCACACTTGCCGCCGTACTGAATGAACCGGGGGATGAGCGTCTGAACCAGGTCGCTGCCCTGCAGAGCGGTCACCGTGGTGTCGAAACCGGCAAACGTGTACGACGCGACGTTCTCCATGCCCTTCCCCGACGCCGAGGAGCGCTGCCCCGTAACCGTCCCCCCGAGGGAGAAGGTGAGGTTGCCGAAGACCGGGCCGGACACCGCCGCCTCGAACCGGTTGTAGCCCAGGGACAGGCTCTTCCCCATCGGCTCGTCGGTCTCGTACGCCACCGAACCCACGAAGCGCGGACCACCGGACCGCGTCACCAGCGAGATCACGCCGGCCTGGGCGTCACCGAACGACGCTTCCATCGCGCCCGTGGTCACGGACACTTCCTGCAGCGTGTTCGTGGCGACGCTCAGCTGCATCGTCGGGAGTCCGCTACCGCCGCCGAACGTTTCGTTGGCCTCGTCCATGCGGCGCACCGGGGCGCCGTCGATGAAGATGACCGCCTCGCCGATGCGGCTGCCGCGGATCGAGATATTACCACCGCGGGCCGCCACCACACCGGGTTGCAGCTGAACGACCTGAAGTGCGTCGGTCACCGGCAGCTGATCGATGGACTCACCAGTCATGATCGACTTCGACGCCACCTGGTCCCGCGGCACGATCGGTGCCGTGGCCGCGGTGATCGTGATCGCCTCGAGGGCAACCGCTCCGGACAGGCGGAAGTCGACCGTCAGCGTCTGGTCGGCCAGCACCCGGACGCCACTGATCTCCGCCGGCTGGTACCCGATGAATTGTCCCCGCATCGAGTAGATCCCGGCCGGCACGTTGTTGATGAAGTAGAAGCCGTCTTCGTTGGTGAGCGCGGCAAACGAGGTACCGAGCACGAACACCTGCGAGTTCGCGATCGGCTGCCCTGTCGGATCCAGTACGATCCCCTGGACCTTGCCGGTCGTCCCCTGCGCCCAGAGCCCCGAGGCTCCAAACGAGAGAACACCGCAAACCAGGAGAACGCGTGCCGCGCGGGCAAGCACGCTACGACTCTTCTCTGTCATGGACTCGTCCTCCAAATGACGAAAAAACCAGAGATCCTCCGAGAACACTTTGGTGACACGTCACCGGAACACCACCCGCCCAAGCCGAATGCTCCGGCTGGAGTGAGGGAAAAGGGAGTTGTCGGCGAAGTGTCGGGGAACTGCAGCTGACAAATACGATTTCGTGTCATCACCTCCGAATGTGCTAGGCGCAATGTACCCGCATACTTAGCCATGTCAAGATTCACACAATGGAACGTTGTGGGTGGGCGGGGGTGTCCTTGAAATGGGACAGTTTCCGTCGGGAGCCGCTCCCCCCCTACCATATAAGAGGTCTTGCCGGGGGACCCCGATAGCCCGTTCACCCGGTGATCAATACCTCTTGGGGCTCCCGCGGCGTCACTTCGGGGCCCGTGGGCCCCAGCACCACGTTGATCTCGCACCGCACGCCGAACCGGCCCGGAAGGTACACGCCGGGTTCCACCGAGAACCCAACCCCGGGGAGCAGCTCGCGCACGTCGTGGGTCTCGAAATCGTCGAGGTGCGGTCCCGACCCGTGGAGCTCGAGGTCGATGGAATGGCCGGTGCGGTGTCCGAAAAACTCTCCGTACCCGCGATCCGTGAGCAGCTCGCGGGCTGCCGTGTCGAGCATAGCCCCAGTCACCCGCTCGCCACCGTCCACCGCCCGACGCAACCGGTCAACGGCCGCTTCCCTTGCCGCCACGACCGCCTCGAACACCTGCCGCACATCGTCGGGAGGCGTGGGGCCCGCGAAACCCATCCACGTCTGGTCCGCCCACACCGTTTCAGTGCTCCGCCGGGCCCAGAGATCGAGCAGCACCACGTCGCCTTCGGCCAGCGTGCGGCTCGACGCGCCGTCCGGGCTATAGTGCGGGTCGGCCGCATTGGGACCGAACGCCACGATTGGCGGATCGTCGAACGTCAGTCCCTGCTCCCGGATCCGCGCGATGACGTGCTGCTGCACACCGTGCTCGTCGGTCCGCCCCGGCTCGCGCACCACCCGCGCGAGCGTTGTCCTCGCAATGGTGGCGATCGCCTCGGCGGCGGCCCGATGGTCGTCGAGTTCGGCCGCCGACCACCGGGACGTGAACTCGGTGACGAGCGGCGCCGACGTCACCAGCTTCGCCCCCAAACGCGTGAGCAACTCCACGACCCCGCTCGGAACCAGATCGAGATACGGCACCGCGTTCTCGGCAAAGGTCTCCATCGCGATCCTGCGCCCGCGCGCCAGGTCGGTCAGCGCCTGGTGCAGCTCTTGCCAGGTGGTGTACACCTCGACCTCTCCGGGGAACTCGCCGACACCCGGCCGGTCGATCCGATGCACGACGAGCCGGGGCGGTCCCACGGCCGCGAGCCACAGGAACAGCCGTCTGGTGAGCATCCCGGTCGGGCCGAGCATGCGCCGCGCCACGGGGTTGATGCCGTGGAAATCGTAGATCAGCCAGCCGTCGAGGCCGCGCTGCTTGAGCGCCGCCCCCAGCGCGTCGAGATCGAGATGGGCCAACGCTGTCATGATTCACTCCCGCTTGAAGCTGCCGTCTCCCACCGGCAGGCCTCGGCGCCTTGGGACACGCAGGCAACGTGGACCACCGCCCCATCGAAGTCGGAGAACGCGCGGAGGACGGCGGCGACGGCCGAGCCGTAGAAGCTGCAGGCTGCGCCGTCCGGCGTCACGTCAATGGATAGTGGTCGGGCGGCCGTGGCAGACGCCCGCTGCCCCTCATGCTGCAACTCGAGGCCGAAGATCTCCCGCACCACGCTGCGCGCCAGCCGCCGCCCGAGGAGACGCCGGGCGGCTCCCGGTGCACTCCACCACACTCCGCGGGCCGCCGTCCCCACCCGGCGCGAGGCGAGGGTCCCCGCCCGTCGGCCGGCATCGGCGAACAGCAACGCCGGATCGCGACGGCGCGCGGCCAGCCGCAAAAGCCCGATGACCTCGTCACGCCCCACGCGCTGCTGCCGCTCGGCGAGATCCGCGTAGCGTGCGATCTGCTTTTCGATGGTGTGGCTCATGCCGAGTCGCTTGGTCGCCAGCTCGACATGATACTCGTCCAGGCCGTCCGGCTCCGGCACGTCCTGGCCCCGCATCGCCTCGAGAACGGCGAGGGGCACAAGCGCATCGACAGTGGGCTGGGTCGTGGTCGTCAAAGCGTCACGCGGAAAAAGACGGCGCAAGTTAGCGGAACGCCTGCGCGCGATCCAGCCAGGCGACGACGTTGCGGGATCCGGCGGGAGGGGCGATTCTACACCCCAACCGGGCATCTAAAGGCCTCCGTGCCGGAATCCGATACGAAACGACAGACATTCGAAGCCGAAGCGCTTCCCCACCTCGATACACTTTATCGAGTGGCGCTGCGCTTGGCAGCGGACGAGTCGCGTGCCGAAGATCTCGTTCAGGAGACCATGCTGAGAGCCTACCGGTCCTGGCATCAGTACACGCGTGGAACCAATGCCCGCGCGTGGCTCCTCACCATTCTGCGCCACACGTTCATCAATCAATACCGCAAGGCGAAGCGCGGAGCCGTCGAGGTCGATATCCACCAGATCGAGCCGTACACGGTCTTCCACGACGTGCAGGAAACGGATCCGGAGGGCGCCTTCTTCGACACAATCGTCGACGACGAGGTCTTGCGTGCGATCGACACGCTGCCGGACGAGTTTCGCGAGACGCTGATCTTGAGCGACGTCGAGGGGTTGGCGTACGCCGAGATCGCCGCCATCACCGAGGTCCCCGTGGGTACCGTGAAGTCGCGTCTGTTTCGGGCACGCCAGGCGCTGCAACGCCAACTGTACGACTACGCGGTCGAGATGGGCTATATCCAGAGACGGGAAGCATGACGGACGAGCCGAGAGACATCGATTGCATGGAGGTGCTGGACCGCCTCTACGAGTACATCGACGGGGAACTCACCCCTGCGCGGGCCGCGGAGGT
The DNA here is from genome assembly GCA_039591075.1 of Gemmatimonadota bacterium. Lineage (GTDB taxonomy): Bacteria > Gemmatimonadota > Gemmatimonadetes > Gemmatimonadales > GWC2-71-9 > JAOTVV01. Next base: position 5,551 of record JBDHEI010000010.1, read on the forward strand.
ACAGCGTCACCTCGACGCGTGCGGCCCCTGCTTCCGGCTCTCCGGATTCGAGAGCGCGTACGTGCGGTTCCTCGAGGCCCGCACCCGCGCCCAGCATGCACCGGCGGAGCTTCGTAAGAAGATCCTCGAGCAGCTCCTCCTGGAGGGAAGCAGCTCCGACTCGCCGTGAGCATTGCCACCGCTCTGGCGCTGGCAGCGGGGCTCGCGGCGGTAGGCGCCATCCTGCGCTGGCTCACCTGGAGCGGGGCCGCAGCCGCGACGCTCGTTGGCGGTACCATCTTGGCAACGACCGGTCTCGCGGGCGGAGCCCTCCTCGCGCTGTTCTTCGTCACCGGAAGCCTCCTCACCTATGCGCTCCCCGCCAATCGAGGTTCCGTGAATGCACGCTCGGGAGCCCGCAACTGGCGACAGGTGGTGGCCAACGGCACATGGGCGGCACTGGGCGCGGTAACGTCCACCGTCGCTCCCGGCGCGGGGTGGGCCGTCCTGATCGGCGCGCTGGCGGCCGCGCAGGCAGACACGTGGGGCACGGAAATCGGATGCCTGGCCCGCGTTCCGCCGAGACTCATCACCACCGGTGTCCGGGTGCCCGCCGGCACATCGGGCGCGATCACGCCTCTGGGGACAACGGCGGGCATCGCCGGGGCGGCGCTCATGGCGGGACTCGGGCTCACCCTCGGTGCGCCCGCGGCGGCGGCCCTCTGGGGCGTGGCCGGCGGCGTTGTCGGGACGCTCGTCGACTCCGTGCTCGGCGCGACGGTGCAGGCCAAGTATCGCTGCGAGCGCTGTGATGCCGAGACCGAGCGACGGCCCCACCACTGCGGCGAATCGGGCACCCGATTTGCCGGCTGGCGCTGGATCGACAATGACGTCGTGAACGCGCTCGCGACGGGGGTGGGGGCCGGTGTGGCAGGGATGGGCTGGGTACTGGTCACCGGCTGACGGGACCGCCGCCGACCCGCGGCACTCCCTTTGGCAGCGCCACCGTGTGAGATTAGGCCGTTCGACTGAACTCCTGGAGGGATTGCTACATGCAGAAGATCGTCCGCTCGCTCACCGCCGAGTTCCTGGGAACGTTCCTGTTCGCGTTCATCGCGGTGGGCGTCGTGGTGGTCGACGCCTCGCGGGGCGGGCAGCTTGGTCTGCCGGGTATCGCCATCGCTCAGGGCCTCGCCTTCGCGATCGCCGTCACCGCCACACTGAGCATCTCGGGCGGGCACATCAACCCCGCCGTGACGTTCGGGCTGTGGCTTGCGAAGAAGATCGACGGGAAGCTCGGCGCACTCTACGTGCTGGCCCAGTTGCTCGCTGCCGTACTCGCCGTCGTGTGCGTGCGGTTCCTCCTCCCGGAGGTGGCAGGCGAGGTCACCAACTGGGGAACGCCCCGCATTTCTGGAATTCTGACCGACGTGCAGGCCGTGGCCATCGAGGCCATCCTCACGCTGTTCCTGGTGAGCGCCGTGTTCGGCACGATTGTCGCGGCCGACGCACCCAAGGTGGGGGGATTCGCTGTGGGTCTGGTGGTTCTCTGCAATGTTCTGGTCGGCGGGACGCTCACCGGAGCTGCCATGAACCCTGCGCGTGCGTTCGGGCCCGCTCTCATCGCAGGTGAGTGGCAGGGACACCTGATCTTCTGGGTCGGCCCGATCCTGGGTGCAGCGGTCGCCGCCGCCATCTGGGGGTGGGTCCTGCTGCCAACAAAGGACCCCGAGCCTGGCGCGCCCGAGGCCTGATCAGCGTCAGCGGTTTCGGTGCTTCTTCACCCGCAGGTACAGCGTGATCGAATAGACCAAAATGACCACGGCGGTCACGATGTAGGCCGCGACCATGTACGCCCCATTGTCAGGATATTCCACCGGCGGCCTCCTCTTCACGCACGTCCTGCAGCACCGCCAGCGCGTAGCGCTGCATCACCAAGCCAATGTAGAGCACCGTGCACACGGCGAACGAACTGAGCAACGTCACCAGCATGACGCTGGGAAGTGACGGAGCGTCGGGCTTCAGCACGACGGGATCCGGATGCAGGGTGCGGAACCAGTACACGGTCACGTGGATGAACGGCACCAGCACCAGGGCCATCACGCCGAGTACGGCCGAGAATCGCGCCCGCATCTCGAAGTCGGTGAGCGCGTTTCGCAGCACGAGGTAGCCGACGAACAAGAGGAACGTGAACAGGGTCGACGTGAGCCGCGCGTCCCAAGTCCACCACGTGCCCCAGATCGGTTTGCCCCACAGGGGCCCTGTGGTCAGCATCACCACGGCGAGGGCAGTCCCCACCTCGGCAGACGCTGCCGCCATCAGGTCGAACTTCCGGTCGCGCATCACCAGGTAGAGCAGGCTCAGCAGACCGCACACCGAGAAGGCGAGCAGCGCGGCCCACGCCACGGGAGCGTGAACGTAGAAGATCTTCTGCGCGGGCCCTTGGGTGCGCTCGATGGGAGTAAACATGAGGGCACGCACGTAGATGCCGGCAAGGCCCACGAGCGCGATGCCCATCACGACGGCTCCCCGCCGAGCGGTCCGCAGCGCACGATCACGGCGAGTCATTCGACTAGGATCGCCTCAAAGAGTAAGAGTGACAGTGTAAAGAAGATGATATCGAAGGCGGCGAGCAAGCTAAGCCAGCCGGTCATCTCGCTCAAGGGCCGGAGCGCCAGGATGCGCCACGTGAGCTGCACGGCGCTCACGATCGGCGGCACCAGAAAGGGCAGCAGCAGCACCGGCAGCATCACCTCCGAGAACCGGGTCCGCACCACCATCGCGCTCAGGAGCGTGCCCACGGCCACGTAGCCGATGGTCGCCAGTGCCACCACCGCCATCAATGTCGGCAGCTGCCGCCAGATGGGCACGTCGTAGAACAGGATGAAGAGCGGGAGCGACACCAGCTCCACCACGCCGAGAAACACCAGATTACCGGCGATCTTCCCGAGGAACAGGGCGGTGGGCGAGATCGGAGTGAGCCGCAAGCCGTCCAGCGCGTGATTTTCGCGCTCCAGCAGAAAGGCGCGGTTCAAGCCCAGCATGCCCGCAAACGTGAAGGTCACCCAGAGGGCGCCGGGCGCGAGATCGTAGTCCCCCACCGACGTCTTGTCGCGGGCGAAGTACAGGACAGCGAGGACCAGCACCGCGAAGACCAGGGACGAGATGAACGCGGTCTTCGTTCGCCACTCGACCCTGAGGTCCTTGCGGGCCACGGCGAGGGCGGTCCCGAAGAGCGAGCTAGACGCCACTGGCCACCAACTCCCGGTAGCGGGACACGATGGCGCCAGCGTCGGGACCGGGCAGCGGCTCCAGCGCCGCGAGCCGTCCGCTCACCATGTATCCCACACGTGCCGTCACGCTGGTCAATTCGATCAGCTGGTGCGTGGCGATCAGCAGGGCGGCACCGCGGGCTTTCAACTCGGCAATCACGGCCAGCACGATCTGCGACGCGGCGTCGTCGAGGCCGGTGAGGGGTTCGTCGAGGAGGAGCACGTCCGGCTCGTGGAGCAGGGCGCGCGCGATCGCGAGCCGCTGCAGCATGCCCCGACTGAAGGTGGCGATCCGCTCGCCGGACACGTGTCCCAAGCCGAGACGCTCGAGCAGTCGGTCGGCACGCCCGTCGTCGCGGAGACCATGCAGTCGGCCGAAGAAGACGAGGTTCTCGCGGGCGGTGAGGGCGTCGTACATCATGGTGTGGTGCGCCACCATGCCCACCATCCCCCGGTAGTCGATTCGCCCCTTGTGCGCTTTGAGGAGACCGGCCATGACCCGGAGCAGGGTGGTCTTTCCCGCCCCGTTGCCGCCGACCAGCATCACCGCCTCACCCGACGCGACGTCCATCGAGACGTTTCGGACGACCCAGCGGTAACCGAAGCGGCGTGAGACCTCGTGCACGCGGACGGCGGGTTCAGAGCTGGCCATCGAGCTCCCGGCCCCGGTTGCGCTGCGCCGCGACGGCCCTGCTCGCGGGCGGTTCCGGGGTCACACCATCGAAGGGTGAAGCGCCGGTGCCGACCTGCGGCCCCGGCCAAGGCGCCGCAATATACCACGGCCTCCCGAGGCACGGCACAAGCCATGCAGCACGTCCCTTCCGCGCCCCAGGGGTTGAGCGACCGCGCAGAAGGCGTTCTAATATCCGGACCCACCCGGTCGCCGATCGGGTCGCGATCGGTCACCTCCCGAACGAGGACGGTTCCATGGAAGAGAAGCTGCAGACCCTGCTCAACGAGAAGCGGACCTTTCGGCCCCCGCGCGAGTTCACCCGAGCGGCCCATGTGGGGAGCAAGGCGATCTATAAGGAGGTCTCCTCCAAACGCCTGCGTTTCTGGGCCAACCAGGCCCGGGAGCTGAAGTGGTTCGCCAAGTGGAAGAAGGTCCTGGAGTGGAAGCCACCCCATGCCAAGTGGTTCGTGGGAGGGAAGCTGAACGCGTCGGTGAATTGCCTCGACCGTCACATCGATACGGCCACCCGGAACAAGGTGGCGATCCTGTGGGAGGGCGAGCCGGGCGACCGGCGCGCCATCACGTACTGGGAGCTGTATCGCGACGTCAACCGGTTCGCCAACGCGCTCAAGAGCCTTGGCGTGAAGCGCGGCGACCGTGTGGCCATCTACCTCCCCATGATCCCGGAAGCCGTCGTGGCCATGTTGGCCTGCGCACGGATCGGGGCGCCGCACTCGGTCGTGTTTGGCGGGTTCGCCGCCCACGCGCTCCGCGACCGGATCAACGACGCCAAGGCCAAGGTGCTCATCACGGCCGACGTCGGCTACCGGCGTGGGCAGCAGGTGCTGCTCAAGCGCAACGCCGACCAGGCGGTTTCTCAGGCACCGTCCATCGAGCACGTCGTGGTCGTGCGGCGCGAGGAAGCACCCAGCACGCAGATCCACATGGAGCCGGATCGCGACGTCTGGTACCACCGGCTGATGGCCGACGCGGATACGTACTGCAAGCCGGCGGTGCTCGATGCCGAGCACATGCTCTTCACTCTCTATACGTCCGGGACCACCGGGAAACCCAAGGGTATCGTCCACACGACGGGCGGCTACATGACGCAGGCCGTCGCGACCACACGGTGGGTATTCGACCTCAAGCCCCAGGATGTCTACTGGTGCATGGCCGACATCGGGTGGATCACCGGTCACACCTACGTGGTCTACGGTCCACTGGCACTCGGCGCCACGGCAGTGATCTATGAAGGTGCGCCGGACTGGCCGGACCGGGATCGCGTGTGGGACATCGTGGAACGGTACGGTGTGACCGTGTTCTATACAGCCCCAACCGCGATCCGCGCCTTCATGAAGTGGGGCCCCGAACACCCCAAGAACCGCGACCTGTCCTCACTCCGGTTGCTCGGCACCGTAGGGGAGCCGATCAATCCGGAGGCCTGGATGTGGTACCACCGGCACATCGGCGGCGAGCGGTGCCCGATCGTCGATACGTGGTGGCAGACGGAGACAGGCGGGATCATGATCACCCCGCTTCCGGGCGTCACAACCACCAAACCTGGATCGGCAACCGTCCCCTTCCCGGGGATCGAGCCGGAGCTGGTCGACGCCAACGGTAAGCCGGTCAAGGTGGGCGGCGGCTATCTGGTGCTGACCAGTCCGTGGCCTGGCATGCTCCGCACGATCTACGGCGACGACAAGCGATATCGGGAGCAGTACTGGAGCCGGTTCCCGGGCAAGTACTTCACGGGGGACGGCGCCAAGCGGGACAAGGATGGCTACTTCTGGATTCTCGGCCGAGTGGACGATGTGTTGAACGTGGCGGGCCACCGGATCGGGACCATGGAAGTCGAGAGTGCGCTGGTCTCACACCCGTCCGTCGCGGAGGCGGCGGTGGTGGGCAGGCCGCACGAGGTGAAGGGTCAGGTGTTGGTGGCGTTCGTCATTCTGCGCTCGGGGCACCAGGCGAGCCCGGCGCTCGTGGACGACCTCGAGGAACATGTCGTCACGGAGATTGGGGCCATTGCCCGCCCCGAGGACATCATCGTCACGGCCGAACTCCCCAAGACGCGGAGCGGCAAGATCATGCGAAGGCTGCTGCGCGACATCGCGACTGGAACCGCCCTGGGCGACGTCACCACGCTGGCCGACCCCGCCGTGGTGGCGGCCCTCAAAGAGAAGTACGAGGCGAACGAGAGCTAGGCGGCGGTGCCCCGGGTGGCGGCGGGCCGCCCCATGGCTCGAAGGCCGAGCACCGCCGCCACCAGAATGATGCTGACAATCACGGCCGATGCCACGCACCAGCGGCACCATGCGTGAATCACCGCCGCCTCCAGATAGGTGAGATAGGCGCTGTAGGCCACGCCAACGCCGGCGACGAGCACGAGGCCCACGGTGGGCTCACGTCGCTCCTGCCAGCGAGGCTGGAGGCCGAGCAGGCTCAGCGCCAGGAGCGCCAGGTACGCCAGCATCCCGAAAAAGGCCACTGGAATCCCAAACAGCTCCGCGTACTCGGAGAGCTGGACGATCTCGCACCCACCATCCCCGCAGACGAGCGCGCCGAGCAGGCCGACCTTCCACAGCCAGAGATAGAGCGAGATCAGGAAGCCGACGAGCGCGAGCACGGCGGCGACCATTCGGTGCTTCACCTCGTGCCGGCTCCTTCGGCTCGACGCACCAGCGCGACCACGCTGTCATAGGGGATCGACCCCACCACCAGCAGACCCCCGATCAGGAAGCTGGGGGTGGAGTTCACGCCGACGGTCATGCCCTCCTCCCGACCCGCGGCGATCTGCGCCGCGTAGCGATCGTCGTCAACGCAGTCCTCGTACTGCTTTCTGTCGAGACCGATCGTCTCGGCGTACTGCTCGAAGCGTCGTGCCGGCCGGCGGTCCCGGACCCAGGTCTGCTGCCCAAAGAACAGTTGGTCCTTCATCTCCCAAAACCGGCCCTGTTCTCCAGCGCATGCCGCGGCCATGTGCGCCGCCGGAGACTTGGAATGCCCGGGCAGGGGGAAGTCACGGAACCGGAGTCGAACGCGCCCCGTGGCGACCAGGCGCTGCTTGATGTCCGGTAGGGTGAGGATGGCGAAGTGCGCGCACGCGCCGCACTCGAAATCGGCGTATTCGACGATCTCCACCGCCGCCGAATCGCTCCCGAGCAGGTGGCCAGGAAATGACGTCGCACTCACTGGGATCAGCCCGACGTCGACCGCCGAGCCCTCGGTGCGGGCCATCCAGATTGCGGCCGCGCCCACCACGGCAACGACGCCGAGCACGGCATAAAACGGCTTCAGATTCATCGACTGCGCCATGGCTCCTCATCCTCGTCGTCGGGGCCCAGCTCCACGCCGTCAGCCCCGAAATCCAAGTGCTCCATCTGCCGGCGGGCCTGATCGACCAGCCGTCGGTTGCGCGCCGCTTCCGGCGAATCGTAGGTGCAGCGAACCTCGTAATGAAACAGCTCGCTGCGGGCGTCGCCCATCAGCTTCAGGAGCTCCGGGCCACCCGACAGGAGGTTCCCGTCGGCGTCCAGCTCCCGGATCCGGGCAGCCAACGCCCTCAGCAAGTCCCGTAGCCTGGCCGCGCGCGACTCCTCGTCATACGTAGGCTCCGACATACTGCTGCTCCTCAAGGGAAGGTCGTGACGGTCTCTGTGCAATCTAGTCACTTTTCGGGTCGGTTTGCGCGCCTTCCGTCAGGTGTTTAACTTTGTCGGCTGAGGAATACTCGCCCCATATTTGAGGCCATCGGAGTGCACTGCATGGGAAAAGCCAGTCCGAAGCACGACGGGTCGACCGCGCTCGAGAAGGCGCGTGACGAGCTGTACAGCCACATACTGCGGTGCGGCGTCCTGCAAGCGACGCCGGAACACCAAAAGGAGTGGTTTGACGACACGATCGAGTACATGTCTGAGCGGTATCCCCTGACGGAGTCCCATCTCGAGACCCTGCGAGGCCTGGGTGAGCGGTACTGTCAGCCCGTGATCAGCCATGGCCCGGCGGTGACCGCCGGCAGCTGACCGCCGCATCCCCGTTTCGGTAGTCAGGATACCCCGCTCAGCCCGCGGGGTTCTTTTTTTTGACTGTGTTCACGGTTTACCGGCGTGACGGTCGCCAGCGAACCCGAAACCCGGCGGACGCGCGCACCCCACCGGCCAGCCCCGCCTCCACGAACCATCCGCTGCGCCCCCCGGGCGCCGTTTCCACTCCGACCAGCACCACCACGTACTCCACGAACTCGTCCTCGGTCGCGCCGACGGTGACGCCGCCGCCCGCGTACGGGGCAAGCCCACGGCGCCGAAACGGATTGAGGTGGTAGGACACCACCAGCTCGGCCCTGCCGGCCAGCGCCCCTCGCCGATCGCCGACGTTGGCGCTGATCCCGATGCGCGCTCGACCGCGGCTGCGCAGAGCGAACCCCATGCCGCCACCCACAAACGTCGAATCGGCAAAGGCCGCGAGTCCCTGAACCTGCCACTCCCTCGCCTGTCCGTGGAGTCCCGTCGCCGCCAGCGTGAGTAGGCCCACGACCACGAGTGCGCTACGCAAGCTCGAGCTCATGGTCGACGCGGATGTCCGGAGCGAGCGAGTGCACCACGGAGCAGTACTTCTCGAGTGACAGGGTCACCGCCCGCTCCGCCTTAGCGCGGTCCAGACCCTCGCCAGCCATTCGGTAGCGAAACCGAATGGCGATGAAACGACGCGGTTCCTCGTCACGTCGCGTTCCCTGCACGTCGACCGTCAGCGTCCCCAGACCCACGCGCATCTTCTTCAGCGTCACGACGACGTCGGCAGCCGAGCAGCTGGCACACGCGAGAAGCAGGGTGAGCATCGGGCTCGGACCGACTGCCCCGTCGCCGTCGATCGTCACGCTCGGCGTCGAAGGATCGATCCCGCCTCCCGTGAAACGTAGCCGCTCTCCGGTCCACTCGAGTCGCACCGCCCGTTCCTGCGGCATCTCACCTCCACCGTCGGGTCGTGAGTCCGATCATGAATCGGTGTCGATCGAACGCGTCCATCGCATGATACTCCAGGAGCCAGCTCACCGGATCTCGAACGCGCACCTCGAACCCGACGGCGAGCTGGATCCACACGCCGGGGCATCCGGGGTCCTGCCCGCACAACTCCCGGCCGAACAGGCCGAGTCCCGCACCGAGATACGGGATGACCACCTGTGCGTCATCGACAAACCGATACATCAACTCGAGGCTCGCCACGTACGTGTTGTCGTCGCCCAGGAATCCGAGATCACCGGACGGCCGCAGCCTGAGCCGACGGGTGAACAGATGCCCGACGTCGAGGGCCACGGAGACGACCGCCTGACCCCGTCCGTCGAAATCCACACCACCCCGCGCGCTGAATCCGTACAGGCCAAAGTCGGTTCGCGGCTCTTGCGCCCCCAGGGAGGTGAAGACCAACGCGAGCGGGAGCAACCAGCCCCACCCCGCCGTCCGAGAGCGCATACTCATCTCCTGCGAGTCGTGCGAAGTGTCCGGGCGGCTCGCGTGTAGTCGGCAATCGCGTATACGGAGATCGCCGCGGTAGCCCACGCGAGCGGTCGCAGCAGATCGGACCCGGCGAGAAACGCGAGCAGCGTGAGCAGCTGGCCCACCGTCACGGCCTTGCCACCCGCGCGTGCCGGCAACGTGGTCGGCTTCCGCAGAGCCCACGTCGCACCGAACGCCAGAATGGCGACGAGATCGCGAAGCAACACGCCGATGAGTTCGAGCGGCCCGAGCACCCCGCTGCGGAGCACGACCACGAACGCCAGCACCACGAACGTCTTGTCGCAGACCGGATCGAGCACCACGCCGAGTCGTGAGCCACCGATGCGCCGGGCCCAGATCCCGTCGACAAAGTCGCTGGCCGCAGCCACGATCAGCACGATCAGGCGCACGCGCATGTCGGGCACGACGAGAAACACCACGGACAACGGCAGCCGCAGGGCGGTGAGAAAATCGGGAGCCCTGACAAACGATCTTGGTTGCCGCTCGCCGCTGACGCCGGTACCTTCCATACTCTTCACACGCTCGGGGCCGGAGGGACCGTGGACACCGCCCTGCTCAAACAAGCTGCCATCTTCGCCGATCTGGAGGACGCCGAGCTGGACCGCATCGGCGAGATCTGCAAAGAGCAGCGCTTCAAGTCCGGCCAAACCATCTTCAAAGAAGGTGAGCCCGGTAACCGCCTCTTCATCATCGCTGCGGGCGAGGTGCGCGTGTCCCGGCAGGTACCAGGCTCGGGGGAAGAGGCCCTCGCCGTCCTCAAGCAAGGCGCATGCTTCGGCGAAATGGCCGTGTTCGACCGCTCCGAGCGATCGACCGACGCCATTGCCAACACCGACTCCACGCTGCTCACCATCGAGCGATCCGACTTCGAGATCCTGCTGGACTTTGACCGGGACCTCGCTTTCAAGGTGCTCTGGGGCGTGGTGCGTCTCCTCTCCCAGCGCTTGCGCACCACCAACGAGAACCTCCGCTCCTTCCTCGCCATGTCGATGTTCTGATCGGTCACCGGCTCACGCCGGGTTCGACCCACTCCGTTTGCCCGTCCCCCGCACCACATACTCCGCCCGTGCATCACTGACGAACACCTGTGTCGCTACGCGGTGCACGTCATTCACCGAGACCGCACGCAATCGGGCCGGCGTCTCAGCCATCTGGTCTACCACACCGTAGATCCACGCGTCGAGCATCTCTGCCGCCATTGCCCGCCCGGTCACCCGCGAGATCTCCGTAACGCCGGCCACGTAGTTCCGGGCCCGCTCGACTTCCTCTTCCAACGGCGGTTCGCCAGCCAAGCGCTCCAGTTCGCGCAACATTGACTCGCGAGCCTCGTCCTCCCGGTCCGGAGCCGTCGCGAGGTAGCACAACACGGCCCCGGCCTGCTGCCCGAGCCAGGGCAGCGCGGCCACCGTGTAGGCCAGCGAGCGCTTCTCGCGCAACTCCTCGAAGAGCCGCCCGCCAAGGCCGCTCAAGAGGCCGCCCATCACCTTGAGCGGGAACCGGTCGGCCGATGCGTACGGTGTGGCTCGAAACGCCATGGCCAGCGCGGACTGCTTCTTGTCACGCTCCTCGCTCGCGCGACCGGGCATCCAGCCGGGAGCCGTCGACACCTCCGGCGGACTCGCTCCGACGGGCATCCACGCGGCGAGAGGGGCGATCGCGGCGAGGCTGCCGTCGGCGTCGACGTCACCCACCACCACCACCACCGGCCGCCGACCCACAGCCTGCTGCCACCAGCCACGAACCCTGTCGGAGCCGAAGGCCGTGACCGTCTCAGGCTCCCCGAACACAGGCAATCCATACACGTGCCCTGGAAAGGCCTGCGCCAGCACTCGCTGCAACGGGTGACGGAACATGTCGTCGCGCGCACGGCGCGCATCGCTCGCCTGGAGCTGCCGTTCGATGACGAGATCGGCGTCGGCGAGATGCGGCTCCCGCGCCAGCGCGTTGAGCAGCCGGGCCGCTCCATGGAGCGCGTCGGCTCGCACCGTCATACCCCACCCGAGCGTCTCGGACGTGACGCCGGCGCCAACCGGACCGCCGAGCGATTCGGCCGCCTGCGCTAACTCCTCACCGCTCATTCCGGCCGCGCCGCGGAGCGCTAGGCGCGCCACCAGCCAGGAGATGCCGGCGGTGGCTTCGGTCTCCCCTGTCGGAGCTCCCGGGAAATGCAGCAGCAGCGTCGCCAGTCCGGAGCCGCGCTTGGGGCGGATGAGCACGTCAACATGCTGAAGCCGGTACAGCGTGATCCCACCGGGGAGCTTTTCGACCCGGGCACTCGGCGGCCCCACTCGCCGGGCGGGCACCGGGGGGATTGGCGGTGGCGACGTCGCGGCGCGCCCGACCACCGGTGGCCATCCCGCGGCAAACGGATCGGCACCGTCAGACCTTGCGAGGTAGAACACCCCTGAAGCCACATCGGTGGGAAGGTGCTCCCGAACGACCCGCTGCACATCCTGCGACTCCACCGCGAGCGTCCGCTCGAGCAACTCGTCCAGGATCTCGTAGTTCCCGAGAGCCTCACCCTCGCACAACGCGGTGGCCCTACCTTCCATCGACTCCATGCGCTGTGCCCAGGCCGTCACGGTGAGCGCGCGGGCCCGCTCCAATTCCGCTGGGGTCGGACCCCGTTCAGCCAGACCGTTCACCAGGGCCAGCGATCTGCTGACCGCTTCCTCCACACGCTCGGCGTCGGCCTCGAGCGAGATCTCGAACACCCCGACCTCGGTTGGCGTATAGTGGTCCGCCCGCACCGTGGCCGCGACCCCGGGGACGCGGAGGGCGCGGTACAGACGCGATCCCCGCCCGCTACCGAGAATGGAGCCGGCGACGTCGAGCGCCGGCGTGTCGGGGTGAAGCGTGCCCCGGGTCCGCCACCCGAGGCTCACCAGTGAGCGCTTCACGTCTCCGCGGAGCACCCGTACCCTGGGGATCCTCTCCTCGGGCTCCCCTGGTGAGCCCTCGACCGGTGGTGACGGGCGCGCCCAGTTCCCGTAAGCCCCTTCTGCCAACTGCATCACTTGCTCGACCGCGAGATCACCAACCACCGCGACGATCACCCGTTCCGGGGCGTAGCGCGTGGCGTGGTAGCTACGGACGTCTTCCGGCGTGAGCCGCCGCAGCTCTTTCTCCGTGCCGATCCTCCACCGGCGCATGCGGTGCACATTGAACAGCAGTTGGAACAGGGTTTCCGTCGTGACGGCTCCCGGTGCATCCAGCTTGCGGTTCGCTTCCTGGATGATCACCTCCAACTCCCGCCTGAGCTCGTCCGCATCCAGAGCGGCATGCATCAGCGCGTCGGCCTGCACGTCCAGCGCCTTGGCGAGCCCGCCGTCGAGCGACGGGAGCACCGTATAGTAGACGGTCTTGTCGTAGATCGTGCCCGCATTGATGTAGCCGCCGAGCAGCTGCGTCTCGCGCGCGATCTCTCCTGGTCCGCGACGTCCGGTGCCCTTGAAGTACATGTGCTCCATCACGTGAGCAATCCCGACCCATTCGTCGGGCTCGTCGAAGTACCCGGCACGCACGTGGGTCACCACCGCGACGACTGGGGCTGCCGCACTCCGCTGGGCGAGCACGGTGAGACCGTTGGGGAGAACCCGTTTGACGACGCCGGTGGTGACGGACATGGGCCAAAGCTAACACCGAAAAAGCCAGCGCCGCGCGGCGCTGGGGGCCGGGCGCGGCGCTGGCGTGGCGGGTCGTCGCGCGGGTTTAGCGGAGGATCTCCAGGAGTCCGGCCGCGGCGACGCCCTCGACGAAGCTCTGGGGATCGGACACCGGAATCACCACACCGTGCCGCGTGCGGCTGCGGCGGGCCACGTACTGCATGTACTCCTGCACCGACGCTCCGGCACCGTGGCGGTCGTCCATCTTCATCTGCAGGACGATCTCCTCCCACGTGCCGGCGTAGGTGATGCCGGTGGCAGTTTTCACGCGGTGCGTCTCCACCGTGCTGCGCCGCTGCATGCCCTGCAGCTCGGTGAGCAGGGTCCCGAACAACTCAATCTGGTGGGGGTCGCGCACCGAGCCATCGGGTTGCGTGGTGGCGATCTCCGTCAGGAACTGCTCGACCGGATCCAGGTCCGCAGCGAGCTCCACGAGACGCCGCTTCCAAGGCTGCAACTCCGGGTCTTCGGCTGGCAATCGGTAGATGGATTTCTTCAGCTCGATCGTTCGCCAAAGGGCCAGCTCATCATAGTGCTCGGCCGGGTCGGTATGCTCGAAGTGGAACAGGCTCGCGTCGTACTCGCCGCGATCGTAGAGCAGATTGCCGAGGTAGATGCGTGACTCGGCATGGTGTTCATCGAGGTCCAGGGCGCGACGCAACCAGTACAATGCCCCCTCCTCGTCACCGAGGCGGTGGGCGGCATAGCCGAGCGAGGCGGCTGGTTCCGACGAGTCCGGGTGCTTCTCGGCCGCGATCTCGAAAAACCCCTTGGCGTGACGCAGCATGCCCTCTCGGAACAGCGCACGCCCGATCTGCAGCATCAGATCGTGATCCTCGCGGAACCCCAGGCCAAGCACGCGGTCGAAGCACTGCAGGGCACTGGTCCGCTCTCCGAGCTTGAGGAGCGCCTCCCCGAGTCCGGCGAGGGCCTCCTCGCCCGTCGGATCGAGGGCGACCGCCTTCTCGAACCGCACCCGAGACCACGCATACTCCTCGCATGCCAGGTAGGCGTACGCGAGACCGACGTGCAGCTCGACGGCGTGCGGAAACCGCTCGATCGCCTCCTTCAGCTGCACGATGGCGTCGTCGTACCGACCCTCGTTGTAGAGCCGGTGAGCGCGTTCCGCAAAATCGTCGGAGCTGAGGAAGGGGTCCGACATCATCGGCCGGGCCTCCAGTGGAAGGTTGCGACAGAATACACGATGAGTCGCAATCACACAAGTGGTTCGGGCATCATGACTTGCGGCAGTCTGGTCCCGGCGGGCCCGCCGGGCGGATCACAAACGCGATGTCCCCAGGAGGTCACGCGGCGGCTGGCCGCGTGCATCTCCGGGGACATCGCGGGTGGCGGAGAGGTCCTAGTTGGTCGCCGGTTGCGTGACGGCCAGATCGGCGGTGTGGATCTTCCACACCCTCTGATCCTGGTCTTTCATCCAGATCAGGAGCCCATGTCCTGAGGCGACCGGGAGCCGGCGGTTGTCGCGACCGACCACGTCGGTGGAATGCCGGAACGTCGCCTGCGCAATCCCCCGTGCCAGCACCTGCACCTCGAGCTCGCTGATCACGAAGTTCATGTACTGAATGCTGCCGTAGAGGTCCCGGATCGCCTGCTCGGTCGCCTCCCATCCTTCGGTGCGCCTTCCGTCCGCCCACAGGACCTTCAGGTTGGGCTCCTGATGGTAGAACGTGAGCAAACTGTCAATCTGGGCGTTGTTCATCGTCCGCTGCCAGGCAGTGACGCGCTCGATCACGACCTGCTGGTCGAGCAGCGCCTCCCGCCTGGTCAGATCCGATTGCGTGCACGCCAGCAGCATGGTGCACGTCACCACCAACAGCAGTCTCGACAGCGGCATGTGACCGCCCCCTGAATAGCAGAACCGTCAACTAGTTTGTCTCCCAAAGCTACCGCGCCGCATACTTGCGTCAACATGGGTGCCGCGATAGCGTTTCCAGCCAACACAGGTGGCGAGGGCGTTGACACGCGATTCACGAATGGGCGGCGGGCGCCGGTCCAATCGACCGGAGGATCCCTGGCCGCCTTGTTTTTTTCTCGACGACCGCCCTGCCGAGGTGCGCATGCGACTCGCCCCACTCCTCATGCTGCTAGCGTCGCCGGCAGCCGCCCAGCAGCCCCCGCCCTCGGAGGATCCGCGCATCCACGACATCGTCGCCGACGTGGCGGCGGACCGCATCGCCCGCGACATCCGAATCCTGGTCTCGTTCGGCACCCGCCACACGCTGTCCGACACGGTGTCGGCGACGCGGGGAATCGGCGCCGCACGCCGCTGGATCAAGGCGGAATTCGAGCGGATCTCGGCTGACTGCGGCGGGTGCCTGGACGTGTCGTACGTCGCGGAGGTCTTCCCGGCTGGAGCGCGTCGGCTCCACCCCTCGCGCGAGACGAACATCGTCAATGTCGTAGCGATCCAGCGGGGGGTCACCGATCCGAACCGGATGGTGGTCATGAGCGGCGACATCGACAGCCGGATTAGCGACCCCATGAACTACACCGATTCCGCACCGGGCGCAAACGACAACGCGAGCGGCGTTGCCGGCACGCTGGAGGCTGCGCGGGTGCTCACACGGCACCGATTCGGCGGGTCGATCGCGTACCTCGCGCTTTCGGGCGAGGAACAGGGGCTGTACGGAGGCCAGACCGTGGCCCGGATGGCGAGGGACAGCAGCTGGAGCCTCCAGGCCGTGCTCAACAACGACATGATCGGCAACATCAGCGGCATCAATGGCGTGATCGACAACGCCACGGCCCGAGTGTTCTCCGACGGAACGCCGCCGACGGAGACCGATCAGGAACGCGCCGCCCGACGGTTCACGGGCGGAGAGGTGGACGGCGTGTCGCGTCAACTCGCCCGCTACGTCGACCGTATCGCCGACCGCTACCTCCCGGGGCTCGACGTACTCATGGTCTACCGGCTCGACCGATTCGGGAGGGGCGGCCACCACCGACCGTTCGCCGACCTGGGGTTCCCCGCCGTTCGGATCATGGAGACCAACGAGCACTACGACCGTCAGCACCAGGACGTCCGGGTGGAGAACGGCATTCACTACGGAGACGTCCTCGAAGGGGTGGACTTCACCTACGCCACCAAACTGACGGCGCTCAACGCCGCCACGCTCGCCGCGCTCGCGTGGGCTCCCGGCTTGCCGCAGGAAGTCCGCATCTGTGGCGCTGTGCAAGCGTCCGCCCGGCTGGTCTGGGATCCGCCCACACACACCGCCACCATGACCGGCTACCGGGTGTATTGGCGTCTCACCGATTCCCCCACCTGGGACCACGCGCGCCTGGTGGGCCGCGCGACCGCGCACACATTCGACGGGTTGGTCATCGACAACTACTTCTTCGGCGTGGCATCCGTGGGCGCTGACGGGAGCGAGAGCGTGGTGGTCTTCCCGCGTCAGGCGCGCCGGGGAGAAGGCTGTTGAGCAACTTCTCGCCGTACCAGCGGCGGCTCTTCATCTTCCTGAGCGTCGCGACCTTCTTCGAAGGCTACGACTTCATCGCGCTGAGTCAGATCCTGCCCAACCTGCGGATGGACTTCGGTCTCTCGGAGTCGGACGGTGGCATGCTCGGGTCGGTGATCAGTCTCGGGACGATGGTGTCGTACATCTTGGTGCGGAAGGCCGATCGCTGGGGTCGCCGACGCACGCTCATGTTCACCATCGCCGGGTACTCGACGTTCACGTTCCTCTCCGGCCTGTCGCAGGGCCCGTACGATTTCACGGCCTATCAATTCACGGCTCGCGTATTCCTCATCGCGCAGTGGGCGGTGGGCATGATCTACGCTGCCGAGGAGTATCCCGCCGGCCGGCGCGGTTTCGTGATCGGGGTCATCCAGGCCAGCAACTCCCTTGGGGTCGTGACCTGCGCGGCAGTCGTTCCCTACGTGCTCCAGACCCCGTACGGCTGGCGGGCCGTGTATTTCATCGGCGTCGTCCCGTTCGCGCTCCTGCTCTACGCCATGCGGGGCCTGCGGGAGACCGAGCGGTTCACGGAAATCCGCCGGACCGGTCTTCCCGCGAGCCACAGCCTGCTAGAGATCATGCGGTCGCCGTATCGCACACGAGTGTTCCAAATGGCGCTCATCTGGGGCCTCACCTACCTCAGCACCAACACGGCGCTGCTCTTCTGGAAAGAGTTTGCCGTCGGCGAACGCGGCTTCAGCGACGCCGACGTGGGGCAGGCGGTCGTGATCGCCTCCGTCGTGGCTCTCCCGTTCGTGTTCGGGGTGGGCAAGCTGTTGGACGTGATCGGCCGCAAGCGCGGGGCGCTGCTGATCTACTCCGTGTCGGCCGTGTTCGTGGTCCTCTCCTATCAGTTGCGGAGCTTCTGGGCCCTGACCGCGTGCCTCACCGTCGCGCTCGTGGCGGCGATTGGCATCCTCACGCTCCTCAACGCGCTCACCACTGAGCTGTTCCCCACGGAGATGCGTGCCGACGCGTTCGCGTGGGCCAACAACCTGCTTGGGCGGATCGGTTACGTCATCGCCCCGGGGGTGGTCGGGGCCGTTGCCGCCCAAACCAGCTGGAGTTTCGCGGTGCCGCTCACGGCGATCTCGGTGCTGGCCGCCCTGTGGCTCATCCTCTGGCTCATCCCCGAGACCAGCGGCAAGGAACTGGAGGAGGCGGCCCGCATCTGAACGCTGGCCAAACGAGGCGCGATCCCCTATGCTGGAGGCAGGATTCGGCAAGGGGTGTACCTCCCGTGCCTCTTCAACTCGAGACCGTGCAGCAGGCGCTCGCCGAGCGCTACGACATCGACACACTCTTGAGCAAGGGTGGGATGTCGTACGTGTTCTCAGGTCATAGGCGGAGGGATGGACGGACGATCGCGGTGAAGGTGTTCCGTCCCGAGTTTGCTGTGACCATCCTGCGAGATCGTTTCCACCAAGAGATCGAGTTTCTCGCGGCGCTCGACCATCCCAATATCCTCCCGCTGCTCGAGTCGGGTGAGTCCGGACTGCTCATCTACTACGTTTGTCCCTACGCCCGTGGGGGATCGCTGGCCGAGCGGCTCTGTCGGGAGCACCGCCTTCCTCTGGAGGACGCGGTTCGCATCACGCGCGACCTCGCCGCAGCACTCGACTACGCGCACAGCCAGAACGTGCTGCACCGCGACATCAAACCTCAGAACGTGATTTTCGACGAGGAGCGCGTGCTGCTGTGCGATTTCGGGGTGGCCCGGGCCCTCGTGCGCGCCGCCGGCGATCGGATCTCGAGCAGTGGACTGGTGGTGGGGACGCCGACGTACATGAGCCCGGAGCAAGCGTCTGGACAAGGGCAGCTTGACCGCCGGAGCGACATCTACGCGCTTGCCTGCCTCGTGTACGAAATGCTGGCAGGCGAGCCGCCATTCACCGGCGCCACCCCCCAGGCCGTGTTCGCCCGCCAGATCGCCGAGCGGCCGCCGTCACTGCGGGTGGTGCGACCAGACCTGCCACAGCACGTGGAGGACGCAGTGAACCGCGCGCTGGCCAAGAGCCCTCGCCGCCGGCCGGGCACCGGAGCGGCCTTCGTCCGGTTGCTTCAGCTGCCGGCCCCGGCGGATTCCTGAAGGGCGACGCGCTGCCCTCTCGAGCCCGCGCTACTTGCTTTGGCCGCTTTCCGGGGGCGGGTTGTGCGCCGGCGGCGCCTTTCCCAGCACCTCGCGATAGAGGTAAGCGTAGTCGTCCCGGATCGCGCCCCACTGCGTTCGGATGATGCCCTCCAACGTCTGCGCGCGCACTTCCCAGTCGCGCTCGGGGGTCCAGGGGTCGCCGCCGGTCTGGGCTTCCCGGGCCGCGGTCTCGACCGCGGTCGTGTCCGCATCGATCTTCCGGGCCAGACTGCCCAGATCGGTAACGCCGTAGCCCCCGACGAACCTGGAGGTCGTGTTCGACTCCAAGCGCAGTGCCATGTACATGTAGTGCTGCTTGCGCGTCAGGTCGAAGCAGTACGCCGCGAGCATGTGGGGGTCTGCCGAGGCGAGCTTGGGCCCGTCACCGTGCTGCTGATCGTTGAGCCCCAGGGCGATGACGTCCATGCCCTTATCAGAGAGTGCCATATGTGCCTCCTCGATGGAGTAACTCCCGAACTCGATCTATGGATTCCCGACCGTGACCCCCCCGGCACACGGAATCAGGAGCCGGTCATCGGCCGTTCGAGCTGTCTCACGTACAACACATCGGCGATCGATCCACTCTCGACGAACGAGCGGCGCCATCGCTCGGCCCGCTCTGGTTCCCTTTGGCGTGTCAGGAGATCGACGAGGAGTCGTCGTTCCGGCGCAAACGAGATGAGCGGGTAGTAGGCCAACAAGTGCCATACCGGTCGCGACGCCGCCTCCTCGAAGCGCAGGATGGCGCGCACCGTATCGGCGGCGAGCAACGCAAGCCGAGCGTCGAGCGCCACTTCCAGCGTCTCCGGCAACGGATCGCCGGGGCGACTTCTGCCACGCGCCGCGCGCAAGCGCCCGAGCAGCACGCCCACCTCGGTGGAATCGCCGCGCACGGCCGCCCGGTGCACGAGCGCCTGGAATGCCTGTCGGGCTGGGTCGAACCGATCGAGCGTGAAGTCCGGGATGCGCCCGGCGTCGAGGTCCGCTCGGGCGCGGGCATACATCGGGTCGCTAAAGCGCGATGCCGGGTAGCCCGCAAGATCCGCCTGCACCATCCAGGCGTCGAACTCACCGGGGTCGGCCACGGCCCGCCACGCTGACAGCCCTGCGTCCCACGTCCCGGTCGCGGCCCGGAGAACCAAGAGGTACTGGCCCCCGCGCAACCGATCCTCGGGCGTGCGCTCGGGGAGGAGTAGGAGCGACGCGAGCGTGTCGGCGAGCGCGAGCCTCGACGCAGTGCGTGTGTACTGCCCGATCAGCTCCGAGATCACGGCCCGATTCCCGCTTCGCAGGGAGTCGAGAACCCTGCCGCGTGCATTCGCCGACCCGTGTTCCAGGAGGTACCACGCCCGGTAGGCCGGGTACAGCTCCTCGTCCGGCGCCATCCGGGCCAGGTAGTCCGCCGCCGCGAAGCTGTCGCCACGATGCATGGCGAGGGCGAACAAGTGGTGATGGATGGTGGGATAGCCTTCGCCCAGTGCCTCCACGCGTTCCAGCGCGCCCCGGGCGGCCGCTGTCCCGTCGCCGGTGAACGCGCCGAAGTGGAACAACGACTCGGCATAGCCGAGCCAGGCATCGACATCGTCGGGATGATCCAGGCGGATGAGATTGAAGGCCCGGATGGCACTGTCGGGATGCACGAGCACATGATAGCGTTGGGCGCGCAGCAAATCGACCCAGCGCGACTCCCTCCCGGACGCGCGGCGCAGCCCCTCGTCTACGATCTCCACGGCGCCAAGCCGATGGCGCCACTCCTGCACCAGTGCCCGTCGGTGGTACGCCAACAGGAACGCTGGGTCGGCAGCGATCGCCCGCGAGAGCAGATCAGCTGCCGCCTCAGGGTCTCCCCTGAGCAGCCGGAGGCGCGCCTCGATCAGGTTGCTGACCGCCTCGACCGACGTCGTGGCGGCAAGGGCATCGCGGCGCAGCCCCAGATCGAGGTCGTGCCGCTCCGCCGTCGCCGCGAGCGCCCCAAGGGTGAGGCGGGCGAGGGCCGCACCCGGGCCCTCGGCGGCGTTGGAGAGGCCGTGATAGATGCGCGACCCGTCACCCGCGTCGTACATCGAAAGCGTCGTTGCGCGTGGCACACCCGAGTCGCCGACCAGGACCGTGACGACGTGATCCGCACCCAGCCGTCGCGCATCCCGGAGCATTGTCCCGCTTGGCACCGACGAGGTCGCGGTGTGCTGCCCGAGCGTCGTGCCGTCGATCACGGCGACGGACGGAAAGAGACCGAGGTACGACTCCACGGTCTGTGACGTCGGACCGCCATCCCGATTGGCCGTCAGTCCGAACGGCTGGACCGCGACGCGAAGCTCGCCGCCGGGCGGCTCCGCCGTGGGCCACAGCCGCAGCACGATGCCAACGGCGGCCACCACCACGATTGCGCCGAGGATGACGAGCCGGGCAGTCAGCCGGGCCATGGGTCGTCCGGTCCCTTTCGACGCGGCGATGAGCGCCGCCGCGAACGCACCGGCGCTCTGGTGGCGATCGGCGGGATTCTTCGCGAGCGCTTTGTGCACCGTTCGCTCTACGGCCGCCGGGATGCCGGGGCGGACCACCCGCAGCGATGGCGGGTCCTCGCTCAGCAGCCGCGCAACGATCATCTGCGGGTCGACACCCGTGAACGGCGGCTCGCCCACGAGCATCTCGTAGACCACGCAGCCCAGCGCGTAGACGTCGGTCCGCGCGTCAACGTGACCCTGGCCGGCGGCCTGCTCCGGGCTCATGTAGTTGGGTGTCCCCACGGCCACGCCGACTTCCGTTCCGGTTGTCGAGCCCGCATCCCGCAGAGCCCGGGCCACGCCGAAGTCCGCCAGCAGGGCCTGCCCGCTCGAGAGCAGGACGTTCCCCGGCTTCACGTCGCGGTGGACGACGCCACGTCCGTGGGCGTAGTCGAGGGCGCCGGCCAGCTCGTCCACGAGTTGCACGGCGTCCTCGAGCGGGAGCGGCCCGTCGCGCACGAGTCGATCGCGCAGCGATTCCCCCTCCACGAACGGCATGACGTAGTAGAGCAGGCCGCTCACGTCTCCCGAGTCGAACACCGGCACGATGTGCGGATGCTGCAGGTGGGAGACGATGCGGATCTCGCGCAGAAACCGGTCGGGGCCGAGCGCGATGCTCAGTTGGGGATCGAGAACCTTGATGGCGACGGCGCGGTCTTGGCGGGCATCGTAGGCGACATACACGGTCGCCATCCCGCCGCGCGCGATCATATCGCGGATCTCGTATCGGTCGGCGATGCGGGTACGCAGCTGGTCCGGGAGGTCCATCGCCCTGTCTGCAAGAGAGTGGCCTTCAAACATGTCGCACGATTCTGCCCGACGCTATACGAACCGCGCAGCTCCTGGTGGCCGCGTCGAGCGTGGTGCGCGACCTGTACGAGAAGATCCTGCGGCGCGACACGGCCGTCCCCCAACGGCGACTCGTGCTCTACAGCCGCATCGTCGTGGTGCTCCTGGTGATCGCCGCCCTGGTGTTTGGTCTCCTGGCCCAGGAACTGGTGTTTTGGCTGGTGCTATTCGCCTGGGCCGGACTCGGCGCAGCGATCGGACCAACCTCGATCCTGGCGCTCTACTGGAGAGGCACCACGCGAGCGGGCGTGATCGCCGGCCTGCTCACCGGCACCGCGGTGACAATGATCTGGCAGTATACGCCGGTGCTCGAGCCCGTCGTCTACGAGTTGGTTCCGGCTTTTACGCCGTCCTTGTTCGTAACCGTAGTGGTCAGCCGACTGACCCGCCCTCCCGACGAGGTCGATGCCCTGTTCGACTCGATGGTGCCAGGTCCCCCGTCCAAATTCTGAATACCTCGGAAGTCGTTACCGCTGCAACACCAACGCGATCGACGCAGCGTCGATGGTCTGCCCCTCGAACTCGATGGTGAGTCCGGATCCGGAGATCGTCAGGGTGTCGCCGGAGAGGACGAACTGACCCGAGATCGGCTGGGTGAGGCCTTGGGTGAACGTGAGGGTCAGCGTCGTCCCTTGAACGGTCACCGTCCCGGAAACCGGGTTCTCCGTAGCGATGGCGGTGGCCTTGAGCGTCCCCGAGAACCCACCCCCCGACGTCACGGTGATGACGAGCCTGCCGCCGAAGGCAACAATGTCGAACGGCGCGATCGTACCGCTCTGGTCGGTGATCTGGAAGCGGGACGCGGTCCACGTTCCCACCAGATCCTCGACGGTGACCTGCATTGGCTCGTTCGAGTTGCCGCATGCGGGGACGATTGCAGCGACCAGCGCGAGTGTGAAAAGGCGATGGAGACGGTTCATGATCCCACCTCGACGGAGACTTCTTCTTGAAAGAAGCGCGGGGCGCGGGCGCGGGTCAATCACGCTGTAAACCCCGACAGATCACGTGACGAGGTACACGGCGTAAACCACCGCGGTGCCCCCCAACAACGCCAACCCCACGTAGGAGAGGACGAGCAGCCGAGTACTCGGGCGGTGCTCGGGCGCCACCTGGGCAGATCGCACCGCTCGGAGGTTCAGGTACCCGAGCACGGGTGCGGTGAGGAACGAGACGATCGTGGCGAAATCGATCATAGCGGTGAGGTTCCCGACGAACATCCAGAGCACGGCGACCGTGGCGCCGGCCAGCACTGCGAGGCTCGCCCAGTACCCCCAGCCCGCGCTCGGAGTGGGATCGTCGTCCTGATGCCCATGCCGGAGGTTGTGGAGCGTCCGCTCGATGGCTCGCGGGAATCCGTCGACAACTGTGATCGACGTGGACAGCATCGTGGTGAGCACGGCCACCAGCACGATCGGTCGGGTCCACGCGCCGAGTGTCGAGCTGTAGAGGTCGACGAGCTGAGTGGAGAACGCCGTGCCCGCGCCGCTGAACGCCGTGCCCGACCCGTACATGACCCCCGCACCCAGCACGAGAAAGCAGAACGCCAGGAAGCCGGTCCCGACGTAGCCGATCGCAAAGTCGAGGCGCGCCGTCGGTACCGAGACGCGTCCGCCTGCCGTGGCGTCCTTCGCGAGCGTCCAGAGCGAGCTCCACACGGCGATGTCAATCGCCGACGGCATCCACCCCACCACAGCGAGCAGGAACGCAAAGGAGACGCCGTCGGCGACGCCGATCGGCGGGAGGAGCGCAAGGGTTCCCGTATCCACGCGGCCGAGCGTCACGACGGCGGCGGCGAGCGTCGAAAGGGTCAACACCACGAGAATGCCTTTCACCCCACGGTCGAGCCAGGGGAAGCGCCCGATCCACAAGGTTACGGCACAGCCACCGAGCACGACCCCACCCATGATCGGGAGCGGCCAGTGTAGACCGAACGCGTAGTTGAGCAGAAACGCGGTGAAGAGGACGATGGCCGACTGGATGACGATGGAGGTCGTGACGGTGATCAGGAAGTACAGCCACAGGGCCCAGCGACCGATGTGGCGGTAGCCCTCCACCAGACTCAACCCGGTCGCCGCCGCGTACCGTGGACCGTATTCGAAGAAAGGATACTTGAGGATCAACGCCAGCAGGATCACGCCTGCGAGCCCGAGGCCGGCCACCGCTCCTGCGCGGGTCGACTGGACCAGGTGTGAGACCCCTATCGCGGCCGCCGCCCAGAGCAGGCCAGGGCCGAACGCGGCCCAGAAACTCCCGATTCGTCGCTGCGGGGATTGGTTCATGGTGAGGCGTAACGTTGCATGCGGTACGCCGGAATGAACAAGCCCCGCTCAAGGCGCGGGCTCGGGGCGATCGCGAGGTGCTGCGGGTCTCAGCCCGCGCCGGCCACCATGTGCTCGGGCGTCTGCGCGAGCGAGGTCACAAGAAGATCCCGGTTGAGCCGCGCGATGAAATCGATGCTGATCTGTTTGGGGCAGGCGGCCTCGCACTCGGCGTGATTGGTGCAGCTGCCGAACCCCTCGATGTCCATCTGGGCCACCAAGTTCAGCACGCGATCTCTCCGCTCGGGCTGCCCCTGCGGCAACAACCCCAGGTGGGACACTTTGGCCGCCACGAACAACATAGCCGAGGCGTTGGGGCAGGCGGCCACGCACGCCCCACACCCTATGCAGGCGGCGGCGTCCATAGCGAGTTCTGCATACTCCTTGCGTATCGGCGTTGCGTTCGCGTCCGGCACGGCGCCGGTGCGGGCCGAAATGTACCCGCCTACCTGGACGATGCGGTCCAGCGCCCCCCGGTCGACGACGAGGTCCTTCACTACTGGAAAGGCCTTGGCTCGCCACGGCTCGATCCAGATCTGATCACCATCCTTGTAGTGTCGCATATGAAGCTGACAGGTTGCCGCTCCGTGCTGGGGTCCGTGCGGCACGCCGTTAATGACGAGACCGCAGCTCCCACAGATCCCTTCGCGACAGTCGTGCTCGAACGCGATCGGCTCTTCACCGCTCTCGGTGAGCTCCTCATTGACGATATCGAGCATCTCGAGGAACGATGCGTGGTCGCTGATGTCCTTGGCCTCGTACCGAACGAAGCCGCCCTTGACGGTCGGACTTGCCTGTCGCCAAACGTGGAGTACGAGATTCATCACTTATAGCTCCGCTGCGACAAGGGGACGTTCTCGAACGTGAGCGGCTCCGCGTGTAGCGTCGGTGCCGAGCCCACCCCGGTGAATTCCCAGGCCGAAACGAACGCGAACCGTTCGTCGTCCCGCTTGGCCTCTCCTTCGGGCGTCTGAAACTCCTCGCGGAAATGCCCGCCGCTCGACTCCTCCCGGTGCAAGGCGTCGCGGCACATCAGCTCGCCCAGCTCCAGGAAGTCGGCCAGCCGGCCGGCCTTCTCGAGGCCCTGGTTGAAGTCTTCTCCACGCCCGGGAACCCGAACCTCCTTCCAGAAGCGCTCGCGTATCTCGGGAATCACTTCCAGACCCTTCTCCAGAGCGCCCCGCGACCGCGCCATCCCACACGCATCCCACATGACCTGGCCGAGCTCGCGATGGATGGTGTCGACCGTGCGCTTGCCGTTCACCGCGAGCAGTGTCTTCATGCGCTCACTGACCTCGCGCTCCACCGCACCGAACGCCCCATGCGTGGAATCCGTCTTCGTGGGGCCGACACGGGCCAGGTAGTCGCTGATGGTGTACGGCAACACGAAGTACCCATCTGCCAGGCCCTGCATGAGAGCGCTCGCGCCGAGCCGATTGGCGCCATGATCGGAGAAGTTGGCTTCGCCGATCACGAACAAGCCGGGAATCGTACTCTGGAGGTCGTAGTCGACCCACAGCCCGCCCATCGTGTAGTGCGGCGCGGGGTAGATTCGCATCGGCACCGCATAGGGGTTCTCGCCCGTGATGCGCTCGTACATCTCGAACAAATTGCCGTATCGCTCCTCGATCACCGACTTGCCGAGCCGCTGAATGGAATCGCGGAAATCGAGGTAGACCCCGTTCTTCAGGGCTCCGACGCCGCGGCCGTCGTCCACGGCTTCCTTCGCCCGACGCGACGCGATGTCACGCGGTGTGAGATTGCCAAAGCTCGGGTACAGTCGCTCCAGGTAGTAGTCGCGGTCCGCGTCGGGAATCTGGGCTGCCGGCCGATGGTCTCCTTGCTCCTTCGGCACCCAGATCCTGCCGTCGTTCCGCAGGGACTCGCTCATCAGCGTGAGCTTGGACTGATACTCCCCCGCTCGCGGGATGCAGGTCGGATGGATTTGCGTGAAACACGGGTTGGCGAACGCTGCCCCCCGCCGATGCGCGCGCCAGATGGCGGTAGTGTTGCACCCCTTCGCGTTGGTCGAGAAGAAGTAGACGTTGGAATAGCCACCGGTGGCGAGCACCACAGCGTGCGCCGCGTGGGAGGAGACCCTCCCGGTCACCATGTCGCGCACAACAATGCCACGTGCCTGGCCGTCGATTAGCACGAGGTCGAGCATTTCGGTACGGGGGAACATCTGGACCGTGCCGTTGCCGATCTCCTTGGCGAGCGCGTGATAGGCGCCCACCAAGAGCTGCTGGCCCGTCTGTCCCCGAGCGTAGAACGTGCGGGAGACCTGGGCGCCACCGAACGACCGGTTGGCGAGCAGACCACCGTACTCGCGCGCAAACGGCACCCCCTGCGCCACGCACTGGTCGATGATGTTGTTCGAGACCTGGGCCAAGCGATACACGTTGGCTTCACGAGACCGGTAGTCGCCACCCTTCACCGTGTCGTAGAACAAACGCCAGATGCTGTCCCCGTCGTTCTGGTAGTTCTTGGCGGCGTTGATCCCTCCCTGTGCCGCGATGCTATGCGCACGCCGCGCACTATCCTGGTAACAGAAACATTTGACGTTGTATCCCAGCTCACCGAGCGATGCGGCGGCCGAGGCTCCGGCCAAACCAGAGCCCACGACGATGACCGTGTATCGTCGCTTGTTCGCGGGATTGACGAGCTTCAGCTCGAACTTCCGCTTGTCCCATTTCTCCTGGATCGGACCCGAAGGAACCTTCGAATCGAGTTCCATGAGGAGCCCCTCCCGCCTATACGACGATCCCGACCGCGATCGCGATCGGGACCGAGACAAAGCCGACGAACACGATACCGGCGACCAGGACGGCCAACGGTCTCCGATACTTGTTGTAGCGCGGATGGTTCACGCCGAGTGTTTGCAGCCCGCTCCACACGCCATGGTAGAGGTGGAGGCAGAGCGCGCCCATCGCCACGAGATAGGCAATCACGACCGGGATGGACTGGAACCCGATCACCAGGTTCTCGTACGCCGCACCGGGAACGAAGTCCGGATGGGCCGTGCCGGTCGTGAAGTGCAGTATGTGGTACACGACGAACGCGAGCAGGATGACTCCACCCCACCGCATCGTCCGCGAGGCGTACGTCGATTCTTCCGGTCGCAGGCCGCGTGCATACGGCACGGGTCGCGCCACCGCGCTCATCCGCCACAACTGGAACGCCGCGAGCGCATGGATGACGAGGGCGAGGAGGAGCACCGCGCGGAACACCCAGAGTAATTGGCCGTGCCCGAAGGCCGGTGCACCGACCTCCCGGAGGAATTCCGCGTAGTGATTGAATTTCTCGGGACCGTAGAACGCCTTGAGGTTCCCGAACATGTGTGCAAAGACGAACAGTACGAAGACGACGCCCGTCACGGCCATCAGGATCTTCTTGCCGACAGACGAGCGGTAGAGGCTGAGAACCCGTCGCATCGTCGCTCCCCTTCTCCCCACTGGCGGGCCTGTGGAACGGTTCCATGATACCTTGCCGGACCGAGGCGCGGCAAGTTGCTTAGCTAACGCATTCGAACGCCCGTTTTACTGCTAGCACCAGTTTCGGGAGGTCCCATGACCGCGTTCATCCTCGCGCTCGGCATCGCGTTCGGTACCGCGCAGCAGAGCGACCCCTCTACCTATCGCGTGACGCTGCTGCGGGCGGCGCCGGGTGCGCTCCTCGAGTTGCTCGACGTCGTCACCCGGCACGGCACGACACTCGAGGCTCAAGGAGAGAGGACACCAGTGGTCCTCCGCCACCGGCAGGGAGATCACTGGGACCTCTTCGTGCTGTACCCGATTGGATCGATGTCCTCCTATTACGCCCCAGAGCGAATCGCGCAACGGAGCCGCAACGCGCAGGCCACCGATATCAGCGAGCCGCAATTCGAGGACACGGTCCGTCGGCTCGTGGCGTGGCGTCAGGATCTCTTCGTGAGCGGCCCGTCCGCCGTCGAGCTAGACGCAGCGCTCGACGGCGGCGGATTCTTCCACATCGAGATGTTCGTGGCGCTTCCGGGAAAACACGAGGCGTTGGCTGCGCAACGACGGATGGAAAACGCCTACCTCGCAGCGCTGGGCCGTCCTCAGAACCTGGTCTTCATCCGAGAGGCCGGCGCAGAGTGGGACCTCTTCACGCTGGGCGTCTATCGCAGTCTGGCCCACTATGCGGAGGGTGACGCCATTCCCGACAGCCGGGCCGACGCGGCCGCGCGGGCTGCGGGATTCGAAGGTGGTGACCGGATCGGCACGTATCTGCGAACCTTGATCGCCCATCATCACGACACACTGCTGAGTCGGGTTCGATGAGGGGGAAGGGGGTGAATCCCCTCCCCCCCTCCCTCATCGATTGCGATAGTCCTCCCAGCTGCGCTGCGGGTCGCGACACTCGGGCCAAGTCATCTGCTCGCCGGATCGCGGGCTGACCGGGAGCACACGCCGATCGAGCGGGATCCGGCCCGGCTCTTCCGACGCGAGATACGCAAGCATCGCCGTCAGCGTCGCGTTGTTCTTGAGGTCGTCAAAGACGAGCTTGTCGAACGTATCGACCTGCGTGTGCCACGTATATCGGAAGTAGCCCCAGTCGAGGGAACCCAGCCCGAACGCCGGGGCCGGAGCACAAATGAACGACGCGTGATCGGTCCCGCCACCACTTGGCGTTCCCGGAAAGTTCAAGTCGATGTCGCCGGTGAGCTCCTGCGGGATCTTGGAGAACCAGCGGCCGAAGAACTCGCCCGCGCCGAGCAGTCCTGAGCCGGACACCCGAACGATGCGGCCCGTCCCGTTGTCCTGATTGAACAGGGCTTGCAAGCCGGCAACTACCTCGGGATGGTCCTGAACGAACGCGCGCGATCCATTGAGCCCCTGTTCCTCACTCGCCCACAGACCGATCATGATCGTGCGTTTCGGCCTGGGGTAGACGGCCTTGAGGATTCGCATGGCCTCGAGCATCGTGATGCTGCCGGTGCCGTTGTCCGTCGCGCCCGACCCACCGTCCCAGGAATCGTAGTGAGCGGACAGGAGCACGTACTCGTCGGGCTTCTCCGTTCCGCGAATCGTGCCGAGGGTGTTGAAGAGGGGAGCGGTGCCGGTGAACTCGGCGTCCGCCTCGGCCTGGAGCACCGGGCCCTGCCCATTTTCCGCAAGACGGTACACCAGACCGTAGTCTTCGCAGCTCAGATCGAACGTGGGGATGGTCTCCGTGCTCGCCGAAAAGACCCGGTTCGCTCCCCAGCCGGTGGTCCAGTTCGACGACAGGATCCCTATCGCTCCCGCCTGTTCTAGGCGTCGAGCGATCTCGGTGACCGGCGTTCCCAGCCGACTCGCCCGACGCCGCCACGCCTGGCGCAGGGAATCCCGGTGTGCGCGCATCCGATCGAAAGAGCCTCGGGCCGCGTACTCTTCCCAGTTGTCATCCGGCCGGCAGGTAGGCTGAGCGTAAGTCGTGAGCACAAACTTGCCCTTGACTTGCGGGAGCCACGCAGCGAAGTCGGCTTCGTCGGTCACCTCGGGCAAAATCACTACACCTCCCCTCACCCGTTTGCCACCGGTGCCCGGACTCCACGCCAACATGCGGCCGTCGAGACTCCGCACTCGGGGCGTCACGAGATCGATGTGGCTGATGCCACGCCGCCACCCCATCCATGTCCCGTACTGCTCGTTGCGCGCTTCCACCCCCCAGATCTGGAGCATCCGCACGGCCCATTCGTTGGCCGCGACCTGGCCGGGAGTACCTGTGAGTCGCGGACCGATGGAATCGAGCAGCGCCTGGGCCAGGCGGTACGCCTCCGACCGCTCCATGCCCTGCTCCCAAATCGCCTTGATCATGGCGTCGTCGGTTGGATAGGTCTGGGCCTGGCTGCTCGCCGGCCACACGGCCAGGCTGCAGGCCACTAGCACCAACAGGCGGTGTTTCATACAGCATCTCCTCGATCACGTGCGAAGCACGAAGTGAGCGGTATCTTTCGACGAGCTCGGTCATCGCGGCCGGGAGGATGCCACGGATCGACCGCGGAGTACAATGACCCCGAAGCCACCCATCGACAAGGTTCGACTCGACCGCTGGCTGTGGGCTGCGCGTTTCTACAAGACGCGCTCCCTCGCGGCGGCAGCGGTCGACGGCGGCAAGGTGCACCACCGAGGGGTGCGTGTGAAGCGGTCTCAACTGGTGCATGTGGGCGACGAAATCCGCATTCGCAAGCCGCCGTACGAGTTCCTCGTGGAGATCCGGGCCCTCTCCGAGCACCGTGGCTCCGCTACCGACGCTCAGCAGCTCTACCGAGAGACCGCGGGGAGCATCGCGGCTCGCGAGAAGCTCCGGGAGCAGATGCGGCACCAGCCCACGGCCGCCTACGAGGGAAAGGGCCGCCCCACGAAGAAAGACCGCCGGACGATCGATCGGGTGCGACGAGGGCGGTAGACGATGCGCGCCATGCTGTTCGAGGGTGTGGGCCAGCCGCTGCGCCTGGCAACCCTCGACCCACCAAAGCCCTCCGCCGGCCAAGTGCTGATCCGGATCCGCGCCTGCGCGGTGTGCCGAACCGATCTCCACGTACGGGACGGCGAGCTGCCGCGCCCCAAGCTCCCGCTGGTCCTCGGGCACGAGATCGTGGGCATCGTCGAAGCCGTCGGGGATGGAATCACTCGGCTCCGCGCGGGGGATCGTGTCGGCGTGCCGTGGCTCGGGTGGACCTGTGGTACCTGCCGGTACTGCCGCGACGGGCAGGAAAACCTCTGCGACCGGGCGAAGTTCACTGGCTACACGCTCGATGGGGGCTACGCCGACTACACGGTGGCCGATGAGCGCTTCTGCTTTCGCATCCCGGAAGGGTTCTCGGATATCCAGGCAGCGCCCCTCTTGTGTGCCGGCCTCATCGGTTATCGCTCGTTGCGCGCCGCGGGCGAGCGCGAGCGGCTGGGCCTCTACGGGTTCGGTGCCGCCGCCCACATCATCGTGCAGGTGGCGGCCCATCAGGGACGGCGCATCTTTGCCTTCACCAAGCCGGGTGACACGGCGGGCCAGGCATTCGCCCGCACCCTCGGAGCCGCATGGGCAGGAGATGCCACCCAGCTGGCACCCGAGCCCCTCGACGCGGCGATCATCTTCGCCCCGGTCGGGGATCTCGTGCCCATTGCCCTCCAAGCGATCGTGAAGGGCGGGATCGTGGTGTGCGCCGGCATCCACATGAGCGACCTACCGTCGATGCCGTACGCACATCTGTGGGGCGAGCGCTCGATCCGTTCGGTGGCGAACCTCACGCGCCGTGACGGCGAGGAGTTCTTCGCCCTTGCACCCCGGATCCCCGTGCGCACACACGTCCAGCCGTATCCGCTGGAGGAGGCCAACCGTGCCCTGGACGATCTCCACGGCGGGAGGGTGCGGGGAGCCGCGGTGCTCATAGTGGACGAGGGGGGTGCCGGCGGAGCGGGGCGGTGACCGGGCCGGCTGGGGACACCCACTCCGAGGAGGCCGAGCCAGAGGAGTTTGGGCAGCTCCTCCGGTACACGGTCACCGGGTTCGTAGGAGGCATTGCGGCCGGGACGGTTTTGGACGCGTTCGGCCTCCAGCGCAGCGGCCTGGGACAGTGGCTTGTTCGCACGCTGTCAGGCGAAGGGGAGAGCCTGCTGGAGGGCCTCTACGCTGCCCGACAGCGCCTGCTCCGCCGTGCTGGCAGCATGGCGGAAGCGTACGGCTGGGGAAAGCTCCTCGGCATGGTCGTGCCGTGGGTGATCGATTGGGGCAGTCGGATGCTCGGCGTGGACGTGTACGGGGTCGAGGGATTCTACGTCCCGTTCTTCTACGCCATGAGCGACCAAGTGGGCGGCAATATCTCCGGTCTCGTCTTCCTCAGGCGGCGGGCGGGCTCGTGGCCGCAGGCACTCCGGGGCTACATCCGGCATCCGGTCATGCTGGCCGGGCTCGTTATCGTGCTCGTGGTACCCGTGGGACTGCTTGCGGCCAGGCTCGCTGGGTTCAGTCCCACCACCCAGACTCTCACCGCATTCGAAACCATCGTAGCCAACCTATGCTGGCTGCCGCCGGCGGTGGGGTGGTGGCGGGAACGGCGGGGCCCCCGTGCACGTCTTTGACAGGCCAGGCGCCCAGAGCTACCTTAGGCTCGTTGTTGCAGGAGTGAGAGGTTCCGCAGTGCAGGAAGACGGACTTGCAGGGGTTCTGAGGTGCTCGGCTCCGGGGAACCGACCAATCGGTCGGCCCCCTTTTTTGTGCCTCGGATCCCCACATGAAACGTACTCGTCGCCCGTGAAGCGAGTCGTCCAGGACTCCCCGGACCTCGCCAGGGCAGCCCGGCGCGGGGGCTCAACCGCGCAGAACCAGTAGTCGGCAGTGCGGCGGCGCCGGACCCCGACCACACAAACGCGTGAGGGTGCTGGGAATGCGTACGACCGGAATCGTGAAATGGTTCAATGACGGGAAGGGCTACGGCTTCATTACGCCCGAGGAAGGGGAAAAGGATTGTTTCGTTCACTACTCGGCTATCCAGGGAGGGGGGTTCCGGTCCCTCAAAGAAGGCGAGCGAGTAGAGTTCGATCTGGTGGAGGGGGACAAGGGCCCGGCGGCAGAAAACGTCGCCAAGCTGGTCGAGGCTTGAACCGGGCCCACCTCGACGAGCCAAAGGGGGGGCTCCACGACGCGCGGGGAGCCCCCTTTCGTGATCACCCGCCGGCTGGCTAGGATTAGGGCCAGCTAATCGGCGAAGGTGGCATGGCCAAGAAAGACGCAATTGAGTTGCAGGGAACGGTGACGGAGGTTTTGCCGAACGCCACCTTCCGCGTATTGCTCGAGAACGGACACACGGTGCTCTCGACCATTGCCGGCCGGATGCGGCGCAACCGCATCAGGGTGCTCGCCGGCGATCGAGTGACCGTAGAGGTCTCACCCTACGACCTGACGCGGGGCCGAATCACGTTTCGACACAAGAACTGATGCGCCACATTGCGACGGGTTTGCGAGACGTCGCAACGGTGGTACGTTCCTAGGGTATCATCCCCCCGGGGTACTCCCCCCCCGGTTCCACACAGGCATCCATACGCGTGAACGACACGAGAACGACCCTCGTACATTGACCCTTTACCCGTACCAATCAATCGCGTGAGCGACAACTCCAGTCTTGGCGTCCTCGAAGTCACCCAAAAAGGGGCCGGCTTCCTTCGGCGGCGCGACAACAGCTATCTGCCCTCGCGGGGCGACATCCACGTCGGCCGCAAGCTGATTCAGCAGTACCGGCTCCGCACAGGCGACGAGCTGGCGGGTGACGTCGGTGAAGCATCGGGACGAGGCAAGAGCCGCACACTCCAGCGCATCCACACCCTCAACGGCGTTGATCCGGCTGGCATACAGGGCGAGCGTCCGCGCTTCAACGACCTCACGGCCATCCATCCCAACTCGCAGCTCCCGCTCGACTGTGGCCTGGTTCGGCTCGGCGCACCGGACCATACCAATCGGGTGATCGATCTCGTCTGTCCGCTGGGACTCGGCCAGCGAGCGATGATCGTGGCACCGGCGAAGGCGGGCAAGACGATGGTCCTCCAGGCCCTCGCCGAAGGCATCGCCAAGAACCAACCCAACTCCATGCTCCTGATCCTGCTGGTAGACGAGCGGCCGGAGGAGGTCACCGAGATGGAGGCCTGCGGTTACGGCGAGGTCGTGGCCTCGACATTCGACTTCCCCGCCAGTCGCCACATCGCGGTCGCCGAGCTCACGTTGGAGCGTGCACGGCGCCGGGTCGAGATCGGTCAGGATGTGGTCATCATCCTGGACTCCATCACGCGCCTCGCGCGCGCGTACAATCGGGTGGAGAAGGGAAGCGGCCGCACGCTCTCGGGCGGCCTCGACGCCACGGCGATGGAGCGGCCAAAACGGTTCCTTGGCAGCGCCCGGAACATCGATCCCCGACAGGGCGGCGGCTCGCTCACCATCATTGGAACCGCGTTGATCGACACGGGCTCCCGGATGGACCAGGTCATCTTCGAGGAGTTCAAGGGAACCGGCAACAGCGAACTCGTGTTGAGTCGAGAGCTCGCCGAGCGCCGCATCTTCCCGGCCATCGACCTGAATGCGAGCGCCACTCGACGAGAAGAGCGTCTACTCTCGCCGGAGGCGTTGGAAGCGGTCCACTCCCTACGGCACTGGCTGGCGAGTCTGCCGGCTCCCGATGCCATGAAGGAGTTGCTCGACCTCCTGCGCCGCACGAAGACCAACGAGGAGTTGGTCTCGCAAATCAACACCCAGGGAAAACAGAAGCTGGGATCCCGCTAGAGCTTGAGCGGCTGGACCATCGATGGCGTTTCCGGTGCGCCCGCGGCGACGCCCGCCGTCGCCGATTTGTGACGCGGTCGGTGCCGGTCCCACCACTCTCGGGCCCGCTCGGCCGTCCACGGCCGATCGACGGGGATCCGTTGCAGCTCCGCAGCGAGATCGGCGGAAGACGCGGGACGTTCGGCAGGGTTCTTTCGCAGGCACGAGAGAATGACGGCGTCAAGCGCGGTCGGGACCGGCAGCTCGGTGCAGCCTGACGGCGCTCTCGGCTCGTCATGGACGTGCTGCAGCAGCATTTGCATCGGGTTCGCCGCCCGGAACACCGTGGTGCCGGTGAGCAGCCAGAACCCCACACACCCCAGGGAGTAGAGGTCGCTCCGGCCATCCACCGCGTCACCATCACCCAGGGCCGTCTCCGGCGATCCGTACGCCGGCGTTCCCGCAAACGCGCCGACGTCCGTGAGCTTCGGGTCTTTCGAGCCTTTCGAGTCTCCGGACTGCTTGACCAGCCCGAAATCCAGCACCTTCACCCAGTCGTGTTCCAAGCCGTACCGACACAGGAACACGTTGGCCGGCTTGATGTCGCGGTGCACGAGTCCGCTGGCGTGTGCCTCGGAGAGCGAATGGCACGCCTGCGTCATCACGTGAATCACCCGTTCGGCGCAGAGAGGACCATGGCGCTGCACGAGTTCCTCGAGGCTCAGACCGTCGAGCAGCTCCATCACGTAGTAGAACCCGCGATACTCCGTGAGTCCGTAGTCGTACACTTCGACAGTATGTGGTGAGCGCAGCTGTGACGTGGCCTGGACCTCCCGCTCGAACCGATGCAGATGACTGCTTGGGGTGCGGCCGAGACTGCTGACGCCGGGATCGCTGCG
This sequence comes from Gemmatimonadota bacterium, assembly GCA_039591075.1. Lineage (GTDB taxonomy): Bacteria > Gemmatimonadota > Gemmatimonadetes > Gemmatimonadales > GWC2-71-9 > JAOTVV01. The sequence continues at coordinate 41,084 of JBDHEI010000010.1, forward strand.
GATGAGCTTGATGGCCGCAGGTCGCGCGAGCATTCGGTGCTCCGCTTTCCACACTTCGCCCATACCCCCTTCACCCAGTTTTTCGACGAGTCGGTACGCACCCATACGACGGGCGCGACTGATATCGGACCCGAGCCGGAACACGACGCGGGACCCAATGAGCGCAATCCCTACGCAAATGTAGTTGGGCAGAAAGAACTGGAACGTCATCTCCGGGGCCAACAGCGGCCCGCCCCGGGCCACTCCGATCAGGTACATGAGCGGCCCCATCGTGGCGGCGCCGACCGCGGCGAGAAGTGTCTTCCCGGGCGTACTGGGTACGATCAGCGGAAAGAACACCATCCAGACGCAGGTCCACGAGAGACCCCAGACCTCGGCCCCTGAGCTCCCGTGCCGAAATGCCAGATGCACGTCGATGCCCGCGGCCGCAATCACTTCGTAGACGAGTCCAATATCGAGGAGCAGGTACGGCTCGATCCGCCCGCTGCGCGCCACGAAGAACATCACGACCGAGGCGACGATGAATGCCACTGAGATCACGTCTGAGATGGTGAGGCCAGTCGTTCCCCAGAAGTCGGCATAGGCCTGAGTGAAGCGGCCGGAACCGTAGGACAGGGCGTAGACCGAAGCGTAAATCATCGCCGCCAGCGCCAGCCGCTTTCCGGCCTTTGCGACCAGATCGGGCGGGAGTCCCACGGAGGCACCGCGACCCACGCTCGGAACGAGATCCCGGGAATCGCGACGACGGACTTCGGCATCGGACATAGCGGCACCACCAAGCGGATGTATGGCCGTCCCTAAGATACGACTCGCTCGCGAGACCGATACCTCATCGCGGGTGGCGCGGGATCCGGTCATCGCCTAGGCTTCCTGCATCATGACCCCGTGGGTGACCCGACTCATCTTCGCCAACGCGGCGATGTACCTGGTGACGCGCTCAGTTCCGGCCGTCCTCCCATCGCTGGTCCTCGTACCGATCATGCTGCCCACACGGCCGTGGACGCTGGTCACGTACATGTTTCTGCACGCGAACTTCATTCACATCCTGTTCAACATGCTGGTCCTCTTCTTCTTCGGGCCCATGCTGGAACTGCGGCTCGGCAGCCGCCGATTTCTCACCCTGTACTTCGTGAGCGGTGTCGTTGCGGCCCTGGTGTCCGTGTTCTTCACGCCGCGCGCCATCATCGTGGGGGCATCAGGTGCGGTGTACGGTACGATGCTCGGCTTCGCTCGGTTCTGGCCCCGCCAGCAGATCTACATTTGGGGCGTGCTGCCAATTCAGGCGCGGTGGCTCGTCGTTGTCATGACCGCGCTGTCGCTCTACGCTGGGGTCAGCGGGTCACGGGACGGCGTCGCCCACTTCGCGCACCTGGGCGGCTTTCTCGGCGGGCTGCTCTACCTTCTCTGGATCGAATGGCGCTCACCGGCCAGGAAATTCAAGCGCCAGGCCCAGGCCGGCGCCCCGCCGGTGCGCGACCCGGAAAGCATGGTGGAACGGTGGCGATCGATTCGACGGGAGGACATTCATCCGCTCAATCGTGAAGAGATCGATCGCATCTTGGACAAGCTCGGCCGCTCGGGACCGTCGAGTCTGACGTTCGACGAGCGGGCGACCCTCGAACGCTTCGCCGGCGAGCGCAGCGCAGACAACTGATCCCCCTGGCGTCCGTCGTCGGCTGCGGCGACAATTGCGGCGATCCCCACGCGATTCTGCCGGAGGTTTCATGCCCACTCGTCTGGTTGTCCTCCTGTGCTCCGCATGGCTGGCGCTTTGGCCTGTGCCGCTCCACGCGCAAACGGACCCTCCCCAGTCCGAGAGCACCGACTGGTACACGGTGGGCGGCGAGCGCCATGGGGTGAGCTTCTTTCGAGCGCACCGTCACGATGGCGTCGAATACGCGATCGGCGACACGCTGACCTTCAATCGTTTCCATACCGCCGAGGTGATGGATGCGTGGCTCCGCCGCTGGGCGGACCGGTATCCCACTCTGGTCGACCTGTACGAAGTGGGCAGGAGCTTCGAGGGCCGCCCCATTTTCCAGGTCACCCTCACCAACACCGCAACCGGAAAGGCCTCGGACAAACCGGCGGCGTACTTCGAGGGCGGGCGGCACAGCGGCGAGATTACCGGTTCGGAGTCCGTCCTCTGGATGATCCAACACCTCCTCGTCGGCTACGGCCGCGACCCGGATATCACACGGCTCCTCGACTCGAAAGCGATCCATCTGCGTCCGCAGAACAATCCCGACGGGTCCCGACTCTATCTGCATACCGCCCAGGCCAATCGCAGCACCGTGCGACCGCACGACTCGGACCGCGACGGGTTGCTCGACGAGGACCCTCCGGAGGACCTGGACGGCGATGGCGTGATCTTCGCTCTGCGCTGGCGCGTCCGGGACCACGAGCGCGACCAAGCGAGCCACACACTCGACGAGCGTGATCCGTCTGGGCGCCTCATGAAACGCGTTCCGGAGGGCGAGGGCGATTGGATGGTGATGTCCGAGGGCATGGACAGCGACGGTGACGGCCGGTTCAACGAGGACGGAATCGGCGGCCTCGATCTCCACCGCAACTATCCGGAGAACTGGCGGCCGGACCGGGGAGCTGACGCCACAGAACGCGGATACACACAGTTTGGCGCCGGAGCCTTTCCACTGAGCGAGCCGGAGACACGGCTGACGGTGCTCTGGCTCCTTGAACACCCCAACGTGTCCGTCGTCAACTCGATGGACACCCGGGTGCCCATGCATCTCCGACCACCGTCGACGTCGAGGAGTGCCGAGCGTATTTACCCGGAGGATCTGGCGTTCTACGTTACGTTCGACTCCATCGGACAGCGGATCACCGGTTATCCGTGGGCAGGTGATGTGTATGACACCTACATGACCCGCGTGCCGGTCAGCCCCGTGACCGGTGACTCGGCACGCCCTTCTCCCCTGTTCGGCCACGGTCCCGACTTCGGCTACTTCTACTACGGCGCCATCTGGTACGGTGACGAGCTCTGGAACGGGGGGCGCATGCGGGACTACAACGGCGACGGCCTCCTGGACGAGCTGGATGCCCTGACCTGGGACGATCGGGAGAATGACGGACGCGGCTTCCGGGAGTGGGAGCCGTTGGAGCATCCGGCCCTGGGCGCAGTGGAAATCGGTGGCTTTCATCCCAAGTTCTTCTCCCAGAATCCGCCGCCCGAGATGCTCGAACCTTGGGCGCGAAATCAGGGGCTGTTCAATCTCGAGATGGCGCGGTGGCTGCCACAGATCGACGACGTGCGGCTCGAAACCCAACAGACACCCGCTCGTGGGGACAGCGCGACCTATCGGATGCGTGTGAGCTGGACCAACTCCGGCAGGCTTCCGACCGCTCTACGACAAGCTCAACTCGTGAAGATCGTGCAGGAAGACCGGGTCCGGCTTCGGTTCGATTCCACCCTCACCACGGGTAAGCCACCCACCGTGCACATCGTCGTGCCGTCGACCCGGGACAAGACGATCCGAGCCGGCTGGACCAGGCCCGGAGAGCGCAAGTCCGTCACGTTCGAGGTCCTCGTGCTGGGCGGGGCCGGAGTGGAGGGAACGGTGGAGCTGCTCTCGACACGCGGCGGAAGAAAGGAGGCGCTTTTCGTTCTCGGGACGCCTCCAAACAACTGAAGCCACAAAGAGGTCAGCCGAGCAGCATCTTGCCGATGGTCTGGAGCTGCATGTTGCTCGTGCCCTCGTAGATCGCGCCGATCTTCGCGTCGCGGTAGTACTTCTCGACGGGATACTCCTTGGTATACCCGTACCCGCCGAACAGCTCGACGCAGAGGCTCGTAACCCGCTCCGCCATCTGCGCCGCATAGAGCTTCGCCATCGCTGCTTCCATCATGTACGGCTGCTTCGCGTCACGTAGCCGTGCGGCATTGTAGACCATCAGCCGTCCTGCCTCGAGCTCGGTCGCAGCCTGTGCAAGCTGGAACTGGACCGCCTGAAAAGTCCCGATCGGCTTGCCGAACTGCTGCCGCTCCATCACATAGCGCCTGGTGGCATCCAAGGCGCCGCGCGCCACGCCCACCATCTGCGCACCGATGCCGATCCGGCCCACATTGAGCGTCTCGATAGCTACCTTGTAGCCCTTGCCAATCTCACCGAGCACGTTGTCGGCGGGGACGCGGCAGTTCTCGAGAACCAGCTCCGTCGTGCTCGACGCACGGATGCCGAGTTTGTCTTCTTTCTTGCCGACTGTGAACCCGGGGAACCCTCGCTCCACGATGAACGCCGTGATGCCTTTGTGTCGCTTGGTCGAATCGACGGTCGCGAACACCACGTAGATCTCTGCCTCGGCACCGTTGGTAATCCAGAGCTTCGCGCCGTTCAGGAGCCACGCGTTGCCGTCCTGCTCCGCCCTGCACGCGAGGGCAAATGCGTCCGAGCCCGACCCGGCCTCCGAGAGGGCGTAGGCACCCACCGTGCCGGCGGCCAGACGTGGGAGGTACGTCTGCTTGAGCGCTTCACTCCCCCAATCGAGGAACGGGACGTTTACCAGCGTGTTCTGAACGTCCACGAGGACGGACGTGGACGCGTCAATGGCCGAAAGTTCTTCCACCGCCAGCACGCACATGAAGAACGAGCCGCCCGCACCACCCAGCTCCATGGGGATATCGATTCCCATGAGCCCAAGCTCGGCAAACTTCGGAAGGAGCGCCGTGTCGAACTTTGCCTCCCGCTCCATCGCCTCCACCCGGGGACGGACCTCCGCCTCCGCAAAGTCGCGGACGGCATCGCGAAACATGACCTCGTCTTCGGACAGCGTCGTCAACGGCATGCCCGCCGTGGTCGTCACATCACTCATGACCGCTCCCTCGCAGTCTTACTCCACAGCATCCGGCGGTTCCGTACTGCACCCAACAGTTCATTCACTCCCAATCGTGGTCGTAGTCTTCGCCGAATCCTGCCGCACCCTGCTTGAAGAACGCCGCCTGCGACGCGTATGGCTCGACCATTCCGGAGACCCGCGCCAGTTCCTCCTTGTCCATCGCCTGGAATTCCTGTGCGATGTGCACGTTCTCTTCGAGTTGGGCAATCGTGTCGCAGCCCACGATTACCGTGCTCACCGGGTGCGTGAGCACCCAGCGCATGGCATCCTTCATGGAGCGCAGACCGCCGTCCTGGAATACGCGTCCCCGCGCGGGGATCTTCATGGCGATCACACCCATCTGCTTGCGGTTGGCCGCCGGCAACAACTCCGCCGCGAACGGCAGGTGATACGGATCGGCCGGATTCAGCGCCATGAGAATGGTGTCGAAATCGAATCGGTTGATGCCATCGAGGAGGACCGCGGGGTCATAGTGCCCCGTGATACCGAGGAACCGCACCAGGCCTTCGTCGCGGGCCTGCTGCATCGCCTCCATGGCTCCCTGCTGCGCGAAGATGCGGTCCAACTGCTCGGTGTTGCGCACGTTGTGCAGCTGCCAGAGATCGACATGGTCGGTCTGAAGCCGCTTCAGGCTGTCCTCGAGGAGGCGTAGCGACCCGTCTCGGGTGCGATCGTGGGTCTTCGTGGCCAGGAACACCTCCTTGCGCCGCGTCGCCATGACCTCGCCGATGTACGACTGGCTCAGTCCACGGCCGTACGCCGCAGCCGTGTCGATGTAGTTCACGCCGAGATCGATTGCCCTATTGATGATGGACACCGACTCATCGAGCTTTCCCGCCTGCTCCAGCGTCGCCTGGCCACCGAGACTGAAGAGTCGAACGGGGTGTCCCGTGCGGCCGAGTGGCCGCTCGGGCATCGGGAGCTCGGGTCCGAGCGGGGCTTCACGACACAACCACACCGATGCCGTGCCGGCAGCGCCCATCTTCACGAAATCACGCCGAGATACGTCTTGCGGTGCCATGGCCATCCTCCAAGCGCGTTGTCTGGAAGCGGGGACCCTCGGTGCCGGGAGGAACGGAGAGGGACTCCCACATAAGATGGGTCACGGACCCATCCAACGGGAGGGCGTGTCGTGGCGCTGACCGGCCGTTCGTACTCCGCAGGTCGCGGGCCGCGCCCCGAACAGCCAAGTTATGCCGTTCGGACTCAGCAACCGCAGAGGCCAGCATGCCCCACATCCGACTGCGCTACCTGTCGCGTGCCGACGTCGAGAGCATCGGCCTCACCATGGGAGAGATCGTCGACGCCGTCGAGGCGATGTTTCTCGACAAGGCACGGGGTGAGGCGGAAATGCCACCCAAGCCGGCGATCCACCCGGCTCAGGACGCCTTCATTCACGCCATGCCCGCGTTTCTCCCGCGGACAGGCGCGGCCGGCGTGAAATGGATCTCGGGGAACCCCGGGAACCGTGCCCGTGGCCTGCCCTACATCGCCGGACTCCTCATCCTGAACGATCCGGACACCGGGATCCCTATTGCGGTCATGGATGCTACCTGGATCACCGCCATGCGCACGGGCGCCGCAACGGCGGTTGCGGCGACCCACCTCGCGCGATCCGAATCGAAAACTGTGGGTATTGTGGCGTGCGGCGTGCAGGGGCGCACCAACCTCGAGGCCCTGTGCACCCGCTTTGCGATCGAAGAAGCGCGGGCCTATGACATCGACACCGACGCGGCGCATAGCTACGCGGACGAAATGACGCGCCAGTGTGGCATGACCGTGACCGTGGTGCGTGACCCGCGGGAGGCGGTGGCGGAGCTCGACATGGTGGTCACCAGTGGCCCGATCCTGCGCGATCCGTCTCCCGTGATCGAGGCCGGATGGATGTCCCGCGGCGCATTCGCCTGCGCGCTCGACTTCGATTCCTATTGGACGCCGGCGGCGGTCAGAGCCGCCGATCGGTTCGTGACCGACGACCTCCCCCAGTTGGACTACTACCGTTCGCTCGGGTTCTTCAGGCACATCCCCGCGCCCGATGGAGACCTCGCCGAGATTGTCGCGGGTGGCGTGCCTGGCCGCCAATCCGATAACGAGTCCATCCTGTGCATGAACTTGGGTTTGGCCCTGGAGGACATGGCCGTGGGCAAGCTCATCTACGATCGAGCCGTCGGCCTGGATATCGGCGTGGAACTAGACCTGTGACGGCCAGATCTCACCTCTCGGGTCACCCTTACCCGGAGTGACGACGTCGACCGTGGGGCGCAGACGCATTGCGTATGTCTGCGCCCACGTGTGTCGGCGGAGCGGTCTATCGACCGGTCGAGACCTTCTTCCCTTCCGGCGGTCCCTGTTTCACATAGCGCTCGAGCCACTCCTGCATCTCCCATAGCATGTGCAGGATCGACTCACGGGCGCGGTAGCCGTGGCTCTCGTGCGGCAGCAGGACGAGGCGCGCCGTCTTGCCGAGTCCCTTGAGCGCGTGGTAGTAGCGTTCGCTCTGGATCGGGAACGTACCGGAGTTGTTATCGGCTTCGCCGTGGATCAGGAGAATCGGCTCGTTGATCTTGTCGGCGTTCATGAACGGTGACATCCGGAAGTACACCTCCGGCGCCTCCCAGAACGTGCGCTGCTCGGCCTGAAACCCAAATGGTGTGAGTGACCGATTGTATGCACCCGATCGAGCGATACCGGCAGAGAAGACGTCGGAGTGCGCGAGCACGTTGGCCGCCATGAACGCACCGTAGGAGTGGCCCCCGATGCCCATGCGGCCGCGCTCCGCAATGCCTCGACGCTCCATCTCCACCGTCGCCGCCTCGGCGCTCGCAACGAGCTGCTCGACGTACGTATCGTTGGGCTCCGCATCACCCTCGCCGACGATCGGCATGGTGGCACCATCCAGCACCGCGTACCCGAGCGCGACCCAGATGGGCGTGGACCACCCGCCAAGACGCGTGTACCGGTACGGCGACCCCACCACCTGTGCTGCGGCATCGGGATCCTTGAACTCCCGCGGATATGCCCACACGAAGAGGGGAAGCGGACCGTCACGCTGCGCATCGTATCCTGGTGGTAGGTACAGGGTGCCCGACAGCGTCACGCCGTCGGCGCGCTGGTATTGGATCAGCTCTTTCTGCATCCCCTCCAACTGGCGCGTCGGATTGAGGAAGAACGTGAGCTGGTTTACGCCCCCACGGCGGAGATCCCGAATGAAGTAATTGGGTGGCTCCTCCTGCGATTCCCGACTCGTGAGGATGGTCCGCGCTTGGTCGTCCAGCACCTCGAGAGGAACTTCATAGACGGGCGCTTCGGAGCGGAACAGGCGCTGGGTTTGCTTGGAGCGAAGGTCGAACTTATCGATGAACGGCCGATCACCCTCGGGTGACGCCCCCTGGCCTCGCAGGAACAGCGCGCGACCCCGATCGGTGGTGCGAAGCACATAGCGGCCACGCGCATTCATCCGCATCACCGGCATTCCCGGATCGTTGTACCGATCCTCATACGATCGGTCGAAGATCAGCTCGGGCTCACTCTCCAGGCTATTGGGGCGGACTCGCCACACCCGCGCCTGCCGCGTTCGCCACCACCTCTCGGTCACCAACGCCAAATCGTCGCTCCCCCACATGATGCCACCGTACCGGTAGCCCAGCGTGATGACGGGCTCGGGGGTATTGGCAAACGGCGCAGCGTGCACGACCACGCGGTCGCGCTGCTCTGCCGGCTTACCTGCGTCGCCGCCGTCGAGGGCCTCTACCCAATAGAGCGTCGCTGGGGCATCCGCCCGCCAAGACACGTTGCGCGGTCCCGTGGGCACGCTGCCAAAGGGTACCGGCACCTCTTCCTGAAGCGGCAGGTCGGCGATCAGATAGACCGGGTACCCGTTCATGTCGAGTACCTCGATGCGGTTCGGGAACCGGTACCACGGCACCAGATACGAGAACGGGCGGTGGGTGCGCTCAACCAAGACGTACCGTCCATCGGGCGACGGGCTGAAGCTCCCGATCAGGCCAGGATCGCCCAGCCGCGTAACCTTCCCGTCCACCGTAATGCGCACGAGCTGCGCGGTGCCATAGTGCTCAAAAAGTGCTTCGTCGTGCCGGTTCTCGAGGAGATCCTGATACGTCCTGGCAGGGGCGGTCTTGTCGACGTTCTGCTGGATGGTCGGTCCACTCGGTACCCGGGTCTCCGCCGGCTCCGTGCCGCGCGCTTCGGGGATCATCGTCACCAGGATCGTCCACGAATCGGCCACCCAGACCGGCCCACCCGCCAGCACGGTGTTGAGCACCGGGCCGGTCAGTCGACGAGCCTGGCCCGTCTCGATGTCCGCCACCCACAGCTCGATCCCATCGTTGGCAGTTTGCGTGAAGGCGACCCGCTTGCCGTCGGGTGACCACTCGACGTCTTCGAGTTTCGGATTGGCCGGCAATCCGGTGACAACCACCTCACGGCGATCAGCGATGCGCATGAACCGCGCCCCAGTGTACGGGGTGCGCCGCGAGCGGCCATTGGTTCGAGGCGCGATGCGCGTTCCGGCGAGCCGAAGCTCCCGCGCAGCCAGATCCGCGATGGGCGGAAGACTCGGCCTCTCGAGCAGCAGCATCCATTCGTCGTCGGGGCTCATGCGCACCGCTGGAGTCGGTGGCGCATCCACGATGCCTACCAGCACCTGCGCGGGCTGTCGATATCCCTGTTCGGTGCCCTGAGCGAAGGCCAATCCTTCGGTGAAAGCCACCGCGCTGCAAGCCGCAAGCAACGAAACGCCGATGGAACTGCGACGGTAGATGGACGCGACACGCATTGCCGCCACCTCCCTGTGTGAAAACGAGATTCGATCGAACCTATCGAGGGAGTTTACGCTGCGGTTCGGGCCCCGGCTAGAGAAAAGGGCGAGCCTCCGCCTCTGCCGCTCAACGGATCCGTGGTAGTTGGGCCCCGGTAGCACGTCCACCACCTTTCGGGGACGAGTCCGTGCCGCGTCACCAGGCGGTGGATGAGCGGGCGGAACCCGACACCCTGCACGACCCCAGTCACGGTGATCTCGAGCGCAGTTCGTTCCTGCGACGGGGTCGTCACCGGGCGCGTGCGTCCCGAACCTGGTTCCCTAGGAAGGCGTACCAGTCCTCGAGACCCTCCCTGGAGCGGGCCGAGGTGCGGAAGAAGGTGAGGGCGCCGTGCACATCCCGTGCGATCGCTTCCGCTCGCTCGATGTCGAACGGGACGTACGGAAGCAGATCGATCTTGGTGAATACGGCGTAGCGCGACTGCTGAAACATCTTCGGGTACTTCACCGGTTTGTCCTCGCCCTCTGTCACCGAGAACAGGACGATCTTCGCCGTCTCACCGAGGTCCCAGCTTGCCGGACAGACCAGATTACCCACGTTCTCGATGAAGAGCAGGTCGGTTGACTCGAGGTCGACCCCGTCGAGCGCGGCCTGGACCTGCCGAGCATCCAGATGGCAGGCACCTCCGGTCACGACAGCCTGCACCAGGTGCTCGGTGCGGGCGGCAAGACGGTCGGCATCGTTCTGGGTCTGCACATCGCCGGTCACCACCGCGATTTGAAGTTCTTGTCCCAGATCCTCGAGCGTACGCTCCAGGAGCGTCGTCTTCCCGGAGCCGGGCGACGAGACGAGGTTGAAGGTTGCCACCCGGTGCTGGGCGAGCCGGCGGCGGACGGCGGCGGCCAGCTCGTCGTTGCGTGCCATGACCCGCTCTCTGATCTCAATCGTCCGGACGGCCATCATCGATCTCCAGATAACTCACCCGGAGCACGTCTCCGGTCACGCGGGCGATCACGGGTTTTGCCGCTTTGAACGGGGGGCTCGTCAGCAGCGTCTCGAGCCAGAACTCCAGGCTATCGGCCTCCACGCCGGCCGCATCGCCGACATCCAGGCCAACTTCAACGACGTTCTCGAGTTGGTCCCGCGCCACGTGGCGTTCGGCGATCGCACAGACCTCGAGCGCGAGGGTCATCTCGTGCATGGACGATTGTCAGGGGGAGGTGTCGACGGGCAGGGCCCGGTGCCCCCATGCCTCCAGTCGTTCAATGATACGGGCCACGAGTGACCCCACGCCATCCCTGACGATTGGGCTGAGATCGATGGAAAGTTCCTCCAGCTCCGGCGGGAGTTCGATCGCCCCCTGTGACGAGGCAGCGGCGGCCGGTACAGGCTCGCGCTCGGGTGCGTCTCTCTAATCCATTGGCTACATTGAGATTACAGTTCGTCGTCACAACCCGGGGACGCGAGCGGGTCGGCGCGCCCACTGCGCCGGTTGGAATCTTCTTGCCGATCCGGCTCCGCGGTTGTATCTGATGAGGGACTATCCTATCGAGGGAGCATACCCATGGGACTTGGGCACGAGTATCTCTCCCGCATCCACGAAGCACTCAGGGAGTTCGAGGGCGCAATCTGCGATCGGGAGAAGTTCAGGCCGCTCGAGAGCAAGGTCACCCGGCAGCAGGACGTCGATCACGCCCGCCAGAAGCTGGTCGATACCATCGTCGACATCGTCACCAAGGAGCGGCTCGCGAAGAAGCAGAACTGACCGGCCGCGGGTCATGATGTTCCTCCACCATCCGTCGGCGGCCACCTCTTCCGCGAGCCGGACCACTCTAGCCCGCCGGGGGCGGTAGCCGCGCATTCCGGAGATGAGCGACATACCCCAGGCGCTCCGCTCGGCGCTCGCCGAGCGATATGATCTCCAGCGCGTGATCGGTCGCGGTGGGATGGCCACGGTGTACCTGGCAAACGACGTGCGGCACCGCCGCACGGTGGCGGTCAAGGTGCTGAAACCGGAACTCGCCGCCTCGCTCGGCACAAATCGGTTTCTCAAAGAAATCGAGATCGCCGCGGGCCTCACGCATCCCCACATCGTGCCGCTGTACGACTCGGGCGAAGCAGACACCTTTCTCTACTACGTCATGCCCTTCATCGAGGGGGGATCGCTTCGGACGCGACTTGGCCAGGACCACCCCGTGGATATCGGCGACGCACTGTCCGTCTCACGACGGGTCGCCGACGCCCTCACCTATGCGCACCGCCGCGGCATCGTCCACCGCGACATCAAGCCCGAGAACATCCTCTTTGCTGAAGGTCACCCCATCGTCGCGGACTTCGGCATTGCCAAGGCGGTCAGCACGGCTGGGGGTGCGCTTCTCACCCGAACCGGCTTCGCGCTCGGCACGCCCGGCTACATGAGCCCGGAGCAGGCCGCCGGGGTGCGGGACCTGGACGCGCGCACCGACGTGTTCAGCCTCGCGTGCGTCGTCTACGAGATGCTCATTGGAGAGACCCCGGGGATGTGGCTCACCGATGAAGCGGTGACGCTCGGACGCTTCATCGACGCTTCCCCGGATCATCGAGACCGGCTGGACCGAATCTCAGGATCGGTGGAGCACGTGCTCGTCAAAGCCCTCGCGCTCCGACCAGACCAACGCCATGCAACGCCGTCCGAGTTCGCCGATGCGCTCAATGAGGCGACGGGCCGAACCCAGCAATACGGTGAGTCCGAGATGCGCCGCATCATCGGGCGAGCCGCCGAAATGCAGGCCGAACGACCGACGGAGGAGGGCGCGCTCTCGGTCGGGGCGATGGAGCAGGTGGCCGCGGAGGTCGGGATCTCCCCAGCGCGTGTTCGCGAGGCCGCGCTCGAGATCCGGCAGCCGACGCCTCTGCCAACAACGGGAGAGCCGTCGACCGGATGGTCGTGGTTCCTGGGACGGCCGCACAAACTCGTGATCGAGCGGGTGGCGGAGGGGGAGGTGCCAGAGGAGGAGTTCCCCTTCCTCGTCGACGAGATCCGCCGAGCCATTGGCACCGTGGGAATCGCGAGCACCTTCGTGCGATCGGTTGCCTGGAGCACCGCGCCTCCGGGCCAGGGTACCGGCCGCAACGTGCAGATCACCATCGCACCCCGAAGCGGGCAAACCCGCATCCACATCGAGGAGCACTTCGCGAACCTCCTGGGCGGACTATACGGCGGGGTGTTCGGGGGAGGCGGAGGCGCCGTGGCCGCCGTCACGACAGCCATCGCCATGGAAAGCCTGGGCATGCCGCTCCTCGCGGCAGCCGGTGCCATTGTCGGTTTGGGGGGCGGGTACGGGCTCGCGCGCTGGATCTTCACCCAGGCCTTCGGGAAGCGAAAGCGTGAGCTCCACACGCTCGCCGACCGGTTGGCGGACCACATCACCCTCGGCACGAGAGGGCGACTGAACCGCGGCGATCCCTCCCGCCGGCTCCCACCGTGAGCGCTCTCGCGACAAGCACCGACACTCCCGAAGTACTGAACCGCGGCCTAGTTTCTCACTCGAGACATCAGCTGCCGGCGAACCGATGGGGGAATCAATGGGCAAGGCGAGCATCCCGGATGCGGCATCCTTCGAGAAGCTGGGTGCCTTCTATCTCGGCCGCGAGTACGATGCGAAGGCAGACGGCACGACCGACAACCTGCTGCTCTACGATGCAAAAGACCTGACGACCCACGCGGTCTGCGTCGGCATGACCGGTAGCGGGAAGACGGGGCTCTGTATCTCGCTGCTCGAGGAAGCCGCGATCGACGGTATACCCGCCATCGCGATCGACCCGAAAGGCGATCTCGGAAATCTCCTCCTCACGTTTCCGGACCTGCGGGCAAAGGACTTCCGGCCCTGGATCGACGAGGTGGAGGCGGCCCGGAAGGGTTCGACGCCGGACGAGTACGCCCAGGCAACGGCGGAGCTCTGGAAAGGCGGCCTGGCCAAATGGGGCGAGGACGGGGCGCGTATCCGTCGCCTGCGCGAGGCGGCCGACTTCGCGATCTACACCCCTGGGAGTACTGCCGGGCTCTCGCTGACGGTGCTCCGGTCGTTCGCTGCGCCACCGGCCGCCCTGCTCGAGGACGGCGACGCGCTGCGTGAGCGGATCATGGCCTCCGTGTCAGGGCTCTTGACGCTGCTCGGCATCGCCGCCGACCCCGTCAAGAGTCGCGAGCACATCCTGCTCTCGACGCTCCTTCAGACTGCCTGGACCGCTGGCCGCGACCTGGATCTGCCATCGCTCATCGCGCAGGTGCAGTCGCCACCGGTGGATCGGATCGGCGTGATGGACGTCGAGGCATTCTACCCGAGGCAGGATCGGCTCGACCTCTCCATGCGCTTGAACGGCCTCGTTGCCTCGCCCGGCTTTGCCGCCTGGCTCGAAGGAGAACCCCTCGAGATCCCCCGCATGCTGTGGACCGCCGACGGACGGCCCCGCATCACGGTGCTCTCATTGGCACACCTGTCCGATGCGGAGCGCATGTTCTTCGTGACGGTGCTGCTGAATGAAGTCGTCGCGTGGATGCGGACGCAGGCGGGGACACCGAGCCTCCGGGCCCTGCTCTACATGGACGAGGTGTTCGGCTACTTCCCGCCGACGGCCAATCCGCCGTCCAAGACGCCCATGCTGACGTTGCTCAAACAGGCGAGGGCATACGGCCTGGGTGTGGTGCTGGCAACGCAGAACCCGGTCGACCTGGACTACAAGGGTCTCGCGAACACCGGCACGTGGTTTCTGGGACGGCTCCAGACTGAGCGAGACAAGCTGCGCGTCATCGACGGCTTGGAGGGAGCCTCCACGACGTCGGGCGCTGCCTTCGACCGCCAGCAGATGGAGCGGGTTCTCTCAGGCCTGAAGAGTCGCGTGTTTCTGATGCACAATGTGCACGACGACGCCCCCATGCTGTTTCACACCCGCTGGGCACTCTCCTACCTTCGCGGCCCCCTGACGCGGAGTCAGATTCAGACCCTCATGGCGGATCGCCGGGCCGAGGCGGCGCCGGCCCGGGAGACCACGGCGCCGACACTGAAGGCCGCGCCCGTTCCCACGAAGCAGCACGCGACCCGGCCTGCAGTGCCCACAGAGGCCAAGGAATCGTTTGCCGCAGTGGTGGGCGACGGGCCGTCTGGCGCCCGATTGCTGTACCGGCCCGCCGTGCTCGGCACGGGAGACCTCCACTTCGCCAACGCTAGAGCCGGGGTCGACCTGTGGGATACGGTCTCCTACCTCGCCCCGCTCGGCGACAACCCGCCCGCGGATATCTGGAAGGAATCGGAGCGTCTCACCGACGGGCACATGGAACTGGACGACCGACCTATCGAGGCGGGCACGTTTACCGATCTCCCGGCGCGCGCCACCAATGCCAAGAGCTATGCGTCGTGGGAAAAAGCCTTCAAGACACACCTCTACCGCGACGGAGCGTTGACGCTCTACAAGTGCAGTAAGCTCAAGTTGACCGGCGAGCCGGGCGAGTCGGAAGCCGACTTCCGGATCCGCGTGAGGCAGGCGGCGCGGGAGAAGCGGGACGGGCAGGTCGACAAGTTTCGCAAGCGCTATACCCCTAAACTGGCCAGACTGCAGGAACGGATCCGCAAGGCCGAAGAGCGGGTCGGGCGCGAGACGTCACAGTACGGCCAGCAGAAGATGCAAACCGCGATCTCGATGGGCGCCACGGTGCTCGGCGCACTGTTTGGACGGCGTGTGGCGAGCGTCGGCACCGTCGGCCGGGCGACGACCACCATGCGAGGCGTCGGGCGGGCAGCTCGGGAAAAGGACGACATCGCACGTGCCAGACGCGACCTCGAGGCCCTGCACGATCAGCTCGCGGCCCTCGAAGAGGAGTTTGCGAGCGAAACCGAAGGGCTCGACGATCCGAGCGATGCCCATGCCCACGAGATCACCGAGCAACTCATCCGACCGCGGAAGAGCGACATCGCTATCGGGCGGGTCGCCCTGAGCTGGCTCCCCTGGTGGGTCGACGAAGACGGCGTGGCCACTCCAGCGTTTCGGTAACGCCTCCACGGGCGGCGTCACGCCGCCCGTGTGGGTCACCCTTTGGAGCCCGCACGCCCAATTAGTACGTGATGATCGGTGTTAGCTCCTGGGCGTGCCGAATCCACTTCGCCACCGACTTGGGACCCGGGGTCATGCGCGTGAGCCGGCGAGCGCGATTCACGTCCTGCAACTTGGCAGCCAGATTGTCGGCGTTCCGGTTCCGTAGCTCCCTGACCGTATCCACCCCCGACCCCTCCAACAACTCCGAAAACTCGGAGCCGATCCCGGGAATGCGCATCAGGTCTGCCAGATTCACCCACTTGAGCAGGAGCGCGTCGTTCACACCCGTCTTGGCCGCTACACTCTGACGTCCCGAGCCGCTGGCACACTGTTTCAGCAGGTCGGCTGTCGTCCGAATCCCCACGACCGCGAGCTTCTGCGCATATGAGGGTCCGATTCCCTCGATTTCCTCGATCTTGTATGCCATCTCTCCTCCGTCGCGATGTTTCCGAGTGAGCCATTCCATATGTGACACGATGAATCTGTTCGGCCGCACGAGTGGCGGCAATGCGCACGCGTAAGCCGGCGGGTCGCACGGGTTGTGGCAAGGCTCAAGGCACGACGGTGCTCGGCCCCGCTCTCGTTGCACGTGTTTGCCGGGCGCTCGCGTAACGCCCATGTCCGTAGCTACTTTGCATCCATGAGCGAACCACAACCTTCGGTCGTCGTGCTGTTCAACCACACGGGCGAAGACGAATACGAGCGACTCGAGCACATCGACCCAGCGTCTCTCGACTTCGAGCCGGAGTACGACATTCGGGTCACGACGGTGCTCGACGAGTACAAGGCGGTGGCACACGCACTGCGCCGGGAGGGATATCGCGCCCGCCTCTTCAACGTGCGCGAGGATCTAGGGAGGCTCGAGCGGTTACTGCGCCGCAATCCGCCAGACGTGATCTTCAACTTGATCGAGCATTTCCACGACGACGCCGAGCTGGAACCCGCCGTAGCGGCGCTCTTCGATCTGCACGAAGTGGCATACACCGGTGCGACGCCATTTGCGTTGTCCCTGTGTTACAAGAAGGGACTCACCAAGCAAGTCCTGCTGCAGAACGGCGTCCCCACGCCACGATTCGTGGCCGTCGAAGAGCCGCGACTTCCGAAGCGCTCCAAACTCAGGTACCCCATCATCGTCAAGCCCGCGCGCGAAGATGCAAGCTCAGGGGTGGAACGCGAGTCGGTAGTGTACGACGAAGGACAACTCCAGGCTCGCCTCCAGTACGTCTTCGACGAGTACGGAATTCCAATTCTGGTCGAGGAGTTCATCGACGGTGAGGAACTACACGTTCCGATTCTCGGCAACGATCCACCTGAAGTCCTACCGCCGATCGCCTGGGACTTCACACGGTTGCCGGAGGGATATCCCCACATCATCACGTTTGCTGCGAAGTGGAACCCGTTGTCCGAAGCGTATCATCGGGTCCACTCGGTGTGCCCACCTGATCTCCCGAAGCGCATATTGCGCAAGGTCGAGAAGGTATCGCTTCAGGCGTACGAAGTGACCGGTTGCCGGGACTACGCCCGACTCGACGTACGGATCGGCAAGGACGGGAACGCCTATGTCCTCGAGATCAACCCCAACCCCGATCTCACCGAAGGCGTCTCGTTCATGGAATCAGCGGAAGTCGCGGATTACACGTTCGGCGAGACCCTCGCCATGATTGTCGACATGGCGCTGGAAAGAAAAGAAGAGGGAGACGAGGTACGACGCCTGCGACTCGAGCGCCAGAAGCAGAAGCGCGAGCCGGTCAGCCCTGAGGGACTGCGGGCGTCGCTGCAGCGTCTGGACGACAAAGCAGAGGAGAAGGCCGCTACCGCGGCCGAACCCCGGAAGAAGGCCAGCCGCAAGACCAAGAAGTCCGACCCGTGACGAAGGGGAAGCTCGCAGCGCCGCCCCGTGGCGCCGAACCGGGTGGAGGATTGCCTAGCCGAGTATGACGACGTTCTGTGCAGCGGGGCCCTTGTCCCCGTCCACTACTTCGAACTCGACCTGTTGCCCTTCCTTCAACGACTTAAAGCCTTCGCCCTGGATGGCCGAAAAATGGACGAAGCAGTCCTTTTCACCGTCCTCGGGCGTGATGAACCCAAACCCCTTCTTGTCGTTGAACCACTTCACCGTGCCGGTCATACGCATGTCCTGCACTCCTCCTGAAACGATAGCGTCCCACCGCCGGAACACGTGCGGCGTCTCGCACCGGTTAAGCTAGTCCGCAAGTCTGGGGGCCGAAAGAGATGCCTAGGCCCCACGTGACGCTTGCGGCCGTCGAGGCCCCGCCTACCTTCTCTCCAACCAGCGATTCGGAGAACGTGCCGTGCAACGCAGGGATTTCGTACGGACGGTGGCGGTTGGCGCAGCAGCCTCGATGGGTCTGCCACCCACCACCCTGGCCACATCCGACAGCACCTTCACGTTCGCGCATCTCGCCGATCCTCACATACAGCCGGAGCTCCGAGCCGCCGAAGGATGCCGGCAGTGTTTTCGACAGGTCAACGCCCTGAAACCCGACTTTGCCATCAGTGGTGGCGATCTTGTCTTCGACGTCATGGAAACGGGCCGTCGCCGAGCGAACCTGCTGTACGGTCTGTATCGTGAGACGGTCGCGGCGCTCGATGTGCCACTATACGACGTCATCGGCAATCACGATGTGCTCGGGATCGACCCGGCCAGCCCCGTTCTCTACACCGATCCGCTCTTCGGCAAGAAGCTCTACGAAGACCGTATCGGAGCACGCTACTACTTCTTCGACCACAAGGGGTGGCGGTTCATCGTCCTCGATTCGATCGGCACGGGACCCAACCCGAAGGACGGCTACTACGGGTTGATCGACGAGGAGCAGGTGGATTGGCTGCAATCGGTGCTGGAGGGGGCCGGCACCGGAACGCCCATCGTCGTGGTCACCCACATCCCGATTCTCACGGCCTTCATGGCCTACGCCGAGGGGACGACCGTCGCACCGTCGCGTTGGGTGGTGGTGACCAATGGCAGGGAAATCATGGAGATCCTGGCTCGCTACCGCGTCAAAGCAGTGCTCCAGGGCCACACCCACGTGCGCGAGAGCATCGAGTACATGGGCTGCAAGTACATCACGTCCGGAGCGGTCTGCGGCAACTGGTGGAAGGGCCCCCGCATGGGCCATCCCGAGGGCTTCGGGCTGCTCACGGCACGCGGCGGGGAGATCGAGTGGGAGTATCGGCTGTACGGGTTTCAGGCGGAATCCGGACAGTAGTGCAGCAAGGAGAACGACATGAGGCGGAGGAGCACGTCGTTGGCGTGCTCCCCCACCTCTCTCGTTTCACCCACCAGGGACGCTACTTCTTCTTTTTCTTTCCCTTCTTGGCGCTTCCACGCGCTTTTCGGGCGGCCATGCCTGCCGCCACCGCCACGCCAGCCGCCGCAGCTGCCGCACCGGCGGCCGTGAGCGCCTTCCGTACCTTCTTCTTTCGCCGGGTCGTCTTGGCCGCCTTCACCTTCTTCTTTACGGCCTTCGCTGCACGGCGGGCACCAGCCTCCGTGCGCTTGCCGGCTGTCGTGGCGGCGCGCTTGGCTCGCTTCACTCCTCGTCCAACCGCCTTCTTCGCCTTTTGCGTCCTACTTGCCATGGTCTCCCCCGTCTGTCCCGAGTGTGCAATGGGTTTCTCCTAACATACGTGTGCCGGACACGGCTGGTCAGGGTCGTGGTCCTGCCGGCAGGTTCTCCTGCAAATACCGTGTCAGCAACCCGTAGACGTGACGGGTGGTGCCGCGGCCTTCGAAGATCCCGTGCGATCGGTTGGGATACGCCATCATGGTGAAGTGCTTGCCGTGCTCGATGAGTTTGTTGACGAGCGCTTCAGTTCCTTGATAGTGGACATTGTCATCACCGGTTCCATGCACCAGCAGGAGATTGCCCTCGAGTCCCTCGGCAAACGTGATCGGTGAGCCTTGCTCATATGCCTCGGGACTCTCTGCCGGCAGTCCCGTGTAGCGTTCCTGATAGATCGTATCGTAGTAGCGCATGTTCGGGACCGGCGCCACGGCCATCCCGGTGTGGTAGATCTCTGGATAGCGAAACATCGCGTTCAGCGTACTGGACCCACCTCCACTCCATCCCCAAATCCCGACACGATCGGCATCGATGAACGGGAAGCTGTCGACGATTGCGCGCACACCCATCGCCTGATCGCGCGCCGTGAGCACGCCGATCTTCTGGTACACCGACTTCCGCCACTCCCGGCCCCGCGGCACAGGCGTGCCGCGATTGTCGAGACTCATGACGACATACCCGACGTTTGCCAGATACTGGTGCCACAGCATCAGCGTCCCGCCCCAGCGATCCGCGACCGTCGTCCCCCACGGCTCACCGTACACGTAAAACAGCACCGGCCACTTCTTGGATCGATCGAAGTCGTTCGGTGTCATCATCCACCCGTCCAAGATCGCGCCGTCGACCGTTTGCACTCGGAAGAACTCGGTCCGGCGCTGCTTCACAGTGGCGACCTTCGTTCGCAGATCCTGGTTGTCCTCCACGGTGCGCA
Source organism: Gemmatimonadota bacterium (assembly GCA_039591075.1). Lineage (GTDB taxonomy): Bacteria > Gemmatimonadota > Gemmatimonadetes > Gemmatimonadales > GWC2-71-9 > JAOTVV01. The sequence goes on from JBDHEI010000010.1 coordinate 61,300, forward strand.
TGACCTGGTGCGATGGCAGGTCCGCCAGCGTGATCTCGGGAGGCGCGTCGAACGCTGAAAACGTGTGGAAGGCCCACCGCCCGTTCGGTGAGAGGTCATAGGCGTGCCAGCCAGGTCGATCGGGTGACAGCCGTTCGGCCGTGCCCGAACCGGCGAGACGGACGCGATACAGATAGCGACGGGTCGGCTCCTCCGGAGAGGCGATGAAGTACAGCCAGCCGTTGCGTTGGTCGACGAGTTCCACGCTCATGACGTCCGTGTTGGGCGGTGTGATCGGTTTCATCCCCCGCCCATCCCGATTCACCGCATACAGCCGACGCCAACCATCCCGCTCGCTCATCCACGTGAACTGTCGCCCGTCGTTCAGCCAGTGCAGGTCGTCGATCACGTCGACCCAGGCCTTGTCGGTCTCCGTCAGGAGCGTCCGTACGGTGCCGCTGGCCGCGTCGCCCAACATCACCGTGAGGGTGTTCTGCAGGCGGTTCAGGTGCTGCACGACGACTTCGTCGGAGCTCGCTGCCCACTCCATCCGGGCGATGTAGTAGTTCCGCGAGTCTCCTTCGAGGCGTAGCCAGGTCGTGGTGCCTCCGGTGGCCGCAACAATACCCACGCGCACGGCCGAGTTGGTCGTGCCCGCCTTGGGGTACTGAATGGGAATGGTGAACGAGTACAGGGAATCCGTCGTGTTGACCAGCAGGAAATCTCGCACGCCACTGGCGTCGAGTTGCCAATACGCGATCTTGGTGCCGTCCGGGCTCCAGCGGAACCCGTCAGCCGGCGTGGCCGAACCGAAGAAGAATTCCTCCTCGTAGACCCAGTCGAACCGGCCATTGAGAATGGTCCGCGACCCGTCGGAGGTCAGCCGGGTCACGGACCCGCTGTCGAGATCTTCGACGTGGATGTCGTTTTCACTCACATACGCCACGCGCGATCCGTCAGGCGAGAACTTCGCGTACATGAGTGACGACGCCGGCTGGCCGGTCCCGATCTGCCGGAGGCGCCCGGTGGGTCGATCCAGCACCCAGTAATCACCACGGGTGTTGGAACGCCACACGCGGCGCGAGTTGGTGAAGATGAGGAGCCGGCTACCGTCGTCCGACCACCCGTAGCCCTGTATCACGAGTGGTCGGTCCGTACCGACCGGCACGAGCGCCGACGCGCCGACCATCTCCTCTGTGGCGGCGGTGGCAAGATCGTGCCGGACGATGTCGACCCCACCAGGCACCGCGGTCGACGGCTCCAGGGTGGTATACCTCCCGTCCTCCAACCAGCGGATCTGGCCGAGACCCCGGGGGAAGAACTCGCCTGATGCAAACAATCGGTCTAGAGTGAGCGAGGCGCCTTCTTGGGCGAGGAGAGGCTGGCCGACACCAATGAGGACGACGAGCGTCAGGAGCCACCGAGCAGTTACGCGAATCGACATGGTCTGTAGTTGTCTCACTAGAGGTTGAACAAAGGGGGTTGGATCGGAGCCGCACTCACACCTTCTGCGCATGCTCCGCAAGGTGCCGGGCGAGGATCTCTCGCACGCGGGCAACGGCCGTGTCGGCGGCCGGTACGTCGAGGCCATAGGTATCTGCCACGAATCGAAGCCCCCGCAGTACCGCCCTGGCCATCGAGCGTTTACCACCCGAGTGACTGTCACCCACAGTGTCGAGCAACGCAAGCTCGTGCCTGCCGAAGAATTCCCCGGGACTGAGATAGCCGGATGCTCCGTTGTCGAAGCCGACGGGGCGGCAGAAGTTCACGGTATCGTCGACATATCGGTCCCAGTCGGCGACAAACGGCCGATTCTCCCATTCCTGGAGGAACCTGGCCCGCTCCACGGTGAATCGCGGTCGCGCGTGCGATTTGTTCCGCGGCACCACGGGATGGAGATCGTAGATCGGCGCCCCGCCCCGCGAGCGTCGCCCCGGTCGGTAGGCCAACAGCTCGCGCAGAAACTCCCACGGGATGATACGAAACACCGCTGGGTGTCGACTATCGAGGACGACATACGTGTCATCCTCTTCACACACGGCGGTGACCCAATGATCCCATTGCTCGATGCAGAGGAGGACCGGCACGCCACGACCGAGATGCTCGTTCAGTACGCGCCGCGCAGCATCGGCGTCCCGGCGCCGTACGGTGCCGAGCGCGCAGCCGAACCGGTCGGCGGCGCGCTCCAACTCCGACTCGTCGGTACCATGCTCGTTGGTACCCGCGATGTGGGCGATGGCCGCCTCCTCCGCTCGGATACCCAGCGCCAAGAGCGCGTGCTTGAGCGCGAAGGGACCGCACAGCCAAGAGTTCGGTTGGGTATAGATGCTCATATCGGATCCTGCAAGTTACCAAGCTCGGCGGCCATTGTGGGATGGCCGGGCCCGGTTGCCACGAGCGGGCCGTGACACCAACATTCGCCATCGCGCTCCAAGGAGTACCCGATGCCCATCATGGTGACCCTGCTGGTCGTATCTCTCCTCCCGATCTCGACTTTCGGGGATGCGTCCGGTCAGAACTCCGTCGACATCCGGGAGTGGCTCGTCCCCTGGGAGGCCTCCCGCCCGCGCGATCCCTCCGTCGGCCCGGACGGGACCGTGTGGTTCGTTGGCCAGCGCACCGATTACGTCGCATCCCTGGACCCGAACACCGGAGAGTTCGAGCGGTTCGAGCTCGAGCCTGGCACCGGTCCCCACAACCTGATCGTCGACGATCGGGGAATGGTGTGGTACGCCGGCAATCGGAACGCGCACATCGGCAGGCTCGATCCGGCCAGCGGTGCCATCGCCAAGTACCCCATGCCCGATCCAGCCGCCCGGGATCCCCACACCCTCGTCTTCGACCCCACAGGTGACATCTGGTTCACCGTGCAGGGCGGGAACTTCGTGGGCAAGCTCGAAGTGACTTCGGGCACCGTGCATCTCGTCGCCGTGCCGACCCCCCAATCCCGCCCCTACGGGATCAAGGTCGATCCCAGCGGGCGGCCATGGATCGTGCTCTTTGGCACCAACAAGATCGCCACGGTCGACCCCCGCACCATGGCGCTCCGCGAGTATGCGCTCCCGCGAGCGGAGGCACGCCCCCGCCGGCTGGAGCTCACGGCCGACGGTGCCGTGTGGTACGTCGATTACGCCACAGGGTTCCTTGGCCGCATGGATCCGACCACCGGTGACGTCCAGGAGTGGCCCACGCCCGGTGGACGCGCGTCTCGACCGTACGGAACGGCGCTCGACCATCGCGGTCGCATCTGGTTCGTCGAGTCGGGGCTGAATCCGAACCGATTCGTGGGCTTCGACCCGGCGCGCGAGGCGTTCTTTGGCACGACGGCGATCCCAAGCGGCGGCGGCACTGTGCGACACATGTATTTCGATCCCGCGACCAACGCTATCTGGTTCGGCACCGACACCAACTACATCGGCCGAGTGATCGTGCCCTGACCCCCTGGCGCTGGACCGGCCTGGCAGCACTCCTGGTGGCGACCGCCGC
>JBDHEI010000011.1:0-77244 GCA_039591075.1 Gemmatimonadota bacterium
CAGGTGCGTGTGGACGGCGGGCTCGGGCCAGCCACGCCCGTTGGCAACACCGCTGGTGCAATGTACGGCACAGTGGTCGGTACCGACTCGGTTGTCTCCAACGCCGTCGTGACGACCATCGTGCTCGCCCAGCTCGGGCTCGAAAAGACGCTGATCGGGCCCACGTTGGCGCGAATCGGCGAGCAGGTGTCCTACACGCTCGTGTCGGTCAACCGTTCGAGCACCACGCCGGCCCGCGATGTGGTGCTCTCCGACACCCTGCCACCGGAGCTCGAATATGTGACGGCCACTCCGGGGGCGACCGTGAATGGCCAGGTGGTGTCGTGGACCTTGGGCGAGGTGGCACCGGGCGACTCCGTCCGCGTGTCGCTCACGGTCCGCGTCTCGAGCCTGGTGCGCGACACGCTCTCGGTGCGCAATCTCGCTGTGCTGGCGGCGGCCAACGCCCCCACGCAGACCGCCATGTCCGACGGCGTCGACCTCGTGGGACTCCTGCCCAATCAGCTCTCGCTGGAGAAAACCGCCGACGTACTCGAGGTGGGGTTGGGCGAGACGGCGCCGTACACCCTGGTGCTGGAGAACACTGGGGACAACGCGCTCTCCGGCATCGTGATCGTTGACACGTTGCCGCTGGGTGGCCGCTACGCGGAGGGCAGCGCGATCGGGGCCGACTCGGTGCAGGTGGGTGGGCGGGTGGTCACGTTCTTCGTGGCGGGGCCGCTGGCGCCGGGTGCCACGCACACGGTCCGTTACACGATGGCTGTCGTGTCGGCCGAGACGCCGGTGCTGGAGAACCGGGCCGTGGCGGCCGCCGAGGGCGGGTTCGTCGTGACGAGCATGCAGGTAGCCTGGGTCCGCGTGCGGCGCAGCTGGCCCATGGAGACGCGCGCGGTGATCGGCAAGGCGTGGCTCGACGTGAACGACGACGGTCGCCAGGGCGCCGGCGAGCTTGGGGTGGCCGGCCTCGACGTGTGGACCGACGACGGCGAGGTGGCGACCACCGATGGCGACGGGAAGTTCTCGTTCCGGAACGTGCGGCCCGGTGGCCATGCTTTCAGAATCGATCCCACCACGGTGCCGGTCGGCTACCGCATCGCGGCGTCGGATCGGATCGTGCCGGTGGACGCAGACGGCTGGACCACCCCGAACGTGCAGTTCCGGCTCGTGCCCACCACCGGTCGTGTGGAGAGCGCGCGCATCCCGATACCGTGGACGGTCGCCGCACGGCGCATTCGCCCGCCGGCAGACAGCGCCCCCCCGACCCTCGCGGTGACGGCGCAGATGACCCACTCCGTCGAGTCGCCGGAGGCGACGTCACCCTCGGTCCCGGTGGCCGTCCTGCCCGTGACCTTCACAGTCGGGTCGGCGGTGCTCACGTCGGAATCCCACGCAGTGCTCGTCGACGTGGCGGGACTGCTGGCAGCGAGCCCGGAAGTCGAAGTCGAGATCGCCGGCCACACCAGCTCGACCGGGCCGCGCCTGTTGAACCTGCGGCTGTCGCTCGAGCGGGCAACATCCGTAACCGACTACCTCATCGCGAGTGGCATCGACCGCTCACGCGTGCGCGTCGAGGCTTACGGGCCCGACAGACCGGTGGCGAGCAACGACACACCCGAGGGCCGGGCCCGGAACCGACGCGTCGAAATGAACTTGGTGCGGGGAACCAACGCGGCCGCCGCGGCCACGTTCGTGCGCGGCCTCGCAAGAGCGGGGCTCGCCGACAGCGCGCTCGTTCCGTCCGCTCCGCCGGCGCCGCGCCCGCCCGTCACCGAATATGCCGTGACGATTGCAAACCCGACTGACCGGCCCCTCAACGGCCTGTCGCTGCGATTCGAAACGCCCCCCGACTCGGCGACCCTCGCGATCGGGGGCGTGCCGGTGCACGTCAACCCCGCAACGATGGCGCTCCCGCCCATTGCCCCTGGTGCGAGCGTTGTGCTCACGGTGTGGGCGACCGCGAGCGCCGATTCGACCTGGGTCGCATTGCAGGCACCCGGCCACGCGGGCCAGCGGATGGCCGTGAGGGTGGCTGACCTGCCCGTCCCAACCGAAGGCACGATTGAGGTCGCCGGCGAAACGGCCGATCTCCCTAACCCGGCGCTGGTGGGAGCCGGTCGCGCCGTAACGTTGTCGGTCGCGCCATCGACCGGCGGGTGGCCTGAACTCACCCTGCCGCTGCCAGACGGGTGGGAGCCGGTACCCGGCAGTACCCGGCTCGCAGGTGTGCCCACGCCCGATCCTGCCGAGCGGGCCGACTCCAGCGGTGGGACCGTGCTGGTTTGGGACTTCGGGAAGCGTCCGATGGGTCCGATCACGTTCGAGGTGCGCCCGGCGGCGCACGCGACGCCGGAGGCGTCCGTGGCCATCGCCGCGCTCCGGAGCGACACGGATCGCTTGGAGGATCGTCGGACTGCCTTTCTGTTCGGGCCGTCGGTCGAGATCTTCGGGCTCCAGGACGGGACGGTCACTGCCCGCGATCGCGTGTTCATTGGTGTGAAGGGCGAGGCTGGACAGCCGGTCACCCTGTACGACGGTGACTCGGTGCTTGCGCGCGGCAATATCCGGATCGACGGCATTCACGACTTCGTCGCCGTTCCGCTCGCCCCGGGTCCGCACGTGCTGCGCGTGGCCATGCGTAACACCTGGAGTCAGGAGCGGTGGGACAGCATTTCGGTACACGTGAGCGACGTGCCCGCCAGCCTGGTGGGTTCGACAGGCACGCTCACGCTACGGGCGGATGGCCAGAGCATCGAGACCGTCCGGGTCCGGATGCTCGATCGCTGGGGCCTGCCCGTCGTGTTCCCGACGCAGGCCACCGTGACGGTGGACGGCGCCGAGGCGGTGGGGAGCGACACCGACCCCTCGTCGGTCGGGCTGCAACATCGGACCGACTCGCTCGGCTGGCTCACCGTCCGGATCAAGCCGGGGCACGAGGTGCGTCGCGGCAGGCTCGCGCTGCAGACTGGCGACGTAACCCACGAGCGCCCACTCGAAACGCTGCCCGCCACGCGTGCGCTGATGGTGACGGGTGTGGGCCGAGTGGGCGTGGGCGCCAGTCCCGATGCCTTCGGTGCCATCACGGCCCGCGGCCGTCTCGATGACCGCACGTCGGTGGTCGTGAGCGTCGACTCCCGGCGCCTCGATGCCGATCGCGAAACCTTCGGCCGCGACTTCGACCCCCTGGATGAGGCCCAGTACCCCATCCTCGGCGATGCCAGCAGCGTGCGCACGGTCAGCGCGTCGCAACACGCCGTGGCCGCCCGCATCGAGCGCGGCTTCGACTGGCTCGCCGTTGGTGATGTGTCGACGGGTGATTTCGCCGAGGGACTGAGCCTCGCCGCCTATCGGCGGGCCCTGTCCGGAGGCATGGCGCGGATTGCCACGGGGCCCGTCTCCTGGCGCGCGTTTGCCAGCGTTACCAGTCAGAGTCTGGAACAGGAACAGATCCGTGGCGCCGGCATCTCGGGTCCGTACTCACTGGGCGGCGCGGCGATCCCCGGCACCGAGCAGATCGTGGTCGAGATGCGCGATCGCGAGAACCCGCAACGCGTGCTCACTCGACAGGTGCTGGTCCGCTTCATCGACTACCAGATCGACTATCAGGCGGGAACGCTCCTGTTCAAGCGACCTGTGCCGGCCGCGGACGCGGCCGACAACCCCGTGTTCCTGATGGTGACCTACGAGGGGCGCGGCGGAGGAGACCAGCGTCTCGTGGGTGGCGTCCGCGCCAGCCTCGACGCGGTGGGTTGGTCGGGGCTCCACGTCGATTCGCTGCGGCTGGGCGTCACTGCGATCCATGCCGACGAGCCCGGCGGCGCGTTCGACATGACCGGCGTCGACGTGCGACTCCTGCGGTTCGCCGGGTTCGATCTGGGTGGCGAAGTCTCCTACTCGCATGCTCCGGACTCGAGCGGGTTCGCTACCTCGCTCACTGGCTCGGTCGACCTGTTGGGTGGTGCCGCCAAGCTGTCGGCATCGTGGATGAAGATCGGCGATGGCTTCGGAAACCCGTCCAACGTCGCGCTCCGCGGCGGCACCGAGGAGTTCAAGGCCGGCGGCACGTTCCAGGTCGGCAGCACGACGCTGCGTGCACAGCACGACTTCATGGCCTCCCGGTCACAGGCCGTGAGCCGGCGGCGCACCAGCTTCGGGGCGGTGCAGCCGGTGGGGAAGCGCCTCAGGATCGAGGCGACTCAGACCCTCGACAGCTTCGAAAACGGCGTCGACGGTGACCGGTCGCAAGCGCTGGAGGGGAAGCTCGTGTGGACACCCCTCGACCGGCTCGAGTTGTGGGCCGAGGGGCGGCAGCAACTGGGGTCGAGCGGGAGCTTGGTGCGGCCGAATCACATCGGGGCAGGTGCGGGCGTCAACGTCACCGACGATATCCGCGTCGAGTTGCGGCACCGCCGCGTGCTGCTCCCGGCGGACGAGTCATATGGGGTCACCAACATCGGGCTCACGTCGGACGTCGGCTTAGGCACTCGGGCGTGGGGATCCTACCAACTCGCTGGCGGTGCCGGCGCGCAGTACAATGCCGCGATCATCGGGCTCAACAACCGGTTCGCCATCGGTTCGACCTGGACGGTGAACTCGATGTTTGAGCGCCGGTTCGGGCTGAACAATACGGAGCTGGGCGACCCGGTCCGCGCGCTCCCGTTCCTGCAGGATGAAGAGGACTATTGGTCTGCCGGGCTCGGGGTGGAGCTGCTGCCGCAGGGCGCCCCATACCGCGTGACCGCACGCGGCGAGTACCGCGACGGCGAGCGGCTGTCGACCCGCCTGTTCACGCTGGCCGGGGATCTCTCGTTGAATCGCTCGCTGGCCGTGCTGTCGCGCCAGGAGCTGCTCGCCACCGAGCAGACCCTCACCACCGGAACCGAAACCGGTCGCCGCGTCGCGTCTCTCTGGGGGGTAGCGTTCCGGCCCATCGGCAGCGACGCGGTGAACGTGCTGACCAAGGTCTCCTGGCTCGACGAGACCAACCCTCGGAACCGCGGCGTGTTGACCAGTCTGGGTCAGGAGCAGCGCCTGATCGGGGCGGCCGAGGTGATTTGGACACCGACACGCCGCACCGAGCTGGCGGGCCGCTATGCGATCCGCCGGACCGAGACCGATCGGCTGCACGAGGACGGCGTGACCCAGCGGCTCGAGTCCACCGCTGACTACGTGGGTGCGCGTACCAGCGTGATCATCAACCCGTTCCTCACCTTCCGGGCGGATGGACGCCTCCTGATCGAGCGCACGAGCGGCAGCACCCGGTGGGACGTGGCGCCGGCATTCGCCGTTGGGCTGCTCGATCTCGTGGAGGTGGCGGTGGGCTACCGTTTCGGTGACCTACGCGATCCGGACTTTTCGGTACGCGGCGGGCATGGGGCGTTCCTCACACTCGGTACCAAGGTCACGGAAGGGTCTATCGCGACCGTGGCCGACTTCTGGCGCTCCCGGTTCGGAAACTGATATTACACGTCGCGCCGTCGCCCAGTGCTCGCAGCTGGGGCCGTCGCTTGAGGGCCGAACCGCAGCCGAAGGAGTGACCGAGCCATGACGCAGATCAACATGCAGCGCGTTGCGCTGGGGGCCCTGGCGGCCGGGGCAGTGATCTTCGTGGCCGAGGGGATCCTGAGCCAGTTCTACATGGGCCCGATGCAGGCGTCGCTCGAGGCCCACGACCTGTCCATGGACGTCACGGTGAGCGGCTTCGTGCTGGCCGCGCTGGTCTCGCTGCTCATCGGGTTCGCGCTGGTCTGGTTCTATGCCGCGGCGCGGCCGCGGTTCGGTCCCGGACCCAAGGCCGCCGCACTCGTGAGCGTCGTATTGTGGCTGGGCGGCTACGTGCCGGCGGTGCTGGGCTACAAGATGATGGGGATGTTCACCGACTGGCTGCTCGTGTTCTGGGCGCTCACGGGGCTCGCCGAGGTGATCGTGGCCACGATGGTCGGTGGCTGGCTCTACAAGGAGAGCGAGTCGGGGGCGGTGTAGTCCGGGTTCATTGCCTCTGACGGCAATCGGCATTACGGTGCGTCCGACCTGTTGCCCGGAGGGGACGCATGCTCAGTAGCATCCGCGCGATCATCACGCTCAAGACGGCGCTGGTGACGGCGCTGGCCGTCCTGGCCACATATCTCGCGACACGGTACAACCTCGCGGCGGATTTCCCGCTCACGCTTGTGGGGATCGCGGTGGTCTTCCCCCTGGTGTTCTCCATCAGCGGAGCCTATAAGCGTCGCGAGGTGGCCCTTGGCCAATATGGATCGATCAAGGGACATGGTCGCGCCATCTACTTCGCGGCCCGTGACCGGATGGAGCCGGATCCGGAGACGTTGGCGCGAGCTCGGCAGTTGCTGTTCGAGCTCCTGGACGCGTGTCGCGATCTATTCCGGACGCCCGTGAAACGGATGGCGCCGCAAGAAGAGCGCGTGTATCAGTCCTTTTCGGATCTATCGGGGTTTGTCAAGAGCTTCCGGACGAAGGGCCTGGCCAGTGGCGAGGTGTCGCGCTGCAACCAGTATCTGAGCAAGATGCTGATCGCCTTCGAGAACGTGAAGCATATCTACCAGTATCGAACGCCACGCACCCTACGGGCGTACAGCGCCCTGTTCATCTATCTTCTGCCGATCGTCTACCCGCCATACTTTGCGGAGATCGCGAGGGATTTCGCTGCGGGACTCACCTACGTCATGCCGGTGCTGTTCACGGTGGTGCTCGTGAGCCTCGAGAACATCCAGGAGCACCTCGAGAATCCGTTCGACCAGATCGGGGAGGACGACGTGATGATCAACGCCGAGAAGTTCATCGAGCGGCTGAGCGCGTAGGGTGGCGTCACACACCATGCAGACCCTGATCGAGCAGTGGAGCGGCGAAGCGGTCGTCGCGAGGTACGATCGGGAGACCGAGACCTGGGTCTTCATAGCCATTCACGACACGACCCTGGGTCCCGCCATGGGCGGGTGTCGTGTCTGGCGGTATCCAACGCCGGCCGATGGTCTCCGTGATGCGATGCGTCTCGCCGAGGGTATGACACACAAGTGGGCGGTGATCGGGTTCGACCTCGGTGGTGGGAAGAGCGTGCTTGCCGTGCCGCATCCGTTGGAAGGCGACGCACGACGGGGGGTGCTGCGGCGGTTCGGCCGGCTCGTCGCGTCGCTCCGCGGCGCCTACCAATGCGGACCCGATCTTGGGACCACCCCTGACGACATGGCCGTGATCGGCGAAGAGACCGAGTACGTGCACGGCTACGATCGCGTACACGGCCAGCCCGTCGATCCCGGACCGTTTACGGCGCTCGGCGTATTCGTGGGGATGCGCGCTGCGCTGCAGCAGTCGTTCGGGTCCTTAGAGTTTGCCGGGAAGACGGTGCTGGTGCAGGGGATCGGTGACGTCGGCGTGCCGTTGGCACGTCACGTGGCCGAGGCCGGAGCCACGGTCGTACTGAGCGACACCGAGCACGACCGGGCGGCGCGGCTCGCCAAAGAGCTCGGCGCACGCACGGTGCCAGCTGGCCAAGTCTCCACCACGCCGTGTGACGTGTATGCTCCCTGCGCCGTCGGGGGCATACTCAATGCGACCACGATCCCGCTTCTCGGCTGCCGCATCGTGGCGGGGTCGGCCAACAACCAACTGGCGGATCCGGACGGCGCCGACCGGATGCACCGGCGGGGGATTCTCTACGCCCCGGACTACGTGATTAATGCGGGTGGGGCAACCGCACTGCCGCTGCTCGGGCGAGGGCAAGCAGCTGAGGAGGTTCTGGACCGCATTCGAACGTTCGAGCGGACGCTCTCGCAGATCTTTTCCGAGGCGGCGGCGAACGACGAGTCGCCATATCACACCGCGCGACGCCGCGTGGACCGGGTGCTGACGGCAAGGAGGCATCGCAGCGTCTGACCGGAGTCGAGGCGGCGGAGCGGCGCCTAACGCCCCTCCAATCGCCACCGCGCGCCGAGAAAGAGATCGTACAGCGTCCGCGATGCCGTCGGCTGTCCGAAATCGCCATACACCGCGCCCTCTTGGTAGTGGTTCCGGAGCACCCCGATCTCGGCGGTGAGCCGGCCGAAGCTGTTCCACGTGGCCCCCGCGACCAGCGCAACCATCGACTGACCGCTTTCCTGGTACCGCGTGACGGCCGGGTCGTCCCCCGCTGGGCCGCCTGAGAAGATGAGGGACAGGCCGCCATACGGCTCCCAACTTCCGAGGTCGCGACCGTACCGCACGCCCACGTTGGCCGGGATCATCCACGCACCCTGTGCAATGAACGCCAGGTGGTGTGGTCCGTCCGCCGGCAGCATGGCAAACCTGAGGTACGGCCAGAGGACAATCATACGCGGGTCCTCGCCGAAGCGTGTGAAGGCGTCAGCGCCGAGGCTGGCGAAGCCCTCCTCGAGGTAGATGCCCATCGGGAGGCCAAGCTCCACGCGATTGCCGAACGCGAACGACGGGGCCACGTACGCGACGTAATCGGGCCCCTGGGGCTCCCCGTTCCGGACCCGATCGCCGAGCACGGTGACGCCGACGTCGACGTGCAGGCCCGGATCGATGCGGGCGGTGTGGAGGGTCGGGAAGCAGGCGCCCACGGCCATAGTCACGCCCAGAATCAGTGCCGACGTCCACCCTCGCCGCACGCCACGCCTCCATCCAGGTCTACGGGTATCCTAATGTGCTCCCGTGACCGGACCGTGTCCCCTCCGTGACCCACGGGGCCGCCGCGCCCCGTACGAGGCCCGACGCCGTCAGTCCTCGTCCGGTGGAGCCGTCTCCTTCCCCTCGTCCCGGGTCTCCCCCCCGGTCTTCAGGAGTCCGGCACCCCCCGCGAGCCCCGCGAGACCCAGGATGTTTGGTGTATTGAGTGAGTCCGCGAGTCCGGACGGCACCACCATGAGCGATCCGCGCTTCACGATGCTCTCGTAGAGCATGTTCATCGCTCGCAGGTTGAGCGCCACAGGGTTCTGGCTGTAGCTCTCCGCGGCCTCGACGAACTTCGAGGCGATCTGCGTCTCCGCCGTGCCGAGGATGATCCGCGCCTGGCGCTCGCGTTCGGCCTGGGCCTGCCGCGACATCGCCTCTTCCAGTGCCTTCGGGATGATCACGTCGCGAATCTCGACCGACTGCACCTGGATGCCCCAGTCGTGCATCTTCTCGTCCAGAATCTGCTGCAGTCCGCGTCCCAGCTCCTTGCGCGACTGGATCAACTCCGCGAGGTCGTGCTTCCCGATCGCGTCGCGGAGCGCGGTCTGGGCCGCGAGCACCACCGCCTGCTGGTATTCCTGCACCTCGAGCGCGGCGCGCTCGGCATCGTAGACGATCCAAAACGCGATCGCGTCGACGTTCACGGGCACGGTGTCCTTGGTGAGGCACGACTCGGCGCCGAAGTCGGTGGTGCGGATTCGCTGATCGATGTGATAGGTGACGCGATCGATCACCGGAATGACGTAGAACAGCCCGGGTCCGCGGAGCCCGCGATACTTGCCGAGCCGCAGCACCACCGCCTTCTCCCATTGGTCGGCGAACTTGATGGACGAACCCACGAACGCGCCCGACAAAGCGGCGATGCCGCCGACGACGAGTGCGCCAACCGGTGGCGTCAGCAGCGAGAACAGGGCCCCGATCCCTATGACGCTGGCGGCCGTGACGAAGCCGCCAAGCATGGCGGCCGGGGGATACCGTGTGTCGGTGGGCGAGGTCATGCTGGGCCTCCCGGTATACCGTCTTGGTGCGGGTGTCTTCGCGCGCACCGGCAGGAACTCGTTGATCATTCCGCCTCCCGCGTTCCGCCCTCACGGCGCGCGGCGCGCAGCTCGGTGAGGGCGTCGATGATGTCCTCGATGGTGAACCCGAAAGCGCGCCCCTGAGCGAGCATGTCGGTGCACAGCCGGTCGAGCTGCGCACGCCGCTCGATCGCGGACGTGTCGGGCGACGTCAGGGCGACGAACGTGCCGCCCGGCCGCGTGACCAGCACGCCGAGCAGCTCGAGCTCCCTGTAGGCCCGCTGCACGGCGTTGGGATGGACGCTCAGATCGATGGCGAGCTGCCGGACCGTCGGAAGCCGCTCACCGGTCTCAAGCGTGCCCGTCACCACCTCGAGCCAGATCCGGTCGACGACCTGGCGAAACAAGGGTTCGTCACTGCCCGGGTCCAGATAGACCGCCAGCCGTTGGGCGATCCCTGCGCGCTCGTCCGGCAACCGCACCTCCCCGTGAGTCTAGGCAAGGATATGAACTCGTCCGGGCGAAGGCCAGTCGGATGCCCGCCGGACTGGTCTCTCGGGGATGCTCCGAGCATCATTGAGCAGCAGACGCTCACAGGTGGACGTGCATGGAGCAGCAATCCAGACTCACCGTGTCCGGAACGTTGAATGCCGCCGTCGCGCGGCTGGACTGGATCTCCGGTGTGGGTGCCCGGGCCGTCCGCGCTGCGGCAGTGGTCGCGGTTGGCGGAGCCCTGGGCTGCTGGGCCCTCGTCTATCCGGGTCTGGGTGGGGTTCGCCCGCTCGTGTTTGCGCTCAGCCTCGCTCCTGCGGCTCTGCTGTGGTATTACGCGCGAGCGCTGGATGCCGCCGTGACGGCCGTTCGGGTCCAGGATGCCTTCCGCGATCTCGTCGACAAGACCGCGAGTCAGGCGGGACAAGTGAAGGCGTCGCTCCAGACCGGACGGTTCCGGCTAGTGCGCGGGGTGTTCCGTGCCCTGCGCGCCGCCCGCGCGCTGCGAAGCGATCTGGACACGCTCGGGGTGGACCTGGCCAATTGGATGATCGTGAGTAACCCGATCTGGCTCGTGATCACGGCCGTGGCTGCCGGGAGCAGCGTACTCCTCGTGGTCGTTGCGCTCGCAGCGGGCATCCTGCGTCTCGTCTTCTGAACAAACGGCGCCAACCCGAGGAAGCTGTCATGGGCTACCGACGATTCACCGACCGTACCGGGCAAGTGTGGGAAGTGCGTGACCGTACGAGAAACACGTGGCAGCTCGAGCCCGTGTCGGGCAACCCTGGCCGGAGCCTGACGGTGCCGGCTCCGGGATACGAGCAGGACCCGTTCGAGCTGAGCGAGGAGGAGTTGCAGCGGATGCTCGATGCGGCGCCGGGAGCTTCGTCTCGTCCGAAGAAATCGCCGTTCTCGGACTAGACGGTCCCCGGACGGCTCGGGGGGTTGCTTCCCGTCGCACGCCGTCGTATATGGGGAACAGATGGTGTCTTTCGGCCTGCGCAGGCGCCGCGGGATGCCCGTAGGATCGCAACCCACCAGGAGGTGGTGACTCGTGAGCCGTACCAAGTCCGTGCTGGTCATCGTGGGTGTCGCCATCGCCGGTTATGTCGGCGTGAACGCCTTCATGATCGGCGGGCACCTGGTGCGTCACCGAGAGGATCGCACTGCCCTCAAGGCGCTCGCCGCGGGGCTGGAGACCGAACAGTCGCGGATCACCGCGCTCGAGCAGGAGTTGAGCAACCTCGAGCGCACCCTCGGGGACACCGAGAGAAACTCACAGCGGCTCCGCGAATGGATCGAGGACGTGGAGGCCCAGCACCCGCGTGGGATCCCGGCCGGCATGTACGACGAGTACACATCGGTGGTGGATCGCTACAATGGGCTCATCCGGGAGTACAACCAGAAAGCCGCGCAGCTCCAAGCGCTCCAGCCGCAGTACGCCGCCACGGTGGACAGCTTCAACCTGCAAGTGGAGCGGGCGAACGCCCTGGTCCGCAAGATCGGGGACATCCCGCATCTACTTCCCATCGATCTTCCCCGACGCGTGAGCGGCGAGGTCACCCTCCCCACCAGGTAGCTCCGTCATTTAGGCCGGACGCTGCCGGCAAGCCCGCCGGCTTTCCCGATCATCCGGGCCCCCGGAGCGCTTGGGTTTCACAGTGAGACCTTGCGCGAGAGCGGGCGCGAGACCCAGCTTAGATGAAACAAATTCGGTTAGATGGAACAGATTCCGTCGGATAGGTTTGAAGGGACGCACGGCCTCCCTTGGGGTGTACGGTCCGGAGGTCGTGTCGAGGCGGCATCAAACGGCTGTTGCATAGGTGGCCGGCTGCGCGCGGTGCCGTTGCATTTCGCACCACTTCACAAAGGAGGTCTGGCATGCATCTCTCTCACCGACTGAGAGCGTGGTTGGCGATTGCCGCCAGCGCGCTTCTCCTCACGGCGGCGGGTACTGAAGCCGCGTGGGCGCAATTGGGCGGGACCATCCGTGGCACGGTCACGGATGTCGCGACGCTGCGGCCGCTCAGCAGCGCGCGGGTGATCCTGGTGGGTCAAAACATGGAGGCCAGGACCAACGACGCCGGGAGCTTCGAGTTCCGCAACCTGCCGCAGGGGCAGTACACGGTCCGCGTCATGTTCATCGGGTACTCCCGAATGGACCAAGCGGTGACCGTGACGACCGGGCAAGTGGCGGTTGTGGACGTGTCCATGACGCGCGCCCCCGTTCAACTGGACGAGATGGTGGTGACGGGCACGGCCGGCAGGACGGAGATTCGTGAAATCGGGAACTCGGTAACCAGACTGGACGTCGGTAACCTCTCCGAGGTCGCACCGATCGCCAACCTGAACGAGTTGCTCAACGCGCGGTCGCCGGGTCTCACGATGTACAAGAACTCGGGGCTCGCGGGAACGGCGTCCAACGTCAAGATCCGTGGCGCCGGGTCGCTCAACGCGGGATACGTCCCGGTCTACTACATCGACGGGATCCGCTTCGAGTCGGGGAACATCGCGACCTTAGGATCAACGAACTCCACGATCCAGAACCGCAGCCCCTTGGAGTTCCTCAATCCGGCAGACATCGAGCGGATCGAGGTGATCAAGGGACCGGCCGCCGCGACACTGTACGGCGCCGACGCTGCGGGCGGTGTGATCCAGATTATCACCAAGAAGGGCACGCGGGGCGCGGCTCAGGTCCAGTGGTCGGCGGGCTTCGAGTACGGCCAGTCGTCGTGGGTTGGAGAAACGCCCACCACCTATTACCGGTGCACGGCCACCCGGCGGGCGAACACGTCCGGCAATTACCCCGGCTGCGAGGATCCGAGCTCGGTGGTGTGGGAAGGTCCGAACGGCCCGGTCACGGGTATCCCCGAAGCAGACATCCTGCGCGATGCCGCGTGGGGTGAAGACTTCGTGATCACCGACAACCCGCTCGCCCGCCATCCGCGGGGCATCCGCGCCGGTGACGTCTATGATTTCAGGATGTCGGCGCGAGGCGGTGAGCAGCTGTTCAATTACTATCTCTCGTTCAATCGCATGGACGAAGAGGGAGTGTTCAACAACAATTTCCAGGAACGCACCGGCGGACGGGCCAACTTCGAGTTCACGCCGACTGCCAAGCTCAACCTAGGGTTGAACTTCGGTTACACGCGCAACAAGCTGGGCATGCCGTTGAGCGACAACGCCTCGAATGGCCTGCTGCGCAACGCGTACCGAGGGCGCGCTCGCGCGTTCAACGATAGGTGGGAACCGGGATTCCATGGGTTCGGCCCGGATCAGAGCAACGAGTTCGACACGACCATCCGGGAGGAGCGCACCACGATTGGCCTGACCGCCAACTTCGATCCGTGGTCGTGGTTCGAGAACCGCCTCGTGGTCGGGATGGACAAGTACGACGTGCGGGAGACCAATTTCTACCAGATCGACTCCACCCAGAAGTGGGGTGCCACCAACGGAACCGGGTCGATCACGCAGCGACTGCCAGTGACCCATACCTGGACTGTGGATTACTCGGGTTCGATCCGTGCCCGGCTGTCGTCGGAGTTCACGTCCCGGTTCTCGGGTGGCATGCAGCTCAACGCGCGCCAATATCGGCGGTACACGGTCAATGGTGACGGTCTTGTGGCCAACGCGGTGAACCTGATTGGCACGGCGGCCAACACCGACGCCAGTGAGGGGTTCGTGGAGCAGACGTCGCTGGGATTCTTCGTGCAGGAACAGATCGGCTGGCGGGACCGCCTGTTTGTGACGGGTGCCGTGCGGATCGACGACAACTCGGCATTCGGATCGGCATTCTCGCTGGTCGCCTATCCCAAGTTCTCGATCGCCTACGTTATTTCAGACGAGGACTTCTTCAACCTGCCATCGGTTGACGAGATGAAGCTCCGTTTTGCCTGGGGGCAGGCGGGGAACGCGCCGGCGCCGTTTTCGGCGGACCGCACGGTGTCGACCGACATCGTCGTCGTGGACGACGCCAGCGCGAATGCGCTCAGGCCTTCGGAGTTCGGCAACCCCGATCTCAAGGCTGAGACTGGAAGCGAGTGGGAGCTCGGATTCGACGCGTCAGTGTTCCGTGGCGTGCTGGGGCTCGAGGTGACCTACTACAACCAGGTCACGAATGACGCGCTGATGGAAATCCCGGACGCACCGTCGAGCGGATTCAACGGCACCCACCTCACGAACATCGGGAAGATCTCGAACAAGGGCTTTGAGGTCCTGGCGACCGCGAGCCCGGTGCGGAGTCCCAGCTTTACGTGGGACCTGACGGCGGCCTTCTCGACTAACAGCAACGAGTTGGTGTCGTTCGGTGGCACCCGCGACGAGGTCATCTTTGGAGCGTTCGCGGACGTGCAGCGGCACCGCGAGGGCTACCCGCTCGGCGCGATGTGGTCGAGGGATGTCCTGCGCGATGCGAGCGGTGTGCCGATCCTGGATGGCAACGGCAACGCCACATTGGACACCGAGTGCGCGTGGCCAGATACGGACGACCCCGACGGTCGGGGTGGCAGTTGCCACGAGCAATACGAAGGCCCGTCCTCGCCCACTCGGGAGTTCGGACTGTCGAACACGTTTACGATTTTCGGTAACCTGCGGCTCTTCGCGCAGCTCGACTATAAAGGCGGACACTACCAGTACTGCGCGATTTGCGAGATCAGAAACCGGTCCAACCAGAACACCTGGGAGGTGGCCAATCCCGGGGCAGATCCGGTCGACCTCGCGTTCTACGAGACGCGGCAGACGATCACGACGATCATGCAGGCGGACTTCCTGAAGCTGCGCGAGATCTCGCTGAGCTACACGATTCCGTCGAGCGTCGGTGGGCCGTTCGCCGCCGGCCGGTGGAGTGTCACCCTTTCCGCCAGGAACCTGTGGACGACGACCAAGTACAACGGCCCCGGCGATCCGGAGGTGCTGTGGTCACGGTCCACGACGGACGGTGGCGGCACGAACAATCGGTTCGAGGTGCTGGACTATGCCTCGGTCCCGCCGCCGAAGCGCCTGACCGCGGCAATCAACGTGAACTTCTAACGGAGGACGGCATCATGCGAAATAGCACGATCGCACGATTGGCGGGGATGCTCGCCGTGGCATTCCTTTTGATGCCACTCTCCGCCTGTGATGAGATCCTGAACGTCAATAACCCGGCCGAGATCGGTGTGGACGACTTGACCACGACCGAGTTGTTGGACGCTCAGGTGAATGGCGTGCTCGCCGCCGTTGCTGAACAGATGTCCGGCGACGAGGAAGCGAATACGCAGGCGCTTGCCTTTATGACGGACGAACAGTTGACGGGACTCAACTGGGAAGACTGGCAACGCAACAACCAACGAATCGTCAACTACAACGAAGGTCCCGTGGGCCAAATCTGGTCCAATATGAGCGAAGTCATCCGCAACGGGGTCAGCGCGTTGGAGAAACTCGACTCGCTGGTGACCGATCCGGGCAGCGACGCACGGGTCGCACTCGTCTCGGCGATGGTCGGATACGGCTACGTCTGGATAGGTGAGGCGTTCTGCCAGGCCGTGTTCGCCACTACCCCGGATAGTCTCGGCACAACGCTATATGGGCCGGCGGAGATCATGGCGTTTGCGATCCCTCACTTCCAGCGTGCGCTGACTGTCGGGGCGGCAGCCGGCAGAGCCGACCTCGTAGACCTTGCGAACGTCGGGTTGGCGCGTGCCTACCTCAGCATCGGTGACCTGGCCAACACCATCACCTACGCGGGGGCAGTCAGCCCCGGATTCGAGCGCTGGGTCGAGTACTCCGATGCGGACGCCGCGCTGGACAACAACCTGTTCAACGAGGTCCACGGGTCGAACCACACGGTCGGCATGTCGCCCTGGTTCCTGCAGGGAACGTACGGGGACAACGATATCATCGACACGCAGACCGATCCCCGGATTCAGCACGCGTCGAATTTCTCCACCGGCCATGACGCCTCAACCCTGCTGTACAAGCCGTACCAGGGACTTCGGTTCAGCGGGTACACCGGTGAGACCCTGGCCCCGCCCTCGGCGGCGTGTCCCAACTGCACGGGTGCCAACGAAGGGGATGGGGACGACGGCGACGTTTTGCTGTTTCAAAGAGGCTCGGACGTCCTGTTGGCTGACTACGTGGAAGCCCAGCATCACATGTACGAGGCGATGGCGCGTCAGGGCGGGAACGACGCGGCAATCAACGCGTTCGTGAACGCCCGGCGGGCCGTGGGGAACGAAGCTCCCGTGACCCTCACCGGGAGCGCCCTCTTCGACGAGTTGCGGCGTCAGCGCGGACGGGACCTGTTCATGGGTGGGTTCCGGCTCGGCGACCTCCGTCGCTGGAGCCGCGAAGGCATCGGGGACTTCTTTCCTTCGGGTGCGCATCCGAATCCCGATCGCCCACCGGCGGTCTACGGTCCCTGGACCTGCTTCCCGTTGCCGCTGAGTGAGTATGAGGGCAACGAACAACTGCAGAAGCCCGCTGACCCGTTCACGCCGCCGGCAGGCATCATCTGACGGCGTAGCGGACTGCGGCACATTGATGGGTGGGAGGCGCGTCCAGCGTCTCCCACTTCTCTTTTGCGCGGCGACGTGACAGCCGCTTGCGCTGGCACCCAGCCGACCGGTACGCTTGAAAGAGAGATGTCGCGTCGGGGGCTCCGTGAAAGCCGATACGCCCGAGTTCACGCTATGTGTCACCTTGGAGGCTCGCGAGTGAGCATCTCGCGGGTCATGATGGTCGTGCTCGTCGTTGTAGGGATGAGTCGCGCCGCGGAAGGGCAGGTGGTGAGTGGTCGCTTGCTGGACGTCGAGACTAACGAGCCCATTGCCGGCGGGGTGTTGACGCTGGTGCCGGAGGATGGACGTCGGGTGGTCTCGGTGGTCACCGGCGAGGATGGCTCCTATCGCCTCGAGGCACCTGGGCCCGGTCGGTATTTCGTGGAGGCACGCCGGTTGGGGTATCGAGCCTGGATCGACGGGCCAATCGAGCTTGGCCCTGGCGACGATTGGGAATCGGAGTACCACTTGGTGGCGCTCCCCGTGCAGCTCGACCCGGTAGAGGTGACAGTACCGGCCACCGTCTACGAGGCGCTGCTCGAGCGCGTGGGCTTCTACGAGCGACAGAAGACAGACTTCGGACACTTCATCACGCGCGATGAGATCGAGCGCCGCGCACCGCGGCGGGTGACCGATCTACTGTCAGCCGTGCCCGGCGTGAGACTCATTCCTTCCTCCGGCGGGCTCAGCCGCTCCAGCGTCGGCCTCCGTGGGTCGATCCTGTCGCAGGGCGGGCCGTGCCACCCACGGGTGTTCGTGGACGGGCTCTTAGTGATCTTGGGGGACGCTCGGGTGCGTGGGACGGACGTGTACGGGTTTCCGGAACAGGAGACCGAGGCAAACGCCGCTGCCGACCCCGCCGAACGCTCGGAAATTGCTCTGGATGATTTCGTCGAACCCAACGACGTCGAAGCCGTTGAGGTATACCGCCGCGCGTCCGAAGTCCCGGTCCAGTTCGGCGGCATGAGCACAGCCACGCAGTGCGGCGTCATCGTCATCTGGACCCGACGCGGATAACGGGGATGCTGTGAGCGGTAAGCGGTGAGCGGTGAGCGAGGGTATGGCACGGTTGTGGTGTTGGCGCTCGTCGTGGCCGGTGCCGCACCTTGGGTCTCTCCCCTACATGCACAAACGGCCTACAAGGCGGCGAATGCCCCGACGTCCGTCGTACCGCGCAGTTCGGGCTTCATCCACGCCGACTTCGCCGAGGCGCGGCTCACCGTCCACTACGTGCATGAATTCCTTGGTGCTGGGATTGGGCTCGCACCATACGCAGGAGCGGCCGCCCGCAAAGGACAGGTCGACCTGTTCTCGGCGTTTGATTTCAACCCCGGGTTCGAGGCGGGGGTCCTGGGATTCGCGAGCCTAGGGGGTGGCACGGGATCGCTCAACGTGGTGTCGTTCGCCGTCGGGTATCAACGTACCGAGCGCAAGGTCATCGAGTTCAGTGACGATTCTTCCACCGTGAGCTTCTCGGAGCCGGCGCAGTCGGATCTGATGATCTCGACTGGGCTGAATGTGGTGATGAGATCCAACGCCGTGATCGGACTGGGCGGCTCGCTACGGCGCGAATGGTCGAGCCCCGGTGTGACGGACGCTGTGGAGGTCTGTGTGGCGGTGAGTGGTCCGGGCGCGCTCAACGTTCCCCTGTGCTCCGACCGGTACGCCGTACCGCTCGCCGACTATTGGGCGGGACAGGTGCGGGCCGATCTCCTGTGGAACGCGCGGCGGCTCAGCACGGCGCGCAGCCAGCCGCACCTGGCGGCGCTGGGCAGTGTGGCCCTGGATCTCGGCCAGGACGCCGATCCCAGACTCAATGTGGGGATCGGAATCGGCGTCACGCCCGCCCAGTATCCGGGGCATCTCATTGTGGCCCTGTTCTTCGAGTTGTACGATGTGTTGGACGCCGGTGGCATCCAGCCGAGTTTCGCCGACCAATTCGTGACTCGCGTTGTGCTTGGCGTTCCGTTCGACCTGTTGGTGAACTAGCAGGCAGGCTAGGTAGGTCCGTGCTGTCGCCGCGGTCGTCGCTTCGGCGCAACCGACACTCGAGGAGAGAGCGATGGGCAGACAGGTGGTGATGCTGACGACACTCGCGACGGCCGTCCTGGTCGCCGCGGCGTGCGGGGGAGCGCGGGAAGTACAGGTCCGACGGGCGGTGGCCCCAACCGTAGCGGACAGCATCTACGTGCAATTGGCCAACGACCACTTCAACGACGCGAGAGTGTACGCCCTGTACGAAGGTGGTGCCCGGTATCCCCTTGGGCTCGTGATCGGAAAGGGGAGCGTGCAGGAAGCCGCCCTCTTGTGGCAGCCCCGCCCGCTCGTCTTCGAGATCAGCTTCATCGCCGAGGACGGAGTGTATCTGACGGAAGAGCTCATGCTGGAGCCGGGCGATCTGATCCAGCTCAACATCCCGCCCAACATCAGCTCGTCGGCGTTCTTCCGCCGGGTGTCCGACTAGCGCCCCTCTGCCGCATTTCCACAGGTGTTGCCCGTCGGCCCCTCAGCGCGCCCTCGCGTCCGCAGGGCCGCGGAGATTCGGTGACGAGGTTCAGCCGGTACCGGGTTCGTCGGTCACTTTGCCGTCTGGTGTGGGGTTCCACAGACTCCGGAAGTAGTACCCGATCGCCAAGAAAACGCCACCAAAGCCCAGGAACAATAGAATCCGCCAGATGGCTTCGACCTGGCGGAGATCCACCAGGATCAACTTGGCGACGGGCAGAAACAGCGTGACGAGACCCACGGTCCTCGCCGGAGGTACGAGCAGGATCAGCACCAGCGCGTAGATCCCCCATGCGGCCGTCACGATTCCAGTACCCGCAGGAAGCACGGAGAGCTCGCGCCAGAGCCATGCCAGGAGCGCCGCGTGTGCTGCCAGGCGGTACCATCGACCGGCCTGAGGACCGGCCCACCACGCCCCCACCAGGGCTGCAGCGACGGCGGCTAGGTCGGTGAGTGCGCGCGCGTTGAACACGGCGTCCCTGGGGGGTCCGTCCCCGGCTAGACGCTCGAACATCCAGAGTGCGACGAGGCCGAAGAGCAGATGGCCGGTCATGCGGAGTGCATCGTCGTCCAAGCGGTGCGCAACGTGTAACAGCGTCGCCGCCAGCGCGGCCCAGATCAGGAACTGTGCATGCCCCTCGAACAGCAGCGGTACTGCCCCGGCCACGAGCACGGCTCCCGTCACATGGTGCGCCGACACGAGAACCGGGACCGAGCCAACACGGTCCAGGCGCCACGCCACGGCAGCATAGAGGACTCCACCACCAAGGGCAATCAGGCCCCAGAGGGTGTCTCCGGCCGACCACACCGCCCGCGACGTGAACAGGGCAACGACGGCGGTGACAAATGTGAGAACGGCGACCTGCCGGTGCGATAGCTCTGCCTCGTCGTGGCCCTTGACGCCTGCTATCGTGCCGAGGGGCGGTCGTTGCCAGCGCGAGGGGTTGCTCTCGGCCAGTGCCTCGCGCAGCACTGGGATCCCCCAGAACAGCAGCCACGTGACGACTACGCCGATCTGCAGCGCAACTCGATTGCCCCACGCTCCGGTCTGAAATCCGAGCGCCAGAACGGTCCAGCCACCCACGGCCGTCGTCCACAGCAGCGATCGCCACCCCTTGAGCAGGTAGATGGCGCTGGTGCCGACGAGGAGAATCCCGGTGTACGTCACGAGGCCCGGAACGGACCCGACGTCGGTGTACAGGAAGAATGGTGTGCCCAGACCACCCGCCGCTCCGAGTACGGCAAGCGCGGGGCCGTTCTGCCTGATGCCGGTGGAGAAGGTGAAGAGGGTCACCAGCACCATGAACGCGAAGGCCACCGAGTGGCTGACGAGCTCGAAGAGTTGGAATGCCGCGAATCCGGTGATATACCAGGTCGCAGCGGCTCCCCCGAGCATGAGCTGACTGAACCACTGTTTGGCCGGTGGGACGCGAAAGCCAATGGTAGCCAGTGCGCCCCCGAGCCCGAGGCCGAATGCGATCCGGATCCTCGGAGTGAGCCATCCCTGGTCAACGGCGTAGTTGAACAGGAACGCCACGCCGACGAGCAGCAGCCCGATGCCGACTCGGCCGATCCAGTACTGCGGGCCGCGGTGGAGTAGGGCGGCGATCGGGCCCGGGGGCTTGTGGGGAGTCATCCGCTGGGCCCGGGGCATCGGGCGCGGTCGTTGGCTACCCTCGCCGAGAGGCCGCGGGCTCGTGGCGGACTGCCCTGTCCGCGCACGCCCGGCCAACCCGTCGACGAATCCCTTCAGAGTGTGCTGCAGGTGCTGCACCGTGGCTTCGAGGTCCTGAAGCCGTTGCTCGATGGTGCGCTCGGGAGGTTCTGGCATGACAGAAAGGTAGGAACCGGCGGGGCAACGGCAAGATCGCTGAGTGGCACACACCCCGGAGACGATCTACACTTAGCGCGATCGGCGCGTGCTCACCCGAACCAGGAGCGTCTCATGCGGAAAGCCGTGCGGGTACTCAGTATGCTCGTCTTCGGGTCGTCTGTCATTGCGCCGCCCGGCGGCGCGCAGCAGCGCACCGGCTGGACGGACCGCTCGCCGTTCGAGCCGCTGGACCTGCCGGCGGCCACCACGATCCGGACCGGAGCCGGTCGGCCAGGACCGGACTACTGGCAGCAGCGGGCCGACTACACGCTCGCGGCCAGTGTGGATACCAGTAACCAGCTGCTCACCGGCAGCGGCACCCTGCGATACCACAACAACTCGCCCGACACGCTGCCCTTCCTGTGGCTCAAGCTGGACGCAAACCTGTGCGATCCAAAGAGCGAGGCCGGCGTGCTGAGCGTCCCGCCCCTGCTGTTCGGCGACGCCGTGTTCGACTTCTCTTGCCAGGGTGGCAGTGGAATGGCCCTCGAGCGGCTCACGGCGGGCGGTCGAGCCGTTGGCCATCGAGTGTATGGGACCGTCGCGCGAGTCGATCTCGATACGCCACTCCTTCCGGGAGGAACCGTCGAGTTGGAGATGGTGTGGCGCTGGACGCTCCCGGAGTACGGATACGGCCGCATGGGCCGCGACGGCACGCTCTACCAAGTGGCGCAGTGGTATCCGCGCGTTGCCGTGTACGACGACGTCGGTGGCTGGAACCTGGCGCCGTTCCTGGGCGCGGGGGAGTTCTACCAGGAGTACGGCGACTTCGCTGTGGCGCTGACGGTGCCCGCCGGCTACGTGCTGGCCGCGACGGGGACCGTTCAGAATCCGAACGCAGTGCTGACGGCCGCGCAGCGCGAGCGGCTCGCGCGAGCCCGCCGATCGGAGTCGGCCGTGGCAATCGTGACGGCTGACGAAGCGCGCGAGGCACGGCAACGAGCGGTGCCCGGCACCAGGACCTGGCGATTTACTGCGCAAAACGTGCGTGACTTCGCCTTCGCCATGGCGCCGGATTTCCGGTGGGACGCGAGCGCGTGGGACGGGACGCTGATTCAGACGTTTTACCGACCTGAGGCCACGCTGTGGGAGGGGGCGAACCGCATGTCGTGGGTGAGCATCAAGCATTTCTCCGAACGCCTGGCGCGATATCCCTACCCCCACGCCACCACAGTCGAGGGCCCCAACGACGGCATGGAGTATCCGATGCTCACCTTTGTGCCCAGGGGTGGGTCGCGGGAGGAACTGTACTGGGTGTTGACCCACGAGTTCGGTCACGAGTGGTACCCGATGCTGGTGAACTCCAACGAGCGGCTGCATCCGTGGATGGACGAAGGCTTCAACACGTTCATCGACATCGGATCGGTTGAGGAGTACTTCGCGGGCGAGGCGTATGGCGACACGATCGACCTCCAGCCGCTGCACCTGTACCCGCTGCATGCCCTTGCCGGCAGAGAGCAGGCCATGGCGCTCCCGCCTGACGAGCAGCATGATCTGTTCTGGGCGGCCTACTTCAAACCGGCGCTCATGCTGCATCTGCTGCGCACGGAGGTGCTGGGTCCCGAGCGATTCGACCGTGCGTTCTCGGAATACACGGAGGCATGGTCGTTCAAGCACCCCACGCCGGCGGACTTCTTTCGCTTCATGGAGGATGCCGCGGGCTCGCAGCTCGACTGGTTCTGGCGCGGATGGATCTACTCCACGGCTCGGCTCGACCAGGCCGTTGCTAGGGTCGTGCTCGGGAGCGACAGCACCGAAACGGAGATCCATCTGCGCAACCGTGGTGCCATGGTGATGCCCGCAGAGTTGGCGCTCACCTTCGCGGATGGGTCGAGGCAGATCGTGCGACTCCCGGTCGAGATGTGGAAGCTAGGACCCGAGTTCGTGTACCGATTGCCGGCCGGTCGGTCGCTCGTCGCCGTGGAGTTGGACCCGCGCGGCGTGTATCCGGACGATGACCACGACAACGACACGTGGCGCGCCCCGGTGTCGGGCATGGTGCCGCCCGGGCGGTAGCGGAACGTCACGGCGCGCGCGGGTGTCGCATGGGAATCCTGCTGTGGGTGGTCGGTGCGTTGGCGCTTGCCTCTGGCGGCCTGAAGCTACGCGGCCAAGTACGAGCGACCGTGGGCACCTCGCGCATCGCCGTGTGGGAGACTGCGGTCGGCGCGCTTACGGCGGTCGGGTCCGGCGTTGGTCTGGCCCGAGAGCGGCCGCTCGCGTGGGCGGCGGTAGCCGTCGCACTCGGGCTCGTGGGGGTGTCGTCGGTGGTGCACGTCCGGCGGACGGCTCGCCTGCGACAACTGCGCGAGGAGTCGGCGGAATCGCGACTGCGAAGCTACTTGGAGAACGGGAGATCCTCGATGTAGTGGGGTTTCGGTCTTCGCCGTGCCGGGCGCTTTGCGCGTGCCTCCGTTACCACATCCCCAGCACCTTCCACCACAGTCCTCCCACCCCCAGCCACACCGCGATGTTCACCACGCTCACCACCAAGCCGAGCCGCCACCAGGCGGTGACCTCGACGTAGCCGGCTCCGAACAGCACCGGTGCCGGGCCGGTGCCGTAGTGGGTCATGCTGCTGAACAGGTTGCTGAAGAACGCCAGGAGCAGGGCCGCGAGGACGGGAGGCGTGCCCACTGCGAGCGCCACGCCGAGAAACGGCGCGTACATGGAACTCACGTGGGCGGTGTTGCTGGCAAAGAAGTAGTGGCTGTAGAAATACACGAGGCTGAGCCCGACGAACGCCGGGAGCCATCCCATCCCTTCGAAGAGCCCACCCATGGCGCCGCTGAACCAGGGAATGAGACCGAGCCTGGACAAGAACGACGCCATCATCACGAGCGCCGCGAACCACACGAGCGTGTCCCACGCTCCCTTTTCCCGCAGGATGTCGTCCCACGTGAGCACGCCGGTCACGAGCAGCACGACGAGGCCAACCATGGCGGTCACGGTGGTGTGCACCGCAAGCACGTCTCCCAGGATCCACAGGGTGAGCAACAGGACGAAACAGGCCAACATCACCCACTCGCTCCGGGAGATCGGCCCACTCTGCCGCAGCTTCTCCCGTGCCATCGCTGCCGCCTGTGGTGTCTCCCTGATCTCGGGTGGGTACAGCCGGTACAGCAGGGCTGGCACGAGGGCGAGGCTCAGGAGCCCCGGCACCAGCGCCGCGAGCGCCCACCCGGTCCACGTGACCTCCACACCCTGGTCGCGCGCCAACTGGGCGGCTAACGGGTTTGCCGCCATCGCCGTCAGGAACATGGCGCTCGTGATCACGGTGCCCTGAAAGGATGCTGTGGTCAGGAACGCGCCCACGCGCTTGGCCGTGCCGTCGTCGGGTCGGCTCTCGTACGCCTCCGCCACCGATCGCAGGATCGGGAAGATCACGCCCCCCGCGCGCGCGGTGTTGCTCGGGATCGCCGGAGCGAGGACGAGATCGGTGGCGATGAGCCCATAGCCCAGTCCCAACGTGCGTCGGCCCAGCCACGCCATGAACAGGTACGCGATCCGCGCGCCGAGGCCGGTCTTGATGAACCCCCGCGAGATGAAGAACGCGAGCACGATCAACCAGATGACCGTGTTACCGAACCCGCTCATCGCCTCACCGATCGTGAGCGTGTGAGTGACGGTCGTGGCACAGATACCGATCATGGCCACCGCGCCCATCGGCAGCGGCTTGAGCACGATGCCGACGATGGTCGCGGCGAAGATGGCGAGGAGGTGAATCCCACGGGGATCGACATCGGCAGGCGGTGGGACGAACCACAGGACGGTACCGACAGTGACCGGCACGCCGAGCTTGAGCGCGAAGGCGCGTGACGGGGTCATCCGGTGTTCCGCATGCCGGCTGCGATCCCGTTCACCGTGAGGAGCATGGCGTCGAGCAGCCGCTTGTCGTCTGGGCTCTTCCGCAGACGACACAGGATCTCCGTCTGCACCAGGTTGATGGGATCGATGTAGGGATTGCGCACGTCGATGGAGCGCTGCAGCACGGGGTTCCCGTCGAGCAGGCGGTCGTGGCCGGTCACCTGAAGCACGACGTCCGTCGCACGTTTTAGTCGCTCCCGCAGATCGGTCCCGATGGAGCGGACATCTTCGGGAACCAAACGCTCGTCGTACTGCGCGGCGATGGCCGGCGACGCCTTGGCCAGGACCATCTCGACCAGATCGACCGTCGACCGGAAGAACGGCCACCGCTCACCCATCTCGCGCAACGTCTCGAGTTGTCCGGTGCGGAGCGGCTCTTCGAAGGCCTCGCTGAATCCGAGCCAGGCGGGGAGCAAGAGGCGCGTCTGCATCCAGGCAAAGACCCACGGGATCGCGCGGAGCGATCGCACCCCGGATCCCGGGCGCCGCCGTGCAGGCCGACTGCCGATCTTGAGCGCGCCCAACTCAATCTCGGGAGTGGCCGCGCGAAAGTAGTCCACGAACTCCGGCGTCTCGTACACGATCCGGCGATAGGCTCTGCGGGACGTGTCGGCGAGCCGGCGCATGTGCTCGCGCCACGCGGGGTCGGGCGCGTCGGCCGGGAGCAGCGTTGCCTCGAGCGTGGCTGTGATGTAGACCTCGAGCGTCCGTGATGCGATGCCTGGTAGGTCGAACTTGGCGGAGATCATCTCCCCCTGCTCGGTCACGCGGAGCGTGCCGTCTACCGAACCGGGTGGCTGCGACTGGATCGCGAGATGGGTGGGGCCGCCGCCCCGTCCCACCGTGCCACCACGACCGTGAAACAGGGTGAGTGGCACGTCCTGCTCGCGGCACGCAGCGACGATGGCCTCCTGGGCCTCGTACAGCTCCCAAGCGGCGGCGAGCCGCCCGCCGTCCTTGGCCGAGTCTGAGTAGCCGAGCATCACCTCTTGCCGCCCCGCGATCCGGTCGCGGTAGCCGGGGATGGCGAGCAGTTCGCGCAGGGTGGCGCCGGCGCGCCGCAGGTCGTCGACCGTCTCGAACAGGGGAACCACGCGGAGCGGCGGATCGAGCCGAGCGGCGATCTGCAACGCCTGGACGGCGAGCACGTCGGACGGCTGGGTGGCCATCGAGATCACATAGGCCCCCAGTGATCCCGGAGGGATCGATGCCGCCGTGCGGAACGTCTCGAGCACGTCGCGCACGTCGGGCTCGAATCGATCCGTCGACTTCAACGCCCGCGCCATGGCGCTGCCGTTCGCCGCGATCTGGTCGCGCAGGAACTGTTGACGCTCGGCCTCGTCCCAGGTGGCGTACGAGCCCAGTCCCAGCTGCTGCGTGACCGCGTCGAGTGCTTCGGTGTGGCGCGCCGATTCCTGGCGCAGGTCGAGCCGCACGAGTGTCAAGCCGAAGCACGCGAGCCGGCGCTGAATGTCCAGCAGCCGTCCGCCGGCCAACACGCCCGCACCCGTGGCCTCGAGCGACCGGCGGCACAGCTCGAGCGGCTCGGCGAGATCCTCGACCCGCCAGCACATGCGCTCTGCCGTGGCGCGATCGGGGACCTTCCACTCGAGCATCAGCTCGATTCCCGTGCGGGTCGCCCGCAACCGGTCGCGCAGATCCCGGAGCAGCGCCCGGTAGGGCTCGGGTGTCTTCCCGACCTGCGCCCTCAGCTCGGGGCTAGCATCGCTCAGCGACAGTTCCGCCCTGAGCGCCGACAGCTCCCGCAGGTACAGGTCCGCCGCCATCCAGCGCGCGAGCAACGTCGCCTGTACGGTGATCTCGGGGGTCACGTGCGGGTTCCCGTCGCGGTCGCCCCCCATCCACGAGCCGAAGCGGATCGGCGCGGCGTCCCGGGGGAGTTCCCTGCCGATGGCCGACCGCAGGACCCGGTCCAGCGCGCGGAGATTGGCGGGCACCGCGTCCCACAGCGTCTGCTCGAACACGACGAGTCCCCAGCGGACTTCGTCCAGCGGTGTCGGCTGGGTGTGGCGCACTTCGTCGGTCTCCCACGCAATGGTGATCTCGCGCAGCAGGGATTGGCGGATTTCCTCTCGTTCGGCAGGTGTCAGGTCGCTGCGGTCCTGCCGCCCCAGGAGATCCGCAATGCGCCGATGGGATCGTCGCAGCGTGCGGCGTACGATCTCGGTCGGATGCGCGGTGAGCACCAGGTCGACGTGCAGGGTGCACACCTGCTCGAACACAGCGTCGGGTGTGATCCCTGCCTCGAGGAGGTGGGCGAGCGCGTCCGCGAACGACCCCGGTTGGGGCGGCGCATCGGGATCACGCTGGTATTCGCGCCGCCGGCGCACGCGGTGATGCTGTTCAGCGATGTTGGCCAGGGTCAGGAAGTGCGCGAACGCCCGGGCGACGGGCAAGGCGTCGTCCACCGGAAGCTGTTGGAGCAGCTCCCGTAGTTCTCCGAAGCATCCCGTTTCACCCTGTCGCGCACGCTTGGAGAGAGCGCGCACGCGCTCCACCGTCTCGAACAGCGGTACGCCTTCCTGCTGACGCAGGGTCTCGCCCAAGAGGGTGCCGAGGAGCCGGACGTCGTTGCGGAGCGGAAGGTGGGGATCGGTGGTCACCGGGCTATAGCTAACGCCGTTTGAGCGGCGGTGTCAAAGCTGGGATATTTCTTGGTGGGCCTACTGAAGCAGTGACCGCGCATGGCGGACTCAGCAATCCGCATCCTGTTCCTGGCCGACACCCATCTGGGTATCGACATGCCGCTGCGTCCGCGAATCGCGCGGCGGCGGCGTGGGCCGGACTTCTTCGCCAATTACGAGCGGGCGCTCCAGGCAGCGCACGACCACCGTGTACACGCCGTGATCCACGGGGGCGACGTGTTCTATCGTAGCCGAGTGCCGGCCAAGCTCGTCCAGGCCGGATTCGCGCCCCTCAAACGGGTCGCCGATGCCGGGATCCCAGTCTATGTCGTTCCTGGGAATCACGAGCGATCGGCGATCCCGTTTCCGCTGCTTGCCGAGCATCCCCGCATCCACCTGTTCGACCGGCCCAGGACGTACACGGCGGAGTGGGACGGTGTGCAGGTGGCCATTGCGGGATTCCCGTTCTGCAGGCGCGGCGTGCGCGGAGCCTTTCGCAACTTGCTCGGCGAGACGGGATGGACGCGTGTCGGTGCCGACGTGAATCTGCTCTGCATGCACCAGTGTTTCGAGGGGGCGACGGTCGGACCCAAGGACTTCACCTTTCGGTACACCGAAGACGTCGTCAGGGCCGGCGACGTGCCGCCACAGTTCGCGGCGGTGCTCACCGGTCACATCCATCGGCATCAGGTGCTCACTGCCGATTTGCGCGGCCGGTCTCTCCCCACACCGGTGCTGTATCCCGGATCGATCGAGCGGACCTCGTTTGCCGAGCGGGATGAGGAGAAGGGCTATCTGGTGCTCCAGGTGGAGCCAGGAGCCGATCGCGGTGGGATCCTGAAACAGTGGACCTTCCATCGCCTTCCGGCGCGGCCGATGGTGCTCGTGGATGTGGAGGCCAATGGCTTCGCTTTCGGCGCGCTCCAGACCCTTCTCACCCGAGCGATCACCGGTGCGCCAGCGGACGCCGTGCTCAGGATACGGGTGCACGGACATCCGGCTCCATCGGCGTTTGCGGCGCTTCGCGCCGCGCACGTGCGTGGGCTCGCCCCGGCAACGATGAATGTGGACGTGGTGTTGGTGGACGTGCCTCGTATCGGTTGATGCCTATCCCAGCGTCGCCAACAGCTCTTCCCGGCGTGGTCTCGAGCGAGGACTCGGTGCTCGAGGCGTGTGACGGCGTCGCGGGGCTTTCTGTTGACGGCTTGGGAGGAACGTGAACCGGCCTCCCGCGGTACGTTTGAGCATGGAGATCCATGCCGTGTGGTGGGGTGGCGGCTCGTGAGGCGGATCCGGCTTCCCTCGCTGCTCGTTGGCTTCCTGGTGACGGCGGTCGGCGGCCCGGCCCGTGCGCAGGAAGCCCGCGGCGTAGCTGGCACCGTTCTCGCGCTTCCGGATAGCTCGGCCCTCCCCCGTGTGGTGGTCCAGGTCCCGGCGCTGGGACTGATGGTCATCACCGACAGCGCCGGGGCCTTCCTGTTGCCGAGCGTCGTGCGGGCTCGCGTGCAGATCGTGTTCAGTCGCATCGGCGTGGCGTCGGATTCAGTGTGGCTCGAGCCCGACCAGGATGTCCTGCGGGTGTTTTTGGAGCTCGCACCGATCGCGCTCCCGGCGATCACGGCCGAAGGACAACTCCAGGCGCGCACGCGCTTCGAGCGCCAGGTGCAACCCAGCGTCGTCAGCATCGATCGCGAGACGATCAGCCGCCTCCCGGCGCCGCTCGAGGCGGACGTCGTGCGCGTGGTCCAGATGCTGCCGGGGATCGTCGCGCTCAACGACTACACGGTGGGTTTCAACGTGCGCGGCGGCGAGCCGGACCAGAACCTGACCCTGCTCGACGGTGTCGCGGTGTTCAATCCGTCGCACCTGGGCGGTCTCTTCAGCACCTTCGATACCGACGCCGTCGAGAACGTCGACTTCTTTGCTGGGGCATTTCCCGCCGGATACGGAGGAAGGCTGAGCAGCGTGCTGGACGTATCCGTCCGTCCGGGCCGGCGCGATCGGTTCGGTGTGCGCGGGAACATTTCGCTGCTGTCGAGCAAGGTGCTGGCCGAAGGTCCTTTCGGCGGGACCGGTGCGACCTGGTTGGTGAGTGGCCGCCGTACCTACGCCGACGTCCTGGTCGGACTGCTCAGCGAGACGTCGTTGCCGTACTACTTCGCCGATGCCCTGGGCAAGGTGCAGGTGCCGCTTGGCGAGCGCGCCAACCTCTCCTTCACCGGGTATTGGGGTCGGGATGTTCTCGACTGGACGTGGACGAAAGCGCGTCCGGGGCAGGACGCGGTGCGGCTCGTGTCGGATTGGGGTAATCATCTCCTCGGGATCCGGTACGATCAACGCCTGGGGCCACACCGGCTCACGGTCGAAGGAGGCGTCACCGGATTCACTGCCGGCGCGGGACTGGAGCCGGGGCTGTTTGCGGCCGAGAACACGGCGCGTCTCGTGTCGGGCCGGGCCCGACTCCACTTGGCCCCACACCCGGCGCACGAGCTTCGGGTCGGCGTCGGCATCGAGGACTACCACATGACCTACGGCGCCAAGTCGGAGGGTCTCAGGACGACGTTCCTGGAAAGCGCGTTCCAGCCGCGAGTCTGGTCCGCGTTCGCCGACCACCAGTGGCGTGTCGTCCCTGGGCTACTCGTCCGGCCCGGCGTTCGGGTGGAGGCCATCGAGGGACCGGATGTCGTCAACGTCGCACCGCGGGTCAGCGCCAAGGTGTTCGTCACTCGGGCGCTGGCCGTGACGGCCGCTGTGGGGCGATACCACCAGGCGCTCCACTCCCTGCGGGACCAGAATCTCCCGTGGAACGTGTTCGACCTCTGGATCGGGGCGGATTCGGCGATCGCGGTCGCGCGGTCGGACCAGGCGGTGGTGGGGGTGGAATGGTGGTTCGGCGACGCCGAATCGATCTCCTTCGAGGCGTACAGCAAGACCTTTACCGACATCGTCGATGCGAACCTCAGCGAGGACCCCGCTGTCGCGGGCGACGAGACCATACCGGTGAGCGGCGACGCCTGGGGATTCGATGTGTTGCTGCGGCGCCATTGGGGACGGGTCACGGGCTGGATCGCGTACAGCCTCACCAAAGCGGTTCGCCGGGCGGACGGTACCCAGTACCCGGCGGTACACGACCGGCGCCATACGGTGAATGTCGTGGTGCAAGCACCGGGTCCGTTGGGCAGCGACCTCGGCGTGCGGTGGGGCTACGGGTCCCCGCTGCCGTTCACGCCGTTCGTCGGGGAATGGGACCACCGCTACTATAGGGCCGCGACGCACACCTTCGACGATTTCGAGCGGGAGCCCATTGCGAGCCCGGTGCTGAACAGCAACCGATATCCGTACTACGGTCGCCTCGACGTGACCCTACGCTGGGAAAGGCGCGCGTGGGGTGGGGTGCTGAGACCGTACCTGCAGATCGCCAACGTGCTGAACCGTCGGAACGTGTTCCTGTACTTCTACGACTATGACGACGCGCCACCGACCCGGAGCGCCATCTCGCAACTGCCGCTGCTGCCTAGCGTTGGCATGGAGTTCGAGTTTTGAACGTCATGTGTCGGTTCGCCATGTTGGCGGCGGCGCTGTCTGCCGCGTGCGAGTTCGGTGAGATCACCGTGCCGACCAGTGATCCCATGGTGATCGTGCAGGCGATCATGCGCCCCGACGTCGCGCGGCAGTGGCTGATTGTGGAACAGACGTTGACGGGATCGGCCGTGATCGATCGGGAGTCGATCGTGGTCCCGGGCGCCCCGCTGCCGCTGCCGGTGTCCGGTGCGACGGTGACGGTCACCAACCGCACCGATTCCAATGACCCCTGTGGCACCACGGTCTTCACGGAAGACCCCGGCGTGCCGGACATCCCGGTGGTGGCCGGTGTGTACTGGAGTCCGGCCGGGTGTCCTACGATGCGGGCCCGGGACACCCTCCAGCTCCGCGTCGTCACACCAGGCGGTGCCGTGGTAACGGGAACTAGCGAGGTGCCCGGCGCCACCGCCTTTGTCATGCGGGTCGCCTCCACTGTGGTTGAGGTGCCGGGTCCCCTGCTCACGCTCAACCGGGACGTCGATACCTTGACGGCCGACGCTGCGGTTATTGCGGGCCGGGCGCTGCAGCTGGAAGTGCGCCGGCCGACCGTCTCGGGATCGTCAGTTCCGGGGTTCTGGTTTCTCGTCGACTCGACCGCGATGGCGGTGCCAGGGAACCTGCCGGACATCATCTCAGGGTTTCTGCAGGACACGTCCGGTATCCCCGACGAGTTTCCGCCGGTGTTTGCGGCCGGTCGCTATTACTTCGTGACCGTCGCGCTCGGCGACGCGCGGTACTTCGATTTCGTGCGATCGGGCAACATCCCGCCCTCCGGCCGCGGATTCGTCAACAACCTGCAAGGTGGGATGGGGGTGTTCGGGAGCCTCGTCGCGGCGACCAACGAGCTGAGGGTCGTGGGGAGGATGGACGACCGTCGCGAAGGATTCTACCGCGTAACCGGAACTCTCTTGGGTGTCCCCGTCGGCGCGACGCTCGAGCTCTACGTCGTGACCGCGGATGCCGACTCGACAGAGCTCTCCGCGTTTGTGAGCGGCGCGTGGCTGCACGGCTCCATCGATGAGAGCGCTGACGGGGCGTTCCGCGCTGACACGCTCGAGCTCGTGGTCGAGCAACGTGTGTCAGCCGCGGGCGATTCGGTGTCGGCGTATCTGCTGGTTGGTCCCACGTCGCCGACTACCGTGACCACGCTGACCGCATACGATGCTGAGCTTCGGGTCGTGGATAGCCTGACGGTCGAAAGAGTCCCGGGCTGAAACCTGCGACTGCACGAGAGCAACCGCGAACAGCTGCGACACCGGACGGCGCCCCCTGAGTCTATAGCGTGCGGCGCATGGCGATCGGCACGCCTCTCAATCAGTCGCGGCCGTGGGCTCCAACAACGAATCGACCTCGGCGCGAGCGGCGGCGTAGGCCGTAGCGTCGGCATCCAGCGCTTCCAGCAGCTCCGCCAACTCCTCGCGGGCCGGATCGGCATCGACAGTTTCGGCCCGGAGCCGATACAGCACGCTCACCCCCTGCCGGAACCGCGAGGCCAAGCCATCGTGGAGCGACGTCACGCGGTTGATGGCGGTCTCGTCGAGCACGGCGGCGAGACCGTGGTCGAGGTCCGAGAGGTCGATCGCCACGCGACACGCATGGGTGAGGAGCTGCTCCACATCCCTCTTGCACGCACCCCCGGCCGGACCGCGAGGTAGAGCGCGATAGACGGGCTCGGCCGCTCGAACCAGCGTCGCGAGGAGATCGTGAGCGGTGCCGAGTGGCAGCCTGGCGAATGTCGTAACGATCAAGTGCTCCGTAGGCGCCGGAAACACGGCACGACGGCGAGGGCTGGCGATCGCTGGATCGCGCAAGCGCACCTGTGCAGCGAGCAAGAGGAGGAGCGCCATCAGCGGACTGGTCCAGAGGAGCATGGGCTCCGCGATCCGACCGGCCCAGGTTCCGACCAAGACCATGACGCCGAGCAGAACGTAGAGCGAAGCCGGGGCCGACGCCCACGTCTTCCGGGCCGTCCGAGCCACTGCCGGCACGTCGCGGAGCGCCAGACGCCGCACGACGCCTTCTGCCGCAGCGGCGGGCACGCGAATCAGCGCCCGGTGGCCCGCCGCCAGCAGATCCCGTCCCTCGCGGTGAGCGTGACCCGCGAGGAGCGGCTCGAGCGCGTCCAGCACGCGACGCGTGTCGTGCCGGGCCTCGGTGGGCTTCACGAAGATCAGCGTGTCGCCGACCGCCTGGGCAGTGCCGCCGCAGGCGGGGCAGACGCTCAGGCCGAACGGCTCCGGGGCACCGCAGATCACGCACACCGTCATGAGGGCGTCGGTCATCGGGCGTCGATCTCCTCGAGCATCCGCTTGGCGCTTCGCGTCCAACCGTCATTCTGGTCGTAGTACCGCAGGAACTCACGCAGGTGGGTTTCGGCGAGCTGGTAGTCGCCGAGGGCGAAGCGTGCGGCCCCGGCGTGGTACAGCGCTTGGTAGTGGTTGGGCCAGAACTCGATCACCAACTCCATGATCGGTCCGGCAGAGCGGTCATCACCCATGTCCGCAATCGGATGACCGATGGCAAACACGACCCCCGCTGCCTTCCACCGTTCGTCCCCTTCGAGTGCGAGGATCACGCTGCGCGCCTCCTCGATCCGTCCGGCGAGTGCCCAGCACGCGGCACTGTACCCGGCACCGCCGCGTGACGTGGGTGGAGGTGTCTGTCGGTGGACGGTCTCCACCTCGAGCGTATTGCAGTACGGCCTCACCTGACTGAACCAAACCGCACCGTCCTCTGTCGGATCGCCCGCCACGAAGAAAGACGTCACGCTGACGGGATCGGCGGCAGGCACGGGCCCGCGGATCAGCGCGTATACGCTCACGGCGATGTAGGTGATGCCCACCAGGTATAGCAGCCGCATGGGCGTCTCTTTCGAGATGTAGGTCCAATCCGGGTGACGATCCGGGAGGGCAGCCTTGCACACCCCCGCTCCCAATCCCCCAATGAGCAAACGACGTGCCGCGTGGTGCTGTCGTGTAACTGATTGTTTCACAACTGGTTAGATAGGGAGATGGGAGACGAGCTGCGCGGGACGGAGGGACCCTGCCCCAGGGTGGTGCGAATTGCGACAACGGTGGCGTGCGGCCTACGGCAATCGCCTCGTGTTCACGCGGGAGTCCGGCGACGCAGGGTCATCGTCCAGTCCCCTGCGCGATCGCGCCCCGCGGGACTACGGATGGCAGGTCCCGCTTCCGGCATCGACGAACTGCCCGCCGCCGGCCGGAATGAAGTCCCAGTCGTAACCCGTTGACCGCAGCGTCAGCTTCAAGACGCCATAGGTCTCACTGTTGCGGATGTCGCTGTGTGCGGCCAGAGCTGCGAAGTTCCTGAGCGTTCTGCCCCCCGTTCCCACGACGAACGCACGGATCCCTGCGACGGCATCGGGAGTCCCTGTCGGTGTTTGCGGCGCGAAGCGCTCGTAATCGTGGTCGTGCCCGTTCAGGACCACCTCGACGCCGGCCTCGTACAGCGCCTCCCAGACAGGTTGCATAGCGTCGTCGTTCCCGTGTTGGCCGGAACTGAACCTCGGATGGTGCCAGTATGCCACCGTGCAGAGCGCCGGGTGTGCGGTGAGATCGCCACGGAGCCACTGCAACTGGGGCGAGTCGGTGTCGACATCGATGTTGCTGTTCAGCGCAATGACGTGCCAGCTCCCGAGGTCGTAGGAGTAGTAGCCCTCGCCGGGGTTGCCGGCGTTCGCACCGAAGTAGGCGAAGTAGGCGGTCCCACCCGGCGTGTTGTAGTCGTGATTGCCCGGTGATGGCCGCGTGCGTGCCACGTGCCGGCCCCATGTCGGATCGTAGCAGTCGGC
The DNA here is from genome assembly GCA_039591075.1 of Gemmatimonadota bacterium. Classification (GTDB taxonomy): domain Bacteria; phylum Gemmatimonadota; class Gemmatimonadetes; order Gemmatimonadales; family GWC2-71-9; genus JAOTVV01. Next base: position 35,013 of record JBDHEI010000011.1, read on the forward strand.
GAACTGCTGGGCGGTGCCATCGGGGTATGCGTTGTCGCCGGCCGTGAAGACGGTGCCCGGGATGGTGTCGAGCACCCGCGCCGTCTCTTCGTGAGCGCTCTCGCCGCATACGGCAATGTCGCCTGCTCCAACCAGGGTCGCGGACGGCTCTGGATTGCCGTCGGGCCCGGGCAGGTCGTCGGCACATGCCAGACCCGCAAGCAGCAAAGCGGCCGCCGCGAGCCGATATGAGAAGCGATTCGTCACGGTGGGCAACCTCGACTAGGCACGAGCTGTCCTAACGGTATCTCGCTTCGGCACTGCAGCGTGTGGCAGTGATCACACGTTACCAGGCTGCATCCTGTCCGTCTAGCCGGATGCCCTAACTGAAACACGCCCCACGACCGCATTGGCGACCGTGAGGCGTGTCCTGCCACGAAACAGATCTTGCCTTACGCGGCCTTGAGCTCCGACGTGCAGCTCGAGCAGCGGGTGGCTTTGATGGCCACCTTCGTGAGGCAATACGGGCATTCCTTCTTGTCCGGTGGGGGTGGGGCAGCCTCTTCCTTCTGCTGCATGCGCATGAGGCCTCTTACCAAGAGGAATACGGCAAACGCCACGATCAGGAAGCTCACGATGTTGTCGATGAACATTCCGTAATTGACCGTGACCGCGCCCGCCTCGGCGGCCGCGTCGGGCGTCAGGTACGGCCCGGGTACGTCACCTGCCTTGACCACGGCGAACAGGTTGGAAAAGCTCACGTTGCCGAGCAAGATGCCGATCGGCGGCATGATGATGTCGGACACGAGCGATTTCACGATCGTGCCGAACGCACCACCGATGATGATACCCACGGCCATGTCGACGACGTTTCCGCGCATGGCGAACGCTTTGAAGTCTTTCAGCACTCTGCAACTCCTATACTGGGATGATGGATGAACTACGACGGGCGCCGCGCGCATGAGGTCGCTGCACGGCGCCCGCCGACTCGTTGTTACTGATCCAACCGCTGCAGCTCCACGCGGCGGTTCTGAGCGCGACCCTCACGCGTGCCGTTGTCGGCCACGGGATTGTCTGGGCCGTACCCCCTCGCCTCGAGCTGGTTGGCCGCAACGCCCTGCTGTACGAGGTAGGCGACGACCGACTCCGCACGCCGCTGAGAGAGCCCCATGTTGTACGCGCGTGACCCGGTGTTGTCGGTATGCCCCCCCACCTCGACGCGCACCTCGGGGTTACCCTGCAGGGTCTCCCCGACGCGGGTGAGGATCATCCGTGCCTGCGCCGTGAGCTGCGCGCTGTTCGTCTCGAAGTTGACCCCCTCCAGTACGATCCGCGTCTCGGCTTCCCGGAAGAGTATCGGGCAACCGGTCTGGTCGACCTGGGTGTTGGCGGTGGTGTCCGGACAGCGATCGATACCGTTCGGCACACCGTCGTTGTCGCTGTCGCTCGGGCAGCCCTGCGCATCGACCGTCGCGCCGGCCGGGGTGTTGGGGCAGCGGTCCAGGACGTCGGGCACACCGTCCCGATCCGCATCCAGGGCGCAGCCGTTGCCGTCGACCTGGGCGCCGCGCGGCGTGTTGGGACACCGGTCCGCCGTGTCGGGCACGCCGTCGCTGTCCGCGTCGGGGACGCAACCACTCGCATTGACCGCGGTCCCGCGCGGCGTGTTGGGACACTGGTCCGCCGAGTCACGCACACCGTCGCCGTCCGAGTCGAGTGGACAGCCTTCGGCGTCGACCCGCTCGCCGGTCGGAGTGTCGGGACACCGATCTTGGAAGTTAGGCACGCCGTCCCCGTCGGCATCCAGGGGACATCCCCTGGCGTCCACCGGCTCGCCGGCCGGCGTTCCCCCGCACGCGTCCCGCTTGTCGCTCACGCCGTCGCCATCGGTATCGGCGGCGCGACTGCCGAGGAGGATGCCCACGCCTCCCTGCGCGCCAAAGTTCCAGTTCTTGTCGGCCCCGAAATAATCCGCGAGCCCCTCGATACGGGCAAACACCACGTCGGACAGCCAGAACCGGAAGCCGAACAAACCGTTCACGCCGAAGTCGGTCGCGTCGGTGTTGTCGTAGATGTTGTAGACTCCGCCGGCGCCGATCAGCATCGAGACGCGATCGTGCAGCGGGGCGTTGTACACGAGACGGGCATGGACCGGGATGTACTTGAGGTTGCCTCCGGCGTCCAGCTCCGCTGGCGTGTAGGATCCCGTTGCCTCGAGTTCTAGATTCGGCACGAAGAAGACGCCCAAGCGGCCGCCGAACCCGATGCGGTCTTTGAGCGTCAGGGTGCTGTCGAACCACGTGTACCGGGCGAACGCGCCCAGCTCCACGGCGCCCGGACGCTGGGCAAAGGCGGGCGTCGCCAGCGCTGCCAGACCAACGGCAGTCACCACGGCGCTCCGTTTCAACCATTTCCTCTGCATCGAGTTGCCTCCTTGGAAGATCGATCGCGAATTCGCCCTGGCGAAGAGCAAGGCGTATACCAGGATATAAGTCTCTGCGGCAAAAAGGTTTACAGAGTTGGCACCCGAGCCGGTACCCAGCGGGCGTTGTTTCATTCCGGAATCGATCACCCCAGAATGGGACGTGAGCACGGGCGGCGGGACGAGAACGGGCGTCGAAAACTCTCCGCGTCAGGAGCGAAGCTCGTACTTTTTGATCTTGCGGTAGAGGGTGGTGCGTCCAATCCCGAGCTCACGCACCACCTGCGCCACATTGCCGTCATGGCGCTCGAGCGCTTCGGCAATCGCGTCGCGCTCGATCTCCTCGAGCGTCCGAAGGCGCCGGGGCGCCACCGAGGAATTGGTCCCCACGAAGGCAGCCGGCGGCGCCTCGGGCAACGACGCGGTGTTGGCCCTGCGCCCGGTGTCTGGAGCCAGGGTGCTCCCCGCTCCGGCCTCCCGAACTCGTTTGGGAAGATCTCGGACACTAATGGCACGGCCGTCTGCCTCGACCGCGGCGCGCTCGATCGCGTTCTGCAGCTCGCGAACGTTCCCGGGCCAGCCATACGACGCCAGGCGCCCCATCGTCTCGGGTGCAATGGACAGCGTCTTGGAGCGATTCCCCGCTGCCTGCTTCAGGAAATGCCCGGCGAGGAGCGGGATGTCGTCGCGGCGAGCCCTGAGCGGCGGAACCTCGATATCCATGACCGCAATGCGGAAGTAGAGATCTTCCCGGAAAGTGCCGGCCTGAACCTCCGTTGCGAGATCACGATGGGTCGCGACGATCAGGCGGAAATCGGAGCGCACCTCGGCCGATCCGCCGACCCGTAAGAACGTCCGCTCCTGCAGTACGCGAAGCAACTTGGCCTGGAGACTCGCCGAGAGTTCGCCGATCTCGTCGAGAAACAACGTGCCGCCGTCGGCCCGCTCGAAGCACCCGGCCCGGCGGGCGGTGGCTCCGGTGAACGCACCCTTCTCATGACCGAACAGCTCCGACTCCTGGAGCGACTCCGGGATCGCGGCGCAACTCAGGGCGATGAAGGGCCCCTCACGGCGCGAGCCCTGCCCGTGGATGGCCCTGGCCACCAGCTCCTTGCCGGTGCCGCTCTCCCCAAGGATCAGCACCGTGATGTCGCTGGCCGACACGCGATCGAGTCGCCGAAACAGCTCTCGGATGGATCGTGACTGGCCCACGATACCCGGGTACCCGCGGCCCTCCGCTTCGCGCTCCAGCTGAGCGAGCCGCACCGACATGCGCGACCGCTCCACCGCGTGCGTGACCTCAGCCACGAACTTGGCCCGGTCTACGGGTTTGACCAGGTAGTCGTATGCCCCGGCCTTCATCGCCCTCACGGCGAACTCGGTGCCGGTCTGCGCGGTCATCACGATCACGGGGAGGAGCGGATGGCGCGCCTTGATGCGGTCGAGGGTCTCGAAGCCGTCGATACCGGGCATGACGAGATCGAGGCACACCGCGTCGGGGAGGGAGGTGGCCAGCGCCGCCAGGCATCCTTCGCCGTCGTGCGCGATCCGGACCTCGAAGCCTTCGGACTCGAGCCACCGCTGCTGCAACTCGCCGAGCAGGACGTCGTCGTCCACGAGGAGGACGAGTCCCTTGGTGTCCCGCGACGGCGATCCGGATGACTGCGCCATGTTGTGGCCTGCTCGGTTCGCACAAATGTAGTCGCCGGGGCGGGATTTGACAGTCCGACGAGTCTCGGCAGGCGGTCGGAAGGCCGGGACCGAATCGGAACGGTGCCGGACGGTTTTCGGAACGACCATCCCGTTCTGATACGCTCCGGAGTAGCTCATTCCAGCAAATCCGTCCCTGGCCCTGGAGTTGCACGGGGAGCGCGTGGCGCGCCCAGTACGACGATCGAGGCGCGCCGCGAACCGCAACGCCGTGATGGTTATGCCCAACGACCCAGTGCCGGAGCACTCACCCGTTCAGATCGAGCGACGCATGGCCGATCTCGTCGCGCGGTATCTCGAGCGGTGTCGAGCGGATGTCGCCGCCATGCGGTCGGCTCTGGACGGTGGTACCCTCGCGACCGTCCGCGGACTGGGTGACCGGCTGGCTGGCTCGGGTGCGGCTTACGGCTTCGGCGAGATATCTGCCCGAGGCTTTGCCATCGAGCGCGCCGCCCGCGATGCGGATCTGTTCGCCATCAGGGAGGCGGTCGAGGCCGTCGACCGCTACCTGGCCACGGTGGTCGTCACCTATCGGGACTGACTAGCAGCGTCGGCGGCGCGTCTTCTCCACTCCGATATCCCTGACCTTCACCCTTCGCGCCCGAGGTGTATCTTCTCTGGGGTTTTCGTCCCGCTTGCGCTATCTGAGGGAGACCGATCGAGCCAGATGACGAAGAAGTCGCCACGCCAGACCACGCACGCACCGCAGGATGGGTCGCGGGCCGGGGCCGATGCTCAGACCTCCAAGCACCTCGAGCAGGTCCGAGCCATCCTGTTCGGCGAGCAGTTCACGCTGTTCGAGGGTCGCCTGGAACGGTTGGAGCAGCGGCTCATCGAGGAGCAGGCAGCATTCCGCGACGCGACCCATGGGCGGTTGGACGCGCTCGCAGCTGAGATGGAGAAACACGTGAATGCGCTGCGGCGAACACTGGGCGATGGGGAGGCGAAGCACGCGGAGGCGCTGGCGCAGCTGGCGGGCGAGCTCGATCGATCGGTCACTGGGATGGAGCAACAACTCGCGCAGGTTCGGGCGGATGCCGATCGGTTGGCGGTGGAGCACCGTGCACAGACTGCCGAACGCATCGACGCGCTCGCGGCGCAGCTCGGAGATCAGTCGAACGCCCTGTCGGCACTCGTCGAGCAGAAGCTCGAGGAGCTCCGTACCCTCACCGCCGATCGCGAGTCCCTCGCCGCGCTGTTCGAAGAGATGGCCTCCCGACTGAAGCGCAGCCCCTCCGGGTAGCGCACGTTCGAGGCCTTCGGAGCGTCGCGCGCGGTCCAGCCATGATCCGCAAGAAGATCTGCATGCTCGGTGCCTTCGCGGCCGGTAAGACGAGCCTCGTGCAACGATTCGTCGCGGGGCTGTTCTCTGAGAAATACCACACGACGATTGGCGTGAAGATCGATCGGAGGGAGGTCGCGGTAGACGGCGGGACGGTCACCCTCCTCCTGTGGGATCTCGCCGGCGAGGACGAGTTCCAGCGCGTTCGCATGTCCTACCTCCGTGGATCGGCTGGTTTGCTGTTCGTAGTGGACGGGACCCGCCGCGGCACACTCGACCAGGCGAAGCTCTTGCGACGCGAGGCCCACGACATCGTCGGCGACGTGCCGGTGGTCGTTGCCCTCAACAAGTCCGACCTGGCCACCGAGTGGGAGCTCGATGCGGGTGTCGGTGACCATCTCCGCGCCGAGGGCTGGACGGTGTTCGTGACCAGCGCCAAGAGCGGCGTGGGTGTGGAAGAGGCGTTCCGGTGGCTGGCGCACGCGGTGAACGGGGGGACATGAGCACGTTCCCGGTGCCGGTCCTCGCGTTCTTGCAGGAGCAGGTTATCGACCTGCAGGCGCCCGCCTTCCTGCTGCTCGCCGACGATGGCACCGTGGTGGACTGGGGTGGTGCCCTCGGCGCCTACGGCATCCATGATCTCGAGCGCGGGGTCGATGTCGCGGAGCGCGTGCCGCTGCTCCAGGGCCTTCTCCCACTTGGGGTCGCACGCGAAGGGGTCCCGCTCGTGGAGACCGATGCCGGTGCGGTGGCAAACGTCGATCTGTTCCGTGGCGCCGAGGGAACGTGGGTCGTGCTGCGCAACGTGACCCCCGCGGTCGAGCAGGAGCGGGCGCTGCAGCAAAGCCGGAATGCGATGCAGCTCCTGGAACGGCGCATGGCCAAGCAGGAGGCCGCAAAGGGTGTCCCTGGCGGTTTTCTCCCCGATGCGCTCGCCGCTCTCGGCATCGCCGTCTTCGAGCCGCTCGGCACGGACCGCTTCCGCCTGCTCGCGGCTCCGCCCCATTGGCTCGGTGCGCTCTGGCCCGACATCACGACCGCTACCGACGAGTGTGCGCTGCACGAGCGCTCGCCGTTTCTGCGCGACTTTCTCGAGGAAGCCGATGGGTACTGGCAAACCGGGAGCGGGGCGTGTCGTGCCGGGCCGTGGACCGAGGTAGACGCCTTGGGCCGCGACTGGCACCTAGAAGCTGTTGCGCTCTCGGTGCAGGGTCGATCGCTACTCGCGATCGTCGATGTTGGCCAGAGCCATCTCGAGAAGACGGCGTTGCTCCAGCGCGCGCGCGAGCACGTTCTCGGCCACCAGCGGTTGCTCAAAGATCTCGAGAAGAAAGACGTGCTGCTGCACTGCATCGTGCATGACCTCCGGACGCCGATGGTGTCGGCGCACGCCGCGCTCCAGTTGCTCGCGATGGAGACGCTCCCCGACGATGCCCGACGCGCGATCGTCGTTGGCCGTACGGAACTGGAGCGACAGGACCTCTTGATCCGCTCGATCCTCGACGTGTTCGCAGCTGACCTCAACGAGTTGGAGAGCCGCGCTGACGCTGCACCGGTGGATGTTGTCGACTGCGCGGCGGAGGTGGTCGACGCATTCCGGCCCGCGTTTCAGCTGCGTGGCATCCTGTTAGCCCTCGAGCGGACCGATGTAGAGCCACCAGGGGGGTGGGGCGTCGTCGCCGAACACACACGACTGGTGCGCGTATTGGCGAATCTGCTGGACAATGCGCTGCGCCACTCGCGCCGAGACACGACGGTGACTGTCGGGCTCGCAGTGGACGGCGAGGGAATCTTCGTCACGGTCGATGACGAGGGCCCTGGGGTGCCGGCCGACCTCCAGCCGCGACTGTTCGACCGCTTCTCGCACGGTGGGTCGGCCGGCAACATCGGGCTCGGGTTGCACTTCTGCCGGGTTACGATCGAAGGGTGGGGTGGCCGCATCGGACAAGAGAACCGCGTCGGGGGTGGGTCCCGGTTCTGGTTCCGACTTCCGCAGTCCTCCGGGCGCGCTCGCGCCAACGCATAGTCGGTGCGCTGCACGTTCCCGAGCTGGAACGGCCGTCCACGATCGGGACGGCTCCGTTCCAAATCGGGCCGTCACACCTGGGAGCCGTGGTGTCGGTCGAGCGAGGGAAATCGTTGGTGCCCAGCAACTTGGACGAATCTGTCGCGCTGGCATGAACCTTCCCTTGGAGCGTGGCGGTATCGACAGACCGAACTTGCGAAAGGATGGACCGATGAGTTACAAGATTCAGGACATCGAGGGCATCGGACCCTCGTACGCCCAGAAGCTGGCGGTTGCCAAGGTCAGAACGACCAACGACTTGCTCAAGTACTGCTGTGACACCAGGGGCCGCATGAGCGTAGGTGCCAAGACCGGCGTGAGTGAGGCGCAGCTGCTCAAGTGGGCGAACATGGCCGATCTGATGCGCATCTCGGGCGTCGGCTCGGAGTTCTCCGAGTTGTTGGAGGCTGCCGGGGTCGACACGGTCAAAGAATTGCGGAATCGCAACGCCGAAAACCTCGCGATCAAGATGAAAGAGGTCAATCGCGCTCGGCGGCTCACGCGCACCACCCCGAGCGCGAAGAGCGTACAGAAGTGGATCATCCAGGCGGGGAAGCTCGCTCCCGTCATCACCCACTAACCACTGGGGGCTAGACGACCATGAGCATCGCCAAGGTAACCGAGATCAGTGCCACGTCGTCCAAGAGCTTCGATGACGCGGTCGCCGAGGGGATCAAGCGCGCGGCCAAGACCCTGAAGAACATCGAGGGTGCGTGGGTCCAGACCATGAAAGTGGATGTCGCAAACAACAAGGTGACCCAATATCGCGTCAACATGAAGGTCACGTTCGTGCTCGAAGCCTGAGCGCGCGCGACCCAGCGAGCGGGACGATAGACGGCTGGCGGCTCCGCCGGCCGTTTGTCGTTGTCGTGCTCGTCGGTGTGCCTCGGATCATGTTGCCCGCGCCGCTGCCGGTGTAAGATTGCGGTTGCCGATGAGTTGACCACGGTCGCGGATTCGCCGTCCCAGGCAGAGGACATGGCCATGCCAAGTGACGTTGCCCCCGGAGCGGCAAGTGCGCAGTTTGGCAGGGGTTGGCGCTCCCTGGGCTCGTCGGCCCCGCTCTTGCTCATTCATCCCAGTGCGCGTCGTGCCGGCAACGAGACCGGTGATCAGGAGGTGGCGTGATGACGAGGTCGAATCGCAAACCCCACCGCACCATGCGGGCTGGCGTCGTGTCGTCCGTCAGGGCACGAGCGCTGCTCACCCTGTGGGTCGCGGCTGGCGCCTGGCTGCTCACTGCGTGCGGCGGATCGAGAGTGTTGGTGCCACCCCGCGTGGATCTCGCACCGTACTATCGGGTCGGGTTGGTGACTTTCACGATCGAAAACGCCAAGGGATCGCTCAACGTGCTCGCCACCGAGCGGTTTCTAGGCGAGGTCCTGGCGGGGCAGCATGGGATCGAGGTCCTCGAGCTGGGAGAGGCGGAGCGCCTACTCAACGATGTGGGCGAGACCCGCCTCGACGCGAGAGCTGCCCGCGCGATCGGTCAGGAGCACGGCGTTCCCGCGGTGTTCTTCGGCCATCTCAAGGTGTCCGACGTCAAACCGCGCGCGGTACTCGCTGGATTTCCGCATGTGGAGGCCAGGGTCAGTGTCGATCTCAGCGTGCGGCTCATCTCGTCCGAGTCGGGTGGTACCCTGTGGACCAGCTCGGGCAAGGCGAGCGACGTGGTGGGAGAGCTCGGGATCACCGGCGGTGACGTCTTCTTTTCCGCCGAGCATCCGGAAGAGGCCTACGGACGCCTGGTTGATGCCCTGGTGTTCGAGGTAACCCGGGATCTGAGGCCACGATGGGTGAAACGGTGATCTAGATCACTCGATCGCGCAAATTCGTGCCGGAATCGGTCTTCCGCTTCCGGCACGCGCGTGTCAGAATATTCAGTGACGTGTGCCATATCGGGGGTGCACCATCGCACCGAGTATTCCAGGAAGACAAACCCTCCAACCCACGCACATGAAGACGAAGACGACACGGTTGCAGGCCCGATCCGGTGCTCCGCCGTTTGCCTCGCAGGAAATCAAGGCGAAGGCGTGGGCGCGGGTGTATCCCGCCATCCGTCCGCCCCATTCGCGGAACCTGCGGCATGGGGCCTGGTACCCGGTCGTGCAGGACGAGTCCGACCGCGTGACGCTTCGCCTCGGCCCGTCGACGGCCACCGTACCCAAGCGCGTACTCGAGATCCGCTCAGACCGTCCGAACCGCTTCACCGTCATCCATCGCGTGGGGTCCGAGCTGGTGAATCGTCGCGATTCACACGGCCTCGGGCGGTTTTACGCGGTCTGCCCGATCTGTGCCTGGCGCTTCCAGCTCATCGGCCGCCCCGAGCGCCGTCTCTGTCCCAAGTGCGCCCACGAGGGTGAGGTTGCCTGGTGGGAGACGGTGTGAGACGGGTGTAATTGACGATACAACACGGGGGCGCCATCGCGTCCCCGTCTTCTTGTTGGGTCGCTCGTGTCAGCGACCTGGGATCAGCGGCGGCCGGTCGGTCTGAGCAGCAGATCGTGGAAATCGAAGCTGAAGTCGGTGGCGGGCGAGACGGCGCGCAGCTTCACCTGGTCGATGCCCCCGTTCGGCTCGAGCTGAAACGTGACGAACGCGTCGGCCCTGAGTTCGCGGTCGTACCACCGGGCGATGAACGTATCGTACTGCCAGTGCTCGAGTGCACCCGTCAGCTTGGGCGTGCGCGAGAATCGAATGGTCAGGCGATCGCCTTCGAGTGCGATCTCCACGTCCCCATACCATGCGTCCGTGTACGTCCCCGCGTACCCGGACAGCGGCAGGGCCGGACGAGAAGAGCTGTCGCGTTGCGCCGCGGTGCGCTGCTCGGCGGATGCCATCAGCCACTCAGCGCGCGTCGTGACGGCACGGTACGCAGCCAACCAGTCGTGCGTGGCTCCCAGGTAGTGATCCAGGACCCGATAGGAGATCGCGCCAAACGCGGCGCCGGATTCCTGATTGGTGAGCACGGCCACCCCAAGTCGCAGATCGGGGATCATCGCCACCTTGGACACGTATCCCGGCAGCCCGCCCGTGTGTGAGACGAGCTTCCGTCCGCGGTAGTCGTTGACCTGAAACCCCAGGGCATATCCGAGGAAGTTGGGCCGCAGGGGAGCCAGCTCCGGGGCCGGGGTTCCGATCGGAATGGGGGTAACCATCGACCACAGCTGTGCCGTGGTGGTCGGGGTGAACAACCGCTTGCCGTCTGCGAGGCGTCCCGAGTCGATCTGGACGATCATCCACTTCGCCATGTCGGTGGCGTTCGAGTTGATGCCACCCGCGGGGTTGGTGTTGTCGCTCAGGAATGGCGCGATAGGACGGACGGTACCGTTGACGCGGGCGTGTGTCGCTGCCGCGTTCCCCTCGATCCCGGCCAACGAGTGTGTCACGTTGCTTCCAGTCATGCCCACGGGGGTCAGGATGCGCTCGGAAACGAAGTCCTCCCATGATTGCCCGCTCAGCGCCTCGATCACCTCGCCCGCGATGAGGTAGAGCACGTTGTCGTAGGCGTAGGCGCTGCGGAAGCTCGTGGCGAGCGAGAGGTGCCTGATCCGCCTGGCGATCTCCGCGCGGCCGTAATCCGATTCCGGCCACCACAGGAGGTCGCCGGCGCCGAGCCCCAACCCGCTCCGATGTACGAGGAGATCGCGCACCGTGAGCTCGCGGGTGACATACGGATCCGAGAGCTGGAACCAGGGCAGGTACTGCACGACCGGCGCATCCCATTCGAGCACGCCCTCCTCCACGAGCAGTCCCAGGGCCGTGGCCGTGAAGGCCTTCGTGTTGGACGCGATGCCGAACAGCGTCTCGGCGTCGACCGGTGTACGCTCGCCGAGCTTCCTGAGGCCGAACCCCTTCGCGAGCACGACTTCGCCGTCCTTGACGATGGCGACGGCGACCCCGGGCACCTCGAACGTCTCCATGACGCGTGCCACATACCGATCGAAGTCCGGGGGTGTCGCGGTCCGCTGCTGCGCAGTCACGGTGGGCGCTAGCAGGTTCAGGGAGAGTGCGGTTACGATCATTGCGTGCTTCATGAGTCTCTCTCTCGAGGTGGTCAGCCGGGCCAGAACAGGAGCGGCAGAACGCCGACGCTGAACGATACGCCGCGGCGAGGCCGGAGGTTAGGGACTCGGTGCCCCTCACAGCGCGGGGACCCTCCCGTCCCGGAAGTCCCGCACCCATCTTTAAGGTGCCCGGCGACGGCTGCTGGCCGACCGGGTCGCGCTGGACCGTGAGGCATGACGACAGGGGGCTCGGCGGTGGGTGAGGGGGTCGGGCCGCGGAGCCGAGACTTCTTGCACTCTTCGAGGGAATCATGAAACGACCGTGGGTGGTGCTCTTCGCGTTGGCGGGGTCGACACTGGTGTACCCGAACGCCGGTCTGGCGCAGGCCGGTGGTGTCGATCTCGATACGATCCGCGCGGGTCGGTTCGACAATGGCAAGATGTGGACCTTCGAGTACGCACCCAAGGCGTACTTCTCGGAGACCTACGGATTTGTGGCCGACGATGCGTGGTTCGAGCGCGCACGGCTGTCGGCACTCCGCATCCCCGGATGCTCATCGTCATTCGTGTCGCCGTACGGATTGATGGTGACCAACCACCACTGTGTGCGTGGCGCTGTGAGCCGTGTGATGCGAGAGGGCGAGACGCTCCTCGACAGCGGGTTCGTGGCCACGACGCTCGGGGAGGAGCGCCCGATCCCGGGGTACTACGCGGACCAGCTGATCGCGGTGGCGGACGTGAGTGACGAGGTCTTTGCGGCAGTCGATCGGGTGCCCGAGGCCGAGCGGGCCGAGGCGCGGGTCGATGCCCTGCGAACCATCGAGTCGCGGCTCCGCGCACAGCACTCGGCGCTCAGCGGTCAGATCCGGGTGCAGATCATCGGACTCTACAACGGCGGCCGGTATTCGGCATACGTGTTCCGCCGGTTCAGCGACATCCGGCTCGTCGCCGCGGCCGAGTTACAGATGGGGTTCTTCGGCGGCGACCCGGACAACTTCACCTATCCGCGGTACGCGCTCGACTTTGCCTTCCTGCGCGTGTACGAGGATGGCGAGCCGTACCGTACGAGTCACTACTTCGGGTGGGGCACCGACGGTGTCGAGGAAGGCGACGTCGTCTTTGTGATCGGCAATCCCGGCCCGACCAATCGGCTCGCCACCGTCGCGCAGCTCGAGTTCCAGCGCGACGTGCTCGTGCCCGCCGCGGTTGGGTTCCTTGGCAGCCGGCTCACCGCGTTACGCGACTTTGAGCGTGCCTTCCCTGCGGCGGCCGAGGCACTCGACCTGCGGAACCGCTCGTTCAGTCTGTCCAACTCGCTCAAGGCCAACACCGGTCGACTCGCGGCCCTGCGTGATCCCACGATCATGGCCCGCCGCTTGGACGCCGAGCGCACATTGCGCGAGACGATTGCCGCGCGGCCCGATCTCCAGAGCCGGTTCGGAGCGGTGTTCAACCGGCTGGCCACGATCCAACAACAGAAGCGGGAGTTGGCGCGCGATCTGGGCGGGTTCTACGGCTACGGGAGCACGTCGGCTTCTGCCGCGCTCGAGCGGCGGGCCGCGGCGGCGTATGGGTATCTGGAGGCTCGGCGGGCAGGAGCGACCTTGGACACGCTGGTCGCGCTACGGGCTGAGCTGGAGCGAATCCCCGATTTCCCACGGGAACTGGAGCACGCGCTGCTCACTGCGCGGCTCGCCGACTACGGGCGTTACCTCGGTGCCGACGATCCGATCACGCGTACGGCGCTCGGGGGGCAGGCGCCATCGAACGCGGCTGCCGCGCTGCTCGAGCGCTCGGTGCTGGTGAGTCAGGCGGACGTCGCGAGCGCCATCGCAGAGGATCGGCTCACGATGCAGGACCCGGCGGTGCGGGTGGCAGCACAGGCGGTGCCCCGGTACGCGCGGTATCAGGAAGCGATCGGCGGGCTGCTCAGCGCTGAACGCGAGCTTGCCGAGGATCTGGGTCGTGCCCGGTTCGCGGTGTACGGCGGGACCGCGCCACCCGACGCGTCGTCGTCGCCGCGGATCACCGACGGAGTGGTGCTGCCGTACGAGTACAACGGCACCCTCGCTCCGGTATACACTACGTTCTTCGGGGTGTACAATCTGTTCCACGCCTTCGGTCCGGGTACCGACTGGGACCTGCCATACCGCTGGCGCACGCCGCCCGCGGGGCTCGACCTGGGCACGCCGCTCAACTTCATCTCGACTGCCGACACCTACGGCGGCAACTCCGGCTCGCCGGCGGTGACCAAGGACCTCGCGATCGTCGGCCTCAACTTCGACCGTAACATCCAGGGACTCTCGCGCGATTTCATCTACCTGCCCGAGCGGGGTCGCAACATCATGGTGGACGTGCGCGCCATTCAGGCCGCGCTCGATCACGTCTATGATGCCGATCGGATCCTGATGGAGGCGACGACAGGCACCCTGTATCGTACGGAGGCGGAGGCGGACGCGGCGCGACGGTAGCGGGTAAGGCCATTGGAAACGTGAAGGGGGCGGCCTCGGAGGGCCGCCCCCTCGATGACGCGGGGCGTCGCGATCGGGCGCGCGGCGGCGCCCCCCAGGTCACTTCTGGCCTCGCTGGGCCTCCAGCGTGTTGAACGCCATCAACTGGGCCGCGGCGTAGCGGTACGAGCGCTCCCGGAACGCCAGGTAGCAGACGGCGGCTGCCAGGACGCTCAACAGGAACAGCTGGGTGCGGATGATAGGAAACGGGCCGATCGTGCCGGCGGCGTCGAGGGCGACGGCCGGTCCCCAGAGCGGCAGCACGATGGCAAACGCGGCCGACGGCAGAATAAAGCCGCGTGCCAGCCGGTACTGGTCCTTGTAGACCTGGATGGCGCGGTAGAGGTCGTGCGACCGACTCAGGATGGAGAACTCGATCGCGTGCATGATCGCCGTGGCAGTGTAGATGCGGGGCGGGGGCTCTGCGGCGAAGACGTCGCCGTACTTGGGGCCGCCGGGGTACAGCTCCTGGACCCCGGACGCTCCCATCCGACGCCGTACCGAATCACTCGAGAGGACTTCCAAGATCCAGTGGAGCTTGACCCGATGGAACACGGCCTTGGAGACCGTGTGCATCAGCACGCCGAGTGCGACCGAGGCCGTGAACAGCACCACGATCCCCACGGTGATCTGCATCCCGCTCCAGTCGGGGCGTCCTTCGATGTTGAAGGTCGGTGATGCCACGTCGAAGAGCACGATCACCCACAGCATCGTGTAGATGCCCTGGACGAGGGTGGTGACGCCGAGAGAGAATGGGCGCATCGATGAACCTCCGAACTCGAGTGGTGCCCGCGCCCGCGGGGCCGGCGGCAGCGCCCCGATCAGTCGGTCTGACCTGATCGCTGCCGCCCTAAGCTAGGCACGGACGGCAAATCGGGCCAGCCATGCGTCAAGCGCTCGGTGGCCCGACCCCACAGAACATGCTAGAATCCTGGGCCCGGCGGACTCGAAACGCCGGTCGATCTCCAACGTGAACAGGAATCCAGACGACAGGTGCGGTGATGGGTAAGAAAGCAGCGAACAAGCGTCCCGGCGTCCTCGCGACGCTCGGCATCGAGGACGTGAACCCGGGCGGGTTCGGCGGGACGTGGATGGGGTCGGGCCCGGAGCAGAACGTCATTACGCCGATCGATGGCTCCACGATCGCGACGGTGAAACAGGTCACCGAGGCGGAATACGACACGATCATCGATGCGGCCCATCGGGCGTTCCTCGACTGGCGCAAGGTCCCCGCTCCCCGGCGCGGCGAGGTAGTGCGACAGCTCGGCAACCGGTTGCGGGAGGTGAAGCACGAGCTGGGCCAGCTGGTAACGCTGGAGATGGGTAAGATCCTGCCCGAGGGCGAGGGCGAGGTGCAGGAGATGATCGACATCTGCGACTTCGCCGTGGGTCTCTCGCGCCAGCTCTACGGTCTCGCGATGCATTCGGAGCGGCCCCACCACCGCATGATGGAACAGTGGCACCCGCTTGGCGTGGTGGGCGTGATCAGCGCGTTCAACTTTCCGGTTGCCGTGTGGAGCTGGAACACGGCCATCGCGGCTGTGTGCGGTGACAGCGTGGTGTGGAAACCGTCCAGCCAGACGCCGCTCACAGCCGTCGCGTGCACCAAGATCGCGGAACAGGTTGCGCATGACAACCATGTCGATCCGGCGATTTTCTCGCTGGTGATTGGCCGAGGATCTACCATCGGCGACCGGTTGCTCCAGGACACGCGCATCCCCCTCGTGTCAGCAACCGGGAGCTGCAGAGTGGGACGTCGGGTGGCCGAGGTGGTGGGCACGCGGTTCGGGCGAACCATCCTCGAGTTGGGCGGCAACAACGCCATCATCGTGACGCCGCACGCGAACCTCGATCTGGCCGAACGCGCGATCCTGTTCGGCGCGGTCGGTACGGCCGGTCAACGGTGCACAAGCACGCGCCGCATCATCGTGCACGCGTCGCTCAAGGATCAGCTGGTGAAGCGGCTGGTGAAGGCGTATGAGGGCATCGCCATCGGCGATCCGCGCAAACCCGAGACGCTGATGGGACCCCTCGTGACCAAGGGCGCCGTACAGGACCTGCAGAACGCCATAGCGCAGGTGAAGAAGGAGGGTGGGAAGATCTCGTACGGCGGCGACCCGCTGGACGACCCGCAGTACCCGGGTGGACACTACGTGAAGCCGTGCATCGCCGAGGCGAAGAACGCATTCGCCATCGTGCAGGAAGAGACCTTTGCGCCGATCCTCTACATCATCTCCTACGGGAAGAAATCATCCACCCCACAGCAGGCCGTGGACGAGCTGGAGGAGGCGATCGCGTACCACAATGGCGTCCCGCAGGGACTGTCGTCGGCAATCTTCACCGAGCACGTGCGGGAGGCGGAACTATTCCTGTCCGCCCGCGGGTCCGACTGCGGGATTGCAAACGTGAACATCGGGACCAGCGGGGCGGAGATCGGTGGTGCGTTCGGCGGCGAAAAGGAGACGGGCGGCGGCCGCGAGTCCGGCTCGGACGCCTGGAAAGCCTACATGCGTCGCCAGACCAACACGATCAACTGGAGCACCGAGCTGCCCCTGGCGCAGGGGATCACGTTCGGCGACTGACTGACTGATCGAGGGGTCGAGAGAGCAGCCGGGCCCGGCGCGCCTCAGGCTGTGTCGGGCCCGTCGGTTGTGTGGTGCGTCGTAGGTAGCGCACCGGCCGTCCCGGTGCGCGCCTCCCACTCGTCCAACGAGCGTGGCCAATCATCCTTGAGCAGGCGGGACAACGCCCGGTCGGCAAAGACCTTCCCGCCCGTCTGGCACTCCGCGCAGTAGTTCACCTCGTTCTCCGCGTACCGGATCCGCTGCACCGGCGAACCGCACGTGGGGCACGGCTGCCGATAGCGGCCGTGGACGGCCATCCCTTCGCGAAAGGCCGTCACCTTGGTTGGGAACCCATCACGGGTCTGGCGGCGGAGGCGGTCGATCCACTCTTGCAGCGTGGAGCGCACCGCGCGGTGGAGACGCTCCACCTCCTCGGGCGAGAGCCGCGAGGTGAGGGCCAAGGGTGAGAGACGTGCGGCGTGAAGGATCTCGTCTGAATACGCGTTGCCAATCCCGCTGAACAGGCGCGGATCGGTGAGGGCCCGCTTGAGTGTGTGGTTCTCGCTCGTGAGGCGCGCGCGGAAGGCGGCAAGATCCTCCTCGAGCACGTCGATCCCACCCGCATCGTGCGTCATCAGCTGCCCACGACCCTGGACCAGGTGAAGCGAAGCACGGCGCTTCTTGCCGGCTTCCGTCAGCACCAGCGATCCCGTGGGGAAGTCGAATGCCGCAAGTCCGTTTCCCTTGGGGATCGCGGCACCGGCCGGGCGCCACCGCAGCCTTCCCGCGATCATGAGGTGCAGGATCACGAACAGATCGCCTTCGAGCACCATGACGATGCGCTTGCCGAGCCGCTCCACTCCACGCACCAGGCGGCCTTCGGTCGCCGACACGGGCGGATCGACGGAGCGGAGCACGAAGGGCTTGGCGATCCGGATACCGTCCAGCCGCTGGTGCCCGACCCTCGATTCCAGGGCCTCGAGGTAGATGGTAATGTCGGGGAGCTCAGGCACCGTCCACTGCTCGCGTCGTCAGCACCGCGCCGTCACCCGGGCGTCAGCACCTTTTCGCCCTCGAGCTTCGCCACGATCACCGCGCCACAGGAATCGCTCAACACGTTGACCGTGGTGCGGAACATGTCGAGCACCCGGTCGACGGCGAGGATGATCGCGACCCCCTCGAGCGGGAGCCCCACCGCGGCCAGGATGATGGACATCATCACCATTCCGGACATGGGCACCGATGCCGCGCCGATCGACGCGAGCAGCGCCGTCAGGACGATGATGAGCTGCTGGTCGAACGAGAGGGCGAACCCGTACACCTGGGCAATGAAGATCACGGCCACGCACTCGTACAGGGCGGTGCCGTCCATGTTGACCGTTGCGCCGATTGGCAGCACGAAGGACGAAATCTTCTCCGAGACCTTGGAGTTTCTGGTCACGGCCTCCATGGTGAGCGGCAGGGTCACGATCGTCGAGCATGTGGAGAACGCTGTCACCAGGGCGGGAGGCATGCCTCTGTAATGTCGGAACGGGTTCTTTCGGGTCACCAGGTACACCAGCGTCGGTAGCGTCACGGTCGCGTGGATGAAGAGACCGATCAGCACGATGACGAAGTAGAACCCCAGTGACCGGAACGCGTCGAAACCGATGGTCGCCACGATTCGCGCATTGATCCCGAACACGCCGAGCGGCGCCGTCCAGATGACGAGGTGGGTCAGCTTCATCATGGCGTGGAAGGCGCCGTGGAAGAAATTGCCCAGTTGGCTCCGATGCGGTTCGTCGAGCCGAGTGACGAAGTACCCGAACAGGATACAGAAGAAGATTACCGGCATCACCTGTCCCTCGGCGATCGCCTGGAACGGGTTTTCCGGGATGATGTTCATGATGATGTCGCCCACGCTCTGCTGCGCGGCCGGGATGGTCTCGACGTCCTGCTGGAGTTGGATGGTCGATCCGACACCTGGCCGGAAGACGTTCACCAGGATTTGCCCGGTCAGGATCGCCAGCAGGCTGCTGGTGATGTAGTAGGCGAAGGTCTTGGCACCCAGGACCTCGAGATTCTTCTTCTCCCCGACGCTGATGACCGCCGACGTGAGCGAGGTGATGATGAGCGGCATGATGGCCATCCGCAGCAGCCGCAGGAACACCTCGGCGAGCGGGTCCGCGACGGCGACGATCGACTCGCCGGCTGCCGCTCCAGCGATCATGCCGCCGAACAGGCCGACGAAGATCCAGAAGGTGAGGGATCGGAGGAGACGCATTGCAGTGAATAGTGCACGCGGGAATCGGGGAGGGGAACCACGGGCCGATGGCATGCTGAGGTGGGCGGGAGGGCACCGTGTCGGCGGCCAAGGGTATCACGTTCCAGGCGCCACCGCTCCCCGGACCGAGACCGCGGGCCCGGCGCTCGACCTACGACAGGAGTGACGACGTATGGACGGGATGGTACGGATGACCCTGGGCGTCGCGACGGCACTCGCCCTTACCGCGTCGACTGCCGGCGCGCAGCTCTCCAACATGCCGGTCTATGCCAACCCGGCCGTGTCGGCCGTGCGGATCCAAGGGGACTACGCTTTCGGGGTGAACCAGGGCTCCGGCGAGCACTCGGCGTTCGCGGCCCGCGGCAATCTGGTGGTGTCCAAGCTCATCCTCGGGGCCGGTGTCGGCGTGGTCAAGCTGACCGACACCGAACCCATGTACATGGGGTCACTGGGGTATCGCCTTCTCGGCGGGGGCGCGATGCCGCTGGCTGTGGCGCTGCAGGCGGGCGTGGGTGTCGTGGAGACCGCCAACCTCCAGACGACCGTCGATGTGCCGGTGAGCCTCGGTGTGGCCCTCCACCTGCCGCTCGTGCTCGTCACAATCGACCCGTGGATCGCGCCCCGCTACACGCTGCAGTTCAACTCGATCGCCGGGACGACGGGGTCGCGCAACCATCTTGGGCTGTCGGCGGGGATCGACGCCCGTCTCGCCATGGGGTTGGGGTTCCAGCTGGGGCTCGACTGGCAGCGACTGCCCGACTTCAGCCTCGATGCCGGCATCGCGGGAATCGTGAGCGACGCGAAGCGGGAACCGTTCCTGATGAGCCTCGGCATCCACTTCGCGCTCTGAAGCGTCGGCGGACCGACGCCCGTCGAGGAGCTATCGGCGGGTGCCGGTCCGCTCTGGAAGCGCCGGGACCGCCAACCGTTCAAAGAATACCCTGGTTGAAGCGAGGCGCTGGGGGCCGTTCACCTCGAAGTACCAGAACCGCTCCACCTCGCCCCGGTTCACCAGGAGCTGCATCGTCCCCTGGGACTTGTGCTCCGCGATGAGCCAGTTCACCACGATACGGTAGTCGAGGCGTCCCTGCGGATCGAGGGGCTCGGTCATGTCGAACACGAACGGTGCGAGGCCCGGCTGCACGCGGGTGATCGGGTAGCCCGGCAGCTCGTCGAAGGCCAGCATCGTGGTGTCGGCCTTCGTGCCAATGAAGCAGCCCATGACCGTGGGGCGATGCTCGGCCGCCACCGCCTGCGCCGCCCTGAGTGCCAAGATGCTCGCCGCCTTGTGATGGGCGTGGAAGTTGGGGATCGGCAGGTGCACGAAGACGTAGTCGTACCGACCCCGCTCCAGGATCTCCTGGAGCCTGGTCTGCACGCGATCGCTCCGCCATACGTGCGTCAGAACCGTGTCGACATTCTCGGTATAGGCGGGATCAGCCTCTTCGAGAAAGAAATAATTCCGGATTCCCACGATCGCGCCGCCTGCCATCAGTTCGCGCTTCCTGATGGCAGGCAGGTGCTGCCGAGCCACACGTTCATCGGTGAGCTGCAAGCCGTAGATCGGCTCGGCGAGCTGGGAATAGCGGTACCCGCCGCTACCGTCGGTGACGAGTGCGACATCGACCTGGCCGCCGAGAAACCTGGTGATCTTGTAGACCGCTCCGGCGAACATTGCATCGTCGTCCGGATGGGCGACGACCAGGAGAACGTGCACGCCGGAATCGGCCTGCGCCCCCAGTGGTTGTGGCACGGCGGTTATGAGGAGAAGCGCAAGGGTCGCCGCTCCGAAGGCTCCACGGCGTGAAGCGCGAGATGTGCGATCCGTCATAGTCACCTCATCTCGCTCCAGGTACCGTGGTGTGGCCGGCCAGGATCAGGATCCTTCCGGTGGGCCGAGCAGGCGTGCGGTGGCGTAGATGAGCTTGGTGGCCCGCTCGGGGAACGCCATCCAGTCGAGCACGACGTACGTCCCGTCTTTCTTGCGGTACCGGTTCTTGAATGCGAGCGTGGGGGTGCCGTCGGCCAGTCGTTCGACCTCCGCGTGAGTGGCGTCCCGGTCGTCGGGGTGGATGAGCTCGACGAAGGGCCGTTTCAGCAGTTCACTCGCGGTGTAGCCGAGAGCCCGCTCGAACGCCGGGTTAACGACTTTGAAGTATCCGTCCGTTCCGGCGATGCACAGGAGATCGAGCGTGTAGGTGAACAGGCGCTCGTAATCGAACACCGGGTACTCGCCGGTCGCGGCGGCGCTGACACTGACGCCGCAGCTGTGGCAGTAGTTGGCCCCGTCGGCCAGTGGGGTCTTGCACCTGAGACAGATCGAGCCGCTCGTGGTCACTCCCCTGCTCCTGACAAACGTCCCAACAAGAATCCACGGAAACCGACCGTCCCGCAACCCACGTGGTCGGTCCGGCGTTGCCCGAGTGGCGACACGTGGGGGCACGGCGGATAGATTGATGGGATCCCGGACCGGGCACCCGAGTGGAGGGTAGTCGTGGACGTTGCCGGTCTCAAACGACGTGCGAGAGAGCTGGAGCGGCAGGGAAGGTATCGCGAGGCCCTTGCCTACTACCGGCACATCCTCACGGGACTGGAGGGCACGCCCGACCTGATCCCGGAGCTGCCTCTTTACGTCAAGGCCGGCGATCTGTTCCTCAAGCTCGACAACCTCAAGGCGGCCGTCTCGCTGTACGAGCGGGCCGGCAAGCTCTACGCGGCGCAGGGCTCGGCGAGGAGCGTGAGCGCGATCTGCGCCAAGGTGTTGCGAGTGATGCCCGAACGGCGGCGGGTATACCACAAGCTCGCCGGGATCATGCTCGAGAACGGACATG
Organism: Gemmatimonadota bacterium; assembly: GCA_039591075.1. Lineage (GTDB taxonomy): Bacteria > Gemmatimonadota > Gemmatimonadetes > Gemmatimonadales > GWC2-71-9 > JAOTVV01. The sequence continues at coordinate 56,646 of JBDHEI010000011.1, forward strand.
TCGGACCGGCGCGGACGGTGATCGAGGGGTACGTCGCCGAGCTTCACCTGCCGGCCGCCGACCGCGCCCTCGAGGCCCTTGGCGATGTCAGCGACGACGTGGCCCGGCCAGTGCTCGAAATGGTGCTGGACCTCGCCAAGCGTCACGAACGGGCCTCCGGCCAGATGGTCGCCGTCGAGCTTCCTGCTCCACCGCCTGAAGCGGAGCTGATCGAGCAGCCCGAGTCTCCGCAGCCACCCGAGCCTGAACTCGAGTCGAAGCCCGCGCCGGAGACCGTGGATCTCGTGCCGATCGGGCAGGAGGTCGTCCCCGAACACCCACCCGCCCCCGAACCGGTGACCGCCGTCCCCGAGGCGGACGAGGTGACTCGGCTGCCGGTCGCCGAGCCGGAACCGGAGTTGCAGGCCGTTGGATCCGACCTGAAGGCGGAACCGGAGACTCGCCCACCGGCCCGTGTGACCCCGCCGGGCCGGGCGCCGTACAGCGGTTCACTGGTGTTTGCGCCCGAAGGCCGACGGAAGCCAAGGCGGGGTCGTCTCTGGGCAGCGGTCGCGGCGGTCGGCGTTTTGGGGGTGGGCGGGGGATACGCGCTGTTGTCCGGAGGTGAAACGGATCCGGTCGTGAGCTCGATCGTGATGCAGGCGGTGCCGGAATCGCTCGGGCCGCTGCCAACGCAACCCGAGACCACCGGTGTTGTGGCATCCGATACCGCAGCAGCCGCGGCCCGCGGCACCACGGCCGCGCTCTTGCCACCAGCCCTCGTCGATACAGGCATTCCCGTGACGGCCGCGGTTCCGGACACTGGGCTCATCGGGAGAGCGATTATCGCCGTGGCCGGCCTGCCGATCGAGCGGATCTCCGATCTCACGGCGGATGAGCGTGCCGGGTACGAGGTGCTGCAGACGCTTCAAAATGGTCAGCGGCTGACGGTCGGGGTGCTGCCGTGGCGGGCCGCCGACACGGCGCGGCTTGGCCCCGTTCGGACGCGCGCGGACGGGGCAAGCGTCGGCTCCGTTCGCTTCGGGCGATACCTCGTGGACGTGACCGCCCGCGTCGACCCGGGCACCCTGCGTGATTTCATGGGCCGGCTAGTCGGACGCCGCGAGCCCGAACGGTGACCATGTAGGCGTCGTCTCGGGGTCGAAACCACTTCACAGGGAGGAATCCATGGCTCAGGCCAGGCCGCTGACCTACGCCACCCATCGCAAGTACGTCCCCTTCTATCACTTCGTCGCCGCGTTCCTGCTACTCGTCAACCTGGTGTACGCGAGTTGGAAACTCGTGGGGGACTTCTCGCTCGATCGCGGCGCGTACTTTGTAACTGGGATCGCCATCGTCATCGTCTATCTCTACACCCGCACGTTTCCCCTGGGCGTGCAGGACCGGCTGATCCGGCTCGAGGAACAGCTGCGGTTCCAACGCGTGCTCCCGGTCTCGATGCACCCGCGGATTCCCGAGTTCACCGTCGCTCAGCTCATTGCGCTGCGCTTTGCAGCGGACGCCGAGCTGCCGGCGCTCGCCCAGCAGGTGCTCGACGAGAACCTGCGGGATCGCGAGGAGATCAAGAAGCGGATCACGACCTGGCGGCCTGATGGCCTCCGCATCTGAGGGCGGGATCGCCGGGATGGACGTCGTGAGGAGATGCGCCACGCGAACTCGAGGATGGACGCTGCGGATTCCCGTTCACGCCTTCTTCATAGCCACTTCACACTGGGGGGGGCACGTTGCCGTACAACTCCGGTGAAGCGAGGCGATCGTGGCGGACAAGTGTATCACCCTGCGACTCACCGAGACCCAGCGGCGCGCAGTTCGGGACATCCTCGGCCATGACGTCGAGGCGTTGACCATTCCCGTGGACGAGTTGGGGGAGCGAGCGATCGTGCCGGAAGAGGTCTCGCAGACCGACGAGGATGCTGTGGTGTGGGAGTGCCTCAACCCGTATCCTTGAGTGAGACCTAGGACCGCTTTGAACGCCCGGCACACGCCGGGCGTTTTTCGTGTGTTACACCGCTCGTGGTCGACGGTTGCGCCGGGTGGATTCGGCGCCATTATGAAGAAGGACGCACCCGAGGTCGGATCATGAGACGACTCGGATCGTTTCACCCAAGCCCCTGTGGGGGGGTGCTGGCGTTCGCGATCGTGGTGGGTGCTCTTCCAGCCGTCGCGCAGGAACCCCGCGAGCCATTCCCACCTGGGGTTACGGATTCCGTCATCCAACGGGGCAGCGTGGTGTTCCGCGGATCCGCTCGGTGCGATGTGTGCCACGGCGCCGACGCGCACGGCACCGAAGACGGCCCGGATCTCACCGACGACAAATGGCTCCGGGGCGAGGGCACGTTCAGCGAGATCCTCGATCGTGTCTTGCACGGCATGCCACGCCGGGATGCCAAGACCGGAAAGCCCATGCCCATGCGCGGCTGGGAGCTGGTGAGCGACGATGACGCGCGTGCCGTGGCGGCGTATGTGTGGAGCCTTAGTCGAGGGCGCGGTCCCGGGGGCGCCGCGCTCACACTCTTAGGATTTCCATTTTCATGGGAGGGTGCCGCTCTCCGCCGGGTCGTCATGCCGATCGGTCATCGAGGCCTGCAACAGCTGCCGAAACAGACGCAGCTGCACAGGCGTGTCCCACTCGCGTGCACCAATCTCTCGCTTCGCGATGACGCCGCGGCTGTCGATGATGAAGCTCTCCGGGACCCCCGTAGTTTGGTAGACGCGCTCGATACGGCCGGCCGGGTCGTGCAAGACGGTGAAGGTGAGGCCGCGCTGTTGTACCCAGTCAAGCACCTTCTTGGAGCTGCTCCGGTCGATGCTCACGGCCACGATCCTGAGGCCTTGAGAGGACAGCGCCTCGTGCAGTCGCTGCATGGACGGCATCTCTAGCTCGCACGGTTTGCACCAGGTAGCCCAGACATTCAGGAGCACCACGTAGCCCCGGAAGTCCGCCAAGCGCACGGTGTCGCCGGTCCTGACGTCACTGGCCTGGATTGCCGGCGCCTTCCGTCCGGGGACGACACCCCCTGAGTCGGTGGTGACGGAGAGCGCCGCTCCGAGCGCGAGTCCCAGAGTGAACACGATGACGGTGACCGTGATCCATCTGGCGCGGGCGGGTCTCGGGGGACCGCCTCCCTCCCTCCGCAGAGGTGAAGACTCGGAACGGTCGTGCTCGAACGTCATCGGATCTCCCAACGAGGGGCGTACCGTGGGACCGTCACCACCCGTACCTGTTTCATCTCTCGCACCGCCTTGCGCTGGCGTCGGTGCTCCACCGCAGCGTGCAGAACCGCTAACCGATGTCTCCCCAGGATTCTCCTACGCCGTAGCGAACGTGAAGACCATGCCGTAGGTCCCGTTCGCATGCTGCCAGCCGGGGCCGGTCATGTCGTTCATCATCATGCCACCCTGCATGGACCGCTGGTCCATCATCTGCTGGGTGACCCAGCTGCCGCCCATGCCCGGCCCATGCTGCTCGAGATCGATCACATGTCCGTCGGCGTCCATCATGGCGCCACCGATGTGAAGGGTGTAGCTCATCCCGGACTCGAGCGGCATCGCGGGGGTGAACGTGAGACTGGTCCGGTCGGCGGACCAGCTCCAGGTACCGTCGACGAGCGGCCCGGCAACGTCGGCGCCCCGGTGCAGCGCCACATACATCGTCATCTGCATCGGACCGCCGAACTGCATGGTAATCCCGGTCTGTGGATCGACGCCCGTCTCCCCCCCTGTTGGGGAAACCGAGAGGAGCGTGGTTGGCGCCGTCGTGGGTGCTGTCGCGTCGCTGCATCCCAGCCCGAACCCCGCTGCCCCCAGGGTGGTGAGGAGAATGGTACGTGTCTTCATGTGGAATCGTCGCTCCTTCTCTACCGCAGGGCCTCGAGCCCTGTGGTGCCGTTGATGATTTTGGTGACGCCGAGCACGGGGCGGACAGATACGATCCCGTCTCCCTGGCGTCCGGTACGCGCGGCGCGGGCGATCAGTTCGGTGAACATCTCGCACCGCTCCCCGCCGCAGATGAATTGGATCTCGGCTTTGTCCGAGTACGCCGAACCCTCCTCGAGCGAGAGCCGCTCTGTCGCTGGATCGACCCCGGCACCGATGGCGTGCACGCGGGTGACTGTGAGCCGAGGAAGTCCAGATTCCTTCAGGGTCCGGACCACGCGGTCGAGCATCTCCGGACGCACAATTGCGCGGATCTCCACCATGTCGCTCATGACTGAGGCCTCCTAATCCGGGGGAGCCAACGCGAGGTCGTCGCGCAGGGCCTCCCGTGCGCCGATCTCCGGCCGGCGGTGTACTTGCCAGCGCCGCCACAGGAGATAGATCGCCGGAATCACGACAAGGGTGAGAACCGTTGCCGTGATCATTCCGCCCACCATCGGCGAAGCGATGCGCTTCATGACATCGGCACCGGTGCCGGCGCTCCACATAATGGGTGCCAGCCCGGCGATGATCGCTGTCACGGTCATGATCACCGGGCGCAGACGCTCGAGCGCGCCCTCGCGCACCGCGTCGGCGACATCCGCCGCAGTGCGCATCCGGCCGTCGAGGCTTCGGCGGTGGAATGCCTCGTCGAGGTAGATGAGCATCACCACTCCGGTCTCAGCGGCGACCCCGGCGAGGGCGATGAAACCGACCCAGACCGCGACGCTCGTGTTGTAGCCTAACAGCCACAGAAACCAAATGCCGCCCACCAGCGAGAAGGGCAGCGCGAGCATGACGATGAGGGATTCCGCAACGCCACGGAAGTTGAGGTACAACAAGAGGAAGATGATTCCTAGCGTCACGGGAACCACGAGCTTCAGTTTCTGCGTCACCCGCTGCATGAACTCGTACTGGCCACTCCAAACGACCGTGTATCCCGTGGGAAGAGCGAGTTGTTGGGAGACGACACGCTGCGCGTCGCGCACGTAGCTGCCGACGTCGACACCCTCGATGTCGACGAACACCGTCGTCACCGGGAACGCGTTCTCGGTCTTTACGGCCATGGGGCCCTGAAGGAACTCGATCTTCGCGATTTGCCCCAGAGGGATCTGCGTGCCTCGCATCGTCGGCACGAGCACATCTCGCAACTGCTCCACATCGCCACGCAGCTCCCGAGGGTATCGCACGTTGACCGCATAACGCTCGCGCCCCTCTACCGTCACCGCGGCATCCATGCCGCCGACTGTGGCCATGATGGCGGAATGGACGTCGCCCACGTTGAGTCCATAGCGGGCGGCGAGCTCCCGATCGATGTCGATATCCACGTAGTACCCGGACACTCCTCGTTCGGCGAACGCGCTCCGCGTGCCGGGGACGTCCTGCATGATGCGTTCGACCCGCTCCCCCAGCGCCTGGAGCGTGTCGAGATCCGGGCCGAAGATCTTGATGCCAACCGCGGTGCGGACCCCCGTCGCGAGCATGTCGATACGCCCCTTGATCGGCATGGTCCAGGCGTTTGTCACTCCTGGCATCTGTACGGCGCGGTCCATCTCAGCAATGAGCCGATTGTAACTCATCCCCTTGCGCCACTGCTCTTCGGGTCTGAGCGTGATCGTCGTCTCGAACATGTCCAGCGGTGCCGGGTCTGTGGCCGTCGTGGCGCGACCCGCCTTGCCGAGTACGGTCTCCACTTCGGGAAAGGACGCGAGGACGCTGTCCTGCCATCGCATCATCTCCCGCGCCTGCGCGATCGACACGCCCGGCACCGTGGTGGGCATGAACAGAACCGATCCTTCGTGCAGCTCTGGCATGAACTCGCTGCCCAGACGCTGCCACGGAAGCGCTGTGGCAGCGAGAACCACGACCGCCCCCGCCACCACGACCCACGGCCGGCGAACCGCGAACGCGATGATGGGGCGGTAGACCCAGCGGAGCGCTCGGTTCAGCGGATTTCGACCTTCGGGTCGGATCTTCCCCTTGATCAGGTACCCCATGAGAACCGGGACGAGCGTGATCGAAAGAAAGGCGGAACCGGCCATGGCGAACGTCTTCGTGAACGCCAGCGGCTTGAACAGCCGTCCCTCCTGCTGCTCCAGTGAGAAGACCGGTAGGAAGCTGAACGTGATGATAAGGAGGGAGAAGAAGAGCGGTGGGCCAACCTGCTTCGCGCTCTCCAGTACGATCTCCCACTGCGACCGTCCCTCGCCGGCCGCTCGTTCGAGGTGCTTGTGCATGTTCTCGATCATCACGATCGCGGCATCCACCATCGCCCCGAGGGCAATCGCGATTCCGCCCAGGCTCATGATGTTGGCGTTCACCCCGATCATGCGCATCACGATGAACGAGATCAGGATACCCAAGGGCAGGGTAATGATCGCCACGAGCGCCGATCGCGCGTGCAGCAGGAACAGCACGGCGACCGCCGCAATGATGAGCGATTCCTCGATCAGCTTGTCCCGAAGGTTGTCGATGGCCCGGTGGATGAGGTCGCTGCGGTCGTAGGCCGTTCGAATGTGCACCCCAGCCGGCAAGCCCTGCTGGATGGTGACGATGCGCTCCTTGACCGCCTCGATGGTCTTGAGTGCGTCGGAGCCGAATCGCATCACGACGATGCCCGCGACCGCCTCGCCGCGCCCGTTCCAGTCGGCGGCGCCGCGCCGCGGCGCGGGTCCGATCTGCACGTTCGCGACGTCCGCGACCCGGATGGGTGTCCCATCCATGGTGGCGCCGACGGTGACGTTCTCGATGTCCGGAATGCCCTTGAGATAGCCCAGGCCGCGGATCATGTACTCGCGACCGCTCATCTCGAGCACACGCGCGCCGATGTCGACGTTGTGGGCTGCGATCGCGCTGACGACTCGCATGACCGGGATGTCGAACGCCCGTAACCGCTCGGGGTTTACCTCGACCTGGTATTGCCTGACGAACCCGCCGACGCTCGCCACCTCTGAGACACCCGGCACGGAGGTGAGCTGATACCGGATGTACCAGTCCTGGAGCGTGCGAAGCTCTGCCAGGTCCAGGCTGTCCGACTCCAACACGTACTCGAAGACCCAGCCTACTCCGGTGGCATCGGGCCCCAGCGTGGGCTCGACCCCCGGGGGCAGCTGCTGGCGGATGCCGTTCAGGTACTCGAGCACCCGGGAACGCGCCCAGTAGATGTCGGTGCCGTCCTCGAAGATCACGTACACAAGGCTCAGGCCGAAGAACGAGAATGCCCGCACCACCCGCGCCCCAGGCACCTTGAGCATCTCCGACGCAATCGGGTACGTGATCTGGTCTTCGACGATCTCCGGAGCTTGCTCGCTGAAGTCTGTCTGCACGATCACCTGGACGTCCGAGAGATCGGGGATGGCGTCCAGCGGAGTGGTCCGCATGGCCCACACACCAGCACCGATCAGGCCCGCGGTGGCCAGGAGCACGAGGCCGCGGTTGCGGAGCGACCACGCGATGACCGCGTTAATCATGGCGATGCTCCTGGGTGCCCGAGTCCGGCTCGGTGGCTGGGCTCTGGCTGCCGTGCTGCATCCCCGCCATGGCCCCGCCGGTGCTCGCGAGCCGAGACTCCGCGTCGACCAAGAAGTCCCCCCCCCCCCCCCCCCCCCCCCCCCCCCCCCCCCCCCCCCCCCCCTCGCGTATGAACACGACGTTTCGGGTCCCCGTGGCGACGACGGCTTCCATGGGAATGGCCAACACGTCGCGACCGATCCGAGCATCGAAATACATCGTCGCGAACATGCCCGGCTTCAGCCGGAGATCGCGGTTGAGCACGGTCACTCGGACACGGTTCGTACGACTCTGCGGCTCGACTGTCGGGTACACGAAGCTCACGCGACCAGTGAGCTGCTCTCCCGGGTAGGCCTCGACCTCGATCCGCGCCGACGCGCCGACGCGCACGAACCGGAGATCCTGCTCGAACACGTCTCCTTCCACCCACAGTTCACGCAGGTCGGCGAGTCGGTACAGCCGCATCCCCTCCATAACTCGCTGACCTTCCACGACGTCCTTCTCCAGCACGATGCCCGTGAACGGTGCTGCGAGCGTCAGCGTCTTGGTGACGAGTCCGGTCTCTTCGATCCGTCGGATCTGCTCATCGGTAATGTCCCAATACGCGAGTCGCCGCCGAGCTGCCTCGAGCATCGACTGGGCGCTGCGCCACGCCTCGCCAGCCCCGGGGTTGATGCGATTGGCCATGCGCACCGCCGTCAACAGCTCCTCCTGTGCGGCGACGAGCATCGGGCTGTAGATGGTCAACAGCGGCTGGCCCCGCCGCACCGATTCACCGGTGTAGTCGACGAACAACTCCTCCACGAAACCGTCGATCTTCAGGGTGATGTCCGCGATCTTGGGCTCGGCCGGCTCGATCCGCCCCACGGTGCGTATCGTGCGGTCAAGCGTCTGCCTCTGAACTGTCGTGTACCGCACGCCGATGGTTCGTTCCTGGTCGGCCGTGAGGTGGACGGGCTGGCGTAATGCCGCACCTGTGCTGTCCATCGCTCCCTGGGTCCCACCTGCCTGCATCTTGGCGTGCTCCTCAGCGGACATGCTGGCCATGGGGGATTCCTGCTCCTCCCCGCCACAGCCAATTGTCAGCACGGCGGCGGCCACCACCACCACCACCACCACCACCACCACCACGGAGATCCGTGTCATTGCGTACCTCCCAGGTCCCCGGCCACCAGCGCCTCGAGGGCGGCAACAGCGCTGTGATACTCGGCTGCCAGCCTGACGGACTCGATCTCGTATCGGTTGACGGTCATCTCGTTCTCCACCAGTGTCATGTAATCGACGCGCCCAACTCGGTATGCAGAAAGCGCCGACTCGACTGCGGCCCGCGCCTGTGGCAGCACACTGTTGGCGTACAGGTCTGCCAGGTTCCGAGCCCGCTCGGCGTCTGCCCGTAGCTCCGTGACCTCCGCGAACGTCTCGTTGTAGAGGTCCTGCTCCATCGCCTCCTCCATGGTTCGCATCGCCGCCATCTCGCGGCGCATCGGGAGCTGCCGCGCGCCAGCCCACAGCGGAATGCTCACTCCAACCATGAGTGTGGCCATGTCGTCGAACTGCGGACGCTGCCCGTAGCCGACGGTCACCATGAACTCGGGGTAGAGTTCGCGGCGCGCCTGCCGATAGCCGGCCTCAGCGGCTTCGACTCGGGCGCGGGCAGCGTGGAGGGCGGGCCGCGACTGTACTGCCAGCGTCATGAGGGAGTCGACGGACGGGAGCGCATCGCCGGGAGCCGGCAACTCCAACGCCGGGATCGCGGTCGTCGCCTCCCGCCCAAGAAGCGCATTGAGCCGCGCTCCCATGGCCACCCGGTCCTGCTCCATCACCGTGATGTCCTCGGTCATTCGCGCCACCGTGATTTGGGCCTGGAGGACGTCCTGCTGGAGACCGCTGCCCACGGTGTACATCGTCGTGGAGACGTCGAGGAAGTTCCGCAGCAGCTCCCGGGTGTCCCGCATTACGTCCAGCGCCCGGTCCATGAAGGCGAGGCGGTTGTAGATGCCCGTCACGCGCGCCACCAAGCTCCGCTCAATCTCTTCGGCGTCGAGCGCTTCGGCAGTGGCCAGATGGCGTGCCCGCTCTTGCTTGAATCCGAGTTGCCCCGGCCATGGGAAGCGCTGCGTGAGCTGTACCGAGTTCATCGTCATCGGCTCACTGGTCCCGAATCCGCCGACCGGGCGATTCATGAGACTGAACGACAGCTGGGGATCAGGCAGGGCGCCCGCCTGCGGCACGCGTTCGGCGGCGGCATCGGCCCTGAGCCGCGCGGCGCGCAGCATCGGGTTGGCGTCACGAACCAGGGCCACGGCGTCGGCCAACTGCAGCGTGTCGGACGACACCTGCTGTGCCGCTCCGGGATTCGTACCGCCAAGGAGTGCGACGATCAGCGCACCCGTCACCTGCCAGGTTAGGTGCCCGGGCGCCATCGGTCCTCTCCGCTCGTCCAGGATGCCGATCTCTGTGTTCTTCATGTCAGGCCGAGTCTCTTGGTTATCCAACGTCGTCGGTAGGTCGTCGGTGGTCTCGGTAATCTAGGCGATGTGGGCAGAACCTCGGGTCGCGTCGCTGTTCCTCGGATTCGGCCATGCGACACGGCCCGCCAGCCCTGCCCACACCCATCTCTCCTCGCCTACCATCCGCGGCTCTGTTGGGCAGACTTCGGGCCGCTCGGTGGCACGGTGGCTAACGTGTTGAAAGACCTGGAGTTGCAGTGTTCCGCCGCGGCGCGCGACTGCGCGAATTCGCGTGGCCCCACGCACTTGGTGAGGGAAATGCCCCGCCCGCTATCCGTGTGGGGAAGCTTGGAACCCTCCCACTCACCTAACGCTAGGGATTGGCGGCATACCACGGGGCGGGCGGGCGCTCAACGGCATAGCCTCGGGCCTCGATCGCCTGCAGGATCTCGACGGCGGTGGTCGCCCACGGGTCGAACGTGAGGACGACTCGCTCCGTGACCGGATTGACGGTCACATCTACCACCCCCGGTAGCTCACGGACGCGCTTGGCCAAAGTCGCTGCGGCCGCCGCGCACGGGAGATCGGACACCCGGAACACGACGCGGACGACCTGCACCGCTCCTGCACGTTTGTTGGGTGACTCCCCGTGCGGCAATCTCATGGCAGCCTCCAGACAACGTGAATCGCCCCGCGGACGGGACCGGGCCTTGCACCCTGACCTCTAGGACAGGCAACTTGGGAGCCACGGTCGATGAAAGCCGACTCGTCAGTGGCGCAAGGAGTTACGCCATCTCAGACCGATTCTCGAATCGCACGCGGCCGGGGTCGATGCCCCGAGGATCGGGGGATTTCACTCGGTTGGGGTCCGCTAGCCGCGTGGCAGCGGGGGCTCGATCCCGCCTCCCACTCGGCACGAGAGTCATGCTGCTGCTCGTCGCGTTCGGTGCCATTCCACTCGCCGCGGCGATCGCGATCGGCTACACCGTGAGCCGCAGTGTAATCATGCGTCAGGCACAGAGCGCGTTGCGGGAGCTGACGCGCCAGCAGGCCGTCCATATCGCAACGGAACTCACGCGAGAACAGCTCATTCTCCGTACGATCACCGGCCACGTCGGACCCCTTCCGGACACCGATCTCTCCGCCGCCATGGTGGCCGATCGACTGCAACAGAGCCTGCCCGAGGGTGGCGTGTTCGACGGTCTGCGGCTGGTGCGGCGTGACGGGGCGATCCTCGCGAGCGTGGCCTTGCGCAACGTCGCTCCCCACTGGCCGTCCGAAGCGCCGGCCGCGGATTGGACGGATCGCCGGGTCGTGGTGCACTGGGAGGGCGAGCGGGCCTTGGCGTACCTCCTGGCCGCACCCCTGACCTCCACAAGTGAGGTGTGGCTCGAAGGCCATGTGCGCGCGGAGGACTTCGGCCGGTTGTTCGCCATCCCGGCCCACCTTCTGGGGGATGTGGAATCGGCCGTGCTCCATGGGGACGGCAGGTTGATCCTGGTCACGCACGAGCACGCCGGACCCGATTTGCGGAAGATCCTGAGCGGGGCGAGTGGCACTGGAAGCCTCGCTGACACCACCGTGCGGCGACGTCGGATCGGTGAGGAGGAGTCGCTCGTGGCCGCATCGGAGATCGTGGGGACGCCGTGGCACTTCACTGCCGCGCTCCCCCTGCACGCGGCCCTGGCACCGCTGGCGTCGTTCCGCAACGCTGCGCTGGTGGCGGCATCGGCCCTGGTGGTGCTAATCGGGATCACCGCGGTCCTCGCCACTCGCTCGGTGAGCACGCCGCTCCGGGAGCTGGCGAGTGCGGCGCGCCGGTTCGGGCGGGGTGATCCGCCGGGACCGCTGCCGCGATCGGGGGCCGTGGAGGTGCAGCAGCTGGTGGACGCCTTTCGGCAGATGGCGGCGGACCTCGAGCGCTCCCGGACAGAGATCGAGCAGTTGCACCAACAAGACATGGAACGCGCGCAGCAGCTCGCGACGGTGGGCGAAATGGCCAGTGGCATCGCCCACGAGGTCCGCAATCCGCTCACGGGCGTGCTTGGGGCGCTCGAATTGGCAGTGCGACACCTCGCGGCCGGTAGCCCGGCCGTCTCTCTCCTGGAGGAAGCGCAGGATCAGCTCAAGCGGATCGAGACGACGACCACCCAGCTCCTCAGGTACGCGCGTCCGCCCCAGCTCAAACGGGTGGTCGTCGACCCCAACGGGCTGGTGGAGCGCGCGGCGCGGATCGTGGAGCCCCACGCGAAGCGTGCAGGAGTGCACGTCGCGCTCGAGCTGGTTCCGCCCGGTCTGTCTGTCCGGGTCGATCCGGAGTTGATGGTGCAGGTGCTGGTGAACCTGATGCTCAACGGGATCGACGCCTCGCGCTCCGCGGACACGCTCGCGGTGTCGGTCGTCCATCGACCCCCCGAGGTGCAGATGGGCATTCGGGATGCGGGTGCCGGTGTTCCGGCCGAGATCCAGGCGGACATCTTTCGTCCGTTCTTCACCACCAAACATCAGGGTACCGGTCTTGGGCTGCCGATCTCGCGACAGATCGTGGAACGTCACGGCGGGCGGCTGGACCTGCGTGCCGCGCCTGAGGGTGGCGCGATCTTCGTGGTCGTGCTGCCGCAGGCGGCGGAAGAGGAGCCATAATGACAAAGCCGGTCGTACTGGTCGTCGATGACGAGAAGCTCATCCGCGTATGGCTGGAAGCGCATCTCGGTGACGCTGGGTATCAGGTGATGCTGGCTGAGAGCGCCGCCGCCGCGCGCGACCTGTTTCAGCGGACCCCGCCGGATGCCGCGTTGCTCGATCTCCGACTGCCCGACGGAAACGGCATGGATCTACTGAAGGAGTTCCTCGAGACCGACGACCAGCTCGTGGCGATCATCCTCACGGCGCATGGCGACATCAGCACGGCCGTCGAGGCCGTCAAGCTGGGCGCGTTCCACTTTCTCGAGAAGCCGCCCAAGCTGGACGATCTGCGGATCATGCTGGAGAAGGCGCTCGAAGCGCGGTCGCTCAGGCGGACGGTCTCGGGGCTCCGGCGGCAAGCGGGGTGGCAGTTCGCTGGGGTTGAGATCGTGGGGCGGTCCGACGCGATGCAGCGGATCGTGGATCTCGTGGAGAAGGTCGCGGCCAGTGAAGGCACGACGGTACTCATTCGCGGAGAGAGCGGGGTCGGGAAGGAAGTCGTGGCTAGAGCGGTTCACGCACGCAGTGCGCGTGCCGAGTATCCGTTTCTCGAGATCAACTGCACCGCGTTGCCGGAGACCTTGCTGGAGTCCGAGCTGTTCGGGCACGAGAAGGGAGCGTTCACCGACGCCCGCGAGCGCAAACAGGGGCTGCTCGAGCTAGCCGATCGAGGAACGGTGCTGCTGGACGAAATCGGAGACCTTCCACCCGGCGCGCAGGCCAAACTGCTGCGATTCATCGAGACGAGGATCTTCAAGCGCGTCGGCGGCGTTCGGAACATCAACGTCGACGTCCGCATCGTCGCCTCGACCAATCGCGATCTCGACGCCGCGGTGCGGGCCGGCTCGTTCCGTCTTGATTTGTTCTACCGATTGAACGTCGTGCCCGTCACGATCCCCCCGTTGCGGGAGCGCTCGGAGGACATCGAGCCGCTCGCGAAGTTCTTCCTTGAACGCATGACGAGCCAGCTTCGACGCCCGGCCCGCAGCATTTCGCGGGAGGCCCTGCGCATGCTGGAGCGGTATGCCTGGCCCGGGAACGTGCGGGAACTCCGGAACGTGATCGAGCGAGCCGTGATTCTGGAGGAAGGGTCGGAGATCCTTCCCGAGCACCTGCCCGACGAGCTGCTGCTCGGGAGTCGCGCAGCGGATCTGGGCCCCGGGTTCATGCTGCCGGCGGGAGGCGTCGACCTCGAGGAGCTGGAGAAGGATCTCTTGAAGCAGGCGCTGGAGCAGGCGCAGGGGAATAAGACTCGCGCGGCGGGTCTGCTGGGCCTCACCCGCGATACGCTGCGGTACCGGCTGGAGAAATACGAGTTGAGGGGCGGGTCGTGATGTGCCGCCCGTGTCGGGTCCCCGCCCCGCGGGGCAGAGCCGAGGGGAACTGAAACGTCCAGAGGTATTCCACCAGCATCCACGCCTGCTCGTCCGTGAGGATCGGTCCCCAGTTCGGCATGCCCGTTCCCATTCCGCCCCGCTGGATCTTGCCGTGCAGCAGCGCGGGACTCGCGCCCAGCATGGACTCGGGGTCCGTGAAGTCCGCGGGCGAACGTGGCCCATGCTTGGGCGCCACTATCGAATCACGCAGGAGCGCGCGCGCCATGACGCCGTCCCCCCGGCCGAAGACGCCGTGACAGGCGGCGCAGTTGGCGGCGTACAGCCGCCGGCCCTCCGCCAGCCGGGCCGGGTCGGTGGCGTCCCGCCACAGCCGTGCCACGAGGTTCCACACCTCACCGTCTCGCAGTTGGCCTAGAGCGGCTGTCCCCCGGAGGGCGGCCCACGCCTCGCTGGGGCCGTGGCCGCGATAGAAGTCCAGGGTCCGAAATTGGGCCGGGACCGAGTCGACCCACGATTCCGCGCGGTCCGCCCACGGTGGGTGGTTGGGTGTGACCGTTGCACGGTGCGGTGCGTCCAGGTCAATGCCCAGTCGAGCAAAGAAGGGGGACGGCGGTGCCGCTTCCAACGGAATGTCGCCGCTGGAATCGCGTACCTCGATAGTGCCGCGCATCCGCCAGTGATCCGGCCCGCACCACCGCGTGCAGTAGAACACGTAGCTCCCCGGTCGCGAGAAAGTGATCGTCGTGTCGGTCATGCGACCCGGCAGGATGTCGACGCCCGGCCCGCTCGTTCGACCGATCGCGAATCCGTGCACCACGTCGTTCGAGGTGAGCCTGAAGCGCACCGGCTGCCCCGCCTGCACCGTCAGCACCTGCGGCTGCCAGCCACCCGCGTCAGGCATGCTGGCGTGCACTTCTAGCGTGGTTGAACCGGGACCGCCTGCAGGCACCAGGCGCAGGGTCACGATGGCGGCAGAGGGAAGGACTGCCAACGCGACGACCAGGATGCGGGCGACGGTCTCGGGTTTCACCGATTACCCCGCGAGCAGGATGAGGAGTCCGACGGCCAGCGCGACCATGTAGCCGATGATCGGCGTGGCCAGTCGTGCGGGTCGGGCCGCCGGCTCGGCCCGGGCGATCCGGACGGCGGTCGCGCTGGCCCACCACGACCCTCCGGCGAGCGTCACGGTCTGGAGGGCCGGTGTCACGGTGCCGAGGAGCGGTCGCCACGACGCATTCGCAGTACCGAACAGATCCCACCCTCTGCCGAGCGGGTCGGAGAGCGCGGGCCAGAGGTAGGAGATGTTTGCCAACGCGAAGCCCAAGGTGAAGGCGATCCAGGCCGCGAGGCCGAGCGGGATCAAGGCCGCGGAGAACCGCACGAACAGCGTCCTTGGGCGGGCGGGTGAGGTGCCCCACCGCCGGCTGATCATGACGGCGAGTCCGTAGCTGCCGGGCACGGCGACGAACAGAAAGAAGAGGAACGCGGCTGCGTAGAGGAGCCACGCGGGCGTGGCGACGGCATACGCGGCTGATTTCAGCGGTCCCCAGGGGCCGAGGAGCACGGCCGTGTAGGCCACAGCGCTCCCCAACATGATCAACGCCTTGAATGCCTCGTCCAGACCGCGTCCGCGTGGGTTGTCGAGATCGGTGCCGAAGGGGCGGATGTTCACCGCCACGTTGTCGTACGGGCACGTCCGCAAGCACTCGAGACACAGGCCGCAGTAGGTGTTCCTCGTCAGTGCGCCCGGATACACCAGCCACGGGCAGCCCGCGCCGGCAGCGCAGCCGACATAGCAGGTCTTCGGCGAGTGGCTAGCGCAGACCGTCTTGTCCCGCACGCGCAACTCGACGGGTGCCAGCTGGGAGTAGAGTCCGACGAATCCGCCGACGGGGCAGAGATACCGGCAGAAGGTGCGGCGCTCGTAGACCAGGGCGAGGCCCACGGCAACCAGCAGGAGCGCGAGCAGGACGAGGGCGGTGACGCGTGGCTGTGTGAGCACGACCGTGCTGGACACCGCCAGGCCGGCGAACGCCAGATTTTGCGGCCACATGTTCCGCAGGCGGGCCGGCCAGCGCCGGCCGAGGCCGACCCCGTGATCGGTGGGACGCAACACGCCGCCGCGCTGGAGCCAGTCGCCGGGAGCGGGAATCGGGCAGACGCTACACCAGGCGCGCCCGAAGAGCGGCACGGCGAGCAGGATGAGCACGGTCCACCACCCGATCCACACGGCCACGATCCCGAAGTTTCGGCTGCCGACGGGGGAGCCGAGGAGTCCCGTCGCAATCGCGAGGAGATATCCACCGAGCAGAACGGAAACCGTGATGAGCTGTGGCCACCGGCTCGCCAGCAGACGGCGCACGGGGGAGAGCGCGGTCAAATCCGTGCCCCTCACCGGCGCACTGCCCACACGGCCCCGCTTGCCGCGAATAGCAGGAGTGCCAGCGCTCCTTGGACCAGCCGGCCTTCACCCACCGTGAGCGTGCCGACGATGAAGGGGTGTAGAGGGCCACAGGTGACGGAACACCGGAGTCGAAACGTGCCCTCGCGATCGGCAACGAACGAAAGGCGGCCGGGGCGCCCGGGTTCCGCCGTCACCGCGACGCCGTATCCGTCCACGTGCAGGCCGTGGACCACGTCCGTGGCGACGAGATCGATCGTGACCCGGTCGCCTCTGGCGACCCGGATACGGGCCGGACGGAACGCGTCCGCGCTGGCTTCGACCGTGAAGTGCCGTTCGCCCCCCGTGGGAGCAGGTCGCGGCATGGGAATGAGCCAGGCGGCCAGACCTGCCACTCCCAGGCCGAGACTCCACACGGAGATCCGCATCGTCGCTCAGTGATTGGGCGGGGTCAGGACCCCACCGCGGAGTTGAATCTTGCTCGTTCCCGGTCCGTACCGGCTGTACTCCGCATGGATGCGCGTCAGGATCTCGTTGGGTTCCTTGCCATCCCGCATCATCCGCATCACGTCACGCGTGATGTCGACGCAGATCCCTCAGCCGAAGGCGTGGTCGTCGTAGACCACGCTCCCGTCCTCGCGGAACTCCTTGACGTAGCAGGCCAGGTTGCTGGTGTGTTCCATCGCGCCGCAGCCACAGTAGCAGGGAATGCGGTCGAGGACCTCCGGATTGGCGACGGCGAAGCGGTACGCCTCCTGCACGACGGTCGGCGCCCCACGCGCGAACGCTGGCAGAGCCGAAACGGGAGCGAGCGACACGGGCGAAGCCCCCTCCTCACCGCTGCAAGCAGCCGCGCCGATGAGCGTCGCCGCCAGGATCGGCATTCGCAGGAGATCCCACCGCGGAGTGATCATGGTTTCGTCCTTCGCTTCGAATCGTCATTCGGCTTCTCCGCGCCCCAGCGCGCGGAGGGATCGGCCGACGCAGGGGTTTCGACGCAACCGACAAGCCGTAGCGGATTCCCAGCTGTGCCGCAGGACTGCGGCTGTCGCAAGGTTCGGTGTGCGGGGGAAATGCCCCGGGGATCGGTGCAGTTGCCCCGGCGCCCACACTGGAGGTGGTGGTGAGAGGCAGCGAAGTGGCGAGGGCGTCCCTGGGCGGAATTCGACATCTTGGTGCGAAACGAATGGCGGAGACGGTTGGGACGGCGGGCCTATCCGCGCGAGCATTCGACGCAGCTCATCCGCGCCCTCTTTGTCCTCGCGCTGGCCCCCACCAGTCCGATCCGTAGCCTCGTGGTCGAACAACTCCTCTGGCGGGAGTTCTACCGATGGGGGGCGTCTGGTTTGAGCCGGCCGGATATTGAGACGGAGCTTCGGGCTCTGGCGCACGCATTCCGGGACGTGTTGAACACAACGTGGGGCCACACCCACCGCAGCCAAAGCGCGGCGGACGTGGTTGATCAGACGTTGCGGGAGATCCTCGTGTAGCCATTCCGGGGGCCACCTATGCGCGATCTGGCTCCCGGACGGTGAGCGTTGCAGCTGCAGTGTTCCAGCCCTCCTAGCCCAGGTCGAGCCATGCTTCGCGAGTACGTCCCCCTGCTGATGTTGATTGGCCTCGTCGTCCTGACCGCTGCCATGATGATCGTGATGTCCCATATGATCGGGCCGCGTCGTCCCACCGAGGTCAAGGCCGCGCCGTACGAGTCGGGAATCCCATCGCTGGGCGGCACCCGGGGCAGATTCAGCGTGAAGTTCTATCTCATCGCGCTGTTGTTCGTCGTGTTCGACGTCGAGATGGTCTTCATGATACCCTGGGCGGTCGCGTTCCGGCGCCTCGGCTTGCTCGGCTTGCTCGAGATGCTGGTTTTCCTCCTCGTCCTCTGTGTCGGCCTATGCTACGCCTGGATGCGGGGGGCCCTCGACTGGGACTGAGGTGTGACCCCACCACACTGGTTCGGTGGCGATGGGTGAGATGCCCCGGCCGCTGCGTGGTGCAGCCCAGTGACTGGCTCCCGCGAATCCGCCGCAGAACCTCGTAAGCTGTTTCGATCCCATCATTTGGCGTTTGTGCCCCGAGGGGAACGGGCGTTGCGGTGTCACAGGCGCGAAACGCACCTCGGACGCAGGAGGGCGAGATGGATTGGATTCGGGGGAACTGGCGGTGGAGCTGTTGCGGGCCGTCGTCCGACGGTCACGCGCACGGCGGCGCCACGATGCATCAGAGGAGGGGAGATGCTCAACGGTAAGGTCGTCACCTGGTCCCTGGCGCTCTTTGCGGCGGTGACGTTCGTGCTGTGTGTGCTCTATGGGCTCGTGGTGCCGCAGACGCTACACATGACGGAGTGGCTGGAGGCGGTGCTGCCGGGATTCCGCTGGCTCTCCATTCCCGGCTTCTTTGTTGGCCTGGTGGAGTCGGTTCTCTATGGGGTGTATGCTGGTGCGGTCTTCACTGCCATTCACAACACACTGTGGCGCCTCTGGGCCCGGCCACCGGCCACCTGAACGATGAGCGCCCAAGAAGGAGATCGCAGGATGCCCCCGTCACACGGACATCACACGCACCCGGGCCCTACCGGAGGCGACCACCCTGCCTCAAACAAGGATCCCGTCTGCGGCATGACCGTCTCGGTGGGGGGTGACTTACACGCGACGCACGGAGGCACGACGTACGTCTTCTGCAGCGAGCGCTGTCTCGAGCAATTCCGTGAGAATCCGGAGCAATACCTCAAGGGAGCGCCGCCACGGGTGGCGGGCGTGATGTACACGTGTCCCATGGATCCGGATGTTCGCCAGGAGGGTCCCGGAACGTGTCACAAGTGCGGGATGGCGCTGGAGCCCGAGATGGTTGCGGCACCTGCGACACGCACCGAGTACACCTGTCCGATGCACCCCGAGATCGTGCAGGAGGAACCGGGATCGTGTCCGATCTGCGGCATGGCGCTCGAGCCGCGGACCATCACGCTGGAGGAAGAAGAGAACGTCGAGCTGAAAGACATGAGCCGGCGCTTCTGGGTCAGTGCGGCGCTCAGCGTACCCGTCCTACTCATTGCCATGGGGCACTATCTGCCAGGGGATCCGCTGTCGCGCGTCGGCGGTCCAGGCTTGTGGCCCTGGCTCGAATTGGCCTTGGCGACGCCCGTAGTGCTGTGGGGCGGTTGGCCGTTCTTCGTGCGGGGTTGGCGATCGGTCGTCACCTGGAATCTCAACATGTTCACCCTGATCGGTCTGGGGGTCGGCGTCGCGTACGTCTACAGTGTGTTTGCGCACCTGTTTCCCGATCTGTTCCCGGCATCGTTCCGGAGCGAGTCTGGCAAGGTCGGCGTCTACTTCGAGGCGGCGGCGGTGATCGTGACCCTGGTGCTGCTGGGGCAGGTGTTGGAGCTCAAGGCCCGCAGCCGGACGAGCGCCGCGATCAAAGCGTTGCTCGGCCTCGCGCCGAAGACCGCCCGGCGGCTCAAGGCGGACGGGACGGAAGAGGACGTGCCCCTCGATCAGGTGCAGCCGGGCGATCGGTTGCGGGTGCGCCCGGGCGAGAAGGTTCCCGTGGACGGCAGCGTTGTCGAGGGGACGAGCGCCGTGGACGAGTCGATGATCTCGGGTGAACCGATTCCCGTCGAGAAGGCACCGGGAGATCGGGTGATTGGTGCGACCGTCAATGGGACGGGCTCACTTGTCATGGAGGCGGAGCGGGTCGGCGCCGAGACGCTCCTGGCGCAGATCGTCCGCATGGTGGCCGAGGCACAGCGGAGCCGGGCTCCGATCCAGAAGCTGGCAGACGTCGTCGCATCGTTCTTCGTACCGGCGGTGGTCTTGGTGGCGGTCGGGACGTTCGTGGTGTGGGCCGTGTTCGGTCCGGAACCGGCGATGGCGTACGCGCTGATCAACGCCGTCGCAGTGCTCATCATTGCGTGCCCGTGCGCACTCGGTCTCGCCACCCCGATGTCGATCATGGTGGCGACCGGCAAAGGCGCCACGCTCGGTGTGCTGTTCAAGAACGCCGAGGCGATCGAGGTACTGCGCAAGGTAGATACCCTGGTCGTCGACAAGACGGGCACCCTCACGCTGGGAAAGCCCAAACTCGTCATGGTCGAACCGGCGGGCAGCCTCGGAGAACAGGAGGTCCTGCGTCTGGCCGCGAGTCTCGAGCGCGGCAGCGAGCATCCGCTGGCCGCCGCGATAGTCCAGGGAGCTGAGGAGCGAAGGGTCGGTATCACTCAGGCGACGGGCTTCCAGTCGCTCACTGGCCGGGGTGTCACAGGGACGGTGGACGGGCGGGCGGTGGCGCTCGGCAACCGG